>PKRJ01000035.1 GCA_017577365.1 Gammaproteobacteria bacterium | reverse complement strand
CCGTTTAAAACACCCGGGGCCGGAAGCGCACCGCCGTGACGCTCTGGACCGAAGGCGGGCAGATCGGCTCGCAGTGCACGACGGTCGACGGCGCGTGCACCGTGAACTGGGTGAGCCAGTCGCCGCGTCCGGACGACGGCCGTGTCACCGTGCTGGCCATCGCCATCGGCGAGGAAAGCTTCTTCGATTCGAACGGCAACGGCATCTTCGACGCCGCGGACGAGTTCGAGGATATTCCCGAGCCGTGGCGTGACGACAACGAGAATGGCCAGCGCGATACGACGCCGCTCGAGCCGTTCTTCGACTTCGATTCGAACGGCGTCTACACGGACAAGAACGGCCTATTCGACGGACTGCTCTGCAACGCGGGCGCCGACTGCGGCAACACGACGACGGCGGTCTACGATATGGGCGTGATCACGATGTCCGGTTGCGACGTCGACCCGGATGGGCTCGTTCTAACGGGCAGTCTGCCGGGCGCGTTCGGCGGAGAATTCCGAGACATGCGCGGGAATCCGTTGCCGGCCGAAACGACGATCGAGTTCGTGGCGGCCAACGGTCAGATCAAAGGGACCAGCTCCTATACGTACCCGAACACGACGGAGCCCGTCTCCTTCTCGGTCTTCGTCGACAGAGACAACCAACCGAGCAACGGTCTGTTGTTCGTCACGGTGACGTGTCC
The DNA here is from genome assembly GCA_017577365.1 of Gammaproteobacteria bacterium. GTDB lineage: Bacteria > Pseudomonadota > Gammaproteobacteria > Steroidobacterales > Rariloculaceae > ZC4RG20. Next base: position 36,761 of record PKRJ01000035.1, on the reverse strand, counting down.
GAGCGGCCTCGAGGTCACGCTGTCCGGTGCTATAGACGACTGAGCGACAATCGACGGCCGTTACGAAAGGGCCGGCCATTGCGCCGGCCCTTTTCTTTTGCCAGTCTGTGCGCCTTCCGTGGAGACGGTGCACGCGGTTGGCGATTAGAAAGAGCAATATCTACTTGATCGGCCCGATGGGCGCGGGCAAGACGGCCGTCGGCCGCGAGCTCGCGAAGGCGCTCGGCCGGCCCTTTTTCGACAGCGACGCCGAGATCGAGAAGCGTACCGGCGTCGACATTCCGTTCATCTTCGAGAAAGAGGGCGAGCGAGAATTCCGAGAACGCGAGCGCGAATGTCTCGCCGAGCTCACGGCCAGAGAGAACGTCGTCGTCGCGACCGGCGGCGGCGGCGTGCTGGACCCTGCGAACCGCGCGCTCTTGTCCCGGACCGGCATCGTGATCTACCTCATGACCTCCGTCGACGAGCAGCTGCGGCGAACGCGCAGCGCGCGCAATCGCCCGCTCCTTCAGACCGAGGACCCGCGCGCGGTGCTCGAGCGTCTCGCGGCCGAGCGGCGCCCGCTCTACGAGGAGATCGCCGACATCACGATCGATACGAGCGGGCGCCAGGTACGGAGCATCGTCTCCGCGCTCAAGAAAGAGCTCGACCGGCTCGCGTCCCTTGAAACGTCCGCCGGGGACTGCGACGCTGCGGCCATGGATACCATCGACGTCTCGCTCGGCGAAAGGAGCTATCCGATACGCATCGGCTCGGGGCTGCTCGGCAACGCGGAGCTCCTCCGCGAGACCGTCACGGCGCGCCAGGTCGGGATCGTGACGAACGACGTCGTCGGGGAGCTCTATCTAGAGCCGATACAGAACGCGTTCCGCGACCGCGACACGCGCGTCATCGTCTTGCCGGACGGCGAGCAACACAAGACGCTCGCGACCCTGAGCCGCATCTTCGACGAGCTCGTCGACGCCGAGTTCCATCGCGACGCCTGCCTCATCGCGCTCGGGGGCGGCGTCGTCGGCGATATCACCGGCTTCGCCGCGGCGTGCTACCAGCGGGGCGTCGATTTCGTTCAGGTTCCGACGACCCTGCTCGCCCAGGTCGACTCGTCGGTCGGGGGCAAGACGGCGGTGAATCACCCTCGCGCCAAGAACATGATTGGCGCGTTCTATCAGCCGATCGCGGTGCTCGCGGATACCGATACGCTGCGCACGCTGCCGCCGCGCGAGCTCTCGGCCGGGCTCGCCGAGGTCGTGAAGTACGGGCTCATCCTCGACCGGGCGTTCTTCGAATGGCTCGAAGCGAACATGGAAGCTTTGCGCGCGCTCGAGCCCGACGCGCTGCGTTTCGCGATCCGCCGCAGCTGCGAGATCAAGGCGCAAATCGTCGCCGAGGACGAGCGCGAGCACGGCCGGCGTGCGTTGCTCAACCTCGGGCATACGTTCGGCCACGCCCTCGAGTCGATCGGCGACTACGAGCGATGGCTGCACGGCGAAGCCGTCGCGATCGGCATGATGATCGCGGCACATGTCTCGCGGGCGCTCGGATGGCTCGGCCCCGCGGACTGCGAGCGGATCGAGTCGCTGCTCGTGCGCGCCGGATTGCCGACCGCGGTTGAGGGAGTCGAGCCCCAGGCCGTGCTCGATCACATGACGCAAGACAAGAAGGCCGATCGGCACGGCATCAAGCTCGTGCTCCTCGAGTCCATCGGAAGCGCCTGCGTGCGACGCGCGCCGGAGCGCGATCTCTTGCTCGATGTGCTAAGCGAATGCATCGAGATGTGACGCACGTCACATCGTCGCTTCGAAAGCGACGGTCACCTCCCCGCCGTCCTATTTGACTTAAACGTTCCGCGTTCGCCGCTGGTCGGCGCCGACGCGCCGCACGTCGGCGCGAGTCGAGAAAGCGCCGGCCGCGCCGGAACATCGTCGAGCATCGACGTCTACCGAGGATGATTCGATCGGCTCGACGAGAACGCTTGTGAACGGAGTCACCGTACTCGGCGATACGCCTCCACTAGACTTTGGCACGCGACATAACGGCCTTCGTTGTCTCGGTGCGAGCGTAACGCTCCCCTCGCTTGGCTTCGATCCACTCGACTGGCCGATCTCCGAGGGCTCGTTCGTCCGGTGGTTTCGTTCATCCGACGAGAAGTGGGGTTCGAGATGGTGCATAGAACGCCGGCAGCGCCGCTCTGCGATGGAGCACGACAACCGGCAACCGATCGCTCAACGCCGTGGTTCAGATTCCGTGGCTTCACGATCCTGGAGCTCATGGTGACGGTCACGGTGCTCGGCATATTGCTGGGTGTCGCCGTCCCTAGCTTCTCGACGTTCGTCGAGAACAGTCGGGTTACGAGTCAGACCAACGAGCTCGTATCCGCGCTCAATCTGGCGCGAAGCGAAGCGATTCGCCGCGGCGGAACGGCGACGGTCGAAGCGGTCTCGGCTTCCGGATTCGCCGGAGGCTGGTGCGTTCACGTCGGCAGCGGCTGCGCTGACACCGGCAACGTCCTGCGCGTGTATCCGGCGATGACGCGGCTGGCCGTGGAGTCGAGCGCGACCTCGATCACCTTCGATTCGCGCGGTGCGCGGCGCGCCCCCGCGGCCGCATCGGTGACCGTGACGATCGAGCCCGACGACTGCGAGACGGGTGCGGCCGGCAGAGCCAGGCGCCTCGAGATCGCACTGACCGGGCGAATCACTCTGCAGAGGATCGACTGCTGATGAGCACTCCGCGTACCCGCCTCATCGAAGTCCTCCGGCGGGCATCGGCTCCGCCGGCCACACAGAAGGGTGTCGGCCTGCTGGAGGTGCTGATCGCGATCGTGATCATCGCGATCGGCCTCTTGGGGTTGGCCGGCCTTCAGACCGTTTCGCTGCAGCTCAACCAAGGCGCGCTCGTGCGTTCGCAGGCGTCGAATCTCGCGTACGACATTACCGAGCGGATTCGGGCCAACTGGTCCGACGCCGCGGCATACAACATCGACGTCGACGACGAGCCCGAGTCGTCGCCCGAGACGATCGCCGCTCGGGACATCAAGGAATGGCGCGACGCGCTCGCGGCGACGTTGCCGGACGGCAAAGGCTCCGTGGAGGTCGTCGGTAATCGGGTGACCGTCATCATCCAGTGGCTCGACGCCAACGACGAGGATGCCGGGTTCGAACGCGACACGGTGCGTTCCTTCGAGTTTCGGACCGACCTATGAGCGAGTGGACCGTTATGCACGGGTTCGGACGAATGCGCCGGCAACGCGGCGTCTCTCTGATCGAGCTGATGGTTGCGATGGTGCTCGGGCTCTTGCTGACCGCGGGCGTCTTGCAGATCTTCTCGAGCAACAATCAGGCGTACCGCTTTCACGACGCGCTATCGCGTATCCAGGAGAACGGCCGCTTCGCGCTCGACGAGCTCACGCGCGAGATTCGCATGGCGGGCTACCTCGGCTGCAGCAGCCAGGCGACGAGCATCAACAATTGGCTTGCGGGTCCGCCGGCCGATTTCGATCCGCGAATCGGTATTCAAGGATGGGAAGCGAACGGCACGGAGCCCGGCAAGACTTTGACGATCGACTACTCCGCGACGCCGGTCTCGACGAGCGGCGGATCGTGGACCACGAACGGCGGCGCTCCGCTGCCCACGTTCAATGCCCGATCGGGCAGCGACATCGTTCGGATATGGCGCGGCGATGAGAACATCGCGCGAATCGTCAGCGTCGACTCGGACTCGTTCCGTATTACCGCGAACCACGATTTCGCGGCACAGGATCTCTTGATGCTTTCGGACTGCCGCACGGCGGACTGGGTTCAGGCTTGCAGCGTGACCCCCGACGGCACCGAGACCGAGATTGGCGTCGACACCGGTTGCGCGCTCGGGAACGATCCATCGCTCGAAATTTCGAGCTCCCCCGGCGGTGAAGTCAGCCGGATCATGGGCAACATCTACTACGTGTCGCGCGAATCGGCCGATGCGCCGCCCGCCCTCTTTCGAAGCCGCCTCACCAGCACCGCCGAGGCGGGAGCGGGTGAGCCTTTGGTGGAAGGCGTCGAGAACCTACAGGTCCTGTTCGGCGTCGACACCAACGGCGACCGACGAATCGACGAGCACGTCACCGCCGACGCCGTCGCCGATTGGCGTTCCGTGGTGGCCGTGCGAGTCAGCCTGCTGCTCGTCAGCACCGAGAACAACATCGTCGACGAGCCGCAGCCGGTGTTCTTCAACGGCGTGCTGCAAACGCCGACGGACAGAAGGCTGCGTCAGGTCATGACCACGACGATTGCGCTTCGCAACCGAATGCCCTGAGGAGCGAATGCCGATGCGATCCGATCACACTCGCTTTGCACGCACCGAGCGCGGCGCGGCATTGATCGTCGGCCTGGTGATGCTCCTGATCATGACGCTGATCGGAGCCACCGCGATGCAAAGCACGACGCTCCAGGAACGCATGGCGGGCAACACGCGCGACCGACATCTCGCGTTTCAGGCGAGCGAGGCCGCGCTGCGCGCCGGCGAGCAATGGCTGATGCAACCCGGGAATCTCGACGTCGCCGATGGGCACGCCGACCTCGCCGACCCGGCGAGCTGGGACGGCGCCGGCAGTCACGGCAGCGTCGACGGATTCGTAACCGACGACCTCCATCGGGCGAATCCCGTGTTTCACGTATCGCCGCCGCGCCTCGTGCGCGTCGGCACGACGCTGCCGCCCGAGTTTCGCCGGATCTACGAGGTCACCGCGCGAGGCGTGGGCGGCACCGAGACGGCGGTCGTGATTCTTCAATCCAAGGTCGATCCGGAATGACGCGAGGCGGAGAAATGAGAGCCCAATCGACGCACGACGTTCGACAGGTTCCGTTCGCCGGCTACGAGAACGCGGGCAGGATTCGTGGAGATCGGCACATGAAGAGTGCAACGAGAACGTGGTCTACGCGTCACCGATTCGCGAATGTGTTGCTGGGATCCGCTTGCGCACTGCTCGTTGCTCAAGCGACCAACGCACAGGTGGACGTCGCCGATTCGCCGCTGTTCCTCGTGCCCGAGGTAGCGCCGAATATCCTCTATATTCTCGACGACTCGGGCTCGATGAACCTCTCGTTCCTCCCGGACGAGATCTGCGGCCTGTCCTCGACGAGGCGCGCGAAGTCCGCGAGCTTCAATACGCTCTACTACAATCCGAGGGTCAAATACAGCCCTCCGTTGGACCATGACGGCGTCCCGTTTCCCGACGCGAGCTTCACGGCGGCATACCAGAACGGATTCGCGCGCAGCGGTACGACCGTAAACCTCAGCAACAACTTCAGGCCCACGTGGGGCGCATCGAACACGGGCTGCACGTCACCGACCACGATCGGTAGGGGAGAGGCTGCCTACTATTACGTCTATTACGAAGATCACTGGGTGCCGCAAGCGCGACCGTCCGGCTGCCCAGCGACGAATGGACGAGAGGACGACGACTGCTACATCAAAGTCGTCGTCGGTTCCAGCTCGGGCCCCGGGGGCACCGACGAGCGTACGAACTTCGCAAATTGGTATCAGTACTACCGCACGCGCCTGTTGGCCGCGAAAACGGGCTCGAGCATCGCGTTCGCTGCGCTCGGGACGACGCCGCGCGTCGGATACGGTCGGCTCAACCAAGGCACCAACACCATCGACGGCGTGAACACCACGACGTTGCAGCGCGGCGTCAGACCGTTTCAGGGTGCGGCCCGAGAGCAGTTCTTCACTTGGCTCTTCGGGATGACGACTCAAACTTACACCCCCCTGCGGAGAGCGCTCGATGCGGCGGGCCGGTACTACAGCCGTGAAGACATTCGGGGCCCGTACAGCACGACCCCCGGCAACACCGGCGGAGAGCTGCTGAGCTGCCGAGCCAACTACACGATCCTGATGACGGACGGCTATTGGAACGACGCCGAGGCGGCCACCGCCGGCGCCCAAGAGAACAACGACGGGAGGGACGGGCCCACGATCACCGGGCCGGGATCGCAAACCTACAGGTACAGGGCGACCTCGCCGTTCACGGACAATTACAGGAATACGCTCGCCGACGTGGCGATGTATTACTGGAAGAACGATCTCGCACCGAATCTGGCGAACAACGTGCCGACCACGCCGCTCAACCCGGCCTTCTGGCAGCACATGGTCACGTTCGGAGTCGGTCTCGGAGTTCCGACGCAGGTCGATCCCGACGAGGCATTTGCCGCGATCACCACGGGTGCGACCATCAATTGGCCCGATCCTCAGGTCAGCTACACCGGCGCGACCAATCTTCCGGTCGGTCGAGCCGACGATCTCCTGCACGCGGCGGTGAACGGACGCGGCGGATTCTTCAACGCGCAGAATCCCGAGGAGTTCACGGAGCGGCTGAGCCGCATGCTGGACGACATCATCGCGCGTGTCGAAGGCTCGGCGACGTCGGCGGCGACGAGCTCCGCCGTGCTGCAAACGAATACCTATCTCTATGTCGCCGGCTTCCGCAGCGACGATTGGTCGGGCTCGTTCACGGCGCGAAACATCGACTCGAAATCCGGGGCGGTGGGCAGCATCAAGTGGGACGCCGAGGAGAGGCTACGCGCAACGTCTCCGGCAGCGAGACGCATTCTGACGGTGAACAGCTCGTCGGGCAGCGCAGTCGAGCTCGATTTCGTCAACCTCAGCACCGAGCAGCAGGAGGCGCTCCATCACAATGCCGCGAACGTGCGCGACGGGTTCGGCGCGGATCGCGTCGCGTGGCTGCGCGGCAGCGATAACGCCAACGCCGCTTTCCGCAAGCGTGCGTCGACGAGCGGACTGCGGTTGCTCGGCGACATCGTGCACTCGAACCCTCGATTCGTCACGAACACGGATTACGGCTATAGCCTTCTGGCCGGCGAGGGCAGCAGCTATCGAGCTTTCCGCGCGACCCTGGTGAACCGCAGGGACGCCATCTACGTCGGCGCGAACGACGGCATGCTGCACGCGTTCGATGCCGAGACGGGAGACGAGCTCTTCGCCTACGTCCCGAGCGAGCTGCTCCTTCCCGAGCCGGGCAGGAACTATGCGCCCGTATCTCGCCTGACCGATCCCGAGTACAAGCACCGCTTCTTCGTGGATGGCACGGCCGCCGTTTCCGATGCGTACATCAACGGCAACTGGCGGACCGTCCTGGTCGGGACGATGGGGGCGGGCGGGCGTACCGTTTTCGCGCTCGATGTGACCGATCCCGTCAACCCGGGCGTGCTGTGGGAGTTCACGCACGAAGACCTCGGCTATGGCGTCTCCCACCCGACGATCGCCCGCATGCGTAACGGCGACTGGGCGGCTATCTTCGGTAACGGGTACAAGAAAGACACGAGCAACGAGGCGGCGCTCTTCATCGTCCGGCTGAGCGACGGCGAGCTGCTGGCGAAGATCTCGACGGGTGCGGCAGGCGCGAACGGGCTCGCCGCGCCGGTCGTGACGGACTGGCCGCGGAGCGACCTGATCGCGAGCCGTATCTATGCCGGCGATCTGCGCGGCAATCTGTGGCGTTTCGATGTGTCCGCGAGCAATGCCGATGCGTGGGAGAGCGCGACTCCGGTGTTGCTCTTCACGGCGCGCGATTCCAACGGTTCGCGACAGCCGATCACCGCGAAGCCCGCCGTCGCGACGCACCCGCACCGCGACAATACTCTCGTCGTGATGTTCGGCACGGGCAGCTATTTCCGAAGGGACGATGCCGGGGACAACCAGGTGCAAACGCTGTACGGCGTTTTCGACACGGTGGCCGGATCCAGCAATCTCGTTCGCGGCGACCTGCTGGGACAGCAGATTACGTGGCAAGGAACGGATTCGTTCTCGGTGCCCGGGGGCGGGACGCTGACGCACGAGCTACGCGAGGTATCGCAGCATCAGCTCACTCCGTCGCACGACGGGTGGTATCTCGATTTGATCTACGGCGGTGTCGCCGAGGGCGAACGCGTGATCAGCGCGCCGACGTTCCCGTCGGGCGTCCCGCAGAATCGCGTGCGGTTCACGACGGTCATTCCCAATACCGACGATCCGTGCACGAGCTCTCGGAGCGGCTTCCTCATGGATATCGATATGGCCAGCGGAGGGCGCTACGCAAAGACCGTCTTCGATCTGAACCTCGATGACGAGTTCGATTCCGAGGACTGGCCGAACGATGCTCCGCCGAGCGGAGTCGGCTTCGGCACGGGCGAGCTCCCGACCGTGATCCGGGACAGCGGGCGCGACATCATGTACTCGGGCGACGGTGACGAAACCTTGTACGGCGTCGCCGAGGGCTTCAGCGGCCGTCAATCGTGGCGGCAGCTAAGGTGATGCAAGGAGAGCCATCGATGCGACAGGCTATGAGGCGCAGGGCGCGGGGCATAACGCTCATCGAGCTCATGATCGTGGTCACGATCGTCGGCTTGCTCGCCGCGATCGCGTACCCATCCTATCGCGAGCACGTCGCTCGGACGCGGCGTGTCGATGGCACGAACGCGCTGCTCAACGTCGCGCAGCGGCTGGAGCGGTGCTTCACGCAATTCAACGCCTACAACAGCCCGAGCTGTCCCGTGAGCCTTCCGATGAACTCGCCGGAGGAGTTCTATAGCATCGATTTCGACGAAGGACCGACCGCGACGACCTACCGGCTCAGCGCGACCCCGCAAGGGGCTCAAGCGGGCGACCGCTGCGGGACGCTCACGCTGACGCACACCGGGCAACGCGGCGTCAGCGGCGACTCGTCGGAGAGGTGCTGGTAGATCGCGAGTCCCGCGCCGCGCTCCGGCGCGGGACTCGTTTCACGCTTGGCTAATCAGGCAAACGAAACGCCACCACGCTGTCCGACATGCGCGGCGCATCGGCTCGCCCGATGGAGGTTCCGCCGCCGGCGACGACCACCACGTATTGCTTTCCGTCCGACCCCATATACGTGATCGGCGTCGAGTGCGCGCCGGCCGGTAGCTTCGCTTCCCAGAGCAGCTTGCCGTCTTGAGCGTCGAACGCGCGGAAATACGCGTCGTTGGTCGCGCCGATGAACACGAGGCCGCCCGCCGTGGCAATGCTGCCGCCGAGATTCGGCACACCGACGCGTCGGCCTGCTTCGCCTAGGGACTCGCGCCAGCCCAACGGCACTCGCCACGCGATCTCGAGCTTGTTGACGTCGACCGCGACCAGCTCGCCGACCGGACCCGCGGTGCATGGAAGCTGCTCGCCCTGGTACTCGTAAACGAACGGCGGCAGGCGTACCGTCTGCTGCTGTTGCGCTCGTCCCGCGCCCGGTGCGTTCTGCTGCTCCCGGCTGCGAGTGACGAAATAGCCGGGATTCGTCGTCGGCGGGCTCACGCGCAGCTGGTTCTTGACGTTGATGAAGTAGTACCCGAGCTCGGGGTTGTACGATCCGCCGCCCCAGTTCGGCCCTCCGGTCGAGCTCGGCCCCAGGATCGCCGCGCGATCCGTGCGGGGAAGCGCATAAAGCCCCTCGCTGACCGGATCGATCTGATCCCAGAGCGCCTCGCAGTGCTCCTTCATGCCCGGCACATAGTCCGGGATCTGATCGCGAGTCATGCCGTTGTGCGCGACGGGTCCCGGCGCGGCCGGGAACGGCTGCGTCGGCCACGGCTCGACGCCCGGCAAGTTCGTTCGCGGCGTCGGACGCTCCTCGACCCCGTTCAGCGGCTCTCCGGTCAAACGATTGAAGATGAACACGAGCCCGTGCTTGCCTGTCAGCAGCACCGCGGGCACGCGCTCGCCGTCGCGCACCATGTCGAACAGCATCGGGGGCGTCGGCGAATCCCAGTCCCACAGATCCTTGTGCGTGATCTGGTAGTACCAGACGAGCTCTCCGGTTTCCGCGTTCAGCGCGAGCAGCGTGTCCGAGAAGAGCTCGGCGCCCGTGACGCGCGCGTTGAGATCGCCCGTCGGCGCGAACACCAATCCGTTCTCTGGATCGAGCGCCATCGTCGACCAGACGTTCGCGCCGGTGACGTCGTAGTTCTCCTCCGGGTTCGGAATCAGATCGGCGTGCGGCTCGCCCGGCTGCGGTGCGACGTGGAAGGTCCACACGAGCCGTCCATCGCGAGCGCTGAACGCGCGAATGTCGCCGCGCGGCCCGGGAGGGCCGGCTTCGCCCGGACGCGCGCCGGTGATGATCAGGTCCTTGTAGATCAGCACCGGATTCGGGACCGTGTATTGATCGCGCCGGGTTTCGCCGACGATCTCCGAGGCGACGCCGACGTACGCATCGATCACGCCGTTGAGGCCGAACTCGGGGGCGAGCGTTCCGGTCGTGACGTCGACGGCCATGATGTAGCCGCGATCGGTCGCGAAGACGATGCGCGGTGCGCGCTCGTCGTCGCCCGGCCAATACGCGATGCCGCGCCCGTGAATGTTGTATGGCGACTCGAATCTCCAGATCACCTCGCCGGTTTCGGGAACGAGCGCCGTGATCGTCGAAGGCACGCCGGGCGCTTGAGGCGAAGACGGCGTCGAGAGGTACATGATTCCGCCGATCACGAGCGGCGTGACCTCGAATCGATAGTCGAGGCCTTGGTCGCCCAAGTCGTGCTCGCCGGTGCCCGCATTGAACACCCACGCGACCTCGAGCTTCGACACGTTGTCTCGATTGATCTGCGTGAGCGGCGAGTAGTTCTGCTGATACGGGCCTCCGCCATAGCTCGGCCACTGATCGGGGCCGCTCGGACGCGGGTATTTCGGCTCGCCGCCGACCGGAACGTTCGCCATCATCGCGGCGAAATCGGCCGGATCCTGCTGCGGCGGGAAGTAGCGGGCGAGATACGTGCGAATGACCTCCTCGTCGGCCGGCGCGATGACGGCGCCGAGACCGCGCATGCGGTCGATCGTCGTCGCCCAGTCTTCCGCCGAGCGGCCCTGCGAGACGACCAAGCCGATCGAATGACACATGCCGCACGTGCGCGCCACCGTGTCGCGCCCCGGCCCCTGGGGCAGCAACGAGTCGGCATCCTGCGCGTTCGCGCCGAGCACGGCGACGAGCGCGACGGCCGCAACCAGCGGCCGGACGCGTTGAGTCGAGAGCAACGCGCTCGAGCCAGCGAGCGAGCGCGATACGCAATGGGACGACATCGAAGTCCTCTCCTTGTGGACGAACGAATGCACGAGTCGGCGGGGCCGGCTCAAGGCAGTCTGAACGCGACGAGGCTGTCGGACATGCGCGGCGCTTCCGCGCGTCCGACCGACGTGCCGCCGCCGGCCGCGATCACGACGTATTGCTTGCCGTCGGCGCCCATGTAGGTCACCGGCGTCGAGTGTCCGCCCGCGGGCAGCCGATGCTCCCAAAGCAGCTCGCCGTTCTCCGCGTCGAACGCACGGAAGTACCGATCGTTCGTCGCCGCGATGAAGACGAGGCCCGACGCGGTCGTGATGTTGCCGCCGATGTTCCGGGCGCCGGTGCGGCGGCCCGCTTCGCCGAGCTTCTCGTTGATGCCGAGCGGCACCTTCCACGCGATGCGCAGGTTACGCACGTCGACGGCAACCAACGCGCCCCACGGCAACGCGCCGCAGCTCAACGTCGTGCCGTCCTCGAGCGTGAAGCTGAAGTCATTGCGTCCGGCGCGTGCCGCGCCGTCGATCCGCGGGCCGTCGATCCGGACCGGCTCCTGCACGTTGATGAAGAAATAGCCGAGCCGAGGGTGATACGAGCCGCCGCCCCAGTTCGGGCCGCCGGTCGACCCCGGCGCGCGAATGATCGCGCGATCGGTCGGCGGCAATGCATAGAGGCCCGGGCTCAGCGGCTGATACTGATCCCAGATCCGCTCGCAATGCTCCTTCATCCCGGGCACGAGATCCGGGATCTCGTCGCGAGTCATGCCGGTGCGCGCGATCGGCCCCGGCGCCGTCGGCCAAGGCTGCTCGGGCCAGTAACCCTTCGGCACGGGACGCTCGCCGGCGCCGGGCGCGGGCCGCATCTCGTATCCGTTCAACGGCTCGCCGGTCAGACGATCGAAGATGAACACGAGACCCTGCTTGCCGGTATAGAGCACCGCCGGAATCGAGCGTCCGTCACGCTCGAGGTCGAAGAGCACTGGCGGCGTCGGGGAATCCCAATCCCACTGATCCTTGAAGACGATCTTTCGATACCAGCGCAGCTTGCCCGTATCGGCGTCGATCGCGAGCAGGCTGTTCGCATACGGCTCGGGCCCGGACACGTCGAGGCCGCGCGCGTTGATGTCGCCGGTCGTCGCGTAGAGGATGCCGTTCTCCGGATCGAGCGTCATCGTCGACCACACGTTCGCGCCCGTCAGGTCGGGCACGTCGACGGGCTCGAGACCGCTGTCGTTCGGCTCGCCGGGCCGCGGCAGCACGTGGAAGGTCCACTTCAGCCGACCGGTGCGCGCGCTGAACGCACGGATGTCGCCGCGCGGCCCGGGCGGTCCGGCCTCGCCGGGGCGAGCGCCGGTGATCACGAGGTCTTTGTAGATCGTGACCGGATTCGGAATCGTGTAAGTCTTCCGCCGCGTGTCGCCGACGACCTCGTTGGTCACGCCTATGTAGACGTCGATCCTCCCGTCGAGACCGAAGTCCCGCGCGAGCTCGCCCGTCGTCGCGTCGACGGCCATGAGGAATCCGCCGTCGGTGCCGAAGAAGATGCGCGGCGGCGTCTCGTCATCGCCGGGCCAATACGCGATGCCGCGGCCGTGAATGTTGTACGGCGATTCGTAACGCCACAGCACCTCGCCCGTCTCGGGAACGAGCGCCGTGATCGTCGACTTCAGGCCGGGCGCATTGGGCGACGTCGGCGTCGAGATGTACATCACGCCGCCAATCAGGAGCGGCGTTACCTCGAAGCGATAATCGAGGCCGAGGTCGCCGAGGTCGTGCTCGCCCGCGCCGTAGTTGTAGACCCAAGCGACCTCGAGATTCGCGACGTTGCTCTTGTCGATCTGCGTCAGCGGCGAATAGTTCTGGTTGTACGGACCGCCGCCGTACGTCGGCCACTGACCGTCGGGAATCCCGAGCTTCACCCAATCGGGCTTCTTGGCTTCGTTGCCGAGCGGCTGGTCACCGCACGCGCCGAGCGACATCAATACAAAGACACCCAGCACGTTCGCGACGACCCTGCCGCCCGGCGAACGAATCCCCCTCTCATGCATTCGCATTCACAGCCCCCCAGAAACGTCGCGCTGAACGCTTCGAAGACGAGAACCGATTCTAGACCCGTGTCCGTCGTGACCCGCGCACGACCGCGGCAAGACCGAAACGTACGTTATGCGCCCGCCTCCGCTCTGCTCTCGACGAACAATCCGCAGAACGACCGATAGGCTTGCGCGGCGATCTCCGCCGGATCGCGCGTTTTGTACGCGTCGTTGAACACCTCGATGCTGTAGAACCCTTCGAAGCCGCGTGCCTCGAGCCGTTGCACGAGCTCGTGAACCGGCCATTCGCCGTCGGCGGGAAACCGGCGGTGATGCCGTGCGATCTCGATCACCGGCAACGGCATCGTCACCGCGTTGCAGAGCTGCACCATGAAGACCTTCTCGATCGCGATGCGATCGACGATCCGCAACGACGAGCCACGACTGAAAACATGGAACGTGTCGATCACCAGGCCGAAGTTGGGGCGATCGACCGCCTCGACGCAGGCCCAAGCCTGCTCGTAAGTCGAAACCCACCGGCTCCAGGACAGCGGCTCGAAGCCGATGCGCAATCCTCGCGCGCGAGCCAGATCCGCAAGCGCGCGGAGGTCGCGCACGTGAGCTTCGAGATCCGGCATGCTGCGCGGATCCGCCGTCGCGCACACGAGCAGCGTATCGGTGCCGAGGTCGATCATCTGCTCGAACAGCTCTTCCGCCTCTGCGAGCCGCTCGGCTCTCGGTCGATCGCTGCCCTCGTAGTCGCGCAGCAGCTGGAAAGCAGGTATCTCCAAGCCGGCTTCGCGCAGCAGCGAAGCCACGCCGCGTGCGCCGCCGTAAGTATCGGTGAGGTCCCTGCTCCATACTTCGAGCCCGTCGAATCCCGCGGCTCGAACGGCGGCCACGATCGCGGGAAGGGGCGCGCAGAACGTGCCCGTGTTGGCCGCTACGCGTCTAGAACGATTCATCGGCTCTAGCCTGCCGGAGCACGCTCGATGCGTACGAGGTAAGCGCAAACGGCGCCGAGCGCCGTCGGGACGGCAAAGACCAGGAAGATGATGCCGAGCCCGAGGTTCGCCTCGATCAGCACGCCGCCGATCAAGGGCCCGAGAAAGGCACCGATTCGGCCGACGCCCATCGTCCAGCCGACGCCGGTGCTGCGCACTTCGGCCGGATAGAGCTGCGTCGCCAGCGGATAGACGCCATTGAAGCCGCCCATCTGCAGAAAGCCGATCGCGAAGGCGATCATCAGCGTCAAGGGCAAGCCGAAGCGGAAGAAGCCGAAGATCACCATCACGACCGCGCCGACGACGAGGAAAGCGAGGATGGTCGGCTGCAGCCTCAGCCTCGCAGTGATGAGACCGAGCGTGACCGTGCCGACGAATGCGCCCGCATTGAACGTCGTGCCGGCGTAGATCGCGTCCGTCGAATCGAGCCCGGCGATGACGGCGAGCTGCGGGATCCAGCTCATCGTGAACCAGAGCGCGGCGTACCCGAAGATCATCGAGAGCCACAGCAGCACCGTGCTCGCGGTGCGCCCCTCGGCGAAGAGTCCTGCGACGCCCGCTTTCGTCGGCGCCTCGTCCGGCCGAGGCAGCTCCGAAACCGCCGGTCGATCGAGACGCGCGAGAATCGCGTTGAAACGCTCGAGCGCATCGCGCGGACGCCGCTTGATCAGAAACTGCATCGACTCGGGCAGCATTGCCCAAAGGGCGACGAGCATCGCCGCGGAGATGCAGCCGGCGCCGACCAAGGTCGCCTGCCAGCCGAAGGAAGGAATCGTTCGGGCGGAGACGAGGCCCGTGAAAATCGCGCCGAGCGGGTAACCGGCATAGAGCAGACCGACCGCGAAGTTGCGGTATCGCGGAGGCGCGTACTCGGCGACGAGCGCCGCCATGCTCGCGAGGACCGTTCCGACGCCGACGCCGACGAGGAACCGCAGCGCCATGAGCTGCGGAACGTTCACGACGAAACCGCTCGCCAGCATCGCGAACGTCGACGTCGCGAGCGCCGCGAGACACAAACGGCGGCGGCCGAGAAAGTCCGCGAGCGGCGCCAAGCCGATTCCGCCGATCGCCATGCCGAGCACGCTGATGCTGAACACGACGCCGAGCTCGTCCGCGCCGATCGCCCACTCCTCCTGCAGAGTCGGGGCGATATACGACATCAGCAGCACGTCCATGCCGTCGATCATGTTCACGACGAAGCACAGACCGACGACCGTGAGCTGGATCCCGGTCCATCCGTCCAACGCGGAAGGCGCAGTAGCCGCGTGCAGGCGTTCCGGCCCGTTCAGCTCGACGCTCGTGCCGGCGGCCGTCATGGAGCTAGTCCTTCCTCAGGCCCCGGATCTCGATCAGCCGGAACTCGACGACTCCGGAGCCGATCTGCAGACCGACGTATCCGCCGGTATCGAGATGAGCGACGTCGTCGCCCTCGGCGATGGGCACGCCGTTCAGTCGGATGCCGACGCGCCGCCCGTCGACGTCGATGATCGCCTCTTGCCACTCGCCGGATCCGCGATACGCGTCGAGCACGGCGCCCGTATCGATGATCGCGCGCCCCCCTGGCGTGCCGTGGCTCAGTAACGCCCCGAACCAGCGCGGGTCTCCGGCCGCACCGGTCGGCGGCGGAACGCGTTGCGTGACCATCTGCACCTCGTCGCTCGTCGGCCAACCGGAACCGGTCTCGGCGTCGACGGCGCGCAGGAAAACGCCGGTGTCGGCGTTACCTTCGGGAAAGCGGAACTCGAGGCGAAGCGTGTAGCTCGTGTACTTGTGCTCGGTCTTGAGCCAGCCGCCCTGCCCTTGAAGCCGCAGCAGCCCGTTCTCGATTCGCACGTTGTCGGCGTAGGCCGGATCGGAGACGCTCAGGCCGCGGAGCTCGCCGTCCTTGAAGAGCGGCACGATCGTGCTCGGGGTCCACGTCTCGGCGGTGTGCTCGAGAATCCTAACGTTGCGAATCTCCGCGATGCCGTCCTCGATCTGAAAGCCTACGTGGCCGTCGGGATGAGCGACGTTATACGCGGTGCCGAGCCATTCGCCGTTCAGCTTCGCCCAGATGCGATTGCCGTGGGCGATGACCTCGACGGAGTTCCACTCGCCGGTCGGCCGATACGCCCGTTGCGCGGCACCGATATCGAACTCGAACTTGCCCGCGGGCGCGCCCGGCTGCAGCGCGAGAATCGCTCCGTCCTTCGCGAACCCCGTCCTCTTGCTCTGATCCCAGAGCTCCATCTCGAATCCGCGCCCCGGCCAGTTGCGCCCCGAGACGGAGATTTCCGGGCTTCTGAGCAACAGCCCGGTATTTCCCGCCGAGGTCCGGCCATGGATCTCGTCCGTCTCCAGGTAGCGGATATCGAACCGGATCGTGAAATCCGAGTACTTGCGGTCGGTGCGAAGCCATCCGCCGTCGTTCGATCCGAAGATGCGAATGACGCCGTCCGTGACTTGCACGAATTGCGCTTGGCTCGGAGGGTCGACGAGCAACCCGTTCAGAGACCGCCCGTCGAACAGAACCTTCCATTCGCCCGTTTCGTCGGCCGATACCGGCGGTGCGGTCGAAGCAAAGAACGCCGCGACCATCGCGACGGCTGTCGCCCGAAGCGGCGTATGCGCCTCTCTGCTCCGGAGCGGCGATGGGTTTTTCCCGCCCATCAGAATCCCCTCGAAGCGGCGCGCTACCGCGCCGCGCCAAAGCTCCGCACCAAGACCTGCTCGTGAGATCCCTGCAACGTGCTCCATGGCACCGCTTCGCTCGAACGCCCGTCGTCGGTGCGAAGGCGCGCTGTCCGGACCTCGCGGCGCACGAGGCGAATGCCGAGTCGCAGAGACGAGAGCTTGGATCGGCTTGTTCCTCTCCCCCGGCTCCTTGAAGCAATGCAAGAAGCCGCTTGGTACCGACCCCACGGTTCCATCGTCGATGCGGCGGAGTCTATAAGTACCAACCGGTCCGTGTCAAAACGATTTCGTTCGCAGAATCAGGCACGTGGGGAGCTTTTGACGCCACGAAGCACGGCCGCCGTTCATAACGCGCTCCCGCTCTATGCGATACTCCCCGGCACGCAATCGCACACGATCGGTTCGAACGACCCATGGACGAGATGCCCGGCGCGGACTCCCGCGCTAGAGCCGTCGCCGCCCGCAAGAGCCGCCGCGGCGGCCGCGGAGGAACGCGGAACGGCGGAAGCCGCGAGCGGATACTCAAAGTCGCGCTGCGCGAGTTCGCGACGAAGGGCTTGAGCGGCGCTCGCGTCGACACGATCGCCGCGAAGGCCAAGACCAGCAAGCACATGGTCTATTACCACTTTCGCAGCAAGGAGGAGCTGTACAAGGCCGTGCTCGAGCAGGCCTACGCGGGTATTCGCGCCAGCGAGCAGGCGATCGACGTCGATCACATGGAGCCGATCGACGCGCTACGCGCGATCATCCGGCAAAGCTTCGACTACCACGCCGACAACGAGATGTTCGTGCGGCTCGTGATGAACGAGAACATCCACCACGCGCGTTACATCACCGAGCGGCAGATCCAAGGCAACAAGCCGATCATCGAAACCCTTTCGCGAATCCTCGAGCGAGGCAAGCGGAACGGCTCCCTGCGTGCGGACATCGATCCGCGGGAGCTGCATCTCACGATCAGCGCGCTGGGCTTTCACTTCGTCTCGAACAAGTATACGTTCGCGAAGATTTTCGAGCTCGACATGAGCTCGCAGGCCGCGCGCGAACGTCGCCGAGAAATCGTCATAGACACCATCCTCCGGTGGTGCGCCGCGAACCCCGTGAGCATCGACGGCGCCCAGGCATAGGTCGACACCTCGCCCGTATGCGCCTCGCCACGCCGAATCGGAACGCGACGCGGCCTCGCCGAACGCACCGGAAACCGCGTGTCCTGCTAGTATCGCGCTGAGCGCCGAGCGAACGCGCCCGTTCGCCCGGACGCCGACGGACGGGAAACAGCATGCGTTCGAGGGCTTCGACTTCCCCTTCTGGGCTCGCGCCGTATGCCGCGCACGACACCGCGTCGCGCGGCCGGCGGTATCCGGAGCCGCCGTCGGAGTACCGCAACGAGTTCCAGCGCGACCGCGACCGCATCATCCATTCGACGGCATTTCGGCGGCTCGTCTACAAGACGCAGGTCTTCGTCAATCACGAGGGCGATCACTACCGCACGCGGCTGACGCATTCGCTCGAGGTCGCGCAGATCGCGCGCACCGTCGCGCGCGCAATGCGCCTCAACGAGGATCTCGTCGAGGCGATCAGCCTCGCGCACGATCTCGGGCATACCCCCTTCGGCCACGCCGGCCAGGACGAGCTCAACGACTGCATGCGGGAATACGGCGGTTTCGAGCACAACCTGCAATCGCTGCGCGTCGTCGACGAGCTCGAGGAGCGGTATGCCGCGTTCCCGGGGCTCAACCTCACGTTCGAGACGCGGGAAGGCATCCTCAAGCACTGCGCGCTGCGTCACGCGCGCGAGCTCGGCGACGTCGGCCGGAGATTCATCGAGCGCCGTCAGCCTGGCCTCGAGGCGCAGATCGCGAACATCGCGGACGAGATCGCGTACAACAACCACGACGTCGACGATGGCCTGCGCTCGGGACTGCTGACGATCGCGCAGCTCGAGGAGGTGCCGTTCGTCGCCGAGCACCTGCGCGCGGTCCGAGCGGCGTACGCGGGCGCGGAGCCCGAGATCGTCGCGCGCGAGGTCGTGCGCCGCATGATCGGCGCGCTCGTCGGCGATCTGATCCGGACCAGCCAGCAGGCGATCGCCGAAGCGTGCCCCGAGACGATCGACGACGTTCGCGCGCTGTCGAAGCCGCTGATCGGTTTCAGCGAGCCGTACCGCAACGCCCAGGCGACGCTGAAGCAGTTCCTTCGGGAGCACCTCTACACGCACCCGCACGTCCGCCGCATGACGGATCGTGCACGCGAGACGATCCGCCTGCTGTTCGACGCCTTCAGCGCCGATTACGCAAGGATGCCGCCGAAATACGCGTCCCGCGCCGCGGCCGCGGAAGAGCGTGCCGGGAAGGCCGGCGCGGCACGCGTCATCGCGGACTACATCGCCGGCATGACGGACCGGTTCGCGTTCAACGCGGCCGACGCGCTGTCTCAGGGCCGGCCCATCGCCTGAGGCGGTGACGGGCAAGGCGGCGAGTCGCGCGTCCGGCTACAATAGGCCACCTTTCGGAGCCTGCCCGTGACGATTCCGACCCGAGAACGCCTCATCGTCGCCCTCGACGTGCCGGACGTCGACGCCGCGAAAGCGCTCGTGCGCACGCTCGGCGACACGGTCTCCTTCTACAAGATCGGCCTCGAGCTCGCGATGACGGGGCGCTATTTCGAGCTGCTCGATTGGCTGCTCGAGCAAGACAAGCGCGTCT
Source organism: Gammaproteobacteria bacterium (assembly GCA_017577365.1). Lineage (GTDB taxonomy): Bacteria > Pseudomonadota > Gammaproteobacteria > Steroidobacterales > Rariloculaceae > ZC4RG20. The sequence continues at coordinate 17,315 of PKRJ01000035.1, read as the reverse complement.
TCGCGGATCTCAAGTTCTACGATATCCCCGCGACCGTCGCCGCGGCGGTCCGGCAGATTCGCGGGCGCGGTGCTTCGTTCCTCACGGTCCACGGCGAGCGGTCGGTGATGGAAGCGGCCGCGAAAGAGAAAGGCGACACGCTGAAGATCCTCGCGGTGACGGTGCTCACGAGCGTCGAGCAGGCCGACCTCACCCGCGTCGGTATCGACGTCGATATCGAGACGCTGGCGCGGCGCCGCGCCGCCGACGCGATCGCGTCGGGCTGCGACGGCGTGATCTGCTCGGGCCACGAGGCGAGGCGTTTGCGCGAGGATCTCGGCCCGTCGGCGCTGATCGTCACGCCCGGCATCCGACCGGCCGAGAGCTCCGGCAGCGACGACCAAAGGCGCATCGTCACGCCGCGCACCGCGTTCGAGAACGGCGCGGACCATATCGTCGTCGGCCGGCCGATTCGCGCCGCCGCCGACCCGCGCGCCGCGGCCGAGCGGATCCAGCGGGAGATCGCCGACTTCTTCAGCCGCTAGCGGCCTTCTTCAGCTCGCGCCGCAGCACCTTGCCGACGTTCGATTTCGGCAGCTCGTCGATGAACTCGATGTAGTGCGGCACTTTGTAGCCAGTGAGCCCTTTGCGACAGTGCGCGATGATGTCCGCCTCGGTCAGGCTCGGGTCCTTCTTCACGACGAAGACCTTCACCGCCTCGCCCGATTGCGGGTGGGGGACGCCGATCGCCGCGGCCTCGAGCACGCCCGGATGCGAGACCACGACGTCCTCGACCTCGTTCGGATAGACCTTGAAGCCGGACACGACGATCACGTCTTTCTTGCGGTCCTCGATATAAAGGAAGCCGCGCTCGTCCATGCGGCCGAGATCGCCGGTCTTGAGCCAGCCGTCCTCGGTCAGCACCGCGGCGGTCTCTTCCGGCCGGTTCCAGTAGCCGGCCATGACTTGCGGGCCGCGCACGCAGATCTCGCCGACCGAGCCGTCCTGGATCCATCGGCCGTCGTCGCCGAGGATCGCGACCTCGGTCGAAGGCACCGGCACGCCGACGGAGCCGTCGAACTCCTTCGCGTCGAGCGGATTCGCCGAGACGATCGGCGAGGCTTCCGTGAGCCCGTAACCCTGCGCGATCGGCACGCCGGTCGCCTCGAGCCAACGCTCGGCGACGTCCCGCTGCACCGCCATGCCGCCGCCGAGACAAGCCTGCAACGCGCTGAAGTCGATCTCGTCGAATCCGGGCGCGTGCAGCAGCGCGTTGTACAGCGTATTGACGCCCGTCATGTACGCGAACGGTCGCTTCTTCAGCTCCTTTACGAATCCCTTGATATCGCGGGGATCGGTGATCAGCACGTCGTGCCCGCCGAGCTCGACGAAGCAGAAAAGGTTCGCGGTCAGCGAATAGATGTGATAGAGCGGCAGCGGCGTGATCACGACGCCCAGGCTCCGCTCGAAGAACGGTTTCGCCCACGCCGCCGCCTGCAGCGTATTCGCGACCATGTTCCTATGCGTGAGCACCGCCCCCTTCGCGACGCCAGTCGTGCCGCCGGTGTACTGCAGGAACGCGATGTCCTGCGGTCCGATCTCCGGCCGCGTATACGTATGCCACTCGCCCTCGGACAGCACGTCGCGGAACTCGACCGCGTCGGGAATGCTGTAGGACGGCACCATCCGCTTCACGTGCTTCACGACGAAGTTCGTCACGACGCGCTCGAGGAACGAGTAGACGTCGCCCACCTTCGTGACGATCACGCGCTCGATATTCGAATGCGGCAACGCCTTCATCACCGTGTGCGCGTAATTCTCGAGCACGACGATGACTTTCGCGCCGCTGTCCGCGAGCTGATGCTCGAGCTCGCGCACGGTGTAGAGCGGATTCACGTTCACGACGGTCATCCCGGCGCGCAGCGTGCCGAAGACCGTGATCGGAGTCTGGAGCAGATTCGGCATCATCACCGCGACGCGGTCGCCGCGCGTCAGGCCGGGCACCGCCTGCAGATAGGCGGCGAAGGCTCGGCTCAAGCGGTCGACATCGGCGAACGTCAGGGTCGTGCCGCGGTTCGTGAACGCGGGCCGGTCACGGTGCTCCGCGAAGGCACGCTCCAGCAGATCCGCGAGCGACGAGTACCTGTCCGCGTCGATCTCCTCGGGTACGCCCTGCGGATACGCTTTGAGCCACGGCTTCTTCGACATCGATTCCGATCCTCGGTCGAGGGGACGCCGTGCCGCCGGCCGGCCGCGCCCCGTGAACGCGGACGAGAGCATGCCGAAAGTCCGAAGGCGGCTCAACGTGTCGTGATCGGCGCGCTCGGCGGAAATCGCATCGCGCGGCACGCCGCGGACCGACGGAGCGCCGGATCGGCGTAGGCAGCAAGACTTGGGCGACGCGTCCCCGAAGCTTAGCATGGTGGGAGCGATGCCCGAATCCGACACGATGTCGATCGCCGCTGCGCCTCGAAGGTCCGATATGCCCGCGACACGCTTCTGGGAAACGAAATCGCTCTCCGAGATGACCGAGGAGGAGTGGGAAGCGCTGTGCGACGGCTGCGGGCGGTGTTGCCTGCGCAAGCTCGAAGACGAGGAGACGGGCGAGATCTACTACACGGACGTCGCATGCCGCCTGTTCGATATCGAGCGCTGCCGCTGCCGAGCGTACTCGGCACGCACGAAGCTCGTGTCGGATTGCGTCGCGCTGCGCAACGCGCCGCCCGAGGCGTTTCGGTGGATGCCGAGCTCGTGCGCGTACCGGCGGCTTGCCGAGGGCCGCGGCCTCGCGGCGTGGCATCCGCTCGTGTCCGGAGATCCGGAAAGCGTGCACCGCGCCGGGATCTCCGTGCGCGGCCGAGTCGTACGCGAGCAGGACGTGCCCGAGAGCGAGGTCGAGGAGCGTATCGTCGACTGGCCGAAGTGACGGGCGCGATCAGCCGGTATTCTGCATGCCGTGCGCGATGCCGTTCACGCTGACGATCAGCGCCTGCAGGATCGCGTCGTCTTGCCGGCCGCCGCGCCGCCAGCGGTCGAGCAGGTCGACCTGCAGGAAGCTCATCGGATCGACGTAAGGGTTACGCAGCCTGATCGAGCGCTTGAGCGTCTCCTGATCCGACAATAGCTCGCTGTCGCCGCGGAGCTCGAGCACGAGCGCGACGCAGCGGTCGTACTCCTCCTTGATGATCGGGAAGAACTTCTCATGCAGCGGCGACAGTCGCGAGTAATGCGCCGCGATCTCGAGATCCGCCTTCGCGAGCACGGCCTCGACGTCGCCGACGAGGACCGCGAAGAACGGCCAGCGCTCGAGCATCTCCTCGAGCACCGCGATGCCGTGCCGGTCGATCGCGTCGGAGAGCCCCGTCGCGAAACCGAACCAGCCGGGCAACAAGCATCGGCATTGCGTCCACGCGAAGACCCACGGGATCGCGCGCAGGTCCTCGATGCCGCCGCCGCCTTCGCGCGCCACGGGCCGCGAGCCGATGTTGAGACGCTCGATCACGTCGATCGGCGTCGCGTCGCGGAAATAATGCGCGAACTCGGGCCGGTCGTAGATCAGCCGCTTGTACGCCTGCCGGCTCGACTCCGCGATGCGTTGCATCACCGCTTCCCATTCCGGCTGCCGCGGATCGCTCTCGCGCGGCCGGGCGAGGAGCCACAGGAGCGAGCTCATCGTCTGCTCGAGGCTGCGCATCGCGATGCCGCGCAGGCCGTACTTCGCGTTGATCGTCTCGCCCTGCTCGGTCATCCGTAGATGTCCGTTCATGACGCCCGCCGGGGCCGCGAGGAGACCTTCGGTGAGCTTGCCGCCGCCGCGGCTCACGGTGCCGCCGCGGCCGTGGAACAGCGTGAGACGGATGCCGAGATCGCTCATCGTCGCGGCGAGCCGCTGCTGGGCCTTCTGCAGTCCCCAGCGCGCCGCGACGAGGCCGCCCTCCTTGTTGCTGTCCGAGTAGCCGATCATGACCATCTGCTGGTCGCCCCGCGAGCGCAGATGTTTTCGGTAATGCTCGTCGGCCACGAGCCGCGCCATGATCCGGTCGGCATTCTCGAGATCCTCGACCGTCTCGAATAGAGGAGCGATATCGAGCGGCACGGCGCCGCCTTTCGGCCCGAGCCCGCCCCAGCGCGCGAGCAGCAGCACCGACAACACGTCGTCGGGGCCGTGCGCCATGCTGACGATGTATTGGCCGATTGCCGCCTTACCGTATTTCCGCCGCGCCTGGGCGATCGCCTGGAAGACGGCGAGCGTCCTGCGCGCTTCCGATGACAACGTGCCGACCGGCGACTCGCGCCGCTCGAGGGCTTCCTTGATCCGCGCGGTGCGCGTTTCGCCGTCGAGCTCGAGCCAGCGGGTCTCGCCGAGGCCCTCGCCGACGACGCGGCGATGCACGAGCGCGTTCTGCCGCACGTCGAGCGTCGCGAGATGGAAGCCGAAGGTCCGCGCGCGGCGCAGCAGCCGCTCGACGAGCGACAAGCCCGCGTGCTTGCCTTTGTTCGCCCGCAGGCTGTCGGCGACGATCTCGATGTCCTCGATGAACTCCTCCGGCGACTCGTAGGGGAAAGCCGCGTCGTCGTACGTGGCTTGCAATCGCGCGCCGACGAGACGCAGGAAGACGCGGTACGGCATCTCGCGATGGCGCGCGGGCACCGCGTGCAGCGCCTGCGGAAAGTGCGAGGCGTAAAGCCGGGATTTCGCGAGCAGCTCGTCCGAGACGCCGACGCGCGTCGCGCTCTGGCTCAAGTGCTCGGCAAGATCGCGAACCTCGCGATAGTAGAGGTCGAGCACCAGCGCGCGGTGACGCGCGAGCATCTCGCGCATCGTCTTCGCCGTGACGTTCGGATTGCCGTCCATGTCGCCGCCGACCCATGAGGAGAACTTCACGACGATCGGCACACGAAACCTGGCGCCGTGGTCGGCGAACGTCTCGGTCAGCGCGGCTTCGAAGTCCTCGTAGAACGCCGGCAGGATTCGGTAGAGAACGTCGGTGACGAAGAACAGGACGTGCTCGGCCTCGTCGCCGAGCGTCATGCGCTCGCCGGCATGCTCCTCGGTCTGCCAGCCGGTCGTCATCTCGAGGCGGATCCGACTCATCGTGAACGCCACTTCCTGCGGCGTCATGTACGGATCCAGCATCTTCAGCAGGTAGCGGGCGATGTTCTGCTGCTTGCGCAGCAACGTCCGGCGCGTGACCTCGGTCGGATGCGCGGTGAAGACGGGCTCGATGCACGCGCGGCGAATGACGTCCTCGATCTCGGCGGCGGTAACGCCGGCCGCTTTGAGCCTTTGGAGGACGTCGAGGAATCCGAAAGGCTGCGGCTTGCCTTCTTGCTGCGCGTAGGCGCGGCGGCGGCGGATGCGGTGGACCTGCTCCGCGATGTTGACGACTTGGAAGTACGTCGAGAACGCGCGAATGAAATCGCGCGCCGTGCTCGGCGCGAGCGCCCCAAGCAATGTTCGAAGCTCGGCGAACGCCTGAGCGTTGCCTTCGCGACGCTCGATGGCCGCGCGGCGCGCCGCCTCGACGAGATCGAACAGCGCCTCGCCGCCCTGCTCGCGAACGAGCTCGCCGACGAGCTCGCCGAGGCGGTGCACGTCTTCGCGAAGCGCCCGATCCTTCTCGGCGAAGACGATGTCCGCGCGGACGATTCCTTTCGATTGCGATTCGGGCACGGCCGCTCTCCGCTCGGGGGCGCCACGTTACATTCTACCGGAGCGCGTCGCGGCCCTTTGTCGCAATTCCACTTCGACTCATCCGGCGCATCGCACGGGCCTGAGCGGCACATGTCCCGCTGGGGGGACGCCGGAAGAGGGTCCCTCCGGCTCGGCGGCCGGCATCCCTGCCGGCCGACATCCCGCAGCGGGACATGTGCCGCTCAGGCCCTCTTGACGTGCGGCGCGAGCATGTGCGCTTTGTCGTCCCGGAACGGGATGTGCGCGGTGCGGGCGGTGCGATGCGCCGCATGAGTCGAGCCGCGTCGGCGCTAAGCTTCAGCGGTACCCGCGCGCCTGCAGCTCGAAGAGCCGCGCGTAGCGGCCGCCCTGCGCGACGAGCTCGTCGTGCGTGCCCTGCTCGACGATGCGGCCCTGGTCCATGACGACGATGCGATCGGCGCGACGCACGGTCGAGAAGCGATGCGAGATCAGGATCGTGATCTTGTTGCGGGTCGCCGCGCGGAAATGCTCGAACACGTCCTCCTCGGTCTCGGCGTCCATCGCCGCGGTCGGCTCGTCGAGGACGAGGATCTCGGCGTTGCTGCGCATGAACGCGCGCGCGAGCGCGATCCTCTGCCACTGCCCGCCGGAAAGCTCCTGGCCGCGATTGAACCAGCGGCCGAGCGGAGTCTCGTACGCGTTGGGCAGCGTCTCGATGAAATCGTCCGCGCGCCCCCGGCGCGCCGCCTCGCGCCAGCGTTCCGCATCGCCCATCGCGCGCACGTCGCCGACGCCGATGTTCTCGCCGACCTTGAGCTGATAGCGCACGAAGTCCTGAAAGATGATGCCGATCTTCTCGCGCAGCGCGTTCGTGTCCCACTCGGGAAGGGGCAGCCCTTGATACAGGATCCGCCCGTGGTCCGGCTCGTAGAGGCCCGCGAGCAGCTTCACGAGCGTCGTCTTGCCCGAGCCGTTGAGGCCGACGAGCGCGATGCTCTCGCCAGGTCGGATCGCGAGGCTCACGTCGCGCACCGCGGACGTCTCGGCGCCCGGGTACGTGAAGCTCACGTTCTCGAAGACGAGCCCGGCATTCTTGTCCGGCCCTTCGACCGCCTTGCCGAGCCGGGGGCGAGGCGGCTGCTCGAGATACTCGTAGAGGTTCGAAAGATACAGGTTGTCCTCGTACATGCCGCCGATCGCGCTCAGCATCGACGATACGGCGGACTGTCCCTGCCGGAACACGAGCAGATACATCGTCATCTCGCCGAGCGTGATCGCGCCTTGCACCGTCGAGACCGCGATCCACGCGTACGCGCCGTAGAACGCCGCGTTGCTCAGAAGCCCGAGCACGAGTCCCCACGAGTCGCGTCGAATCGCGAGCCGCTTCTCCTCGTCGTAGAGCTTCCGATAGATCGACTTGTATCGCTCGAGCAGCGGAGGCCCGAGCCCGAAGAGCTGCACCTCCTTCGCGTGATCTTCGCGTGCGAGCACGATCTCGAGGTACATGAGCATCCGCCGGTCCGGCGACCGCCAGCGAAACACGCGGAACTGCTCGCCCGAGAACTTCGTCTCCGCGAAGAACGCCGGAAGACCCGCGACGACGAGGATCACGACGGCCCACGGCGAGAAGCTGAAGAGCAGCGCGGCGTAGCTGGCGAGCGAGATCGAGTTGCGCGCGAGCGTGAACGTGCGCGTGACGAGGCTCAGCGGCCGGACCGATGCTTCCTGCCGCGCGCGGTTCAGCTTGTCGTAGAACTCCGAGTCCTCGAAGTGCGTCAGGTCGAGCGTAAGCGCCTTCTCGACGATCATGACGTTGACGCGCTCGGAAAGCCTGAGCCGAAGCAGCGACTGGCAGAAATCGGTGCCGCGCTGGGCCGCGGCGACGCCGGCGACGAGCGCGCCCTCGAGCGCGACGAGCCAGAGCACCGCGCCGTAGTCGGGCGCGCCGCCCGCGGAGTGGACGCCGATCGCCGCGACGACGGCATCGACGATGAGTTTCCCGACGTACGCCACACCCGCGGGCAACAGGCCGGCGGCGATCGTCAGCGCGGCGAACGCGATCGTGAGCGCCCGGCTCGTCGACCAGACGAGCTCGATCGCTCGACGGGTATACCGAAACACGCCGAGATAACCGGTCGTCGCGACTTCTACGGCCGCGGGCTGTGTGATCGCGCTCATCGAAGGCATTCTCCGCACCGGCGGGCCCGCGACGTCCGTGCACGTGGATGCGTCCATCGCGCACGCCGGGTTGGCGGGACTTCCGCAGGCGTGCTATTAGGGCGGGCAGCAAAAGACCGGCAGAATCATACCCCGTGCCCGACCTTCACGCGCTTTTCGCGCTGCTTCTGACCGTCGCCGCGCTCGTTCTGTTCACCCGCGACCGGATTCCGCTCGAAGCGGCGGCGCTCGGAGTCCTCGTCACGCTGCTCGTCGTATTCCAGCTCATCCCGTACTCGACGCCCGGAGGTCGGCTCGATCCGACGCGTTTCCTCGCCGGATTCGGCAATGATGCGCTGATCGCGATCCTCGGCCTCTTGATCCTCGCGAAGGGGCTCGAGACGACCGGCGCGCTGCAGCCCCTCGGGCTTTGGCTCGCGAAGGCCTGGCCGAGCCGTCCGAGGACGGCATTGCTCGCGACGATGGCGATCGCGGCGATCGTGAGCGCGTTCGTCAACAACACGCCGGTCGTCGCGATGCTGCTGCCGATGCTGATCGGCGTCGCGGCCCGCACGAAGACGCCGCCGTCGTCGATGCTGATGCCGGTCGGCTTCGCGACGATGCTCGGCGGCATGGCGACGACGATCGGCACGTCGACGAATCTGCTCGTCGTGTCGATCGCCGAGGACTCGGGCCTACCCGAGTTCGGACTGTTCGATTTCACGCTGCCGGCCGCGATCGCTGGCAGCCTCGGGCTGCTCTATCTATGGCTCGTCGCGCCGCGGCTTCTGCCGGTGCGGCAGCCGCCGCTCGCCGACACGTCGCCGCGCGTCTTCAACGCGACGCTCTATATCACGGAGAGCAGCGTCGCGTGCGGAAAAACGTTCGCCGAATGTCTCGCGCTCACGGGCAACGAGATGCGCGTCGATCGCATCGAGCGCGGCGAAGGGCTCGTCGTCACGAAGTTGCCGAGCGTACGCATTCAGCCGGGGGACCGACTCGTCGTCCGAGATACGCCGGAGCGGCTCAAAGCGTTCGAGAAGCAGCTCGGCGCGACACTGCACGAAGGATCGGGCGCGGAAGAGCTCGCCGCGCCGCCGGCCGAGCAGGAGCAGCTCGCCGAGATCGTCGTCACGCGCGGCTCGATGCTGCACCGCGCGAGCCTGCAAGGCACACGCTTCGCGCAACGGACCGGGCTCTTGCCGCTCGCGATCCATCGCGCTCGCGCCGCGAGCGACGAGCCGCTCAGCAGTCATATCGGCCTCGTGACGCTTCGCGCCGGCGACGTCGTGCTCGTGCAAGGGACGCCGCAGCAGCTCGAGCGGCTGAAGCGCTCCGGCCGCGCGCTCGTCGTCGACGGGACGACCGACTTGCCGCGCACCCACCGCGCCGGCCGCGCGCTCGCTATCGTCGTCGTCGTGATCGCGGCGGCGGCGCTCGGCATCGTGCCGATCGCGGCGAGCGCGGTCGTCGGGGTGGGGCTCATGCTCGCATCGCGCTGCCTGTCGTGGCGCAGCGTCAGCGGGGCGCTGTCGATGCCGATGATCATGCTGATCGTCGCGAGCCTCGCGCTCGGACGGGCGTTGTCCGAGACCGGCGGCGCCGCGCTCGTCGCGGGGCTGTTCGTTTCGGCCTTCGATACGTTGCCGACAACGGTCTCGTTGAGCGTGCTGATGCTCGTCGTGGCGATGCTGACGAATCTCGTCTCGAGTATCCCCGCGGGCGTGATCAGCGCCGCGATCGCGCTCGAGGTCGCGCGCGAGCTCGGCGTGCCGGCCGAGCCCTTCGTGCTCGCGGTGATCTTCGGCGCGAACATGGGGTATGCCACGCCGTTCGAGTATCAGACGAATCTGCTCGTGCTGCGGGCCGGCGGGTACCGGCACGGCGATTTCGTCCGCGCGGGTTTGCCGCTCGCGGTCGTGATGTGGCTGGGACTTTCCATCGTGCTCCCGATCCTCTACGAGCTTTGACCGCGCAAACCCGGGCTCGGCCGCATCGCCGAGCTTGACCGCCGTCCCGAGGGAGCGACATACTTCCCGACCATGAACGGCCCTCGCTGCCATATTTCCGACCGCGCTCGCTGGTGGCGACGCCCGCCAGCGGAGAGGGTAGCGCGCGGCTAAACCTTCCGGACGATCGCGAGGCCGAGACCGCCGAGGTCGTCTCGAAGCAGCAGAGCGAACGGACCGAGACCCGAAGCCGAAAGTCCGTTCATCGAATCAGAGCAAAACCCGTCTCCGCCGAATCGGAGACGGGTTTTTTCGTTTTGGCAGACCGAGAAACGAGAGCAACATGGAGTCCCCGTTCGACATCGCGGCCGATCTCGACACGCCGGTATCGGCGTTCATCAAGCTCGCGCCGTTCAAGCCGTGTTTTCTGCTCGAAAGCGTCGAGAGCGCGGAGCGCCTCGCCCGCTACTCCTTTCTCGGCCTCGGCGAGGCGCTGAGGCTCGAGATCGGCCCGGATCGGGTGCTCCAGAACGGCGTCGCGCTGCCGCGTCCGACGGGGCAGACCGAATGGCTCGCGCTGATGCGGAACGCGCTCGCGGCAAGCCCGGACCTCTCGCCCGCGATCGAGGGGTTGCCGTTCGCGGGCGGCCTCGTCGGCGCGGCGGGCTACGACGTCGTGCGCCATTTCGAGCGGCTGCCGCCGAACCGCGCGGAGCTGCCCGGGCTTCCCGAGGCGATCTTCGTCGCCCCGGCGTCGCTCCTCGTTTTCGATCACCTGACGCGGCGAGTCGCGCTCCTCCATTCGGGCAGCGACGACGAGCGGCAGCGGCTTCGCGCCGAGGTCATCGCCGCGCTGCGCGGCGGCATCGACGCACCTTCGCGGTCGGGCGGATTCTCGGACGCGAGCGCGAGCCTGTCGCGCGACGGGTACGTCGACGCCGTCGAGAAAGCGAAGCGGTATATCGCCGCGGGAGACATCTACCAGATCGTCCTGTCCGCGCGCTTCAGCGGCCGATCGGACCTCGATCCGTTCCAGGTCTATCGCGGCCTGAGGCTCCTGAACCCGTCGCCGTACATGTACTTTTTCCGCTTCGGAACGCTCTCGATCGCGGGCTCGTCGCCGGAGGCGCTGGTGCGGCTCGATCGCGGCCGCGCGAGCCTGCGGCCGATTGCCGGCACGCGCCCCCGCGGCTCGACACCGGACGAGGACCTCGCGCTCGAGAAAGAGCTGATCGCCGATCCCAAGGAGAACGCCGAGCACGTCATGCTCGTCGATCTCGCGCGCAACGACCTGGGCCGCGTCGCGCGCGCGGGCACGGTGCACGTCGATCCCTACAAATGCATCGAGCGCTATAGCCACGTGATGCACATGGTCAGCGGCGTCAAAGGCGAGCTCGCGCAGGGCCGGGACGCGTTCGACCTGTTCGCGGCCGCGTTTCCGGCCGGCACGCTCGTCGGGGCGCCGAAGGTGCGCGCGATGGAGCTGATCGCCGAGCTCGAGCCGATCGCGCGCGGGCTCTACGGCGGCACGGTCGGCTATTTCGCGCGCAACGGCAACATGGATCAGGCCATCACGATTCGCACGATCGTCTTCGACGGCGACGAGTACAGTTTTCAGGCGGGCGCAGGCATCGTCGCGGACAGCATCCCCGAGAACGAGCACCGCGAGGTGCTCGCGAAGAGCGCGATCCTGCGCAAGGCGCTCGAGCTCGCGGAGGAAGGATTGTGAGCGTCAAGCTGCTTCTGATCGACAACTACGATTCGTTCACCTACAACCTCGTGCAGGCGTTCCTCGTCCTTGGAGCCGACGTGCACGTGTATCGCAACGACGCGCTGACGGTGAGCGACGCGTTCGCGCTCGAGCCGACGCATCTCGTGATCTCGCCCGGGCCGGGCCGTCCGGAGGACGCAGGCGTCTCGCTCGCGATGATCGACGCGTTCGCCGGCAAGATCCCGGTGCTCGGCGTCTGCCTCGGGCATCAGTGCATCGTGCAGCACTACGGCGGACGAATCGTGTCCGCGGCGCAGCTGATGCACGGCAAGACGTCGCAGATCACGCACGACGGCCGCTCGATTTTCCGCGGGCTGCCCGATTCGTTCGAGGTCGGCCGATACCACTCGCTCGCCGCGGATCGGAACCGGATCCCGGACGCGCTCGAGGTCAGCGCGCGCACCGACGACGGCGAGATCATGGCCGTGCGCCACAAGCACCTCGACGTCGAAGGCGTGCAGTTCCACCCCGAGAGCGTGTTGACGCCCGACGGGCCGAAGCTGCTCGAGAACTTCCTCTACGGCGAGCGGGGAGGGCGGCAATGAGCGGCGCGGCCGAACTCAGCGCGTCCGCCCTGCTCGAGCGGCTCGCGTCGGGCCAGCACTTGAGCGAGCACGACGCGGGCCGGCTGCTCGAGGCGATGGCCGACGGCTCGCTGCCGCCGCCGCTCGCGGGCGCGCTGCTCGTCGCGCTCAGGATGAAGGGCGAGTGCGCGGCCGAGATCCGTGGCTTCGCGAGGGCGATGCGGCGTCTCGCGCGGCGCCCCGAGCTGCCCAAGGGCAAACGCTACGTCGACGTCGTCGGCACGGGCGGCGACGGCTCGGGCAGCCTGAACCTTTCGACCGGCAGCGCGTTGCTCGCCGCCGCGGCGGGCGCCGCGGTCGTGAAGCACGGCAACCGTTCCGTCTCGAGCCGCTCCGGCGCGGCCGACGTTCTCGCCGCGCTCGGGCTGCCTATTCCGCTCGACGAGCGGCATGCGGCGAAATGCTTCGAGGCACACGGCTTCACGTTCCTGTTCGCGCCGCACTATCACCCGGCGATGAAGAACATCGCGCCGGTCCGTCAAGCACTCGGCGTGCGCACCGTATTCAACATCCTCGGTCCTCTGTGTAATCCCGCCGCGCCTCCGTACTTCGTCATGGGCGCGTTCAGCGAGCCGATGGCGGAGCTCTTGGCCGAAACGCTCTCGGGCATGGAGATCGAGCGCGCGTTCGTGATCCACGGCTCGCAGGGCTGGGACGAGGCGACGCCGGTGGGCCCCTTCGTCTGCTTCGACGTCCGTCCCGGCTATGTCGAGCGCCAGATCCGCGATCCGGCGGATTACGGCATCGAGACGTGCGCGCCCGAGGCGCTCGTCGGCGGCGACGCGGCCGAGAATGCAAAGCGGCTCAAGGCCGCGCTCTCCGGCGAGGACACGGCCGCGCACCGTGACGCGCTCGCGCTCGGCGCCGCGCTCGCGCTCGAGGTCACGGGCGAGGTCCGCGACGCGCGCGAAGGCATCGAGCGCGCGCGGGCGGCAATCGAGGACGGCTCGGCGGCGAGGCTCGTCGAATGCCTCGCGAGCTTCAAGGTCGAGTCGGCATGACGGCACGAGTCGAAGAAGGCCACGCGCAAGCGGCAGGCGGCCTGCTCGACCGCATGGCGAAGTCGAGCCGCGCACGCGTGCGCGCGGCCCGCGCCGCGGAGCCGGAGGGGCGGCTCCTCGCTCGGGCGAAGGCGATGCCGCCTCCGCCGCCGCTCGCGCTCGACACGTTCGATCTCATCGCAGAGCTGAAGCTCCGCAGTCCATCGGCCGGCGGCCTCGCGCGGCAGGGTCTCGATCGCGACGCGCAGATCGCCGCGTACTGCGCGGGCGGGGCGGCCGCGATCTCGGTGCTCACCGAGCCCGAGGAGTTCGGAGGCTCGCTCGAGCATCTCCGCGATGCCGCGGCGCTCGCCGCGACGCACGGCCGGCCGGTGATGCGCAAGGATTTCCTGACCGATCCCTATCAAGTCGTCGAAGCGCGCGCGGCCGGCGCGGGCGGTGTGCTGATCATCGTGACGATGCTGCCCGATCCGGACGTTCGAGCATTGCTCGACGCGGCACGCGAGCTCGGCCTGTTCGCGCTGCTCGAAGGCTTCGACGCCGACGATCTCGAACGGATCTCGGCGCTCGAGATCCCGCCAGGCTCCCCGCCCGTGCTCGCGGGCGTCAATTGCCGGAATCTCCGCACGCTCGATGTCGACTTCGGCCGCTTCGCGGAGCTCGCGCCGCGTTTGCCCGCGGGCTTGCCGGCGGTCGCCGAGAGCGGCATCGATAGTCCCGACGGCGTGCGCTCCGTGGTCGCGTGCGGATACAGGCTCGCGCTCGTCGGCTCGGCGCTGATGCGCGCCGCGTCGCCGCGACAAGCGGTCGCCGATCTCGTCGCGGCGGGGCGCGAGGCCGGCGCGCGAAGCCACGAGCCATGAGAGCGACGCGAAGATGTTCGTGAAGATCTGCGGCATCACGACCGCGAGCGCGATCGAGGCGGCGGCCAAGGCCGGCGCGAACGCGGTCGGCTTCGTCTTCGCGCGCTCGCCTCGGCAAATCTCGCCTCGGAACGCGCGCGCACTTGCCGACGATCTGCCGGCCGGCATGCTGAAAGTTGCCGTCTTTCGCCATCCGGAGGCCGAGCTCGTCGGCGACGTCATCGAGACGCTCGAGCCCGACTGGATCCAGACCGATGCCGAGGACTTTGCAGGTCTGACGTTGCCCGCCGGATGCGAGCCGTTGCCGGTCTATCGAAGCGGCACGGTGCCGCCGGGACCGTTGCCGGGGCGAATGCTTTACGAGGGACCGGTCAGCGGCGTCGGCCGGACCGCGGACTGGGACGAGGCACGCAGGCTCGCCGCGGGGACCGACTTGGTCCTCGCGGGCGGACTTTCGCCCGCGAACGTCGCGGATGCGATCTTCGCCGTGCGGCCGTGGGGCGTCGACGTCTCGAGCGGCGTGGAACGCGCGCCCGGGCAGAAGGATCCCGCGCGTATCGCGGAATTCGTCACACGCGCGCGCGAGGCCGCGGCAAGGCTCGCCGAGCGCGAAGCGATTGTCGATTCGAGCGGCCGCACGTAACACGGCCGCTTGAGAGGAGGAACGATGGAGATCCAACGCGAGGAACGCGAACGGCTTCTGAAGGAGCTCCTCGCCGGCCGCTTTCCGGATGCGGCGGGCCGCTTCGGGCCGTTCGGGGGTCGTTACGTCCCGGAGACGCTGATGGCCGCGGTCACGCGGCTCGAGGAAGGCGTGCGCACGACGTTGCGCTCGCCGGAATTCGAGCGCCAGCTCGCCGCGGAGCTGCGCGACTGGGTCGGACGGCCGACCGCGCTGACGCACGCGCCCGAGCTCGGACGGCGCTGGGGCGCGGAGGTTTACTTGAAGCGCGAGGACCTCGCGCATACCGGCGCGCACAAGATCAACAACGCGATCGGGCAAGCGCTGCTCGCGAAGCAGCTCGGCGCGAAGCGCATCGTCGCCGAGACCGGCGCCGGCCAGCACGGCGTGGCCTCCGCCGCGGCGTGCGCGCGCGTCGGCCTGCCGTGCACCGTTTACATGGGCGCGGTCGACGTCGCGCGACAGGCGCCGAACGTCGATCGCATGCGGCGGCTCGGCGCGACCGTCGTCGCGGTCGAGTCGGGCGACCAGACGCTGCGCGCCGCGATCGACGAGGCGATCCGCGACTGGGTCTCCGATCCCGAGGGCACGTATTACCTGATCGGCTCGGCGATCGGGCCGCATCCGTACCCGTATCTCGTGCGCGAGCTGCAAGCCGTGATCGGCCGCGAGGCGCGCGCGCAGCTGCTCGAGCGCGGCGGTCTGCCGGACGCGGTGTTCGCGTGCGTCGGCGGCGGCTCGAACGCGATCGGGCTCTTTCACGCGTTCCTCGGCGATCGCGACGTGCGCCTGATCGGCGTCGAGGCCGGCGGCCGCGGCACCGCGCTCGGCGATCATTCGGCGACGCTCTCGGCCGGCCGTCCCGGCGTGCTGCACGGCAACTACTCGATGCTGCTTTACGACGACGACGGGCTCATCCACGAGACGCATTCGGTCTCGGCGGGCCTCGACTATCCCGGCGTCGGCCCGGAGCACGCGTTTCTGAAAGCGATCGGCCGCGTCGACTACGTGACCGCGAGCGACGACGAGGCGCTCGCCGCGCTCGACGAATGCTGCGAGGCCGAGGGCATTCTGCCCGCGCTCGAGAGCTCGCATGCGCTCGCGGGCGCGAAGCGTTGGGCGAAGGAGAATCCCGGCGCGCGCATCCTCGTCGGGCTTTCCGGCCGCGGCGACAAGGACATGCCGATCCTCGCGCAATACCCGTCACGAAAGGAGAACCGCGATGTCGCTTGAGCCGCGCCAGCGCATCCAGAAGGCGATCGAAAGCAGCGAAGGCCCGGCGCTCGTCGCTTTCCTGACCGCGGGGTTCCCTGCGCCCAAGCGTTTTCTGGACGACCTGCGCACGATCGCCGAGGTCGCGGACGCCGTCGAGATCGGCGTGCCGTTCTCGGACCCGATGGCCGACGGGGTGACGATCCAGCGCTCGAGCCGCGCGGCGATCGAGCAAGGCGTGACGCTGCGCTGGATCCTCGACGAGCTCGCGCGGCGCGACTTCGAGCTCGGCGCTCCGGTTCTCTTGATGAGCTATCTGAACCCGCTGCTCGCGCTCGGCTACGAATCGCTCGCGTCCCGCGCGGTCGAAGCCGGCGTCGACGGGTTCATCGTGCCCGATCTCCCGTACGAGGAAAGCGAACCGCTGAAGTCCGCGCTCGACGCGCGCGGGCTCGCGCTCGTGCAGCTCGTGACGCCTGCGACGCCGCGCGAGCGTCTGCGCGCGCTGACGGCCGCGAGCTCGGGCTTCGTCTATGCGGTCACGCGCACGGGCACGACCGGCGCGGGCGGGCTGCCCGCGGAGCTCGCGGATTATCTCGGCGCGGTGAAGGCGGCCTCGGACATTCCGGTCTGCGCCGGCTTCGGCGTACGCGAGCGCGCGCACGTCGAGCTGATCGGCCGCCACGTCGACGGCGTCATCGTCGGCTCGGCGCTCGTCGAGGTCCTCGAGCGCGGCGAGGATCCGGCGGCGTTCTTGCGATCGTTGCGGGCTTCGGCGTGAGAAGGCGCGAGCGCACGGCGGCGTTCCGACACGCGGACGGCCTCGCGATCCTCGCGGCCGTCGTCCTCGTCGCCGTGACGCTCGCCGCGCTCGCGGCGCGTTTCTGGTGGGGCTTCGAGCTCTTCTCGCACTTCCGGCTGCAATATTTCGCCGCGCAGTTTCCACTCGCGCTCGTGCTCGCGATGCTCGGCCGCCGCCGGTTCGCGGCCGTCGTCGCGCTCGCGGCCGTGCCGAACGTGGTGCCGCTCGCGCCGTATCTGTCGCCGGGCGCGCAGGCCGCAGCGAACGGGCGCACGCTCGAGGTCGTCGCGGTCAACGTCGAATGGCGGAACCCGCACGCCAAAGCGCTGCTCGCGACGCTCGAAGCCGAATCGCCCGACGTGATCGTCGTCGTCGAGCTCACCGACACGTGGGTCGAGCGGCTTCGGCCGGTAGTCGAGCGCTATCCGCATCGGCTGCTTGCCCCGGAGCGCGGCGCTTTCGGCATCGGACTACTTTCGCGCTATCCTCTCGAAGACGCGCGCGCGTTTCCACTCGAGACGACGACCGCGATCGACGCGCGCATAGCCGCGCCCGGCGGGCCGCTGCGTTTGATCGGCGTGCATCTGGCCCCCCCGATGACCGCCCCCCATGCCCCCGCGGGACCTGGGAAACCCGACACTCCCCCCGCCCCTCCCGCG
>PKRJ01000112.1 GCA_017577365.1 Gammaproteobacteria bacterium | reverse complement strand
ATGTGAGGACGCCTCGAAAGTGCTCTGGGACGAGAAAGGCGAGCCGCAGTTTCTCGATATCGACGAGTTCGCGGTCGACCGTTCCATCGAGGGCGAAGTGACCCTCGGCCTCCACAACGCGAAGAAAACGCGCGTCGTGCCGGCGACGATGAAGAAACTGCGGCTGCGCCCGATGCTCGGCCGCGAGGCCGAGCTCGCGTTTCAGGTCCGCTTCGATCCGTCTGGATTCGCCGACGAGCTGCTCGATATGCAGGCCGACGAGCAGTGCCAGTTCGCGTTCGTCGCGGCCGACAAGCCGAAAGCCGAGACCGAGCAGCAGCAGCAGCTCGTGCAAACGAAACGGCCGCCCTCGAGGCGGCCGTTCGCTTTGCGGAAGCGTGTAGATCGGGATCGTCGTTATCGCGCCCGCAGTCTGTCGCTGTCCGCGACGATGCGCGCGTGCACATCGTCCCACATCTCAAGCGAGACGTTGCCGTCGTTCGCTGCAAGCGCCTCTGCGACACCCCGCATGTGCTCGTCGACGTCGACGCCCGACTCGAGGCCCGCGGCGAGCAACCGCAGCGCCTCGGCCTGCTTCGCGTAGCCCTGCAGGCCGAACAGCATCGCAAGGCTTCGGACGGAGATGATTGCGAGAAGTCTCGGATCCATGCTTAGCGCCCTCGTACTGCGTTGATGAAGTCAGAGACGACGAGAGCCGCCTCCGCGAGCGCTTCCTGTAATGCGGCTTCGTTCTCGGCGTTTCGGACCGCGTTGTACGCGTCGACGGCGCGGCGCAGCTCGAGCACGACGGGCGTCGCACGACGCTCGGCTAGTTGCATGAGCTCGACATGCTCGCGGGGCGCGCCCGCGTCCGCAAGTTCGTTAGCCTCACGAAGCAGAGCCGCGTAATGCTCTGATATTACGAAGGCTTTCGCTTCGAGCGTTTCCGCCGTGTCGTACGCGAGCCGCGTGCCGGAGCAAGCCACGAGAATCACGGTCGCGATCGCCGCGACGGCGATGAGCCCGAACACGGACTGCGGTCGAAAGATTGCGCTTGTCACTCGGTTTACCTCCTTGGTTGTGGTCACTCAGGACGGCGTGCGCGTTCTGCGGCGCGATTCGCGGCCTCGAGCCGCTGCACGCGTTCCGCGAGCTCACGCACCGAGCGCGCCGTGTCGGAATTCGCATTGATGGCCGCCGTGTACTGCGACTGCAGCGTCGTGAAGCGCTCCTCGATCCGCGCCATCGTGATCGAGAGCTGATATAGCGTCGATCCCATCCACAGCAGCATCCCGCCCGTGCAGACGGACCCGACGCCGAGGAGCCAGGTCACGAATCGATTGATCGCGTCCGGTGAGCTCGCCATCGCGGGCCCCTCACCGCGGCGCCTCGGGCTCAGCCGGCGGCTTCGGCTCGAGCGGCTTCTTGTCGGCCCGCTCGCGCTGGAACCAGAAAAAGAGCACGAGCAAGAGCGCCTGCGCGAGGAGTTCCATCGGCAAGGATTTGAGCAGCCCGAGACCCTGCAAGATCAGCAGCGCGAAGAAGCCGACCAGAAAGAGATAGCTCACGTTGCGCTGCGTCTTCGCAATGAACAGTTCTCGCTCTTCCACGGCCCCTCCCTACGTTGTGACCTCGCCGACGTCGCCGGTCGCGCCCTCGAGCGCATCCATGAGGGACCAGAGCCGCGTCCAGCTGAAGTTGTCGCCCTGCCCGTCCTTCCGGCCGCTCGGATCGTATTTCGGATCCGCCGACATGCCCGCCTGAAGCGCGGCCCATCGCACGGTGTCGTGCCCTGCGATGTTCTGCCGCGGAAAGCCGTAGCGTGCGCGGAGATCGACGAGCAGCTTCGCGAGCTCGGTGTACTGCTCGTCGGTGAAGCCCGACGTGATCGTGCCGACGAGCTCGATGCCGAGCGTCCAGCGATTGCAGTGCGGCCGCCCGTTCAGGATCGACGCGCCTGCGTGATAGGCCTCCTGATCGTACTCGACGAGCTTCCACGTCTCGCCGTCGCGGCCGACGAGCAGATGCGCGCTCGCGTACATGCGCCCATCGGGCCACTTGCCCGTCGTCATGTACCACTGCCGCGCCATCTTCGGCCGGTTCAGGTCGAGAAAGAGGTTGCGGCAGGCCTCGAGCTCGAACTGCCGATCGCGGTCGACGTTGCGCGCCGAGAAGTAGTGCACGATCACGCCCCCGACTTCTTTCAGCGGACGGCTCGGCGTGCAGTAGGACGGCAGGAGTTTGCTACGCATGGAATTTCCTCGAGCGCAAGCTTACGACGGATACTTCCGCATCAGGGCCCAGAGCGCGACATAAGAGGGCTCGAGCTGCACCGTATGGAAGTGATCCGGCACCGAAGAGATGCTGTGGGCGTGCGGATCCCCGCCGCCCGTGTCCTCGACGAGCTGAGTCGCGGTCGCGCCCGCGTCCTCGTAGTAGGCAGTCGTCACCGCAGCGGTGCGGCCCGCGACGCTGCGCGTTTGCGGCGAATTCAGCCCGTGCGTCGCCGTCGTGTCCTGCGAGCTATCGCCGAGGAGCCTATGGTGATGCTCCGGGATCTCGGCGATCGTCAGCGTATGGTCGCCCGTTTGCCCGCCATGGTCGTGGCCGCCGGCCTGCGACGTGTTGACGGCGTCGAGCGATCCGCCCGTCTGACCGGAGATCAAGCTGCCGCCCGCGATCCGTAGATAGCGATCGCGCGCGTCCGGCGTGCCGTTCTCGCCGTTCAGCACTTGCCAGAGCTCAGGCGGATAGGCCGCATCCCGATCCTGCGCTGTGCCGTGGAACCACATCACCGTCCCCGGAGGATAATCGCGGGCCGCGAGATACGGGTCGACGTCGTAGATCAGCACGTCGTCCGCATCGTGAAGCAGCACACGATACGTCGTGAGCGGGTCCAGATAGATC
>PKRJ01000034.1 GCA_017577365.1 Gammaproteobacteria bacterium | reverse complement strand
AGGAGATGCTGAGCGTGAAGAGCGGGGCGGGGCTCGCCGCGCTCGCGTCGCTCGCGATGGGGCTCGCCGTGCTGTACGCGGCGCTCCGCTCGCTCAGGCTCGTGCTGATCGCGCTCGTCACGCTCGTCGCCGGCCTTGCCGCGACGGCCGCCTTCGCCGCGGCCGCGGTCGGCCACCTGAACCTGCTTTCGGTCGCATTCGCCGTGCTGTACGTCGGCCTCGGCGTCGATTTCATCTTCCACTTCTGCCTGCGCCTCAAAGAGCTGCTCGCGGCCGGACGAAGCCTCGACGACGCGATCGTGGAAACCGCGCGCGGCGTCGGCGCGTCGCTCGTCGTCTGCACGCTCACGACGGCCGTCGCGTTCTATGCGTTCATCCCGACGGATTTCGACGGCGTTTCGGAGCTCGGCCTGATCTCGGGCACCGGCATGCTCGTGAGCTTCGCCGTGAGCTTCACGTTGCTGCCGGCCCTGCTCGGATCGCCCTCGATCGCGCGGGGCCGGCACCGCGTCCCGCCGTGGGTTCCGACGCGCGCGCTCGTGCCCGTCGCGGCGCATCCGCGGATCGTCGTCGCGCTCGCCGCCGCGATCGCGGCGGGCTGCGCGTGGCTCGCGCCGAGCGCGGAGTTCAACAGCAATCCGATTCATCTCCGTGACCCGAGCACCGAATCGGTGCGCGCGCTGCTCGAGCTCGCCGAGGACGGCCAGGCGCCGGTCTACGATCTCGTCGCGGTCGCGCCCGACCGCGCGACGGCCGCGCGATGGGCCGAGGCGCTCCGCGCGCTGCCCGAGGTGCGCGCCGTGACCACCGTCGACGCGCTCGTGCCGAAGGATCAGGAGCAGAAGCTCTATCTGCTCGAGGATCTCGCGCTCGTGATGGGACCCGGTTTCGCGGACGTCGAGCGCGGAGAGCTCGAGCCGGAGCGGCTCGAGCGCGCGCTCGCGTCGCTTCGCGCCGACCTCGCGGCGACGGGGGCGTCGGCGGAGCTCGCCGACGCCATCGACGCGTTCCTCGCCCGGCTCGAGCGTCTCGACGCGCATGACCGCCGGACCGTGCTCGCGGCGCTCGATGCCGACCTTTCGGCGGCGTTGCCCGACGAGCTCGCGCGGCTCGAGCGTGCCCTGACCGCCGAGCCCGTGACGCTCGAGTCTTTGCCGATGCCGCTCGCCGAGCGCTGGATCGCGCCGGACGGGCGGACGCTCGTCGAGATCTCGCCGAGCGAGAACGTCAACGACAACGACGCGGCAGCGCGCTTCGTCGCCGCGGTGCGCAGCGTCGTGCCCGACGTCACCGGGCTGCCCGTCGTCTATCAGGAAGCATCGAACACCGTCGTCGGCGCGTTTCGCATCGCGTTCGCGCTCGCGCTCGTGCTGATCACGGCGATGCTGTTCGTCTTCATGAAGGGCGTGCGCGACGTGCTGCTCGTCGTCGTGCCGCTCGGCTTCGCGTGCGTCGTCACGGTCGGCGTGACGGTGCTGCTCGACCTGCCGTTCAACTTCGCGAACCTCATCACGCTGCCGCTGATCTTCGGCATCGGCGTCGACAACGGCATCCACGTCGTGCATCGCATGCGTTCGGATCCTCCGGCGGACGGTAACCCGTTCGGCACGAGCACTTCGGTTGCGGTGCTCGCGTGCGCGCTGACGACGATCGCAAGCTTCGGCAATCTCGGTTTCGCGGCGCACCGGGGCATCGCGAGCATGGGGCAGCTGCTGACGCTCGGCATGACGCTCGTGCTCGTCTCGACGCTCGTGTTCCTGCCTGCGCTGCTCAAGCTCGGAGGTAAGCGATGACGATGCTCGTGACGGGAGCGAACGGATTCGTCGGCGCGGCCGTCGTGCGCGCGCTGCTCGCGTCGGGCGAGCGCGTGCGTGCGTTCGTCCGCGCGTCGAGCGACCGCCGCAATCTCGACGGCCTCGACGTCGAGATCGCGGTCGGCGACATCCGCGAGCCGGCGACGCTCGCCGCGGCGATGCAAGGATGCAGGGCCGTTTTCCACGTTGCCGCGGATTATCGGCTGTGGGTGCCGAACGCGGACGCGATGCTCGCGACGAACGTGCAGGGCTCGATCAACGTGCTCGACGCGGCGGCGGCCGCGGGCGTTGCGCGGGTCGTGTACACGTCGAGCGTCGCGACGCTCGGGCTGCGCAAGGATCGCGGCCCGGCGGACGAGGAGACGCCGGTGACGCTCGACGATATGATCGGCACTTACAAGCGCTCGAAGTATCTCGCCGAGCAGGCGGTCGCGCGGCGTGCACGCGAGCTCGGACTCGACGTCGTCACGGTGAATCCGTCGACGCCGATCGGTCCCGGCGACATCAAGCCGACGCCGACCGGCAGGATCATCCTCGATGCGGCGCTCGGCAGGATCCCTGCATTCGTCGATACGGGCCTGAATCTCGTGCACGTCGACGACGTCGCGCGCGGCCATCTGCTCGCGCTCGAGAAGGGGCGCAGGGGCGAGCGGTATATTCTCGGCGGCCGCGACATGAGCCTCGAGCGGATCCTCGCGATCGTCGCGGAGCGTTGCGGCCGGCCGCGGCCGAAGGTGAAGCTGCCGCACTGGCTCGTCTATCCGATCGCCGCGGGCTCCGAGCTCGCGGCACGGATCACGGGCCGCGAGCCGCGCGTGACGCTCGACGGCGTGCGGATGTCGACGAAGCACATGTATTTCTCGAGCGCGAAGGCCGAGCGCGAGCTCGGCTACACGTGGCGCGATCCGGCCGAAGCGGTCGCGGACGCGATCGACTGGTTCGCGAGGAACGGGTACCTGTGATGGAAGCGAAAGCGCGGGCGCGCGCGAACATCGCGCTCGTCAAATACTGGGGCAAGGCGGATTCGCGCCTCAAGATTCCCGCGGTCGGCTCGATCTCGATCACGCTCGACAAGCTGTGGACGGAGACGACCGTCCGCTTCGACTCCGGGCTCGACACGGATACGCTCGAGCTCGACGGCGTGCCGCGCCCCGACCGGCTCACGCGCGTGAGCGCGACGCTCGACCTCTTGCGCGAGCTCGCGGGCACGTCCGCACGCGCGCGAGTCGTCAGCCGCAACAACTTCCCGACCGGCGCGGGGCTCGCGTCCTCGGCGTCGGGATTCGCCGCGCTCGTGGGCGCCGGCGCGGCCGCGCTCGGTCTTACGCTTTCGCCTACGGAATTGAGCCGCCTCGCAAGGCGCGGCTCCGGCTCCGCGGCGCGCTCGATCTTCGGCGGTTTCGTCGAGATGCACGCGGGCAAAGCCCCGGACGGCAGCGACAGCTTCGCCGAGCCGATCCTCGCGGCAAGCGAGTGGCCGCTCGAGGTCGTCGTCGCGATCGCGGCGCGCGGAGAGAAAGACGTCGGCTCCGGCGAAGGCATGGCCCGCTCCGAGACGTCGTCGCCGTACTATCCGGCGTGGGTCGCGTCGCATCCCGACGATCTGGCCGCGGCGCGTAAGGCGATCGCGGCCCGCGACTTCGACGCGCTCGCCGACGTCGCCGAGCGGAGCTGCCTCAAGATGCACGCGGCGGCGATGGCCGCGAGCCCGCCGCTGCTTTACTGGAAAGGCGTCACGGTCGAAGCGTTACACGCGGTCCGCGCGCTCCGCCGCGAAGGCGTGCCGGTCTTCTTCACGATCGACGCCGGACCTCAGCTCAAGGCCGTCTGCCTGCCCGAGGCTCGCGAGCGAGTCGCCGCCGAGCTCGGCGCCGTGCCCGGCGTGCTCGACGTGCTCACGACGGGGCTCGGCCCGGGGCTCGAGGTCGAGACGGGCGGCCGATGACCGCGCGCGTCGTCACGGCCCGCGCGCCGGGCAAGGCCGTCGTGCTCGGCGAGTACGCGGTGCTCCACGGCGCGCCCGCGCTCGTCGTCGCCGTCGACCGCCGTGCGACGGTCACGATCGCGCCGAGCGGCAAGCCCGTGAACGTCGTCGAGACGCGTGCGTCGGAGGTTCGCGTCTTCGAGGCCTCGCCGGGGCGCGAAACGGGCGTCGCGCTCGTCGACCTGGTCGTCGGCGAGCGTCCCCGGGACCGTGAGCCGTGGCACGCGACGCTCGACTCGACGGCGTTTTTCCAGGGCGCTCGCAAGCTCGGCCTCGGCTCGAGCGCGGCCGTGCTGACCGCCTTCGCGTGCGCGTGGGCCGCGTGGACGCAAGCTCCGCGACCGTCTCGCGAGGCGCTGATCGCGCTCCATCGCCGTTTTCAAGGGGGCAGCGGCAGCGGACTCGATATCGCGGCATCGCTCGCCGGCGGTGCGATCGTGTACCGGCTGGATGGCGCCGATGTGCCCCATGTCAGTTCAGTCCAACTTCCGAACGGTGTAGGATTCGCGGGAGTTTTTGCCGGCCGGTCCGCGTCGACGCCCGACTTGTTGGCTCGTTACTACAGTTGGCGGGCCGAGAAACCGGAGGAGGCGGCGGCCCGGCAGCGGGCGCTTCGGCAAATTTCCCAGCTCGGCTGCGCGGCGGCCGAGCGGGGGGAAAGCGAGGACTTCTTGCGCGCAATCGATCAATACGGCCGCGAGCTCGACGCGCTGGGACGGGCGATCGGCGCCGACATCGTGACCGCGGAGCATCGCGCGCTCGCCGAGACCGCCCGGCGGTTCGGCGTCATTTATAAGGTCAGCGGCGCCGGGGGCGGCGACCTCGGCCTCGGGCTTGCAACGGATTCCGAGGCCCTCGCGGCGTTCAAGACGGCTGCCGCGGAGCAGGGCTTTCCGGTCGTGGATCTCGGTCTCGACCGCTGCGGGTTGATCATCGAGGAGCGAGCCCAGTGAACCCGGATCGATCCAGAATTCCCGAGTTCTACAAGCTCAGCATCGAGGAACGGGTGCGCGCCGTGCACGAGCGCGGCCTGCTGTCCGCCGCCGATTTTCGCGCGCTCTCGACCGGCCGCCACACGCTCGACATCGCCGCCGCCGACAAGATGATCGAGAACGTCGTCGGCGTCATGGGCTTGCCGCTCGGGCTCGGCATGAATCTCGTCGTCAACGGCAAGCAGTACATCGTGCCGATGGTCGTCGAGGAGCCGTCGGTCGTCGCGGCGCTTTCCTCCGCGTGCAAGCTCGTCGGCTCGTGCGGCGGATTCACGGCGAAGGCATCCGACCCGATCCTCATCGGGCAGATCCAGGTCGTCGACGTGCCGGACATGGCGAAAGCGCGCTCGAGGCTGCTCGAGCGGAAGAAGGAGATTCTGAACCTCGCCAATAGCTTCCACCCGAATATGGTGGCCCGCGGCGGCGGTGCGCGGGACATCGAGCTTTACCAGCACACGCTGCCGACGAGCGGCAAGCCGATGCTCGTCGTTCACCTGCTCGTCGACACGCGCGACGCGATGGGCGCGAACCTCGTGAACGGCATGTGCGAGGGGGTCGCGCCGCTCGTCGAATCGATCACCGGCGGGCGCGTGTTCCTGCGCATTCTGTCGAATCTCGCCGACCGCTCGGTCGTGGTCGCGACGTGCCGCATACCGGTCGAGAAGCTCGCCGGCCGCGGCTACACGGGCGAGCAGGCGCGCGACGGCATCATCGTTGCCGCGGATTTCGCCGCGATCGATCCGTATCGGGCGGCGACGCACAACAAGGGGATCATGAACGGCATCGATCCGCTCGCGATCGCGACGGGCAACGACTGGCGGGCGATCGAGGCCGGCGCGCATGCGTACGCGGCGCGCAGCGGCCGCTACACGTCGCTGACCGAATGGCGGGCGGACGACGAAGGCTATCTCTGCGGCCGTATCGAGCTGCCGATCAAGGTCGGCATCGTCGGCGCGCCGCTCGAATCGAATCCGACGGTCGCTCTGAACCTGCGTCTGCTCGGCGTGAAGTCCGCGACCGAGCTCGCCGAGGTCATGGCCGCCGTGGGGCTCGCGCAGAATTTCGCCGCGATCCGCGCGCTCGCGACCGAAGGCATCCAGAAGGGCCACATGACGCTGCACGCGCGCAGCGTCGTGACCGCCGCGGGCGCGTCGAAGGAGATCTTCGACGAGGTGCTGGACCGCGTCATCCAGAGCGGCGTGATCAAGGTGTGGAAGGCGCAGGAGATCATCGCCGAGATCGAGGCCGAGCGGCAGAACGCCTCGGCCGGCCGGGCGCC
The DNA here is from genome assembly GCA_017577365.1 of Gammaproteobacteria bacterium. GTDB lineage: Bacteria > Pseudomonadota > Gammaproteobacteria > Steroidobacterales > Rariloculaceae > ZC4RG20. Next base: position 31,706 of record PKRJ01000034.1, on the reverse strand, counting down.
GAGGCGCGCGCAGTCCGAGGCGATGGGCGTCGGCTACGGCAAGGTCGTGCTGCTCGGCGAGCACGCGGTCGTGTACGGACGCCACGCGATCGCGGCACCCGTGCCGCTCGCGATCAAGGCGCTCGTGGAGGACTGCGACGAAGGGATCCACATCATGATCCCGCGGTGGGGCGTCGAGTATCAGCTCGCGAAGAATCCCGCGGAGCGCCGCTCGTTCGAGCGATCGGCCGGCGTGATCCTCGACAAGCTCGGCCTGTCGAACCGCGGCATGCGCATCGAGGTCTTTCCGGAGGTGCCGCGCGGCATGGGCCTCGGCGGGTCGGCCGCGATGGCGGTCGCGATCGTCCGGGCGCTCGACAAGCACTTCAAGCTAGGGCTTTCGGACGACGAGGTGAATCGCCTCGCGTTCGAGTCCGAGAAGGTCGCGCACGGCAGCCCGAGCGGCATCGACAACACGGTCGCGACGTACAACCGTGCGATCGTGTTCCGCGCCGGCGATCCGCCGCTCGTCGAGCCGCTCGCGATCGTCGAGCCGATCCCGGCCGTGATCGGCATGAGCGGCTACGAGGGGCTGACCGCGAAGACGGTCGGGCGCGTGCGCGAGGCTTGGGAGCAGGATCGACGCCTCTACGAGCGAATTTTCGATCAGATCGACGCGCTGACATTGCGCGGCGTGCAGGCGATTGCCGACAATGACCTGTCGTTGCTCGGCGAGCTGATGAACATCTGCCACGGCATGCTGAACGCGCTGCAGGTGTCGACGCCCGAGCTCGAGGAGCTCGTGACGATCGCGCGCGAGAACGGCGCGCTCGGCGCGAAGCTGACCGGCGGCGGAGGCGGCGGCTCGATCATCGCGATCTGCGCGTCGCAGCGCGATACCGAGCCGGTGGTCGCCGCGATGAAATCGGCGGGTTATCAGGCCGTGGCCGTGAATCTGGGAGCTCAAACGGATGGCTCGTGACGAAATCGTATCTCACGACGGGGAGGCGCTGATCCTCGTCGACGAGCTCGATAGGGAAATCGGCAGCAAGTCGAAGGCCGAATGTCACGTCGGCAACGGCGTGCTGCATCGCGCGTTCTCGATCTTCGTGTTCAACGGCAACGACGAGCTGCTGCTGCAGAAGCGCGCCGCGACGAAGCCGCTCTGGCCGAACTACTGGTCGAACACGTGCTGCTCGCATCCGCGCTACGGCGAATCGATGGAGCAGGCCGTGATCCGGCGGCTCGAGCAGGAGCTCGGGTTCACGTGTCCGCTCGAGTTTCTGTACAAGTTCAAGTATCACGCGCAGTACGGCTCGATCGGCGCGGAGCACGAGTATTGCTGGGTCTACCACGGGCGCTATGACGGACCGGTCGACGTCAACGTCAGCGAGATCGCGGATTGGCGCTGGATCGGCGTCGACGCGCTCGAGCGCGAGCTCGCCGAGGCGCCCGAGCGGTTCACGCCGTGGTTCAAGATGGAGTGGGCGCATATCCGGCGCAATTTCCTCGACTCGCTGCTCGCGCGCACCGGCACGGACGGATGACGCGGGCGGCGATCGTCGGATGAGCGAGGACGACGGAGGAGGCCCGCCGCCGGACACCGGACGGGCACGAGATTAAGGAGAACCCATGGGCATTCCGCTCATACAGAAGTATCGGATAGCGCGCTACATCATCGAGCAGAAGCTCAAGGGCAACAAACGGTATCCGCTCGTGCTGATGCTTGAGCCGCTGTTCCAGTGCAATCTGGCTTGTGCCGGCTGCGGAAAGATCGACTATCCGGACGAGATCCTGAGAAAGCGCATGAGCGTCGAGGACGCGCTGCGCGCCGTCGACGAGTGCGGCGCACCGGTCGTCTCGATCCCGGGCGGCGAGCCGCTGATTCACAAGGAGATGCCCGAGATCGTACGCGGCATCATCGCGCGCAAGAAGTTCGTCTATCTCTGCACGAACGCGCTGCTGCTCGAGAAGAAGATCGACGAATACGAGCCTTCGCCGTATTTCACCTGGTCGATCCATCTCGACGGCAACCGCGAGCGCCACGACGCGTCGGTGTGCCGGGAAGGCACGTTCGACAAGGCGGTCAGCGCGATCAAGCTCGCGCGCGAGCGCGGCTTCCGCGTGACGGTGAACTGCACGCTGTACGCGGGCGAGGATCCGGACGACGTCGCCGATTTCTTCGACTACGTGATGAGCCTCGGCGTCGAAGGCGTGATGGTCTCGCCGGGCTACAGCTACGATCATGCGCCGCGCCAGGACGTGTTCCTCGGGCGACGGCAGTCGAAGCAGCTCTTCCGCGAGATCTTCAAGCGCGGACGGGCCCGCTCGAGCAAGTGGCGCTTCAATCAGTCGAGCCTGTTCCTCGATTTCCTCGCCGGGAATCAGAGCTATCAGTGCACGCCGTGGGCGAATCCCACGTACAACATCTTCGGCTGGCAGAAGCCCTGCTATCTCCTCGTCGACGAAGGGTACGCGTCGTCGTTCAAGGAGCTGATGGAGACGACGGACTGGGAGAAGTACGGCACGGGCCGCAATCCGAAGTGCGACAACTGCATGGCGCATTGCGGCTACGAGGGCACGGCGGTCGAGGACACGTTCGCGAACCCGTTGAAGGCGTTGGCAGTCTTCCTGTTCGGACCGCGCGTCGACGGCGAGATGGCGCCGGAGCTGCCGGTGCTGCACGGCGGGCAGGTGCCCGGCGTCGCGATTCCGGTCGATCAGATCGGGCGGCGCACGAAGGGCGACTGACCTCGCCGATCGACGACGTGCGGCGCGTCTCGGCCGTGCTCGAGCCGGCCGCAACGCGTTCAGCGGACGCTCAGCGAGCATCGGCTATCCTGTTCGCATGATCGCAAGGTATCTCTTCTCGGCTTGGCTCGCCGCGCTCCTCGCCGTCGGCGCGGCGGCGCTCGCGCAGGACGAGCGTCCGTCGAGTGAAGCCCCGGAATCGGAGGTCGGAGCCGAGCAGCTCTCGAGCGCGGAGCGAACGGTCGAGCGCTTTCACGAGGCTCTCGTGCGCGTCGCCGCCGAGCACGGCGACGAGCCGGTCGCCGTGCGCTACGACGCGCTGCTGCCGGTCGTGACGGAGACGCACGACTTGCCCTACATCGCGGAGGTCACGCTCCGGCGCGAGTGGCGGGATCTCGGCGACGACGAGCGCGAGCGATTCGTCGACGCGTTCGTCCGATTGAGCGTCGCGACTTACGCGAGCCGATTCGGTCAGCTCGGGCCGGGCATGTTCTCGCTCGACGGAGCGGAGCCCTTGCCCGGCGGCCGCGTGCAGGTCGGCGCGACGCTGCGGACGCGCGAAGGCAGGACGATCCCGTTCGAGTACGTGCTGCACGAGACCGATGCCGGCTGGAAGATCGTGAACATTCTCGCCGACAACGTCAGCGACCTCGCGCTGAAGCGCGCCGAGTACCGGCGCATTCTCGACGCCGGCTCGATCGACGACGTGATCGCGGAGCTGGAGCGGCAGGCGGCCGAGCAGCTCGACGGCGCGTAACGGCGAACGCTGCTCGGCCGATCCTTCGGCTTCGGAATCGCTACTGCACGTAGCGGTAGTACTCGATCCCTTCGTCGCTGAACTTCGGGTTCGAGCTCGTGCCGATCGACTGGATCACGAAGCCCGCGCCCGGCGCCTCGAGGCCTTCGGCGGTGCCGGTATCGTGCAGGCTCTCGTACTGCGCGCGCGTCAGGTTCTGATACGGCTCGAGCGCGGCCTCGAAGCCGATCTTCGCTGCGGCCTCCTGCCAGCCGTCGACGACGCGCATCGGGATCGCTTCCGCCGCGTCGCCGCTGCCGTAGCCGACCGCGAGCACCTTGCCGGTCTCGAACTCGAAGCCCCGGAAGTACGCGTCCTCCATGCCGGCGGCCATCCACGCCGGCAGCGCGGCGCAGTAGACGTTGCCGATATCCTTCATGATCTCCGAGCCGAGCGACATCTTCGCGGAGACGAGCTCGCCGAACTCGGCGCTGCCGCGGAACTCGCGCGAAAGCTGGATGCTGAGCGGATAGGCATCCGCGTCGATATCGCCGCGGCGGACGAGATCGAGGATGTCGGGCTGCGAGCGCATCTCGGCGAGCACGTCCTCGAGGCGCATTCCGGCGCGCTCGCAGTAGCGCTCGAGCTCGGCGTGCCCTTCGGCGCCGTCGCTCGCGAGCCCGAAGAGATAGCTCATCGCGAACGACGTCTCCGGCATGCGGTGATACGGCCGGTGCATGAACACGGCGTCGAGCTCGCGGTAGTAGCGGGCCGGCTCGCACTCCAGGCGCCGCATCATGTCGTTCAGCGCGTGCAGCGTCTCGTCGATATAGCACGTGATCGAGTACTTGCCGTTGAAAACCGGCAGGTCCTGGAAGTGGCAGTTCAGCTTGCCGCGGATGATGTTGCGCAGCACCGGCTTACGGAAATCGACCGCGCGATACGACGACGCGCTGCCGATATGCGCGAGGTCGACCTCGAAAATTCTCGGATTGCGCTCGAGCAGCATCGCGACCGCGCCGGCGCCCTGCGTCGGCTCCCCGGAGCTTCCCCGCGCGTACTCGGCGATATCGGCGCTGACGACGATCGCGCAGCGGTCCTTGCTCTCGAGCGCGAGGTAGCGAAGGGCGTGCTTCAGCGCGTAGACGCCGCCGAGGCACGCGTGCTTGACCTCGGGAACTTCACAATAACGGTTCACGGGCGGCCGGCCGGTCTGGCGCAGGCCGTCGTCGAGCATTCCCTTGACGATCACCGCGCCCGCGGAGTTGTCCGTGCTCGATTCGGTTCCGAGGCCGAGAAAGCCGATGCGCTCGGGATCGATGTCGTACTGGTCGATCAGGCGCATCACGGCCGTCGCGGCCATCGTGTAAACGCTTTGCTCGGGACCGCGCATCCTGAAGCTGCGGCCGACGACCGCGCGGGTCTTGTCCCACGAGGAGCCCGTCCAGCGGCACCACTCCTCCAGATCGACCCGATAAGGCGGCACGTAGACCGCAAAACCACTGATCCCGACTTGGATTTTCATCAAATTACCCCGATGCTCGAAGCCGCGGCGAGCGATGAAGGTGATTCTCAAATGCGGCTAAAGTGGTCCCACGCGGCCGATTATAGGGCAGCCGCTTTAGAATCACCTAGTTAGATCGAAAACCTGACTTTCCGGCTTTTCACGGGGCCGGTGGGCTAGAATAACGACGAGTACTTTTGCAGGGATGTCATGAAGCTTCGAATTCGCGGTAATTCCGTGCGGATTCGTGTCTCGCAGAGCGAGCTCAAGCGGATCGCCGAGGAAGGGCTTGCCGAGGATGCGGTCCGCTTCGCGCCGGACGTAGGGCTCGTCTACCGGGTGCGCGTCGCCGCCGACGGGCGAATTTCCGCGGAGCTCGAGGACGGCGTGCTCACGGTGACGCTGCCGAAGGCGGCCGTCGAGCGCTGGACCCGGCCGGACGAGGTCTCGATTCGGGGCGAGCAGCCGATCGGCGACGGAGAGACGCTCAAGATCCTCGTCGAGAAGGATTTCGAGTGCCTGACGCCGCGCGAAGGAGAGGATCAGTCGGACTTGTTCCCGAATCCCGCGCAGGGAACCTGTTAGCCTGACTTCCAGGCTCGCCCGAGACCTCGGTGGTACCATGGGGGAAGCGATCGAGCAACGACCGAGGTAATGGCGAAGGTGGAACCGCGATCCGCAACGATCGAGGCGACGATCCGGGCCCTGGCCGAGGCGAATGCCGGCCGTCCCGGCGCATTGCTGCCCATTCTGCACGCGATCCAGGATGAGCTCGGCTACGTGCCCGAATCGGCCGTGCCGATCGTCGCGAACGTGCTGAATCTCTCCCGTGCCGAGGTGCACGGCGTCGTGACGTTCTACCACTTCTTCCGCACGCGTCCGCCGGGCAAGCACACGCTCTACCTTTGCCGCGCCGAAGCGTGTCAGTCGATGGGCGCGCGCGAGCTCGAGCGCCACGTGAAAGAGACGCTGAAGGTCGATTTCCACGAGACCACGTCCGATGGGCGCCTCACGCTCGAGCCGGTGTATTGCCTCGGCAATTGCGCGTGCTCGCCGGCCGTGATGCTCGACGAGGACGTGCACGGACGCGTGACGCCGGAGCGGCTGGATCAGCTGTTGGCCGAGGTTCGATAAGGTCATGGCGAGCAAGCGCACCAGAATCTACGTCCCGTCCGATACGACGGCGCGCTCCGTCGGCGCGGATCGGGTCGCGGCGGCCATCGCCGACGAGGCCGCGCGCCGCGGCGTCGAGATCGAGATCGTGAGGAACGGCTCGCGCGGGCTCCATTGGCTCGAGCCGCTCGTGGAGGTCGAGGTCGGCGGGCGCCGGCTCGCCTACGGGCCGGTGAGCGCGGCCGACGTGGCGGGGCTCTTCGACGAGAATTTCCACGAAGGCGGCGCGCATCCGCTCGCGCTCGGCGAGACGGACGCGATCCCGTATCTCGCGAAGCAGAACCGGCTGACTTTCGCTCGCGTCGGCCTGATCGATCCGTTGTCGATCGACGATTATCGTGCGCACGGCGGTTTCCGCGGGCTCGAGAACGCCGTGAAGCTCGACGGCGCGAAGATCGTCGAGATCGTGACGGAGTCGGGTCTGCGCGGGCGCGGCGGCGCGGCGTTCCCGACCGGCATCAAGTGGAAGACGGTCCTCGATACGCAGGCCGACCAGAAGTACGTCGTCTGCAACGCGGACGAGGGCGATTCCGGCACGTTCGCCGATCGCATGATCATGGAATGCGATCCGTACGTGCTGATCGAAGGCATGACGATCGCCGGGCTCGCGGTCGGCGCGACGATGGGCTACGTCTACATTCGCGCGGAATACCCGCAGGCGATCCGCACGATGCGCGAGGCGATCGCGCGTGCCGAGGCCGCGGGTTGTCTCGGCGCGAATGTCCTGGGCAGCGGGCGCGCGTTCCACCTCGAGGTGCGCGAGGCGGCCGGGGCGTACATCTGCGGCGAGGAGACGGCGCTGCTCGAGAGCCTCGAAGGCAAGCGCGGCATGGTGCGCTTCCGTCCGCCGCTGCCGGCGATCAAGGGCCTGTTCGGCAAGCCGACGGTCGTCAACAACGTGATCTCGCTCGCGACCGTGCCGATCATCCTCGACAAGGGTGCGGAGTTCTACAAGGACTTCGGCGTCGGGCGCTCGCGAGGCACGCTCACCGTGCAGCTCGCCGGAAACGTGAAGCGCGGCGGCCTCGTGGAGATCGCGTTCGGTCACACTCTGCGCGAGCTGCTCGAGGAGTTCGGCGGCGGCACGGCGACGGGCAGGCCGATCCGCACGGTCCAAGTCGGCGGCCCGCTCGGCGCGTACATCCATCCGTCGAAGTTCGACACGCCGCTCGATTACGAGGCTTTCGCCGCGTTCGGCGCGATGATCGGCCACGGCGGCGTCGTCGTCTTCGACGATACGGTCGATCTCGGGCAGCAGGCGCGCTTCGCGATGGAGTTCTGCGCGATCGAGTCGTGCGGTAAGTGCACGCCGTGCCGCATCGGCGCAGTGCGCGGCGTCGAGGTCATCGATCGCATTCTCGCCGGCGTCAACGAAGAGGCGAATCTCACGCTGCTGCGTGAGCTATGCGACACGATGGTCGCGGGCTCGCTGTGTGCCCTCGGCGGCATGGCGCCGTATCCCGTGATGAGCATCCTGGACCACTTCCCCGAGGCATTGAGTGCGCGCGGTCCCAAGCAGCGCGCCGTGGGAGAGGTAGCATGAGTGCAGCATTCCAGCCGTACCGGCGGGCCCGAGATTTCGGCACGCCCAAGCGTGAATCGCAGCGTCAAGTCACGTTGACGATCGACAGCGTAACCGTGACCGTGCCCGAAGGCACGACGGTGCTGCGCGCCGCGGCCGAGGCCGGCATCAATATCCCGAAGCTCTGCGCGACCGACAGCCTCGAGCCGTTCGGCTCGTGCCGTCTGTGTCTCGTCGAGATCCAGGGCGCGAAGGGCCTGCCGGCCTCGTGCACGACCGAGGTCCGCGAGGGCATGGTCGTCACGACGCAGTCGAAGCGACTCGCGGACGTGCGCCGCAACGTGATGGAGCTCTACATCTCCGATCATCCGCTCGACTGTCTCACGTGCCCGACGAACGGCGACTGCGAGCTGCAGGACATGGCGGGCGCGGTCGGCTTGCGCGAGGTGCGCTACGGCTACGACGGCGCGAATCATTTCGGCGCGAAGAAGGACGAAAGCAATCCGTACTTCACGTTCGATCCGACGAAGTGCATCGTGTGCTCGCGCTGCGTTCGCGCGTGCGAGGAGATCCAGGGCACGTTCGCGCTCACGATCGACGGCCGCGGCTTCGCGTCGAAGGTCGCCGCGAGCCAGAACCAGCCGTTCCTCGATTCCGAATGCGTGTCGTGCGGCGCCTGCGTCCAGGCGTGCCCGACCGCGACGCTGACCGAGAAGTCGCTGATCGAGCTCGGCCAGCCCGAGCATTACGTGGTCACGACCTGCGCTTACTGCGGCGTCGGCTGCTCGTTCCGCGCCGAGATGAAAGGCGAGCAGGTCGTGAAGATGGTCCCGAACAAGGACGGTCACGCGAACCACGGCCACTCGTGCGTGAAGGGCCGCTTCGCGTTCGGCTACGCGACGCACAAGGACCGCATCACGAAGCCGATGATCCGCAACTCCATCCACGAGCCGTGGAAAGAGGTGTCGTGGGAGGAGGCGATCTCGTTCACCGCGAAGAAGTTCAAGGAGATCCAGGCGAAGTACGGGCGGCACGCGATCGGCGGCATCACGTCGTCGCGCTGCACGAACGAGGAGACCTATCTCGTGCAGAAGCTCGTGCGCGCGGCGTTCGGCAACAACAACGTCGATACCTGCGCGCGCGTCTGCCATTCGCCGACCGGCTACGGGCTCAAGACGACGCTCGGCGAGTCGGCCGGCACGCAGGCGTTCGACTCGGTGATGAAGGCCGACGTGATCATGGTGATCGGCGCGAACCCGCCGGACGCGCACCCTGTCTTCGCGAGCCAGCTGAAGCGGCGCGTGCGTCAGGGCGCGAAGCTGATCGTCGTCGATCCGCGCGCGACGGATCTCGTGCGCTCGCCGCACATCGAGGCCGATTACCACCTCGCGCTTCGTCCCGGCACGAACGTCGCCGTGCTGAACGCGATGGCGCACGTGATCATCTCCGAAGGGCTCGAGGACAAGGAGTTCATCGCGGCCCGCTGCGAGCGCGACGCGTACGAGGATTGGCGCGCGTTCATCCTCGAGGAGCGGAACTCGCCGGAGGCCGTCGAGAAGGAGTCCGGCGTTCCCGCGGAGACGATTCGCGGCGCCGCGCGGCTCTACGCGTCGGCGCCGAACGCGGCGATCTACTACGGCCTCGGCGTGTCGGAGCACAGCCAGGGCTCGACCGCGGTCATGGCGATCGCGAACCTCGCGATGTGCACCGGCAATCTCGGCCGCGAGGGCGTCGGCGTGAACCCGCTCCGGGGGCAGAACAACGTGCAGGGCTCGTGCGACATGGGCTCGTTCCCGCACGAGCTGCCGGGTTACCGGCACGTCTCCGATCCGAACGTGCGCAAGCTCTTCGAGCAGGATTGGAACGTGACGATCGATCCCGAGCCGGGGCTCCGCATCCCCAACATGTTCGACGCGGCGATCGCGGGCACGTTCAAGGGCTTGTACGTGCAAGGCGAGGACGTCGCGCAGTCGGATCCGGACTTGAACCACGTCGCGAAGGCGTTGTCGTCGCTCGAGTGCATGGTCGTGCAGGATCTTTTCCTGAACGAGACGGCGAAATTCGCCCACGTCTTCCTGCCGGGCTCGTCGTTCCTGGAGAAGAACGGCACGTTCACGAACGCCGAACGGCGCATCTCGCGCGTGCGCAAGGTCATGAAGCCGCTCGCGGGCTACGAGGACTGGGAAGTCACGCAGCTCTTGGCGAACGCGATGGGCTACCCGATGAGCTACTCGCACCCGCGCGAGATCATGGAAGAGATCGCGCGGCTCACGCCGACCTTCGCCGGCGTGAGCTACGAGAAGCTCGATGAGCTCGGCAGCATCCAGTGGCCGTGCAACGAGAAGGCGCCGCAAGGCACGCCGACGATGCACGTCGAGGAGTTCGTGCGCGGCAAGGGCCTGTTCCGCGTGACGCCGTACGTGCCGACGGACGAGCGTACGAACTCGAAGTACCCGCTGCTGCTGACGACGGGCCGAATCTTGAGCCAGTACAACGTCGGCGCGCAGACGCGGCGCACCGCGAACGTCGCGTGGCACAGCGAGGACGTGCTCGAGATTCATCCGCACGACGCGGAGCAGCGCGGCATCCAGACCGGCGACTGGGTCGGCCTTAAGAGCCGCGCCGGCGAGACCGTGCTGCGCGCGCTGGTCACCGAGCGCGTCATGCCGGGCGTCGTCTACACGACGTTCCACCATCCGGAGTCCGGCGCGAACGTCGTGACGACGGACAACTCGGACTGGGCGACGAACTGCCCCGAGTACAAGGTCACCGCCGTGCAGGCGTACAAGGTGGAGAAGCTTTCCGACTGGCAGCAGCGCTTCCAGTCGTTCACCGAGCAGCAGCTCGAGTTTCTGCGCAAGGCGCGCGCGGGTTCGGAGGAAGCGGTCGGCTGACGGAGACGTTGCATCGGCTATGGACGTGAACAAGCTGGTGAGAATGGCGAACCAGATCGCAGCGAATCTCGACGACGGCAAGAACCCGCAGAGGGCGATCGACGGCACGGTCGACCATCTCAAACGCTTCTGGACGCCCGCGATGCGTCGGCAGATCGTCGAGCACTATCGGCAGGGCAGCAACGGCGAGGAGGTCATCGAGCTGTCGTTCATCGCGGCGCAAGCCGTAGCGCGGCTCGCTGAGGAGCAGCAGCAAGCCACGGCCTGACCGCGGAACGCGCACGAGACGGATCACATGGCGGCCAATCTGGACGACGCCCTGCGCCGCCACAGCATGCGGCAGTTCGAGATTCGGCGCGTCGACACGCAGGCCGACGCGGACGCGCGCGTCGACGACGACGTCGTCGCGACCGAGGAGCCGCTCGAGATCCGGCTCGGCTACTTCGTCGGCGACGAGCACCGGGAGCGCAGCATCTCCGTTACGATGCGCACGCCCGGCAAGGACCTCGAGCTCGCCGTCGGGTTCCTGTATACCGAGGGCATCGTTCGCACGCCGAGCGACATCGCGTCGGTCGGCCCTTGCGGTCCGCCGGCGGCCGACGGGCTGGTCAACGTCGTGCGCGTCGAGATCGCGCAAGGGGTTCCGGTCGATCTCGATCGGCTCGAGCGTCACTTCTACACGTCGTCGAGCTGCGGCGTCTGCGGGAAGTCGTCGCTCGAAGCGGTGAAGGTGCAGAGCCGCTACGACATCGCGAGCGTGCCGTTCACGATCGGGCGCGACGCGTTGGCCGGCTTGCCCGAGGCGCTGCGCAGAGAGCAGGCTGTCTTCGATCGGACCGGAGGCCTGCACGCGTCCGGGCTGTTCGACCGCAACGGGCGCATCGTGCTCGTGCGCGAGGACGTCGGCCGCCACAACGCGCTCGACAAGCTCATCGGGAATCGATTCATGGCCGGAGCGCTGCCGCTCGCCGAGCACGGCATCGTCGTCAGCGGCCGCGCGAGCTTCGAGCTGATGCAGAAAGCGATGATGGCCGGCTGCCCGCTGCTCGCGGCAGTCGGCGCGCCGTCGTCGCTCGCGGTCGAGCTCGCGAAAGAGTTCGGTATCACGCTCGTCGGCTTCCTGAAGCGAGATAGATTCAACATCTATTCGCGTCCGGAACGAGTGCTCTGACGGCGCGCCCGCTCGCGGCCGCCGGACGCGCCTGGAGGCCGTCTTGCCACGCATCACCGAGATCGAATACCACGAGGATTCCTCGCGCCGCTTCGCCGCGCTGCTCGACAGCCCGTGGCACGTCTTCCTCGACAGCGGCCGGTTCGGCGGCGAGATAGGGCGGTTCGATATCCTCGCGGCCGAGCCGTACGCGACGCTCACGACGCGCGGCGACGAGACCGAGATCCGGACGCGCCGCGGCGTCGAACGCTCGCAGGACGATCCGCTCGCGCTGCTCGCGCGGCTGCTCGGAGCGCCGTCGCCGCGCCCCGTCGAGCTGCCTCGACATCTGCCTTTCGCCGGCGGCGCGATCGGCTATTTCGCGTACGATCTCGGACGCCGCTTCGAACGCCTGCCGGTGATCGCTCGGGACGACGTCGGCGTTCCGGACGCCGCGATAGGCCTCTACGACTGGGCGGTGATCGTCGACCACGCCGAGCGGCGCGCGTGGCTCGTCGGCGCCGGACGCGACGAGCGGACGTTCTACGAATGGGATCGCCTCGTCGAGCGGCTTTCGCCGGCGGAGGCGCCGGAGCGCGCCATCGGCGGTTTCGCCGTGACCTCGAGCGTCCGCTCGAGCTTCGACGCCGAGAGTTACCGCGCGGCGTTCGAGCGGGTCAAGGCGCATATCCGCGCCGGCGACTGCTATCAGGTGAATCTCACGCGCCGCTTCGACGCCGATGTCACGGGGCCGTCGTGGCCCGCGTACTTGCAGCTTCGGCGGCTGAGTCCCGCGCCGTTCTCGGCGTATCTCGGCCTGCCGGAGCTCGACGTGCTGTCGTCGTCGCCGGAGCGGTTCCTCAAGGTCACGGGCCGGCGCGTCGAGACGAAGCCGATCAAGGGCACGCGGCCGCGCTCGGCGGATCCCGAGCGCGACGCCGCGCTCGCGGCCGAGCTCCGCGCGAGCGCGAAGGATCGTGCGGAAAACGTGATGATCGTGGATCTCCTGCGCAACGATCTCGGCAGGGTTTGCGAGGCGGGCAGCGTGGCCGTCGAGAAGCTGTTCGATGTCGAAAGCTTCGCGAACGTGCATCATCTCGTGAGCACGGTCGTCGGCCGCCTGCGCGCGGACCGGCACCCGCTCGACCTCGTGCGCGCCGCGTTTCCCGGCGGCTCGATCACGGGCGCGCCGAAGGTTCGCGCGATGGAGATCATCGAGGCGCTCGAGCCGGAGCGGCGCGGCGTCTATTGCGGGTGCATCGGCTACGTCGGCTTCGACGGCGACATGGACCTGAACATCGCGATCCGCACGCTGGTCCGGCGCGCAGATCGGCTCTTCGCATGGGCCGGCGGCGGCGTCGTGTGGGATTCCGTCGCGGAAGCCGAATACCAGGAAGGGCTCGACAAGGCCACCGCGCTGCTCGCGGTGCTCGGCGCGCCGTCGTTCACCTGAACGCGGAGGCTCTTCAGCGCATCGGCAAGAGATGCGCCCAGCCGCGATACGCGCCGATGTGCGCCACGGGATCGTGCACGCGAATCACCTCGACGCCCTGCGCGCAGAGCTGCAGCGACGCGCCGAGCGTGAACAGATCGCGCTCGGCGACGTCTTGCCGCGTGAGCCCGCTCATGAACGACTTGCGTGAGTGCCCGATGAGGACGCGGAAGCCCGTGCCGTGGAAGCGGCGAACGTTGCGCAGGATCTCGAGCGATTGCAGCGGGTTCTTTCCGAAGCCGATGCCCGGGTCGAAGACGATGCGCTTCTCTTCTATCCCCGCGGCTCGCCAGGTCTCGCGCCGCTCGTCGAGCCAGCGCAAGAGCTCGTCGACCGGATCGCGGTCCGGAGGCAGCGTGACCGCGCGATCCGCCGGGATCGTGAGGCTGTGCATCGCGACGAAGTCCGCGTCCGATGCCGCCGCGACCTCGAGCATCGCGGGCGACGTCAATCCTCCGACGTCGTTGATGATCGCGGCGCCGAGATCGAGCGCTCGGCGCGCCACGTCGGCGTGATAGGTATCGATACTGATCCTCGGCGCGAGCGGCACCTTCGCGAGCTTGTCCACGAGCCGCTCGAGGATCGGCGCGAGCCTCGCCCATTCCTCGTCAGACGATAGCGGCGTCGCTCCGGGACGGGTCGACTCCGCGCCGATGTCGAGGATCTGCACGCCGGCTTCGATCATTGCGTCGACCTTGCGCTCGACGGCGTCCCACGTCGTCGCCTCGCCGCCGTCCGAGAACGAGTCCGGGGTGACGTTCACGATGCCCATCCACAGCGGGATCGGGCGGGCCAGCGCCCTCGAGAGCTCGAGCACCGTCTTGCCGAGCCCGGGCACGACGAGGGTCGGGTCGAGCGCGACGAGCGGCGTCAGCACGAAGCTTCGTTCCGCGATTCCAGGGTGCGGCACGGTCAGCCGCTCGGTGCGGACCCGCTCGTCGCCCCAAAGCAGGATGTCGAGATCGATCGGGCGCGGCGCCCAACGCGCGCTCGCGTCGCGGCCGGCTTCGGCCTCGATCGCTTTCAGTCGGTCGAGCGCCGCTTCCGGACCGAGCGACGTGCGACAGCGGATCGCGGCGTTCAGGAACGGCCGATTCCATTCGGGCGGGGCGCCTTCGGGCAGGAGCGCCGGCGTCTCGACCAGCGGCGAGACCGCGACGACGTCGATCCCCGCGGCGGGCAAGGCTTCGAGCGCGCGAGCGATATGCGCGCGGCGATCACCGAGATTCGAACCGACTCCGAGATAAAGCGTCATGGGGTATTCGGCGGGGGCGACAGCGAAGCGGGCACTTTCATACAATGGCTAACCCACAATTACAACGTCAACCGAGAGGAAGCGATCGATGAAAGCGAAAGCGGCGGTTGCATGGGAAGCGGGGAAGCCGTTGTCCATCGAAGAGGTGGACGTCGAGGGGCCGAAAGCCGGCGAGGTGCTCGTGCGGATCGTCGCGACGGGCGTCTGCCACACCGATGCCTTCACGCTGTCGGGCGACGATCCGGAAGGCGTGTTCCCGGCGATTCTCGGCCACGAGGGCGGCGGCGTCGTCGAGGAGGTCGGCGAGGGCGTGACGAGCGTGAGGCCCGGCGATCACGTGATTCCTCTCTACACGCCCGAGTGCCGCGAGTGCAAGTTCTGCAAATCGGGCAAGACGAATCTCTGCCAGAAGATCCGCGTCACGCAGGGGCAGGGTCTGATGCCGGACGGCACGACGCGCTTCTCCGTCAAGGGTAAGCGCGTGCATCACTTCATGGGAACGTCGACGTTCTCGGAATACACGGTGCTGCCGGAGATCTCGGTCGCGAAGATCAACAAGGAGGCGCCGCTCGAGAAGGTGTGTCTGCTCGGCTGCGGCATCACGACCGGCATCGGCGCGGTGCTGAACACCGCCAAGGTGCAGCCCGGCTCGACCGTCGCGGTGTTCGGCCTCGGCGGCGTGGGGCTTTCGGTGATCCAGGGCGCGGTGATGGCGAAGGCGTCGCGCATTATCGCGATCGACATCAATCCCGAGAAGGAAGAGATCGCGCGGCAGATGGGCGCGACCGATTTCGTGAACCCGAAGGACTACGACCGGCCGATCCAGGAGGTCATCATCGACATGACCGACGGCGGCGTCGATTACTCGTTCGAGGCGGTCGGCAACGTCAAGCTGATGCGCGCCGCGCTCGAGTGCTGCCACAAGGGATGGGGCGAGTCGACGATCATCGGCGTCGCCGGCGCGGGTCAGGAGATCTGCACGCGGCCGTTCCAGCTCGTCACGGGACGCGTGTGGCGCGGCAGCGCGTTCGGCGGCGTGAAGGGACGCACCCAGTTGCCGGGCATGGTCGAGCAGTACATGCGCGGCGAGATCAAGATCGATCCCTTCATCACGCACGAGATGGGCCTCGAGGACATCAACAAGGCCTTCGATCTCATGCACGAAGGGAAGAGCATCCGCACGGTCATTCGCTACTGAGCGTCGCGTGCGGCGGCGCGGAGAGCCCGCGCGAGCGGGCTCTCCGCGGGACGCGCTCAATACCGCCAGTTCACGGAGACGCCCGCGTACGCGCTTCGCCGCGGGCCGGGCTCGAAGAACCTCAGGTTCGCGTCGTTGATCCTCAGGTTCGCGTTGTACGACTCGTCGAACAGGTTTTGCACGCCGACATACGGCATCACGATCAACGAGCCGGTCCTTTTCTCGTAGCCGAGCCTCAGGTTCGCCACCGTGTACGAATCGTTGACGACGGTGTTCGCGTTGTTCGCGAACTGATCGTCGACGTAGATCGCGTCGAAGGAGGCGAACCAGCCGCGCGGATGCCACCAGCTGAGCTCGCCGAATAGCAGGTGCTCGGCCGTGCCCGGGATCACGTTGCCGTCGTAGACGCCGTTCTGATCCGCGAAGCGGTCGAACTCGAAATCCGAGTACGTGTAGGCGAACGTCGCCTGCAGGCCGTCGAGCGGCTGCGTCACGAACGAGAGCTCGAGCCCGCGGCGGCTCGAGCGCCCCGCGTTCTGGTAGTACACGCGCCCCGGCGTCTCGGGCAGCGTGAACGGCATGAGCTCGTCGTCGACGTCGATCGAGAACAGCGCGAGGTCGTAGCGGTGCCGGCCGGCCAAGAGGCCGCGGATGCCCACCTCGAAGTTCTTGGCCTCCTGCGGATCGAGCAGCGGATTGAATCCGCCGCCGCCCGTCGGGTTCGCGAACTCCGTCGTCGACGGCGTCTCGAACGCGGTCGAGAACGTCGCGTACGTGCTCAGGTTGGGCGAGACGATGTAGGTCAGCCCGACCATCGGGCTCGTGCCGTCGAGCTTCCGGCTTCCCGAATCGTCGCCGTCCGACAGGAAGCGGTCGGTCACGTCGAACTCGACCTCGTCGACGCGAAGCCCCATCGTCAGCAGCAGCTTCTCGGTGATCGAGAGCTCGTTCTGGATGAACAGCCCGATGCTGCTGACGTTCTCGTTCTGATCGAACGTCATCGCGCCGCGCGTGCCGGCGACGTTGTTGAACCTGCGACGGTCGTCGTCCTGATTGTCGTAATCGATGCCGACCACGAGGCGGTTCGGCCGATCGAGCCAGAAACCGTCGTACGTATAGCTCACGCCGCCGCCCGCGTAGAACCGCTCGAAGGTCACGATGCCGCCATTCGTGAACGGCAAGCTGTTCTCGAAGTCGCGCCAGACGTAGTAGTTGCGCACGGACAGCGTCTGATTCGTGCCGAGCGGCATCGAGTACACGAAGCCGATGCGCTGCTGATCGAGCGCTTCCCCTGCGCGGAACGTCACGTGCGACGGCCACGCCGCACGCGGATTCGTCGCCGCGAGCTCCGCGGTCAAACCGCCCGGGTCGTCCGAGACGGGCTGATCCGTGAGGTTCACGACCGCGAGCAGCTCGCGATCGTTGTCGAGATCGATCGTGAAACGGCCCGTGAGCTGCCGGTTCTCGAAGCGGCTGAGCTCGCGATAACCGTCGTATTGCGTGTTCGATGCGTTCAAGAGGTAGCCGACGCGCTCCCCAGCGCCGCCCGCCTTGAGCTGCAAGCGCTGATAGCCGTATCCGCCGGCCGACGCGTGAACTTCCGCGAACGGCTCGCTCGGCGGCGGCTCGGTCGTCAGGCTGATCACGCCGCCCGACGCGTTGCCGTACAGCGAGGAGCTCGGGCCGCGGATGACCTCGATCTGCTCCGTCGCGCCGAGATCGAGGCTGTCGACCGAGCCCTGGCCGTCCGGCAAGGTCTCCGGGATGCCGTCGACGAGGATCTTCACGCCGCGGATGCCGAAATTCGCGCGGGCCCCGAAGCCGCGGATCGACACGCGCAGGTCCTGCGCGAAATTGAACCGGTTTTGCATGAAGAGACCCGGCACGCGCGACAGCGACTCGTCGAGCCCGAGCTGCTGACGGGCGAGCTGGATGTCGTCTTTCGACACGACGCTGACGGCCGCGGGGACCTGATCGAGGGTCGTCTCGAGACGCGTCGACCGGACGATGATCTCCTCGAGCGGCGGCAGCGCGGGTCGGGGCAGTCCGATCCCGTTGCGCTCCTGGGCTTGGGCGGTCAACGACAGCGCCGCGCATATCGCGGCCGGCAGTGCGTAACGAGGCGAGATCTTGCTCATGAACTTTCGAGTCCGTTGCATTACGCCGACTAACGAACGAACAAGCTATCATGGCCGATCCATGGAAGGCCACGCAAATCGTACGGCGCGCTGTCGCTTTTTCGCTGCGCGCCGCCCGTCGGCACGTTAGACTTGCCGACGCCGGCGTCGGCCGGCCCCCTCCGCCCGTTGCGTCCCGGAGCACCGATGGATTGGATCTCGCTGTCCGAGCTGACCGCCTTCGTGCAGGTCATCCTCGTCGATCTGGTCTTGGCCGGCGACAACGCCGTGGTCATCGGCATGGCCGTCGCCGGGCTGCCGCGGGAGCAGCGGGCACGCGCGATGGTCATCGGCATCGCGGCGGCGACGCTGCTGCGCATCCTTTTCGCGTCGATCACCGTGCAGCTTCTGCAGGTGATCGGATTGTTGCTCGCCGGCGGGCTGTTGCTGCTGTGGGTGTCCTGGAAGCTTTGGCGCGAGCTGCAGGCGGCGCGCCACGAGCGCAAGCTTCGCGGTCACGCGTCGGATCCCGCGTCGATGGACGAGGCATTGGCCGCGCGCCCGCCGGCGAAGACGATGCGGCAGGCCGCGACGCAGATCATCGTCGCCGACGTCTCGATGTCGCTCGACAACGTGCTCGCCGTCGCGGGCGTCGCGCGCGAGCACGCGTGGGTGCTCGTCTTCGGGCTCGCGCTGTCCGTCGCGCTGATGGCGTTCGCGGCGGTGCTCGTGGCGCGGCTG
This sequence comes from Gammaproteobacteria bacterium, assembly GCA_017577365.1. Classification (GTDB taxonomy): domain Bacteria; phylum Pseudomonadota; class Gammaproteobacteria; order Steroidobacterales; family Rariloculaceae; genus ZC4RG20. Next base: position 13,194 of record PKRJ01000034.1, on the reverse strand, counting down.
CTCAACCGTCATCATTGGATCGGCTACGTCGGTCTCGCGTTGATCCTCTACGTGGCGCTCAGGATGATCTTCGACGGCGCCGTCGAGATTTACGAGGTCGCGAACGGAAGCGCGTGAGGTTTCGCACGGCGCCCTTGCGCGACGAGAACGGTCGAACGAACGAGATGACTCCGCACGGCCGCCCGAAGGTCCTGATCTACCGGCCCGTCGACGAGAGCGGCGAGTCGCATCGCCGGCTCGCCGACGCGGGCTGCACGGTCGTCGCCGAGGAGCTCGATCTCGATCGTGCGCGATTGCTCGCCGCCGCGCCGGATGCCGCGGCGCTCGTCGGCGCGACGTTCCGCGGCGGCCTCATCGATCGCGAGATCCTCGAGTCGTTTCCGGAGCTTCGCATCGTCGCGAAGTACACGATCGGCATCGACGACGTCGATCTCGACGCCGCGACCGCGCTCGGCATCCTCGTGACGCATTGCCCCACCGAGGCCAACTGGGGCGGCGTCGCCGAGGGCACGATCGCGCTGATGCTCGCGTTCTTGAAACGGGTGGGACCGCGCGACCGGCACGTTAAGGCCGGGGGCTGGCGCGACAAGGGGCTCGAGGGGGTCTATGTCGGCAGGCGTGCGGACGGCTATCCGGGGCTCACGATCGGCATCATCGGCCTGGGACGCGCCGGCTCGCGTGTCGCGCGGCTGCTCGGTCCCTGGGGCGTGCGGCTCCTCGCGACCGACCCCTACGTCGACGAAGCGCGGTTCGTCGAGCTCGGCGTCACGCGCACGGATCTGCACACGCTGCTACGGGAATCCGACGTCGTGACGATCCACGCGAGCCTGACGGCCGAGACGCGCGGCATGATCGACGCGAACGCGCTCGCGTCGATGAAGCCGCACGCGCTCCTGATCAATACGGCGCGCGGCGCGATCGTCGACCTCGACGCGCTTTGCGACGCGCTCGAGGGCGGCCGCCTCGCCGGTGCGGCGCTCGACGTCTTCTCCGAGGAGCCGCCTCCGCCCGGCGCGCGGATCCTCGCGCTCGGCGACAAGGTGATCCTGAGCCCGCACATGGTCGCGGCGAACCAGGGCGGGACGCTCAAGGCCGCGATTCCGTGGGCGACCGACGCGGTTCTCGCGGCGCTGCGATCCGAGGTTCCGGAGAACGTGTGCAATCCGGAAGCGCTAGAGCGGTGGCGCCGCCGTTTCGGCCATCGGCCGCTGCTTCCTTCCGCGATTTGAGGCGCGCCGAGAGGACGCGCTGGCGGCGCAACGGTAGCGCTACGGCCCGAGCAGCCCGGCAAGATCCGCCGCGACCGCGTCGTTGCGGAGCACCCCGGCCGCGACGTTGAGCCCTTTCGCGAGCCCGGGATCGCGTCGCACGGCCTCCTCGAAGCCGTGGTCGGCGAGCGCTCGAACATAGGGCAGCGTCGCGTTCACGAGCGCGAGTGTCGCCGTGCGCGGCACCGCGGCGGGGATATTCGTGACGCAGTAGTGCAGCACGCCGCATGCCTCGTAGACCGGATCCGCGTGCGTCGTCGGTCGGCTCGTCGCGAAGCATCCCCCCTGGTCGATCGCGACGTCCACGACGACCGAGCCTCGGCGCATCGCGCGCACCATGTCGGCCGTGACGAGCTTCGGCGCGCTGCGTCCCGGGATCAGCACCGTGCCGACCGCGAGCGCCGCGCGCTCGACGTTGCGTGCAATCGAGTCGGCCGTCGAGTACTCGGTGCGGAGCCGATGCTCGAAGCGCGCGGCGAGCCGATCGAGCTTGTCGATATCGGTATCGAGCACCGTGACGTCGGCGCCGAGACCGACGGCGGCTTCGACGGCGCCGGTGCCGGCGACGCCCGCGCCGACGATCGTGACGCGTTCCGGAGCGACGCCCGGAACGCCGCCGAGCAGCACGCCCATGCCGCCTGCGCCGCGCTCGAGAAAGCGCGCGCCCGCTTGCACTGCGAGCCGCCCCGCGATGCGGCTCATCGGCGCGAGCAGCGGAAGGCCGCCCGCCGGCGACGCCACGGTCTCGTACGCGATCGCGGCGCATCCGGCCTCGAGGAGCCCGCGCGCGAGGCTCGGATTGGCCGCGAGGTGCAGGTAGCAGAACAGCACGTGATGCGGCGCGAGCCGTGCGACCTCCTCGGGCTGCGGCTCCTTGACCTTGACGATCAGCTCGGCCTCGGCGAACACCGCGTCGGCCGACGCGACGATCTCGGCACCGGCGGCGCGATAGTCGGAATCCGCGAAGCCCGCGCCCGAGCCCGCGTCGGTCTCGGCGAGCACGTGATGCCCCGCGGCCGCGAGCTCGCGGACCGCCGCGGGCGTGAGCCCGACGCGGTACTCGGCCGTCTTGGTCTCCTTCGGAACGCCGATGCGCATAGGGTGACGCTACGAGAAGGCTCGCGACGCGTCCAGCCCGGAGTCGACGGCCCCGGGTCGGCGGCTTGAACGGGGTTTCGGTCGAGTGTTACCGTCGCGCGGCCGTACTCGCTGGGAAGCGCCGATGGCATCAGCCGACACCGCCCGCCGCCGCGAGATCTGGTCGTGGGCGCTCTACGACTTCGCGAACTCGCCGTTCACGACGCTCGTCGTGACCTTCGTCTACGCGACGTATTTCACGCAGGCGATCGCGGACGACCCGATTCACGGCACCGCGCTGTGGTCGCGGGGCGTCACGATCACGGCGCTCGTCGTCGCGCTCGCGTCGCCCGTGCTGGGCGCGATCGCCGACCGCGGCGGCTACCGCAAGCGCTTCGTGCTGCTCTCGACGCTCGTCTGCGTCGTCGCGACGGCGCTGCTCTATCGCGTGATGCCGGGGCAGGTCGTCGCGGCGCTCGTGCTTTTCGTCATCGCGAACATCGCCTACGAGTTCGGCACGGTGTTCTACAACGCGTTCCTGCCGGATATCGCGCCGGCGGGGCGTATCGGCCGCGTCTCGGGGCTCGGCTGGGGCGTCGGCTATTTCGGCGGCCTGCTCGCGCTCGCGCTCGCGCTCGTCGGCTTCGTGCAAGCGGAGAACCCGTGGTTCGGCTTCTCGCGCGAGGCCGGCGAGAACGTGCGCGCGACGAATCTGCTCGTGGCCGTTTGGTTCCTCGTGTTCAGCCTTCCGCTCTTTTTCTGGGTGCGGGAAGATCGCTCGCGCGCTTCGCCGGCGGGACGGGTCGTCGCGGACGGCATGAGGCAAATCGTGCGGACGTTTCGCGAGGTGAGCCGATACCGGCAGACGGTGCGCTTCCTGATCGCGCGGCTGATCTACAACGACGGCCTCGTGACGATCTTCGCGTTCGGCGGCATCTACGCGGCCGGCACGTTCGGCTTCACGATCGAGAAGGTGCTGATCTTCGGCATCGTGATCAATATCGCGGCGGGCGCGGCCGCGATCCTCATGGGCTATCTCGACGACGCGATCGGCGGCAAGCGGACGATCATCGTCTCGCTGATCGGCCTGATCGGCGCGACGACGCTCGCGATGACGGCGACGAGCGAGGCGTGGCTCTGGGTGGCGGGTATCCTCATCGGTATCTTCACCGGTCCGAACCAGTCCGCGAGCCGCTCGTTGATGGGCCGCTTCGTGCCGAAATCGGTCGAGAACGAGTTCTTCGGCTTCTTCGCGTTCTCCGGCAAGCTCACGGCCTTCGTCGGTCCGTTCCTGCTCGGCGTGCTCACCGATTGGTCGGGCTCGCAGCGCGTCGGCGTCTCGGTCGTGCTCGTGCTCTTCGTCGTCGGTCTCGCGCTGCTCCTTGCGGTCGACGAGGAGGAGGGCGCGCGCGCTCGCACCGGGCTCGAGCCGGCTCGCGCGTGATCCCGATGCCGATCGCGGCGATCGCCTGCGCCGCGGGCTAGAATCCGGCTCATGGAAGGCATCGCGCGCATCGTTCCCGAGCTCGACGCCTGGCGGGACGAGCTCACCGCATGGCGCCGCGACCTGCACGCGCATCCGGAGCTCGCGTACGAGGAGAAACGCACGTCGTCCTTCGTCGCGTCGGAGCTGCGCAAGCTCGGTCTCGACGTCGACGTCGGGCTCGCGCGCACCGGCGTCGTCGCGACGCTCGCTGCCGGCGACGGCCCGAGCGTGGGGCTGCGCGCCGACATGGACGCGCTGCCGATACACGAGGCGAACCGTTTCGCGCATCGCTCGCGCTTCGACGGGCGGATGCACGCGTGCGGGCACGACGGCCACACCGTGATGTTGCTCGCCGCGGCGCGCGCGCTCGTCGCGCGAGGCCGCGTGCGCGGCACCGTGCGGTTCATCTTTCAGCCGGCCGAGGAGGCCGCGGGCGGCGCCGACGCGATGATCCGCGAGGGGCTCCTCGAGCGCTTCCCGGTGGATCGCGTGTTCGGCATGCACAATTGGCCGGGATTGCCCGCGGGAACGTTCGCGATGCGTCCAGGGCCGATCATGGCGTCGATCGATGCCTTCGACGCTCGGATCGTAGGCCGTGGCACGCACGGCGCGCTGCCGCATCACGGCGTCGATCCGATCGTCGCCGCTTCACACGCGATCGTCGCGCTGCAGAGCATCGTCGGCAGGAACGTCGATCCCAGGCACGCGGCGGTCGTCAGCGTGACGAAGATCCGAGGCGGCGACGCGCGCAACGTCATTCCCGATACGGTCGAGCTGGGAGGTGCCCTCAGAGCCCTCGACCCCGATACACGCGCGAAGCTCAAGGCTCGGCTCGCCGAGATCTTGTGCGGCGTCGCCGAATCTCTCGGCGCGCATGCCGAGCTCGAATACGTGCACGAAGTGCCGCCCGTGATGAACGATGCGGGCGCGGTCGAGCTCGCCGCATCGGCCGCATCGCGAGTCGTCGGAGCGGAGCGCGTCGAGACGAGCGCCGAGCCCGTTCTCGCTTCGGAAGACTTCGCGCTGATGCTCGAGCGCCGTCCCGGGGCGTTCGTCTTCATCGGCAACGGCGACGGGGAGGGGAGCTGCACGATTCACAGCCCGTCGTACGACTTCAACGACGAGATCCTGCCGATCGGCGCGTCGTACTGGGTGCAGCTCGCGGAAGCGCTTGCCGGTGACGGCGCCGCTTGAGGCGCCCGCGTCTCCGGGCGTATTCTGTGCGCCCGTTTCGTAAGCCCCAAGGACCGCTTGCGCCGTGACTGCTCGGAAAATTCTCGTCGTCTTTCCCGGCCAGGGCTCGCAGTACGTCGGGATGGGCTCGGATATCGTCGAGGAATTTCCTACTGCTCGAGAAGTATATGAGCGCGCGAGCGAAGTCCTCGGCTACGACATGTGCGAGACGAGCTTCCGCGATCCGCGCGGCGAGCTGAACTTGACACGCTATACGCAGCCCGCGCTGCTGACGCACGAGATCGCATGCTTCGAAGCGCTCAAGACGGTCGCAGGCGATGCGTTCGAGCCCGTGCTCGCGGCCGGGCATAGTCTCGGCGAATACACGGCGCTGGTCGCGGCCGGAGCCTTGAGCTTCGAGGACGCGCTCAGGCTCGTCGCGAAGCGCGGTGAGCTGATGAGCTCGCTCGGCCGCGGCGGCATGCTCGCGACGACGCTCGACGTGGACTCGGCCGCTGCGCTCGCGGGGCGGCATTTCTGCGGCATCGCCGGCTGCAATCTGCCCGACCAGACGGTCGTCGCGGGCGACGACGCGGATCTCGATGCGCTCGTCGAGGATCTCGGGCAACGCTTTCCCGGTAAACGAGCGATTCGGCTGAATACCGAAGGTGCATTTCACACGTATCTGATGGTGAGCGCGGCGCTCGAGTTTCGACCCGCGCTCGAGCAGACGCCGTTCGCGGAGCCGCGCATCGGCGTGCTGTCGAACTATACCGGCAAGCTGCACGATTCCGATGCCGCGTCGATTCGCTCGCGACTGTTCCTGCAGCTCTTCAATCCCGTGCTTTGGTACGAGTGTCTGATGACCGCGCTCGATCAGGGCATCGATACGATCGTCGAGATCGGCGGGGGTATCGGCAAGGGCGAAGGGCCGGCGGAGAAACGGCCGAATCTCGAGGGAATCGTCAAAAAGTCCTTGAAATCGCGCCAGGACGCGCCGCAATATCTGCCGGCCATCAACTCCGCCGGCATTCGCGCGGCGGGTCAGCAGCTGGCGGAAGCGTAGGCGACTCTCCAAGCCTCCGTTTTCTCACGTACTGGCGCGACGGGCGGCATGCTCGGCATGCCCGTCGCCGCATATCGTTCTAAACGCAAGGAATATCTCGAGGAGCAACAGGGTCATGGGAGCGTTCAAGGAAGCCCACGGAGGCGAGCTCAAGGATCTCTACCTGCCGGCCGCGCAGCGCGACGAGGAGAAGCGCAGGGCGCGCGACATGCGCTCGTGGGACATGACCATGCGTCAGCTCTGCGATATCGAGCTGCTGCTGAACGGCGCGTTCTCCCCGCTCGAGGGCTTCATGGTCGAGGAAGACTACGACCGCGTCGTCGACGAGATGCGCTTGGCGAGCGGCGTCCTGTGGCCGATGCCGATCACCCTCGACGTGACCGAGGAGTTCGCGTCGTCGGTGAAGGAAGGCGAGACGATCGCGCTCCGTGACCAGGAAGGCGTGCTCATCGCGACGCTCGAGATCGCGAGCATCTGGCGGCCGGACAAGACGCGCGAGGCGAAGGAAGTTTTCAAGACCGTCGATCTCGCGCATCCGGGCGTGCGCTATCTGATGAACGAAGCGCATCCGGTCTATATCGGCGGACGGCTGCGCGGCGTCGAAGCGCCGACTCATTACGACTTCAAGCATCTCCGCGATACGCCGCGAGAGGTCCGGAACCGTTTCCAGAAGCTCGGCTGGCGCAAGGTCGTCGCGTTCCAGACGCGCAATCCGATGCACCGCGCGCATTTCGAGCTCACGTTCCGCGCGGCGAAGGACGTCGAAGCGAATCTGTTGCTGCATCCCGTCGTCGGCATGACGAAGCCGGGCGACGTCGATCATTTCACGCGCGTCAGGTGCTACGAGCACGTGCTGGCTCATTATCCGGAGCAGACGACGATGCTGAGCCTGCTGCCGCTCGCGATGCGCATGGGCGGGCCGCGCGAGGCGCTGTGGCACGCGATCATCCGCAAGAATTACGGGTGCACGCATTTCATCGTCGGCCGCGACCACGCCGGGCCGGGCGTCGACAGCCAAGGCAAGCCGTTCTACGGGCCTTACGACGCGCAGCGCCTGATGAAGGAGCACGAGGAAGAGCTCGACATCACGATGGTGCCCTTCAAGAACATGGTCTACGTCGAGGACCGGGCGCAGTACATGCCGGAGGACGAGGTCGACGAGAGCATGCGCACGCTGAGTCTCTCCGGCACGGAGCTCAGGCGGCGGCTTCAGGAAGGCGTCGACATTCCCGAGTGGTTCTCGTTCCCGGAGGTCGTCGAGGAGCTCCGCCGGACGCATCCGCCGCGGCACAAGCAGGGCTTCACGGTGTTCTTCACCGGCCTTTCGGGCTCAGGCAAGTCGACGATCGCGAACGCGCTGATGATCAAGCTCATGGAGATGGGCGGCCGTCCCGTCACGCTGCTCGACGGCGACATCGTGCGCAAGCACCTGTCGAGCGAGCTCGGCTTCTCGAAGGAGCATCGCGATCTCAACATCCTGCGTATCGGCTTCGTCGCGAGCGAGATCACGAAGAACGGCGGCGTCGCGATCTGCGCGCCGATCGCGCCGTATGCGGAGACGCGCCGGAAGGTGCGCGAGATGATCCAGCCGCACGGCGGCTTCATCGAGGTCCACGTCGCGACGCCGCTCGAGGTATGCGAGGAGCGGGACCGCAAGGGGCTCTACGCGAAGGCGCGCGCGGGCATCATCAAGGGGTTCACGGGCATCGACGATCCGTACGAGGTGCCGGAGAATCCGGAGATGCGCATCGATACGACGCAGCTCACGCCGGATCTCGCGGCGCATCGGATCATCGTGAAGCTCGAGAGTCTCGGGTATATCCGTTAGCGCTTCGATCGGTTTTCGGCGCCGGAGGCTTTGCGTTCGGCGCCGCATTCGCGTTTCGCGGTTTCGTATCTCGGTCCCTTCGATTGGCGGCAGCGCGGTCCCGCGATCACGTGCCTATCGTGCTTTCCAGGACCGCCGCGAGTACGCCCCTGTAGGCTCGCGCGCGCGCATCCCTGCGCGCGAGCGTCCCGGAAAGCACGATAGGCCCATGACCGCGGGACGTTCGACGCTGTGGTCGTCTCTCGACCGCATGCCCACGACACCACGGAAGGCGTCGCTGATGCGCGAGGCGCATCAGCGAAGCATCGCCTTCCCGCCCGCTCGCGCGGCAGCTTGTGGCGAGGCTGCCGCGCTTCGTCAGCTCATGTACGCGGCGAAATACTGATTCAGCATGCGGTCGTGCGGGTCGAGCTCGCGACGGACGCGGGAGAAGAACGCGAGGCGGCGGTCGAAGCGGCTCGAGACGTACTCGGACGTCACGTTCCGCGTCTGGTTGAAGAGCGGGACGCCGCGATGCTTGGCCGCGAAATCGGCGAAGTCGAGCACGAAGTCGTCCCAGCCGTCGATCTGGGTCGACAGCGCGCTCAGCGTGATCATCGGGCCGTCGAACGAAGGGGAGAGCAGCGCCGATCTGTCCTGGTTCAGCCGGAAGGCGATCGTCGGCATGTCGCAGCGGAAGCCGGTGCGAGCGTAGTGCTCCTTGCAGAACAGCTTGTAGGCGAGCGCGACGGCGCCGAACTCCGCCGCCGGGAACGCCCACGTGCAGTACGTGAAGCGGCTCTTTCCGGTGAGCGCACGGAAACGGCCGCTTTGCTCGACCGCGTTGCTGCCGCTGCGCACGAACGGGTTGCCGATCAGCGTCTGCGCGGCTTCGCTCAGGCTATCGATCAGCGGATATCGAAGCTGGCGAATGGGCAGCGCGAACGCGATCGATCGAGCGGCGCCGGGAAGCGCCGAGTACACGGCCCAGTCCTTGAGCCGCCAGGCGAGCTTTTTCCCACCGCCCGAGCTCGTGCCGGGCCGCCGCAGCTCCATGTAGATATGGTCGCGGAACGGCAGCAGGTAGAGCTTGAGTCCCGAGCCTGGCACCGCGAGCCGCGGGCCGAGCTTCGCGAATTCCTTGAAGTCGGTATGGGCGGTCTGGACCGTGAAGCCTCGCACCGGCCGGATGCGCAGCGTGACCTCGTAGACGACGCCGAGCAGACCGTAGCTCAAGCGCAGCAGCGTGATCAGGCTCTTCGAGCTGTCGCCGACGACGAGCTTGCGCCCGGTCGGGCTCACGACTTTGATTTTCACCGCGTGCGCGGCGAATTGCCCGACGTCGCCGGCGATCGAAGCCTCGAGACCCGCAGCGCAGACCGCGCCGCCGACCGTCCTGTTCGCGAGATCGAATCCGCCGACGAGCTCTTTGCCTTCCTCGGCCAGGATCTCCGCGAGCTCGGCGAGGGAGATGCCGGGCTGCACGGTGACGGTGTCGCGATCGATCCGGAGCACGCGGTTCATCTCGCCGAGATCGATCACTGTGCCGCCGTTCGCCGTGGCACACCGCGTCGTCGAGCTTCCGGAGCCGAACGGACGCACGGGCGACGGGTAACGCCTCGTATCGGTCAGGATCTGCGCGATCTCGGTAGGCGTCGTCGGGCTGACGATGGAGGACGGCCCGAAGGCCGCAAAAGGACTCGATCGCTTGCGTAGCGCTACGGCGCTCATCCCCGCGTGGCCTCCCCCCGAACGCGAGGCGTGCGGCCGCAGGGCGCGGCGTTCGGTCGAACGCGCACAACGGCGCCCGGTGCGCTGGCCGGCAACCCCGCTGTCATAGGACAGAAATCCCTTAGACCGGAAGCTTTGTGCCCCTGGCTTTCGCCAGGTTTACCTTTTTCGGCAGTGCCGACTATCGCTCGAAAGCGGCGAAACCGCAAGCGAACGGCGCGCAGTTCGCGCGTCCGGCGGAGATTTCAGAGGTGCTCGTCCAGAAAGGCGTAGATCTTGCGCCGGACGAAGTTGAGGCCGAGCGGCGTCAGCGAGTAGAAGCCGCTCTTGTGACGGGAGAGCAGCGTCAGCCGTTTCGGTCGACCGGTCGCGTGCCAGAGCGCGTCACGGGCGCTTCGCGGCATGCAGTCGTCGAACGCGGCATCGATCATGAAGATCCTGTCGGGATCGTAACGGCCGGCATAGCCGATCGGATCGGCCGGCGCGAAGAGGCCTTGGAAGAAGTCGTGGTATCTCTCGAGCGACCAGCCGAACTCCGTCAGCACGTGCTCGCGCACCTCGCCGGCCCGCGCGCCGCACACCGTGAAGATCTCGGCGAAGTCGGCGGCCCCCATCATCAGGACCGCGGCCGATACGCGCGGATCGTTACCCATCAGCGTCGCGGTGACGAGCGCGCTCATGCTGAACCCGACCATCGCGATACGCGACGAGTCGATGTTCGGCTGCGTCTCCGCCCAGTCGAGCAGGGACCTCAAATCGACGACCGCGGATCGATAACGATCTGCGCTCGCTTGCGCCATCTCGATGAACTCTTCCTCGGTCGCCGTCGAGCTCAACCCGCTCCATGGAAACAGAGGATACGTGCCGAGCACCCAGATGATGTTCGCATCGCCGCGGGAGCGGCGCGCATAGCCCCGCGAGATGCGACTCGGCGGATAGGTGCTCGTGCCCCAGATCGGCAGGACGATCACGAGCTTCTTCGCTCCCGGCGAGCGGCTCCGGTAGTACACCGCCTCGACGATGCCGTCCGGGCCGCCGTGCGTGCCGTTCGAGCGGAACCTCAGGTTGACGATCTCGTGGAAGCGCGTCCTATCGATCGGCTCGGAAACCTCGATGTCGATCGGGCCGTTCGTTTCGAAGAACGGATGCGCGTCGAGCGGGGGCGTGTAGCGGTAGTCGCCGACCGGCCCGGGGCCGCGTTGCAGGTGCGCGACGCAGCCGCTCGATAGGACGAGCAGCGCGAGCAGAAATAATCGTTGAGCGTATACAAGCAAACCGTTGCACACCGGGCACACGCTCGGCCTCGACGACTTCCCGAACGGCCGTTCGAGCCGAAACGCGCGAGATTCTACCGAGGTCGACCCGAAGGGTGAACCTCGTCGCATCGGCGCGACGACCGCGCAACTACTCGTATCTCAACGCTTCGATCGGGTTCAGCCGTGCCGCGCGGCGCGCAGGCCAGATGCCGAAGAACAGTCCTACGCCGACGCTGAACGCGAACGCGAGGCTCACCGATTCGGGGGAGACGAATACGTCCCAGCCCGCGACGCGAGACATCAGCCTCGCCGCTCCCGCGCCGACCGCGATACCGAGCGCCCCGCCGAGCAGGCATAGCGTGACCGATTCGACGAGGAACTGCAGCAGAATGCTGCCGCGCGTCGCGCCGAGCGCCATGCGAATGCCGATCTCGCGCGTGCGCTCCGTGACGCTCACGAGCATGATGTTCATGATGCCGATTCCGCCGACGATCAGGCTGACGCCGGCGATGCTCGCGAGCAATATCGTGAAGGTCTGCTGCGCTTCCTGCTGAGTCTCGAGAAAGTCTCGCCGGTCGACGATCGCGAAATCGTTCGGGTCCCCGGGCCTCAAACGATGCTCTTTGCGAAGCACGCGCTCGATGTCGACCATCGCCCGCTCGAGCGGGACACCGTCGACGACGCGCACGCTGATGTTGTCGACCTCCTCTCGACCGAATACGCGGTGCTCCGCCGTCATCAGCGGGATGAACGCGCTCGCGTCCGGGCCTCGATTGCCGAAGCCCGCGGCGCCTTGGCTCTTCAGCACGCCGACGACCTCGAACGGCTGGTTGTTGAGCGAGATCGTGCGGCCGACCAGCGCGGCCGGATCGGTTTCGAGATCGCGAGGGATATCGGAGCCGAGCACGACCACGCGCCGCTTCGCCAGATCCTCCTCGGCGACGAAGAAGCGCCCGGCGGCGAGGTCGTAGTTGAAGACCTCGGCATGCAGGGCCGTCGTGCCGACGACGCGGACGTTGGTGTTGCGGTTGCCGAGCTTGAGCTGCCCGCGGCCTTGGATCTCGGGGACGACCGCGTCGAGGTAGCGAGCGCCTTCCTCGAGCGCGCGCGCGTCGTCGGTGGTCAGCGTCATCTGGTCGCGCGCGACGCCCATCGCGAAGAACCGCGACGCGTTGATCGTGAGAATATTGGCGCCGAGCGACGCGATCTGCTCGTCGATTCGCTTCTGCGCGCCCGCGCCGGCCGCGAGCATCGCGATCACCGCGGCCACGCCGATGATGATGCCGAGCATCGTGAGAATCGCGCGGAAGAAGTTCGCGCGAATCGACTGGAACGCGACGCGTAGGATTTCGACGAAGAGCATGGCTCGCAACCCGGAACGGCGTGGGCAACATAGCAGGTAGGCGAGGGCGGTCAAGGCGGGCGCGCTGAAGTTTTCTCGACTCGGGACCGGGACTTAAGCCCTGCCCCGGAAGATTCGGCGCGGCTCGCGCGGGCGCCGCTCCGCCCGGGCTCGCCTCGGCCGAGGAAACTGCGACGTCCTGCGTTTGCCAAGGCGGACCCCGTCGTATAGGCTCGAAGCTCGATGAAACCGGACTCGGCTAATGACGCTTCGTGAACGGGTCGAGCAGATCTTTCCCGCGTGGAACCGTTGGTATCCCAGTCTCTTCGACGCGGCTACCGATCTCGGCCTGATTCGAGCCGAAGTCTGCTCTCCCGATACCTTGCTGCTCTCCCGCCGTCACGCGTCGGTGCAAGGCGCCGCGGAGGACGCGCACCGCGAGCGCTGGGGCGGCGGCCCCCCAGAGGACACTCCCTATCTCGAACACGAAAGGGTTGGGGATGACGAAGCAACAGAGACCGCCGCTGCCGCCGTTCGACCTCGCCGCCGCAAAGGCAAAGGTCAAGGCCGCTGAAGACGCGTGGAATACGCGCGATCCGGAACGGGTCGTGCTCGCGTACAGCGAGGACTCGGTATGGCGAAACCGGGACGAGTTCCTTTACGGACGGGCGGAGATCAAGGAGTTCCTGCGTAGAAAGTGGGAACGCGAGCTCGATTACCGCTTGCGAAAAAGTCTCTGGACCTTCGACGAGCGGCGGATCGCCGTCAGGTTCCAGTACGAGTGGCACGACGCGAACGGGCAGTGGTACCGGTCGTACGGCAACGAGCTTTGGGAGTTCGACGACGACGGCCTGATGCGCCGCAGGGAAGCGAGCATCAACGACGTGCCGATCGCGGAGTCGGAACGCCGCTTCGTCGGCGACAACTGGTGAAGAGCCGGTCGACGGGCGCCGCCTCGGCGATGCGGCCGCCGTACATCACGTACACC
>PKRJ01000033.1 GCA_017577365.1 Gammaproteobacteria bacterium | reverse complement strand
CCCGTCTCCGCGAACTGGATGCCGTACTCCATCGTCTCGCGATCGCGGATCTCGCCGATCATGATGACGTCGGGCGCCTGTCGCAGGGTGTTCTTCAGGGCGTTGTGCCAGCTGTCGGTGTCTACGCCGACCTCGCGATGGGTCACGACGCACCCGCGGTGCGAGTGCACGAACTCGACCGGATCCTCGATCGTGATGATGTGGCCGCGGCTGTTCTCGTTGCGGTAGCCGATCATCGCGGCGAGCGTCGTCGACTTACCCGAGCCCGTGCCGCCGACGACGAGACACAGGCCGCGCTTCGCCATCGCGACGTCCTTGAGCTGCGGCGGCAGCTCGAGCTCCTCGAACGTCGGGATCTTCGTCACGATGCGCCGGATGACCGCTCCGACCTGACCCTGCGCGATGAACGCGCTGACGCGGAAGCGGCCGATGCCTTGCGGCGAGATCGCGAAGTTGCACTCCTTCGTCGCGTCGAACTCCTTCGCCTGCTTGTCGTTCATGATCGAACGAACGATCAGCGAGCTCTGCGCGGGAGTGAGCGGCTTGTCGCCGTACGGCCTGATCGTGCCGTCGACCTTGATCGCAGGAGGAAAGTCGGCGGTGATGAAAAGGTCGGACCCGTTGGTCTCGACCATTTTCCTGAGCAGACTTTGGATGAGCCTGACTGCTTGATCGCGTTCCATCCGCCGCTACCCGATCCCGGCCGTCGCCGGTGTCAGAAGTTCTCCTTGTGTACCGCCTTGAAGCGGGCTTCTTCCTTCGTGATCAGCCCCTTCGCGAGAAGCTCCTGCAGGCACTGGTCGAGCGTCTGCATGCCCTGCGCCTGACCCGTCTGAATCGACGAGTACATCTGCGCGACCTTGCCTTCGCGGATGAGGTTGCGGATCGCGGGCGTGCCGATCATGATCTCGTGCGCCGCGACGCGGCCGCCGCCGACGCGCTTCAGCAGCGTCTGCGAGATGACGGCGCGCAGCGACTCGGAGAGCATGCTTCTCACCATTTCTTTCTCGGCAGCGGGGAACACGTCGACGATACGGTCGATCGTCTTCGCGGCCGAGCTCGTGTGCAGCGTGCCGAAGACGAGATGACCGGTCTCGGCGGCGGTGAGCGCGAGGCGAATCGTCTCGAGGTCGCGCATCTCGCCGACGAGGATGACGTCCGGGTCCTCGCGCAACGCCGACCGCAGCGCCTCGCTGAAACCGAGGGTGTCGCGGTGCACCTCTCGCTGATTGATCAGCGATCGCTTGCTCTCGTGCACGAACTCGATCGGGTCTTCGATCGTGATGATGTGGTTCGGCTTGTTCTCGTTGATGTAGTCGATCATCGCGGCAAGCGTCGTCGACTTGCCGGATCCCGTCGGCCCGGTCACGAGCACGAGCCCGCGCGGGTGCATCGCTATATCCTTGAAGATGCGCGGCGCGCCGAGATCGTCGAGCGTCTGGATCTGCGAGGGAATCGTGCGGAACACCGCGGCGCATCCGCGGTTCTGGTTGAACGCATTCACGCGGAAGCGAGCGAGCTTCGGGATCTCGAACGAGAAGTCCGTCTCGAGGAACTCCTCGAAGTCCTTCCGCTGCTTGTCGTTCATGATGTCATATACCATGCTGTGCACTTCTTTGTGCTTCAGCGGTGGCATATTGATCCGCTTCACGTCCCCGTCGACCCGAATGATCGGGGGAACGCCTGCGGACAGATGAAGATCGGAGGCGTTGTTCTTGACGGCAAAGGCGAGTAGCTGCGCGATATCTACAGCGGCCATATCGATCCTTAGTCGAAGCCGAATCCTTCCCCGATCAGGGCGAACGAGGTTGCATAATATAGGCAGCGGCCAGAGGGAAACGTGACTGATATCACGGAGCATCTATCGTCCGTACGTGAACGCGTCCGCAAAGCCGCGGAGCGCGCGGGCCGAAATGCGGACGAGGTCACAATCGTCGCCGTCAGCAAACAGCAGCCCGCCGACGCCGTGCAAGCCGCGTATCGAGCGGGACAACGTCATTTCGGCGAAAGCTACGTGCAGGAAGCCGTGCCGAAGATGGACTCGCTCCGCGAGCTCGACACGGTATGGCACTTCATCGGGCGAATCCAGGCCAACAAGACGCGCCCGATCGCGGAAAGGTTCCATTGGGTGCACACGATCGACCGTGAGCGGGTCGCGCGGCGTCTCGCCGAGCAGCGGCCGTTCTACGCGCCGCCGCTGAACGTCCTGATTCAGGTCAACCTCGGCGACCCGCGCAAAGCGGGCGTCGCGCCCGAGGAGGCGGCCGAGCTCGCCGCGGCGATCGCGCACCTTCCGCGGCTCGCGCTGCGCGGGCTGATGACGATTCCGCCGGCCGGGCTCGACGAGCGCGCGGCGTCGACCTATTTCGCGAGGCTCGCGAAGCTTCGCGACGACCTCGAGAACGCCGGCTTCTCCCTGCCCGATCTGTCCATGGGCATGTCCGACGACTTCGAGGCGGCGATCGCCGCGGGCGCGACGCTCGTGCGCCTCGGCACGTCGATCTTCGGAAGGCGGGCAGCGCGTCCCGAGCCTTCGCCCGACGGGCTCGGCGACGGCCGCCTGACCGCCGCGGAGTGAACGCCCGCTCGATCTCGTCCGGGACTTGCTTCTCGCCGAGCGGGCGCCAACGGCGACGACTCGAAACGGGCGACGTGGTATCTTTCCGCGGTCCTCGAACGACGCGACCGGCATGCAAAGCGCGCTGATCTTTCTCGTCAAGACGCTGACGGATCTCTATCTCCTCGCTTACCTGCTGCGCTTCATCATGCAGTGGACGCGCGCGGACTTCTTCAACCCGTTCGGCGAGGCGATCGTGAGGATCACGAATCCGCTCGTCGTTCCGGCGCGGCGCCTCGTGCCTTCCGCGCGCGGCATCGACCTGCCGACGCTCGCGGTGCTCGTGCTGCTCGAGGCGCTCGCGACGCTGCTCCTGCTCGCGCTCGTCGGCATCTCGGTTCCGGTCGGTTTGTTCGTTTACTTCGTCGTCCTGCGCCTGATCGATCTCACGCTCTGGTTCTACACGTTCGCGATCCTCATCTACGTGATCCTGAGCTGGATCGGGCCCGGCCGCTACAGCCCGGCCGGCTCGATCTTGAGCGATCTCGTCGAGCCGGTGCTGCGGCCCGTCAGACGCGTGGTGCCGCCGATCGCGGGGCTCGATCTGTCGCCGCTGCTCGTGCTGATCGTCATCCAGTTCGTGGTCAGGCTCCTCGATCTGCCCTGGTTCCTGCGCTGACCACCCGCGCGCCGGCGGCCGATTGGGATTGTCGGCCGAATGGGTTTATATTGGGGCCGGCGGCTTAGAGGAGAGTCGGCATGATCCGGAACGCGATGCATCCCGCACGATGGCTCCCGCTATTCGGCACTCTGGCGTTTCTCACGGCCTGCGAGCAGCCGACGGGATCGACCGCGGAAGCGCAAGAGCAGGATCCGACGGTGCTGCCCGGCACCGAGAGCTCGCGGGATTTCGGCGACTACGTCGTGCACTTCAACGCGATCAGGACCGACCAGCTGACGCAGGAGATCGCGCGCCAATACGGCATCGTCCGCAGCAAGAACCGCGCGATGCTGAACGTCAGCATCCTGAAGAAAGCGGAAGGCACGATGGGCATTCCGGTGACCGGCAGCGTCTCCGCCTCGGCCATCACTCTGTCGGGCCAGCTCCGAAGCATCACGCTCCGGGAAATCAAGGAAGGCACCGCCGTCTACTACGTCGGCGAGACGGGGATTTCCGACGGGGAGACTTTGATCTTCACCGTGGACGTCACGCCGATCAACGAAGCGAGCCGATTCACGGTCAGGTTCAGAAAGCAGTTTTTCGTCGAAGACTGATCGCGCGTTCCTAGCTGCGCACGAATTCGCCGCGAATCCGATTGCGGATTCTGATCAAGTCGGCGTGCGAGACGTACAGCAAGTCGGCGATCTTCCGCACGAGATGGTCCTCGTGCTTGTCGAGGCGGCGATCCGCGAGCGCGACTCTCCATAGCATCTCGATTACCGCAAGCTTCTCGTCCGCCGTGAGCGTTTCGTGCAAGCGGCGGGTGAAGCCGTGCAGCGACGCCGCACGATCGGCTTCGCGGCCGGCCTCCTCCATCAGCATCTCGGCCTCGGCGTCCGTCAACTCGAAGAACGCTTTGAGCGCGCGGAACGTCTCGTCGCGCTCGGTGAGGTCCTCGGAGAAGTCCGCGCGGGCGACCTCGATCAGGAGCAGCGCGGTCGCAACGCGGACCGCGTGCCGCCTCTCGGCCGAATCCTCGGGTGCCGCTCCGCCGAGCGTCCGCTCGAGGAGCTCCGTCAGCGCTTTCAGCATCGCCTCGCGCCCGTTCGCCGCCGCGGCGCTACACGCCGAGACCCGCGTCGGTCCGGGCGAACGTCGCGACCTCGTCGGCGAGGGCGGTGAGCTTGCCGTGGAAGAAATGCGTCGCCCCCTCGATCACCGCGAGGCGCGCGTCGGCCGCGTGCCGCGCATGCCAGCGCTGCACGTCCGCAAGAGGAATGATCTCGTCCTCGCTGCCGTGGACGATCAGCCACGGACAGGCCGGGAGGACGAGGTCGGCCGGAATGCGCTCGACCGGCGGCGCGACGCTCACGAGCGCGGCGGCGTCGACGCGCACCGCGATCGAGATCGAGACCGCCGCGCCGAACGAGAAGCCGGCGAGCACGAGCCGCGCGCCGGGCCGCGTCGCCCGCGCCCATTCGGCGACGGCGATCGCATCGTCGCGTTCGCCGATCCCGTCCGCGTACGTGCCGGCCGACTTGCCGACTCCGCGGAAGTTGAAGCGAATCGTCGTCGCGCCGAGTCGGCTCAACGTACGCGCGACCGTGTGGACGACCTTGTTCGTCATCGTGCCGCCGTGAAGCGGGTGCGGATGGCACACGACCGCGACGACGGGCGCGGGGGTTGGGGGCGTCTCGACGAGCGCCTCGAGTGTTCCCGCCGGTCCTTCTATTTCCACGGGCTCGGCGGGAATCACCCGCACGCCGGACGTCTCGCTCATCGCGGCATCGGCTCCCCGTTCGCGAGCCGAATCAGGCCGAGCACGTGCCGGTAGACGTACCACAGCCATGCGAGCCCGAGAATCAGCCAGCCGACCACGAAGCCGGTCGTGAGCAAGCCGAGGACGGCCCAAGGCAGGGCCCACCAGAACGTACGGATCATCCACGCGTGATGGCTCTCGAGCAGCGAGCCCGCTCCGGAGCGCTTCACGTAGTTCATCACGAGCGCAACGACGTTCGGCAGCGACAACGCGAGAAGCCCCGCCAACGCGCCGGCGCTGCCGGCGAGATGCAGGAGGTACGCGACGAGCACCGCTGCACGTTCCGGCTCGACCTGCGCGTCGAGCGGCTCGCGCGGCTCCGCGACCGCCGCGAGCCCTCGTCGGAGCGGCAAGATCCGCGCGCGCGTCATGTTCACTTCGCCTCGAAGCGCAGCGCGGCCGAGTTGATGCAGTAACGAAGACCGGTCGGACGCGGCCCGTCGGGGAACACGTGCCCGAGGTGCGCGCCGCAACGCGCGCATCGGACCTCGTCGCGCACGTATCCGAGCGAGCGGTCCTCGTGCGTGCTGACCGCCTCCCGGCGGACCGGCTGATAGAAGCTCGGCCAGCCGGTGCCCGAGTCGTACTTCGTCTCCGAGCTGAAGAGATGCTGTCCGCAGACGACGCAGAGATACTCCCCGGGATCCTTGAGCGCGTAGTACTCGCCCGTGAACGGCCGCTCCGTGCCGCCCTCCTGCGTGACGTGGTACTGCTCCGGAGTGAGCCTGCGCTTCAGTTCCTCAAGACGCCGATCCTCTTCCTGCATGACCGGTCCTCCGTGCGGCTCGAGGGTTCATGGTAGCGCAGTGCATTCGCGAGCGGGGACTCGAAAACGTCCTGGGCGGGGCCGACGCGGCTTCCGAGCACGGCATCAAGCCGCAGACGCCTGGTCGAGCTCGACGAGAAGCGCGTTCAGACGCTTGACGAATGCCGCCGGGTCCTCGAGCGGCCGGCCCTCGGCAAGGATCGCCTGGTCGAGCAGCAGCAAGGCCAGGCGCTCGAAGCGGCCCTCGTCGCGCTCGGCATCGAGACGCCTGATCAGCGGATGGCCGGCGTTCAGCTCGAGATCCGGCACGTGCTCGGGCGCGTCGTGGCCCGCGGCCTTCAGCAGCTCGCGCATTCTGACGCCGAGATCGTGCTCGCCGATCACGAGGCAGGCCGCCGACTCCGTCAGCCGCTCGCTGAAACGCACCTCGCCGACGCGCTCTCGAAGGACGCGCTTGACGCGCTTCAGCAGGTGCTTGTCCTCGCGGCTCGGCTCGGCCGGCGACGGGGCCGCGCCGAGCTTCGAAAGATCGATCGTGCCGCGCGAGACGTCCTTGAACGGCTTGCCGCGATACTCGGTCAGGAACTGCATCATCCATTCGTCGATGCGGTCCGTCATCAGCAGCACCTCGACATCCCGCTGCTTCAGCGCCTCGAGGTGCGGGCTCGACCGCGCCGCGGTGAGCGAGTCGGACGGCAAGTAATAAATGACGTCCTGCTCGGGCTTCGCCGCGGCCACGTAGTCGGCGAGGCTCCTGTCCTGCTCGTCGCCCGTCGAGCGCGTGCTGCTGAATCGCAAGAGCTCGGCGATGCGCTCGCGGTTCGCCGGGTCCTCGGCCAAGCCCTCCTTCAGCACCGAACCGAACTCGCGCCAGAACGTCGCGTATTTCTCCGGCGTCTCCTTCGCGAGACGCTCGAGCATGTCGAGCACCCGCTTGGTCAGCCCGGTCTTGATCGCGGCCACCTGCGGGTCGTCCTGCAGCAGCTCGCGCGAGACGTTCAACGACAGATCGCTCGCGTCGACGACGCCGCGAACGAAGCGCAAGTAGAGCGGCAGGAACTGCGGCGCGGCGTCCGTGATGAAGACCCGCTGCACGTAGAGCTTGAGCCCCCGCGGCGCCTCCCGATTCCATAGATCGAAGGGCGCGCGCGACGGCACGTAGAGCAGGCACGTGTATTCGCGCTTGCCCTCGACCCGGTTGTGCGTCCACGCGAGCGGCTCGCCGGGGTCGTGAGAGACGTGCTTGTAGAACTCGACGTACTCCTCGTCGCCGATCTGATTGCGCGGGCGGGTCCACAACGCCTTCGCCTTGTTGACCGTCTCGGCCGCGCCGCCGCCGACGCGAAGCTTGACCGGGAAGGCGATGTGATCGGAGTACTTGCGGATCAGTCCCCTGATGCGATGCTCGTCGAGAAACTCGGCGGCGTCTTCCTTGAGGAACAGCGTCACTCGCGTGCCGGGTTCTTCTTTCGCGCACGGCTCGACGGTGAACTCGCCTCGGCCGTCCGAGCTCCACTTGACGCCGTCCTCTGCCGCATCGCCCGCCTTGCGGCTCGTGACCTCCACCCGCTCCGCGACGATGAACGCCGAGTAGAAGCCGACGCCGAACTGGCCGATCAGCTGCGAGTCCTTGCGCTGATCGCCGGTCAGCCGCTCGAGGAATCGCTGCGTCCCGGAATGCGCGATCGTGCCGAGCTGCTCGATGATCTCGTCACGACTCATTCCGATGCCGGTATCGCTGACCGATAGCGTGTTCGCGTCTCGATCGATCGAGACTTCGATCTCGAGCTCGCGAGCGAGCTCCGGTCGCTCGAGCGCCCTGAACCTCAGCTTGTCGTTCGCGTCGGAGGCGTTCGAGATCAGCTCCCTGAGAAAGATTTCCCGGTTGCTGTACAGCGAGTGGATCATCAAGTGAAGCAGCTGCTTCACTTCGGCCTGGAAGCCGTGCGTGGTCGCCGTTCTCCGTTCCATGTCCCGCAAGCCACAAGTAGCGAACCAGCGCTACGTGGGGCCCGGGAGGGGTGATTTCAAGCCTGATACTCGGCGCGGCCGGGACGGACCGAATACGCTTCGGCGAACGCGGCGAAACCGCCGATGCCGACGGCCGCCGCAACGCTGCCGGCGGCGATCGCGCCGAGCAACGGCACCCATTCGAGCGCGGCGCTCGCGCTGCAACCCGCGAGCGCCACGGCCGAAAGGGCGCCGATGCGGATGCAGCCGCGCCGTAGCCGCTCCGCCGCGAGCGCGATCGCGAAGACGGCGTCGTCTAGCTCATCGAGCCACTGTAGTACGATCTCCATCGGAGGATGCAGCGACGGGGCGACGCTTACTCGGTCTCGTCGTCGAGCGAAGTCGGCTCGTACCGGTCGTCGTTCGCGGCGCGGGCTCTTCGCCGTTCCTCGGTGTGACGTCGGGCGGCGTCCATTGCCGAGGCGATCCACTCCAACGAGAAGAGGGTGTCGACGAAGGGGTTTTCCATGCCGTCGTCTTTCGCTTCCATGTCGAACGATCTCAGCTGCGGCGATGTGGCGTATGTTGCTCCATCGATCGATCGCCGGCTGTGAGAGAACTCTCATCCGTTTAGCGCAACTATTTTTGACTTATTCTGCAAACGCTCATGACCGCGCACGGATGACGCGATACCGATGCAGCGAATTGTCGTCCTGAATCCGAAAGGCGGTTCAGGGAAAACCACGATAGCGACGAATCTCGCGGCGTGCTTCGCGCTGCGCGGCCGCTTCCCCGCGCTGCTCGATCTCGATCCGCAGGCGTCGTCGACTCGCTGGCTGCGCAAACGTCCGCCGGACGCTGCACGAATTCACGGTATCGCCGGATACGAGCGATCGACGTCGGTGACGCGAAGCTGGCAGTTGCGCGTGCCGCCGGAATGCGAGCGCTTGATCGTCGACACGCCGGCGGCAATCGAGAGCCGGCACATGCCCGAGCTCACGCGCGGCGCCGACGCGTTGCTCGTGCCGGTGATGCCGTCGGAAATCGACATTCAGGCTGCGGCGAAATGTATCGCCGACCTGTTGCTCGTCGCGAAGATCCGCCGCGCGGACGGACGGCTCGGAGTCATCGCGAATCGAGTGCGGACGAATACCCGCGTCGCGCAATCCCTTCTGCGCTTTCTCGAAAGCCTCGACATTCCCCTCGTCGCGACGTTCCGCGACAGTCAGGGATACATCCGCTCCGCCGAGACCGGTCTCGGTTTGCTCGAGCTGAAAGGCCCAGGCGCGACCGCAGACGGTTACGCGTGGGATCGCTTGCTCGCGTGGCTCGACGCGCGGCCTCCGGTATTGCCGAGTGCGCGCGTCGGGGTCGTGTCGCCGCTGAAGGCGACCACGTGACTCGATCGGCGATCGCCGTTCAGCTTTCCTCGGGCTTCCAGGACTGACGCACCTTGTCCGCCCAGCTCTGGTATCCCTTCCAGCTGTAGATCGAATGGTCGATGGGCGAGCGCTGGACCGAAGGCTTGCGGCTCACGTGCGTAAGCCACTTGCGGTAGGCCTCCCACCCTTGCTGCTCCCGCGCGTCATCGGCACGTCGATCCGCGGCGGCTCGAACGGGTGAGCTTTCCGTCGACTTGCGGTGATAGAGAGGAGGACGGAATCGGTGAGACTTTTGCTCGCTCATCGGGCATCGGACAGTGCTACGAGTAGCGCATACCGTAGCCGTCGAAGCCTCGACGCTCCAGGAACTAAGTCTCAATCGGAAATCACGAAAAGCTTCGAACTTTCAGCCGCTTGCAAAGAGTTAACGTAATCGCCGAAGGTCGCGTCAGGCGACCACCCGATAGCAGGGAATATAGTTGCACGGATCCGTGAGACGCATGCGCCGCTGCGCGACGAAATCGTTCAGCAAACGGTCGAGCGCGCTCATGATGGCGCGATCTCCCCGCAGCTCGAACGGGCCGTATTCTTCGACGAGTCGAATGCCCGCTTCACGGACGTTGCCCGCGACGATACCGGAGAACGCGCGCCTGAGATTCACGGCGAGCTGGTCGACCGGCTGATCGCGGTGCAGCTCGAGCGCCGCCATCGATTCGTGCGTCGCCTCGAAGGGCCGCTGAAAGTCGAGCCCGATCTCGAGCTGCCAATTGAAGAAGTACGCGTCGTCCGTCTCGGCGCGCGCCCTACGCACGACCTCGAGGCCCTGCGCGACCTCGCGCGCGACGGCCTCGGGGTCCGCGAGGATGATCTTGTAGCGCCGCTGCGCCTCGGCGCCCAAGGTGTCGCCGATGAACGCGTGCAGCCTCTCGAAGTAGTAGCGGCTGCTCTCCGGTCCCGTGAAGACGACCGGCAACGGGATCGAACGGTTCGCCGGATTCAGCAGGATGCCGAGCAGATAGAGGATCTCCTCGGCGGTGCCTACGCCGCCGGGGAAAACGACGATCGCGTGCGCGAGCCGCACGAACGCCTCGAGCCGCTTCTCCATGTCCGGCAGGATCACGAGCTCGTTCACGATCGGGTTCGGCGCCTCGGCCGCGATGATCGTCGGCTCGGTCAGCCCCAGATAGCGGCCCGCCCGGTGCCTCTGCTTCGCGTGGCCGACCGTCGCGCCCTTCATCGGCCCCTTCATCGCGCCGGCGCCGCAGCCCGTGCAGATATCCATCTGGCGGAGACCGAGCTGATAGCCGACCTCTTTCGAGTAGTCGTACTCCTCGCGGCTGATCGCGTGCCCGCCCCAGCACACGACGAGGCGCGGGTCCGCCTGCGCCGTGAGCACGCGGGCGTTGCGCAGGATGTGAAAGACCGCGTCGGTGATCCCCGACGACGTGGTCAGATCGAAGCGGTTGCTCGCGATGATGTCTTCGTGAACGTACAAGAGGTCGCGCATCACCGCGAACAGGTGCTCGCGGATGCCGCGGATCATCCGGCCGTCGACGAAGGCGCTGTCCGGCGCGTTCTTGAGCTCGAGCGAGATGCCGCCGACGTGCTGGATGACGGCGATGCGGAAATCGCGGTTGCGGCGCAGGATCTCGCGGACGTCGTCGTCCTCCGCGCCCGAATTCAGCACCGCGAGCGAGCACTGACGCCAAAGCTCGTAAAGCCTGCCGCCGCCCGCTCCGCGAAGCTGGCTGACCTCCGACCGCGAAAGAATCTGCAGTTCGCCCTCGGGCGATATCGTCGCGTCCATCGACCCGGTGCTCCGTTCAGGGAGGAAAACCTCCGCGGGTGCCGCGGCGTAAGAGGTTACGGCCTGATCTCGATCGGCGTCGACACCTGCGTCATCAGCCAGATGTCGATCATGTCCGAGTTCGACACGGCGATGCAGCCGTCCGTCCAGTCCCACCCCAGGTAACTCTTCTCGTCTCGGCGAGGATTGTTCGGCAACCCGTGGATCATGATCTGCCCGCCGGGGTCGACGCCGGCCGCACGCGCCCTCGCGCGATCCTCGGCATTCGGGTACGAGATCTTGATCGACAGAAAGTAGTCGCTCGACGGGTTGCGCGCCTCGAGAAAGTATTTCCCCTCGGGCGTGCGGAAATCCCCTTCACGCTGCTTGGGACCGTTGGGCATCAAGCCGAGCGCGATATCGAACTCGCGCAGGACCTCGCCGTCCTTCAGCAAATACAGCTTGCGCTTCGATTTGATGACGAGCACGGAGTCTGCCATCTCGTGATGGCGGACCAGCGCCGCCTGCCCGAAAGCGGCGCCCATCGGCGAGAGCAGCGTCGCCGCGACGGCAAGACAAGCGATCGTCCGGGATCTCATCGGCCACCGACTCTAATCAAGCGGTTCGCCGATTTCAACGAAGGCGGTCGACGTCGACGCGCCCCTCGAGCACGTCGACCAAGCGACGCACGCCGTCCTCCCGGCCGAACCGGAACGCCGCGATGCCGCAGCGTCGCGCCGCGACGACGTTCTCCTCACGGTCGTCGACGAACACGCACGGCCGGCCGCCGATTCTCTCGATGAGGTAGCGGTAGAGGCGCTCGTCCGGCTTGACCGTTCCGACGAGCCCCGACAGCACGACCGTGTGAAACAGGCTCATGAACGGGAATCGCCGGTAAAGGAAAGCGATGTGCTCGGCCGGATAGTTCGACAGCGCGTGCAGCCGGTAGCCGCGCGCTCTCAAGGTTCGAAGACAGTCGACCGCGTCGTCGAACGCGCCGGCGAACATCAGGTGCCAGTCCCGGCCGTAGCGCTCGATCCACGCCGCGTGCCCCGGGAAACGTTGCGCGAGCCGGCGAGTCTCGGCGTCGAACGACGCGCCGCCGTCGAGGCGCCGGTGCCAGGCGGGCGTGCATACCTCGCCGAGAAAGGCTTCGACGGCGGCGGGATCGCCGCCCAGGTGATCGCGGAACAGGTAACGCGGATCCCAGTCGATCAGCACGCCGCCGAGATCGAAAACGACGTCTCGAATCGGGGCGTGGAAACCCGGGACGTGCCGGGCACCCGCCGCTTGCGGCGCTCCGTTCACGTGGCAATCCCTGCGCGGCGCGATGGCCTAGCGGGCGGGCATGCGACGAGCCCCGGGCGAGCGCGCTACGCGGCGTTGCGCAGCGCGGCGATGCGCTCCTCGAGCGGCGGATGCGACATGAAGAGCTTGCGGAATCCGGCCATGTGGCCGCCCGCGATGCCGAACGCCTGCAGCGATTCGGGCAGGCTGCTGTCGGCCCCACGGTGCACGCGCCTGAGCCCCTCGAGCGCGGCGATCATGTTCTCCCGGCCGGCGAGCTTCGCGCCGCCCGCGTCCGCACGGAACTCGCGTTGCCGCGAGAACCACATCACGATCATGCTCGCGAGAATGCCGAAGAGGATCTGGGCGACGATCGTCGCGATGAAGAATCCCGGACCGTAGCCGCGCTCGGTGCGAAACACGACCCGGTCGACGATGAAGCCCACGACCCGCGACAGGAACACGACGAACGTGTTCACGACGCCCTGCAGCAGCGCGAGCGTCACCATGTCGCCGTTCGCGACGTGGCTCACCTCGTGGCCGAGCACGGCCTCGACCTCTTTCGGTCCGAGCTGCCTGAGCAAGCCCGTGCTGACCGCGACGAGCGCCTTGTTCCGGTTCATTCCGGTCGCGAAAGCATTGACGTCCGGGGAATCGTAAATCGCGACCTCCGGGCACTCGATGCCGGCCTCGCGCGCCTGACGCTGCACGGTGCTCAACAGCCAGCTCTCGGTCGCGTTACGGGGCGTCTCGATGACCTGTGCGCCCGTCATCTGCTTCGCGATCCACTTCGACATCGCGAGCGAGATGAACGAGCCGGTGAAGCCGATCACGGCCGAGAAGACGAGCAGAGCCTCGAGATCGAGCGCGGTCCCCTGGCTCTCCAGGAGCGACTCGATACCGAGCAGCTGCAGCACGACCGTCAGCACGACGAGGACGGCGATGTTCGTGGCGACGAACAGCAGTATTCGTTTCATACGACTTCCGAGATCGAACGATACGGAACGACGCTACTATAACGCGGACCAAGATGCGGCCTGCGCCGGGAAAGTCAAGGTTCGCAAGCTTAGACCGGGCGCCAATTGCCGAATTCCCGCGCCGGGACGGCACTCGAGGCCGGGCTGGTACACTATGCCGCCGGTTCCGGCCGACCCTTTACGCTGCATCGCATGTCATCGCCCCGTCCGAGCTTCTGGAACAGGCCGCTGGCCGCGCCCCGCTACGCGGTCGCGTGGCTCTTGTACGGCGCGATGCGCATGGTCGTCCGGTTGCCGTTCGAGCGCCAGCTCGCGATCGGCAGGCGCCTCGGCCGCATCGGGCGGATCGTGCTCGCGAAGCGTGCGCACGTCGTGCGCCGTAACCTCGAGCTCTGCATGCCCGAGCTCTCCGCCGAGGAGCGGGAAGACCTCGTCGCTCGGCACTTCGAGGCCCTCGGCGCATCGCTCGCCGAGACGGCGATGGGCTGGTTCGGCTCGGTCGACGAGATCAGACGTCGCGTGGAGATCCGCGGGACCGAGCATCTTCGCGCGGCGCTCGAGAAGGGCAACGGCGTGATCCTGTACTCCGCGCACTTCACGCCGCTCGAGTTCTGCGCGCCGGCGATCCGACCGTACTGCCCGCGGCTGACCGGCATGTACAAGCCGCAGCGCAACCCGGTCATGAACCGCGTCATGATGCTCGGGCGCAACCGCAACGTCGACGAAACGTTCGCGAAAGACAACGTTCGCGCGATGATGCGCAACCTCGCGCGGAACGCGGTCGTCTGGTATGCCTCCGATCAAAGCTACGGCCACAAGGGCGCCGCGCTCGTGCCGTTCTTCAACGTGCCGGCGATGACGAACACCGCCGTCTGCCGCATCGCGAAGCGAAGCGGCGCGGTCGTTCTGCCGTATTTCTACCGGCGCCTGCCGGGAGAGGCGCGCTACGTCGTCGACATCTTCCCGCCGCTCGCCGATTTTCCGAGCGACGACCCGGTCACCGACGTCACACGGCTGAACCGCCTGCTCGAGGATTACATTCGGCTCTGCCCCGAGCAGTACTGGTGGATTCATCAGCGCTTCAAGGGGCGGCCGGCGCCGTATCCCGACGTCTACGCGCGATCGCGCACGGCGGCATGAGCGCGAACGGCTCCGATCTCTCCCTGGCCCGGTTCCGCAGCCCGCGCTATTGGCCCACGTGGCTGCTGCTCGCGGGCCTCAAGGTGTCGGCGCATCTGCCCTATCCGGTGCAGCTCGCGTTGGGCCGCGTGATCGGCGCGATTTTGTGGATCTTGTCGCGACGCCGCAGGCGGATCGCCGCGATCAATCTCCGCGCGTGTTTCCCCGAGCTGTCCGCGGAGCAGCACAGGCGGCTGCTGCGCCGACATTTCGACGCGATCGGCATGTCGGTCATCGAGCTCGGCATCGCGTGGTTCATGCCTTTCGAGCGGCTGCGCCGCCTCGTCCGGATCGAAGGGCTCGAGCATCTCGAGCGCGCGCAGCGCGAAGGACGCGGCATTCTCGCCGTCAGCGCGCATTTCACGCCGCTCGACGTCGGCTTCGCGGCGCTCAAGGGCATCGGGCCCGGACTGAGCGGCATGTATCGCAACCAGCGCAACGCGATGATGGACGTGCTCGTCCGACGCGGACGCGCTCGCTATACCGACGAGCAGTTCCCGCGCGACGACGTGCGCGGCCTGCTGCGTGCGCTCAAGCGCGGCAAGATGGTCGTCTACTTACCGGACCAGACGTATGTCGGCAACCAAAGCGCGCTGTTGTCGTTCTTCGGCGAGCCGGCGATGACGAACATCGCGGTCACGAAGCTGGCAAAGCTCGGCCGCGCGACGGTGCTGCCCTATCTCACGCGCAGGCTCCCCGGCCTCGCCGGTTACGAGGTCACGATCGGCCCGCCGCTCGAAGGCGTGCCGAGCGACGACCCGATCCGCGACACGCGGCTGTGGCTCGACGTGCTCGAGTCGAGGATACGCGTCGCGCCCGAGCAATATCTGTGGGTCTACAAGAAGTTCAAGAGCCGCCCGCCGCCGCTGCCCGACCTCTATCGAGAGCTTTGAGCCCCGAGCGCACGGCGAGCGCTCGCTAACCGACGGCCGCCTGCTCGGTATCGAGCTCGCGATACCCGGCAAGCAGCTCGCGCCATCCCTGCTCGTCGAAACGGGTCCCCGTCTCGAGCGCGACCTTGCGCAGCGACCGCTCGAGGCGCGCGAGGCCCGCGTCGCGCCACGCGCCCGGAGCGCGCAGCCGCGCATTATCGAAATCGACGAGGAATACCCGCCCGGACGAGTCGATCAGGATATTGTGCGCGGTGAGGTCGGGATGCTCGACGCCGTAGTCGTGGAAGCGCCGCACCATCCGGCCGATCGCTCGCCACGTCTCGTCGAGCCTCGTGCCGTCGTCGATCAGCGCCGAGAGCGGCCGCGTATCGGGCAAGAAACGCGTCACGATGTCCGCGCGGTAGACGAGCCCGCGGCGCAGCACGTGAGCGGCGATCGGCTTCGGAGCGGGCAGCCCGAGCGCTTCGAGCCGGCGGAGCAACCGCCACTCGCGGATCGAGCGAGCGCGGGCGAGTCCCATCCAGACGTAATGGTCTTCGACGAATCGCGAGACGAAGCCGCCCCGATGGTAATGCCGCAGCACCCACGGCCCGTCGCCGCGGTCCAGCACGCGTACCGCTCCGCGGCCGGTGCGCTCGCCGAGCGGACGGCCCGCGGTTTCCCACAGCGCGGCATCGAACAATTCGAGCGCGTCTTGCTCAGTCATCGACGGATCGCAGAGGACGACCGAGCGGCCGGATCGCACGAAGCGCTCGTCAGTCATCGGCCTCCCTTTCGCGAAGCAGTCCGCGGCCGCGCGTCTCGCCTTCGCGCGCGCGGACGGCCGCGAGCGCGGCGGCGAGCACTTGCGCGACCTCGATATCGTTGAGGCAGCGCAGATGGCCGAGCGGGCATCGACGCTCGAAGCACGGGCTGCAGTCGAGCCCGAGATGCACGATCGTGCGCGCGTCCGTCATCGGCGGCGTGAAGCGCGGGCTCGACGAGCCGTAGATCGCGACGACGTGCGTGCCGACCGCAGCGGCGACGTGCATCAGCCCCGAGTCGTTCGTCACCGCGACGGTGCTCGCCGCGAGCACGTCGACGGCTTCCTCGAGGCGCGTCTCGCCGCACAGGTTGCGTATGCGCCCGGCCGCGTCCGCCGCGGCGATCGTCTCCCCGAGCGCGCGCTCTTTCGCCGAGCCGAGCACCCAGACCGCGAGCCCTTCGGCGGCGAGCCGACCGGCGAGCTCGGCGTAACGGTCGACCGGCCATTGCTTCGCCGGTCCGTACTCTGCGCCCGGCATCAATGAGACCGCGGGACCTCGGCCCGAGAGCCCGAGCCGCGCATCGAGCGCGGCGAACGACGCGGAACGCACCTCGAGCGCGGGGTTCTCGATACGCTCCGGCAACGTCTCGCCGCGCGCCAAGCCGAGCGCGACGAAACGCTTGACCGTCTGATCGAGCCGCTCCGGCTCGAAGGGGCGAATATCGTTGATCAAGCCCCAGCGCGCCTCGCCGAGAAAACCCGTGCGCCGCGGAACCCGCGCGAAGAACGGCACGAGCGCGGACTTGAACGACCGCGGCAGGACGATCGCGCGGTCGTAACGCTCGTCGGCCAGCCTTCGCCCGAGCGTCCAACGCACTCCGAGCGCGAGCTCGCCGTGACCCGCCGCGAGCTCGACGCCGCGCCGCACCTCGGGCATTCGCTCGAGGAGCGGCAACGACCATCGCGGCGCGACGACGTCGATCACGGCGCGAGGCGAGCGCGTGCGGAGCAGCTTGTACAGCGACTGCGCGAGGACCATGTCGCCGACCCACGAAGGGCCGACGACGAGGAGCTTCTCGCCCACGCTCACGACCCGCGCGCGAGCGCGTCGAGGCATGCCGGCACGCCGGCCTCAACGCCGACGAAAGGCGCATCGTAGCCGGCTCGGCGCAGTGCCCCGAGATCGGCCTCGGTGAAGCTCTGATAGCTTCCCGCGAGATCGTCCGGAAACGGGATGTAGCGGATCGTTCCGCGGCCGTGCCAGCGAATCACCGCGCGCGCGACGTCGTTGAAGCTCGCGCTCTGGCCCGTCCCGACGTTGAAGATTCCCGAGACGCCGCGGTCGAGCAGCCAGAGGTTCACGCGCACGACGTCTTCGACGTAGACGAAGTCGCGCCGCTGCTCCCCCGGTCCGAAGCCGTCGAACTCGCCGAACAGCCGCGCCTCGCCCTCTGCCGCGATCTGGCGGTGCAGATGATGGACGATGCTCGCCATGCGCTCCTTGTGCGCCTCGCCCGGACCGTAGACGTTGAAATATCTGAGGCCCGCGACCTGCGAGCGCGCATCGGGCAAGCGTCGGCGCACGTAACGGTCGAACAAGAGCTTGGAGTAGCCGTAGACGTTCAGCGGCCGTTCCGCGCTCGGGTCGTTCTCGATGAATCTCCGGCTCTTGCCGTAGACGGCGGCCGACGACGCGTAGATCAGGGGCACGCGTTTCTCGAGGCAGTACTCGAGGAGCTCGCACGAGTACCGGTAGTTCGCGTCCATCATGTACCGGCCGTTCCACTCGGTCGTGACCGCGCACGCGCCCTCGTGAAACACGGCGCGCGGTGCCGGCCCCTTCCGGAGCCGCTCGAGCGCGTGATCCTTATCCCAGTAATCGGCGATATCGCTGTCGACGAGATTGCGGAACTTGCGGCCGTCGGTCAGATCGTCGACGACGACGACGTCCTCGCCGCGACCGCAGAGGGCGCGGACGATATGGCTGCCGATGAAGCCGGCACCGCCCGTCACGACGATCATCTCGGATCGCGTCATCGATGGAGAACCTCAACCATCCGTCACGCCGCCGCGGCTCAACTTTCGGTCCGCCGCATTGTATCCGCTCGGGCCCCGGCGGCGGCTATCGTCCGGTACAGGGCGAGATATTTCGAGCACATCACGTCGCTCGTGAAGCCCGCCGCGATCCGCGGGCCCTGCTCGCCCAGACGGCGTCTCAGCTCCGCCGACGCGGCAAGCCGCACGATCGCGTCGTGCAGCTGGTCCGGCCGGTCTGGCTCGATCAGCAGCCCGTTGACGCCGTCGATCACGATCTCGGGCACGCCGCCGACGCGCGTCGCGATGATCGGGAGCCGCCGCTCCATCGCGTCGAGCAGGATGCTGCCGATGCCTTCGCGCCGCGACGGCAGGATGAAGATGTCGAACGCGGCGAGGTAGTCGCCGACGTTGTCGACGAACCCCGTGAAGCTCAAGTTGTCGACGTCCATCGCGGCGGCCTTCAACATCGCCTCGTCGCGTCCATCGCCGACGAGCACGAAATGCACGTGCGGATGCGTGCTTTGCATCCGGCGCGCGACCGCGATGATGTGCTCCTGCGCCTTCTGCCCGTTGTCGAGCGCAGCCACGTTGCCGACGAGGATCTCGGCGCCGAACGCGCGTCGGATCGCCGCGGCGCGCTCGCGGTCGACCCTGAACCCGCTGCTGCTCGAGTAGATGACGTCGACCTCGAGCCCGGGATCGAAGTCCCTGACGACGTCGGCGACCTGCCGCGCGACGGCGACGATGCGCGCCGCACCGCGGTATGCACGATACGCGAGACGATGACGGCGGATCGGATTGTCGACCCGCCGCGTGACGACGTACGGCGCGCCGCCGAAGAGCCGGCGCAGGTACGCGGCGTAGACGCTCCGCCCCTCGTGCACGTGCACGAGATCGACGCCGCCGAGGGCCGCGGCGACGCCGAGCGGGTGTCCCGCGACGAGCCGCAGCTCGACGGGAAGCCCTTGCACGCGCTCCGCGAGCGGCTCGCCCCGGCGCGCGACGAGCACCTGCTCGATCCGGCCCGCGAGGCCGCGAATCAAGAGCTCGGTTTGACGCTCGCCGCCACGATAGCCTTTCGTGACGTTGACGTGGGCGATTCTGAGGGTCATTCGGGGTTCGGATCACGAGGCCGGCGCCGCGGTCCGGGCATGATACCGGCTTCCCGTCGGCGTCGCGCGTTTGCATGCGCCGCGCTCAACCCCTAGAGTGTCGCAGCGCCGCCGACGGCCGGAATCTGGAGTCATCGAAACGTGTGCGGCTTCGTCGGAGGAACCGACCCGTCGCTCGACTACGCCAAAGCCCTCGACGCGATCGCCCACCGCGGGCCCGATGCGCGTCGCCTGCGGCTCGACGGTCCGGTCAAAGTCGGTTTCCAACGCCTGTCGATCATCGATCTCGGCGAGGCCGCCGGGCAGCCGATGCTTGCGCCGGACGGCGAGACCTGGATCGCGTTCAACGGCGAGATTTACGGCTGGCGCCGCTTGCGCGAGGAGCTCGAGAGGCGCGGTCACGCGTTTCGGACCGACTCCGATACCGAGGTCGCGCTGAACGCCTATCTCGAGTGGGGCGACGGCTTCGTCGATCGGATCGACGGCATGTTCGCCATCGCGATCTGGGACGCGAGGCGGGGGCGTCTCAAGCTCTTTCGCGATCGCGCCGGTATCAAGCCGCTGTATTACTACTACGACGGCCGATCGCTCGTGTTCGGCTCCGAGCTCAAAGCGATCGTCGCGGCCTGCGGCGAGGGCGCGCTCGAGATCGACGGCACGGCGCTCTACGACTTCTTGAGCTACCGCTACGTGCCCGCGCCGAAGACGCTGTATCGCAACTGCTTCAAGCTTCTGCCGGCGCATTGGACCTCGTTCGATCCCGCGACCGGCCGCCTCGAGCCGCCGCGGCCCTACTGGACGCTCGACGTGCCCCCGCGGCCGCGCAAGCCCGACCTCGACGAGGCGTGCGAGGAGCTTCGCGCGCTGATCGAGCAGTCGGTCCGCGATCAGGTCGTCGCCGACGTGCCGGTCGGCTTCTTTCTCTCGGGCGGCGTCGACTCGAGCGTCGTCGTCGCGGCCGCCTCCCGCATCGGCGTGCCCGATATCGCCACCTTCTCGATCGGCTTCGATTCGGACGAAGTCTCCGAGACGCCTTACGCGCGCGAGGTCGCGACCTCGTTCGGCACGCGGCACCACGAGCGCATCCTGATGCCGGACGACGCGGCCGATCTCCTGCCGAGCCTCGAGAAGTGGTTCGACGAGCCTTTCGCCGACGAATCGGCGATGCCGACCTATCTGGTCTCGAAGGTCGCGCGAGAGAACGTCAAGGTCGTGCTCACCGGCGACGGCGGCGACGAGGTGTTCGGCGGTTATCGCACCTATCCGCGCTTCGCGCGTTACTCGAAATACCCGACGTGGTCCGGCTTGGTCGGCGGCGCGGCGCATCTGCTTCGGAGCCGCTTCCCGCGCCGCCACCCGCTCACGAAGCTCGCGACGCTCGCCGAGACGGCGTTGAGCGGGGGCCCGCGGCTTTGGGGCCTGATCATGGGCGGCATGCCGGAGCGCGACAAAGAGAAGTACCGCGCCGACCTCGGCGTGCCGAAGGATTACGACGACTGGTGGCTGTTCCGAAGGTACTGGCGCGAGGACTTGCCGCTCTACACGCGCCTGCAGTACCTCGATTTCCATACGTTCATGCCCGATCTCGTGCTGACCAAGGTCGACCGCACGAGCATGGCGGTCTCGCTCGAGGCGCGCGTGCCGCTGCTCGCGCGCTCGATCGTCGAGTTCTCGTTCTCGCTCGACGAGTCGGTGCGCTTCCCGAGCGGCGAGCTCAAGGGCCTCGTTCGCCGAGCCTATCGGGACGTGCTGTCGGAGCGGATACTCGACCGCCGCAAGAAGGGCTTCGGCATCCCACGTTATTATCTGAAAGGGGTCGACGGCGGCAGGCCGTTCCAGGAGCACGTGCTCACGAGTCTCTTCCCGGACGGCATCGCCAACGCTCGCGGCGACGCGCAGGGTTGCCAAGCGGCATTCGCGATGCCGAGCGACGTCTGAGGCCCAACGAGGACGGATCTTGATGCCGAATGAGCGAAAACGCGCGTTGATCACCGGGATCACCGGCCAGGACGGCGCGTATCTTGCCGAGCTGCTGCTCGACAAAGGCTACGAGGTGCACGGCATCAAGCGGCGGGCGTCGCTGTTCAACACC
Source organism: Gammaproteobacteria bacterium (assembly GCA_017577365.1). Classification (GTDB taxonomy): domain Bacteria; phylum Pseudomonadota; class Gammaproteobacteria; order Steroidobacterales; family Rariloculaceae; genus ZC4RG20. The sequence continues at coordinate 17,397 of PKRJ01000033.1, read as the reverse complement.
GACCGCATCGATCACCTCTACGAGGATCCGCACAAGCTCGGGCGGCGCCTCATCCTGCACTACGGCGACCTGACCGACGCGACGAATCTGATCCGCATCGTGCAGGAGGTGCGCCCGCACGAGATTTACAACCTGGCCGCGCAAAGCCACGTCGCGGTCTCGTTCGAGACGCCGGAGTACACGGCGAACGTCGACGCGCTCGGCACGCTGCGTTTGCTCGAGGCCATCCGGATCTGCGGGCTCACCCGCCATACGCGCTTCTATCAGGCGTCCTCGTCGGAGATGTTCGGGCGCGTCGTCGAGACGCCGCAGCGCGAGACGACGCCGTTCTATCCGCGCTCGCCGTACGCGGCCGCGAAGGTCTACGCGTACTGGGTCACGGTGAATTACCGAGAGGCCTACGGGATATACGCGTGCAACGGCATCCTGTTCAATCACGAGTCGCCGCTGCGCGGTGAGACGTTCGTGACCCGCAAGGTCACGCGAGGGCTCGCGCGCATCAAGGCGGGCCTCGAGGATTGCCTCTACCTCGGCAATCTCGACGCGCGCCGCGACTGGGGGCACGCCCGCGACTACGTGCGCGCGCAGTGGCTGATGCTGCAGCAGCCCGAGCCGGACGACTTCGTGATCGCGACCGGCGAGCAGCGCTCGGTCCGCGAGCTCGTCGAGATCGCCGCGGGCTTCCTGGGCTTCGATCTCGAATGGCGCGGCAAAGGGCTCGACGAGCACGGCATCGACGCGGCTTCGGGAAGAACCATCGTGCGCATAGACTCGCGCTACTTCCGTCCGACGGAAGTCGACAGCCTGCTCGGAGACGCGTCGAAGGCGAGACGAAAGCTCGGTTGGCAACCCGAGATCAGCTTCGAGAGCATGATCCGGGAGATGATCGAGCACGACCTCGAGCTCGCGAATCGCGATGCTCTGATCGCGCGCGAAGGCTATCGCGTGAACCGATACCACGAATGAATCGGGACTCGAAGATCTACATCGCGGGGCATAGGGGCCTCGTGGGCTCGGCGCTGCACCGCGCGGCCGTGCGCCGCGGTTTCACGAACGTCGTGGTCCGCACGCGCGCCGAGCTCGACCTGCGCGACGCCGCCGCCGTCGAGCGTTTCTTCGCCGCCGAGCGGCCGGAATACGTCTTTCTCGCCGCGGCGAAGGTCGGCGGCATCCTCGCGAACGATACGTATCCGGCCGAGTTCATCGGCGACAACCTGAAGATTCAGGTCAACGTGATCGACGCCGCATACCGGTTCGGGGTCCGCAAGCTGTGTTTCCTCGGCTCGAGCTGCGTGTATCCGCGCCTCGCGCCGCAGCCGATCAAAGAAGACGCGCTGCTCACCGGCCCGCTCGAGCCGACGAACGAGTGGTACGCGGTCGCGAAGATCGCCGGAATAAAGATGTGCCAGGCGTACGCGAGGCAGTACGGCTTCGCCGCGATCTCGCTGATGCCGACGAATCTCTACGGACCGAACGACAACTTCGACCTCGAGACGTCGCACGTGCTGCCCGCGCTGCTTCGCAAGTTCCACGAGGCGCGCGTGGAAGGCCGTCCTTCCGTGACGCTCTGGGGCACCGGCACGCCTCGGCGAGAGTTCCTGCACGTCGACGATCTCGCCGACGCGGCGCTGTGGCTCATGGAACACTACGACTCCCCGGAGCTCGTGAACGTCGGCGTCGGCGAAGACATCTCGATCTCCGAGCTCGCCGAGCTGATTCGCTCGATCGTGGGCTTCGAAGGCGCGATCGAGTACGACCGCACTAAGCCCGACGGCACGCCGCGGAAGCTCCTCGACGTGAGCAAGCTTCACGCCCTCGGCTGGCGTCACCGCATCGGCCTGCGCGAAGGGATCGAGTCGACCTACGCGTGGTATCTCGAGAACGTCGCGAACGCGGCGCGGAGAAGCGGTGCGTGAAGCTGCGCAACAGCAACCGGCCCGTGCGCGACGCCCTGCTCCGCGCGATCGGCGGCGCGGGACTGCACGTCGTCGAGCGCACCGAGCGCGAGGATCTCGTGCGGCTCGTGCGCCTGCTGCGGCCGATGGATCCGGGCATCGAGCTGATCCGCCTCGGCCCCGCCGGCGACGGCGGCTACCTCTTGCCGGACGACCTCGAGGGCATCCGTAACGCCTACTCGCCCGGCGTCGCGAACGAGTCGGGATTCGAGTTGGCGCTCGCGGAGCGCGGCATTCGCGTGCACATGGCAGACCGCTCGGTCGACGGTCCCGCCGCGTCGCACGAGCGTTTCACGTTCGTGAAGAAGCACGTCGGCTGCCTCTCGAACGACGACTTCGTGACGCTCGACGACTGGAAGCGGGACACGGCCCCCGACGACGACGGCGACTTGCTGCTGCAGATGGACGTCGAGGGCGCCGAGTACGAGGTGTTCCTGTCGGTCTCCGAGAGGCTGCTCGCACAGTTCCGCATCATCGTCGTCGAGCTGCACCACTTGCAGCATCTCTACGACCGGCGCTTCTTCGCGCTCGCGTCGCGCGCGATCGAGCGGCTCGCGAGGACGCACACGGTCGTGCACATCCATCCGAACAACTGCTGCGGGTCCGTCAAAGGCTCGGGATTGGAGATTCCGCGCATCGCGGAGATCACGCTGCTTCGGAACGACCGCTTCGCGCGGCGCGTTCCGCGGCGAGACTTTCCGCATCTGCTCGACGCGGACAACGTGCCGACGAAGCCGACGCTGCCGCTGCCGCGCTGCTGGTACGAGGATCGCTGACGCGCAGCGTCGAATCGGCGAGCGAACGCGGTCAACGTGGCTCAGCGCGTCCTCGTACGCTTGCGGTAGAGCAGATCATAGTAGCGGCCGCCGGACGGATGGCGGCCGATCGTGCGGCGCGCGATCTCGGCGAAGCCGTGCGCGGCGAGCAAGGCGTCGATATCCGTGACGAGCCCGCAGCCGCGATACGCCTCGAAATCCGGGGCCTCGACCTGCACGTATCCGAACCCGTCGAGCAACGGCTCGGCGCCTTGCAGCACGAGGAGATCCGCGCCCTGCGTATCGACGACGAGCGCGTCGTAGGCGCTCGGATCGATGCCTTCGGCGGCGAGCAGCGAGGGCAGGGTCGTGCCGACGATCCGCGTCTCGGCGACATAGTGAACGTCCGGCCACGCATCCGCGTGCATCGCGAGCTCGAGGATCGACGACGACGCGCCGGTATTGCTCGCGACATGGAACGTGTGCTCGACGCCGTCGACGTTCGTGACGAGCGCTCGCACGGCCCGCTGGCTCGGATACGAGGCGATATTGCGCTCGAGCTCGCGGAAATGCGCCTCGAGCGGCTCGATCCAGAGCACCGCGAGCCCGTATCGCGCGTAGAGGTCCCGCTCTTGGCCCAAGTGCGCGCCGACGTGGATCACGCCGGAGACGTCCGCGAGATAGGTCTCGAACGGATTCCTTGCGAGCGCGTTCCGCAGCTTCGCGAGCAGCCGGGGAAGCGCACCGCTCGACATCGCGCTCATCGGCCGCTCCGCGCCGTGTTCCGGTACAGCGCGGTCAACCGCTTCCGGCCGACCGCGACGAGCTCGAAGCCGCGCCCGAGCAGAAGGTTCGTCACGGCGGGCAGCGTGGTCTCCTGCTCGACGCCCCGCTCCCAGCCGACGTCCGCGGAGATGTAGTCAATGTTGTCCAGGATGCCGCTCGCGCCGAGGATCACTTCCGTCTCGGCCCCCTCCGCCTCGAGCTTCAGCAGCTTGATGCGGCGATCGGGCAGCAGGCTGTCGAGCCGGCGCACGGGCACCTTCACGATGCGCTCGTACCGCGGAGGGCGAATGAGCGACGAATCGGCCATCTGCGACGACAGATAGAACTCCATCTCGCCGTCCTCGTGCCACAGGCCTACGTTCCACGCCGCAGACGGCGCGACGTTGTCCTTCATGCACGCGTACTCGAGCGGCGCCGGCTCGATGCCGACGTATTCGACGTCGAGGCCGCGCTCGACGAACCAGTGCTTCAGCTCTCCGACGTTCGCGCCGCAGTCGACGACCAAGTCGCCGCGCGAGAACGGGATGCGCGACAAGAAATACGTCTCGCCGAGAATCTCGAGGCGGCGCTCGATCCCGCGCTTGCACGCGTAGTAGGCTTGTCCCTCGTGCGCGAACCACAACGCGTGCCGCTTCGAGACCGCGCGGAAGCGGCGCGACGCCGCGTCGTACCGCATTCTCGTATCGACGCCGCGCGTCAGCGCACGCAGGTTGAACAGCCAGCAGAACGGCCGGCCTCGCGTCTTTCTCGTCAGCGACATCGGTGCCCTTTCGACCCGAGCTAGAAGACGGTGATCTCGGCGTTCGCGCCGCCGAGCCACCATGCCGCCTCGCCGAACGTGCTCAAGTAGCTCACGAACATGCGCCGAGTCCGCGCGAGCAGCAGCATGTCGGTCAGATCCTCGGCGATCCCGGCCGGCGAGGCCCAGCTCTCGGCGCGCGGCGTGCGGCGCGGAAAGGTGAGCACCCGGGCCGCGCCGAACCGCTCGACGAGCGCCTTCAGCACGCCGTCGTCGTCGGCGACCGCGAGGAATCTCGTCGGCTCGGGCTCCCGCTCCATCAGCCGCAGCAGGCGGCCGAAGGCCGCGCGATGGTACTTCGCGTGGCGGCGCGAGTCGTCGCGCCACGTGCGAATTTGCACGCCGACCGTGCGGGCGTCGATGCCGACGTCTGCGGCCCAGGCATCGAGCCGCGCAACGATCTCGGGCCGAACGGCGATACGGGCGAACAGCGGCACGTAAGCGTCGCGGATCGGCTGCGGAATACGGCCGTACTCGAAGTCGATGTGACGCGCGTCGGCGCGCGTCGTGCGCGACGAATGGGTCTTCGGAAACAGCATGTAGCGGTAGCGGTCGTCCGGGCAGCCCCGGAGCTTCCACCACGCTTTGCCGATGGCGCGGATCAGCGGATGCGCGCCGGCACCGGCCGTCGCGAATCCCGGCGGCAAGTGCGTCTCGTCCTCCGGCAGCACCGCGAGCCGCCACGACGAGTAGACGCTCGCGGCCTCCGGCACGGCATCGACCTCGCAGTCGTTCGCGAACAGGTCGGAGAAGCGCGCCGGCATGTTCGGCGTCACCGGCCACACGACGAGCGCGCGCGGCGACAAGCGCATCGCCGATACCCACGACTTCAGCCGGTTGCCGAGACCCGCGGACTCCGTCGAGACGACGATGCCGGCGCCGGCTTCCGCAGGTGAGTGGTGCCGGGCGGGACTGACGGTCATTCAGGACGGCCTAATCCACGAGCCTGTAGGTCGCGCTGCAGTACGGGCACTTCGCCTCGCCGGTCGCCTCGATCGGCAGATAGACCTTCGGATGCGAGTTCCACAGGTACATGCTGGGCAGCGGGCAGTGCAGCGGCAAATCGTCCCGCGTGACCGTGTACTCCCACTTCGCGTTCGGCGTCTCCAACGCCTCGTTTACTCTGCCGTGGCGTTCGCGCACGTCTCGGGCCTCCTTGTAGGGGAGCGCGGATTATACGGGACCGATCGAGCCCGGGCCGAACACCTCCTCCCAGCAGCGGATCACGAACGCCCGGACCTCGGTCATCTCGTCCGCCGGGATCACGCGTCCGCGCTCGTCGAGCGCGAGGTCGTGGACCTTGCGCCGGAGGGCGAGATACGCCTCCTTCAGCGCCTCGGCCCGCTCGACGGGCAGCAGGCCCGCGGCTGCGAGCCCTTCGAGCTGTCGGACGTTGTCCGGGTACTCGACGAGCTCGGGATGCTCGCCGGCATGGCGCAGCACGAGATAGTCGACGAGGAACTCGATGTCCGCGATCCCGCCCGCGTCCTGCTTGAGATCGAAGCCGGACGCGCCGCCTTGCGACAGCTCGGCCCGCATGCGCGCGCGCATGCGTACCACCTCGTCCTCGAGCTTCGCGCGGTCGACGTAGCGCGTCAGGATCTCGCGCCGCTCGGCCTCGAACGCGTCGCGAATCGTCTTCGATCCCGCCAAAGCGCGGCTCCTGAGCAGCGCCTGATGCTCGAACACCCAGGCCTCCTCGCGCTGGTAGCGCCGGAAGTTCTCGAGGCTCGCGACCATCAGGCCCGCGCGCCCGTCGGGGCGGAGCCGCGTGTCGACCTCGTACAGCCGGCCCGAGCTCGTCTGGATCGTCAGGAAGTGGATCAGGCGCTGCACGAGCCGCGAGAAGAACCGCGCGTTGTCGAGCGGCGGGGAGCCGTTCGTCTCCTGGCGGCTGCCGCTCGAGTCGTGAAGGAACACGAGGTCGAGATCGGAGCCGTAGCCGAGCTCGAGCCCGCCGAGCTTGCCGTAGCCGATGACCGCGAAGCCCGCTTCCTTTCGATTCGGCGGCTCGCCGTACATCGGCACACCGTGCTTCGCGACGAGCTCGTTCCACGCGGTCTCGAGCGCGAACTCGAGCACGAGCTCGGCGATATCGGTCAGCCGGTCGCTGACTTTCATCAGCGGCAGTCGTCCGAGCCGGTCCGCGATCGCGACGCGGAACACCGCGGTGCGTTGGAACTCGCGCATCGCCTCGAGCCGCGCCTCGATATCGGCGCCGGCACGGGCGGCGCGCTGCTCGAGCATCGCGGCGAAGTCTTCACGCGTCGGCGGCTGCTCGAGGATGCGTGCGTCGAGCAGCTCGTCGAGCAAGAGCGGATGCTCGGCGATCCGGCGGGCGAGCATCGCGCTCTGGCTCGCGAGCGACACGAGCCGATCGAGCGCGGCCGCGTTCTCGTTGAGCAGCGCGAGATACGCGCTGCGGCGGCAAACCGACTGATAGACGGCGAGCACGCGCTTCAGCGTCTCGTTCGGATCGGCCGTCGCCGCGAGCGGCTCGATCGTGCGGATCACGGCCGCGGCGAGGCGGCGCCGGCTCTGCTCGTCCATGCGACGATACAGGTTGCCGCCGCGAAGCGCGCGGAGCTGTTCCTCGATGTCGGCGCGTCCCGCGAACGGCGTGCCGGCGAGCACCGCGGCGATATCCCCCGCGTCCCACGCCTCGAGCTCCGCGTCGGCGGGCTCGTCAGAGCCGCGCTCGCGCTGACCGCGCCGGTCCCACGCGATCCGCTCGAACTCGGCCTCGACCACGCGGCGATGCTCGGCGAGGCGGCTCATGAACGCGTCGAAAGAGGGCTCGCCGAGCGCGTACGCGAGCACGGCTCGGTTCTCGGGATCGGCCGGCAGCATGTGCGTCTGCCGATCGTCGATCGCCTGCAGCCGATTCTCGACGGTGCGCAGATAATCATACGCGGCGGCGAGGCGGCGAACGCTCTCGGGCCCGAGCTCGCGCTCGCCGGCGAGCGCCTCGAGCGCGCGCTTGAACGAAGTCGTGCGCAGACGCGGATCTCGGCCGCCGCGCACGAGCTGGAACGCCTGCACGATGAACTCGGCCTCGCGAATTCCGCCCGGGCCGAGCTTCACGTGGTCGGCCATCTCCTTGCGCGCGACCTCCTGCTCGATCAGCCGCTTCATCTGCCGCAGCGCATCGAAGACGCCGTAGTCGAGATAACGGCGGTAGACGTACGGCGTCAGGATCTCGTCGAAGACGGCGGGTCTGTACTCCTCGCCGGTCAGCAGCCGCGCCTTCACGTACGCGTAGCGCTCCCAATCGCGCGCATGCTGCACGAGATAGGCCTCGAACGCCGTGAGCCCGACGACGAGCGGCCCGCTCTGACCGAAAGGCCGAAGCCGAGTATCGACGCGCAGCACGATGCCGTCGTCGGTCCGATGATCGAGCGTGCGGATCAGAAACTGCGCGAGCCGCCGGTAGTACTCCTCCACGTCGTCGTCGCGGCCTTCGAGCCGCGCTCCGTCCGGATGCAGGAACACGAGGTCGACGTCGGACGAGAAATTGAGCTCGCGGCCGCCGAGCTTGCCCATCGCGAGCACGAGCAGCGGCGCGGCGCGGCCTTCCGCGTCGACCGGCCGGCCGAAGCGCGCCTCGAGGCGTTCCGCGGCGTGCGCGAGCGACGCGCGTATCAAGACGTCCGCGAGCTTCGACAGATCCTCGAGGCTCTCGTCGAGCGTCGAAAGACCGCTCAGATCCCGCCACGCGAGCCGCGCCATCTCGACGTGGCGAACCCGGCGCAGCGTCGCCATCGCGTCGGTCTCGCCGAGCCCTGCGACGTCGAGCCGCGCGGCGAGGTCGCGGGCATCGAGCGGCGCTGGATCCTCGAGCCGCTCGATCAATGCGTCGGTATGCCGCGCGAGCACCGACGCGACGAAATCGCTGATCGCAACGACGCGGGAAGCGCTCGGTAACAGCTCCGCCGGGAGCTCGTGCGGCACATCGGCGAGCCGAGCGGCGACGCGGCGGAAGCGATCCGCGAGCTCGGCGGGCAAGTCGGGCGGAGGCGGCAGCTTCATCGTACGGTCGGCATGCGCATGCCCGAATCGTACGCGATGCCGTGCGGCCCTGACGATCTCGCGCGACGCCTACCCCCGCTAGCCGGACCGTCGTGCGGGCGCTCGGCGTCTCGTCCGCTCAGTTCGCTTTGTTCGCGCGGATTCGGTACGAGAACTCGATCGTCGGGGCAACCTGCAGCGCGCCGCCGAGGGCGCTGAACGGGGTGAGCCCGAGGTCCGCATGATCGAGCGCGAACTCGCCGCTCGCCTCGACGAAGCCGTCGCCGATCGTGACCTCGCCGGGCAGCTCGAGCCGGACGGTGCGCCCGACGATCTCGATCTCGACCGGAAGCGTGCCGGGGACGCCCGCGGCCTCCGGGCCCGAGCCGCGCACACGCACGTGCGGATATGCGTCGCCGTTCAGCAGTGCCTCGCTCAGCATGTTGCGGCGCGTGCCGGCCTTGTCCTCCTCGCTCGGGACGCTCGCGAAGTCCTCACCGAATCGGGCGCGGAGCTCCGGATCGTCGATCACGAACTCTCCGACGGGAAACTCGAGCTCGAACCGCGACGCGGACAGATTTTGCGGATCCAGCGTCACCGCGCCCGAGAAGGTCTCGGCGGAGATCACGTGGTTGTGGCCGAACCGGGCCATGAGGCCCGCCTTCCCGATCTTCCAGTACACCTCGGACGCGGCCGGATCGACGACATATCGCTCTCCGGCGACGGCCGCGGCGGATTCCGCACCGCTCGACGCGGGCGACGTGCCGCCGTCGACGGACGCGCGCTCGGATGCCCCTTGACCGCAACCGGCCAAGATCGCGATCAGAACCGACGTTGGAACGAGCAGAGCGCGGCGCATCACATCCTCCTGACAACTTATCCTCGCGCGGCGGGCTCACCGCCGCGTCGCAGCATCGACGAGATCACTCCCTCGGGGGCAACACGTGCTTGTACAGCAGCCGCTCGGAGAACGGTATGCACCGGAACTCGAAGAGCTGCGCGTCCGGCTCGACGAGCCGATAGAGCACGAGACGAATCGTCCACGGACGCGAGAACACGGCCGGATTGTCGATCGTCGCCTCGTAGCGCATGTGGCTGTCGTCGATCAGCGTGAAGCGCTCGGTGACGGTCGCGCCGGCGCCGGCGAAGTTGCCCGCGCGGTCGAGCCACGTCTCGCCGTTCAGGCCCGTCGTCTCGACGACGAGCGTATCGCCTTCCCACCGACCGTTCGATACGCCCATCCACGTATCGATCGGCGCGGGGCGATGTGTCTTGATGTTCACGACGCGATTCGCGCTCGCGTACTCGTAGATGAACAGAATGTCGTCGTCGTCGCCTTGGACGATCTGGAACGGATACGGCATGTAGTTCGCGCGCGGAATGCCCGGCAAGAAGCATTTCGCCTCGGGATCGGCCTCGGGCCATGCCGCCCGGTTCGCGTCGCGCCTCGCGCGCGCCTCGGGCAGATACGGGATCTCGCCGCCTTCGACGACGCCCTTCCCCGCCGGAATGGCCGCGATCGCTCCGAGCTGCCAGAACTCGTCGATCGCCTCCGCCGAATGCGGCTCGAGATTCCAATGCGCCGTGCCGATGGCCTTCCAGATGCCGTTGAGATTCGGCTTGTCCAGAATCCTTTCCGGACGCTCCTGGGCTGCGGCGCTCGAGGCGGATAGAAGCGCGATGCATCCGATGAGCACGGACGCGAACGCGTCTCGCATGCGAGAGCGACGGGCTGCGGCGACCATCGGGTGCCGCGCGGACGAACGTCGGGGCCACGAGAAGCGGGCGAGGCATCGTCGATCGAGCATCCTGATCGTTTCCTCCGTCAATCTCCGTTGCGCGGCGAGAACGGCGCGGATTTTGACAGCAAAAGCGCGGCTTGCCTATGCTTCCTCGGCTCCGGCTTCGGCCGGCGCGGACAGCGCGAGGGCGACCAACATGAACCATCGAAACACTTCCATCGGCACGCTCTCGGCGTCGCTCGCATTGGCGCTCGCTGCCTGCTCCGAAGCGCCGTCCGACGACGCCGCATCTTCCGCGCAATCCGCTGATCGCAATAGCGGCTGGACCGTTCCGCGCACGTCGTGGGGAGATCCGGATCTTCGCGGCCGCTGGCCGCTCGACGTCGGCGGCACGCCGATGCAGCGCCCCGAGGCGCTCGGCACCAAGGCCTTCCTCACCGACGAGGAATACGAGGCCGCGCTCCGGGAAGCCGCAGTCTCGGCAGGCCTCTACGATCGCGAGCAGGAAGCCGGCAGGCTCGGCTCCGGTCACTGGTTCGAGTGGGGCAGGCCGCTGCGTCAGACGTCGCTGATCGTCGAGCCCGCGAACGGCCGCATTCCGCCGCTGACGGAGGAAGGTCGGGCACGCGCGGCGACGATGAAGAGCAGCTGGAACGGCGACATCTTCGACGATATCTCCGATTTCAACGCGCTCGATCGCTGCATCACGCGCGGCATGCCGGCATCGATGGTCCCGTTCCCGTACAATAACGGCCTCGAGATCTACCAGTCGCCGGGCTATGTCGTCATGCGCCTCGAGATGATTCACGAGACGCGCGTGATCCCCGTCGACGGCCGTCCGCCGCTGCCGCAAGGGATGCAGCACTGGATGGGTGAGTCGCGCGGCCGCTGGGAAGGCGACTCGCTCGTCATCGAGACGACCAATTTCAACGGCGAATCGCCGATGGTCATCGTCGGCCCGAGCAACCCGCCGATCCCGACGAGCAAGTCGCTGCGCATCGTCGAGCGCCTCACGCGGACCGGGCCCGACACGATTCAGTACGAGGCGTGGGTCGAGGATCCCGAGGTGCTGACCGCGCCGTTCAAGATCGCGTATCCGTGGACGCGCAACGACGGCTACGAGATCTTCGAGTACGCGTGCCACGAGGGCAACACGGTCGTGCCGAACTACATCCAGACGACGAGCCCTCGCTTCGTCGGCGAGGAGAACGCGGGGACGAATTTCCCGTTCATGGAATGGCTTCAGATGTCGGTCGACCGCTTCATGGAAGACGACGACAACGGCGACAACTGACGCAACTGACGCGCGCCGCGGACGCAGCGTCTTCGCGCGCGCGGCGCGACCGCTCGGAAAGGCGACTTCTTCGCTGATCTGGGGCGTCGCAGCGAGGGTATAGCGAGAGGCCCCTCGCGCGGACGCATCGACCGAGTTGCCCAATCGGCCTTCGCGGGACCGCGCCGAATCGGTGCGGCGCGCTCCATGGTTCGCGGGGCGCTGAAGCGGGCGTGGTGCAATCAGCCTTTGCGGGAGCGTGCGAGCCAGGGATGGCGAGCCCGCAGCGCACACGGACGTGCTTGCAGCGGTCCCGCAAAGGCTGATTGCACCACGCCCGCCTCGACGGCGCTGAACTCAACGGCAAGCCGCAGCGCGGTCCCGCGAAGGCCGATTGGGCAACTCGCGTCTGCCGACGGCTTCGGCACGCGCCGCCGGCGCCAGTTCGCCGGCGGCACGAAGCGCGGTCAGCCGGCCGCGTCGCCGACCGGGGCCGCGGCCTTCTTCGTCAGCGCACCCGCGAGCGCTTCCGAGACGTAGCCGAACGCGGTGCCGATCACGATCGAGACGATCGTCGGCACGAGCGCCTTCGTCGCCGTCATCCCTTCGCCGCCGAGCAGGATCAAGCCGGCGACCGCCGCGAAGCCGTACACGCTCGCCGGGATCGTCGAAAGCACCGGGATCTTCGACGCGAGCACGATCACCGACGCGCCGATACCGACCGCGATCGGCGCGGCGAGCTCGCCGAGCGCGCCGAGCTGCTGCGCGAGCAGAACCGACGCGACGCCGACGACGGCGCCGAAGCTCATGCCGATCGCCGCGGCGCGCACGCCGGCCAATTTCCCGCCGCTGTGATAGAAGCAGGCCCACGCGATGAACGCCTGCCAGACTTGAGCCTGGAACGCGGCGAGCGGACCCAGGAAGAGCCAGGTTGCGACGACGGCGAGCACGCCGATGGAGACCGTAAGCGCTGCGAGCATGGACATTGAACGCCTCCCCCCACAGATGATTCTCGTCCAGGGCCGTTGCGGCCCCACCAGCCGCGCGATATTTGTCGATTCGTTATCGTCCCGCGTCGGCCGCTCGTAGTCTCGGCGAAAGCCGCAGGCCGCGCAAGCGAAGCGCACGCACGAAAGGGGGAACGAGCGCCGACGGGCGCGCGAGCAACGCAGGCGCCGCACGAGCGAAGTCGAGAGCGCGGCTCTATGGCGAGGAGAGCGACTCCCCGTGCCTCGTCAATCCGCGGCGACCGGCTCGCCGACCGGCGCCGTCGCGTCGACGGCGTTGCGCCGCGCGAGCACCGCGACCACCGCGGCGGCCACGACCGCGGGCAAGGCCAGCACCACGCAAAGCTCCGAGCGCGTGAGACCGAGCGCGAGCAGCAGACCGCCGAGGTAGGCGCCGAACGCCGAGCCGAGCCGCCCGGACGTCAACGCGAGGCCGATGCCCGTGCCGCGCACGTGCGCGGGATACCCTGCGGCCATGATCGAGAAGATGCCGACGGCCGTCGCGAAGGCGGCGAAGCCGATGAAGAACGACGACGTGCGAATCAGCTGGACGGCGTCGAGCGGCAACGTGCCGAACGCCGCGATCGCGGCCGCCATGATGATCAGCATCGATACCGTGACGGCGCGCACGCCCCACCTCGCGGTGAACAGGCCGACGATCGCGCAGCCGAAGATCGCGCCGATATTCGTGATGATCGAGAACGAGATCGCACCGGCATCCGTGTAACCGGCATCGACCATCAGCGACGGCATCCAGTTCAGGATGAAATACTGCGACGTCATGAAGCCGAAGTAGCCGAGGCACGCGAGCACCGCGCTCGCGAGCACCGGCGGACGCACGACGTCGAGCAGCGAGGCGTCCTTCGTATCGACGACGTCCGTTCTCGGCGGCAGCGCCTCGAGCGGCGCGAAGCCGAGCCGCTCGAGCTCGCGGTTCGCACGGCGCAACGCATCGCGCGGCTGCTTGCCGAGCAGGAAATCGAGCGACTCGGGCAAGCGCCACCACACGAGCGGGATCAAGAGCAGCGTCATCACTGCGCCGAAGCCGAACACGGTGCGCCAGCCGATCTCGAGCAGCCACGTCGCGACGATGCCGCCGACGATCGTGCCGAACGGGAACGCGCCGGTCACGAAACCGAGCGCGACCTCGCGCCGCGGCTTCGACGCGTACTCGATGACCAGCGAGCCGATCGCGGCCGTCATCGCGCCGACGCCGAGCCCGGTGAAGACCCGGGCGACGAGCAGCATCGAGAACGACGAAGCCAAAGCGGCGATCGTCATGCCGATCGTCATCGACGCGAGATTGATCATCGTCGCGGTGCGGCGCCCGAGCACATCGGCGAGCCAGCTCAGCCCGAACGCGCCGACGGCCATCGCGAACAGGCCCGCGCTGAACAGCACGCCGAGACGCTCCGCGCCGAGCTGCCATTCGCGGTCGATCGCGGGGCCCGCGAACGAGATCGCGAGGAGGTCGAAGCCGTCCATCATGTTGACGAGCACGCCGATCGCGACGGCCCCGATCTGATAGCCCGTCATCGGCCGCGCCATCAGCGCGGCCCTGATCTCGTCGAAGCGCATCCTCCCCCTCTTCTTCGTTGTCGCGCTCGTCGCCGCGCCTGGGCGCGGCGCGCGCTCACGGCGCGAAGAACGAGATCGTTCTGATCTCGATGCTCTCGCGCGGCGGCGCGTCCGGACGGGTATGAGGATGCTCGAAAGCGCTATGCGCCGTCCACTGGACGCGCGCGGAGTCGGAGTCGAACAGCTTGAAGACCAGCACCTCGTCCGGACGCATCTCGGGGACGTAATACCAGCGCTGGTTCGGGTTGAAGCTCACGGAGTAGCCGTAGAGCGGCGGCCGGTTCGGATCGCCGAGCCCGCCGTGCACCTCGCTGTCGTTCAGGTCCGACGCGGCGACGGTGCTCGCGTCGCATACCGCGAAGGGCGCGCTGTACACGGTCTTGATCGGCCGCCAGACGTTGATCAGCACGTACCGTCCGCGCAGCCACCGTTCGGCTTCCTCGTCACCGAGAACGCGGCGGGCGTACTCCCGGACCGTGCGGTCGCCGTAGTCGACGTGGGCGCCGAACGCGGGCAGATGCCCCTGCTTGTCGGCCGCCGAGCTGCGCACCATCGTGCCGAACGTGATGACCTTGTCCGCGCCCGTAAGCTCCTGGACGAGGGCGGTGACCTCGGGGATATAGACGCGCTCGACCTCCTCCGGGTCGTAGAAATTCTCGACGGCCGATTCCCGCTCGACGAGCACGAAGCCGCTGCGCTCGAGGTCGAGCTGATCCTTGACCGCCCGCGCGTCGTAGATTTTCACCTCGTGCGGACGGTAAGGCCACCGCGACCGGGCGCGGTCTGCCGGGTAGAAGATGACCTTCTCCCCGGGAATGCAGAAATCCATCTTCGCGACGATTGCCGTCTCGTCGATCTGTGGCGAATGCTGAAGGGCCATCCCAATCCCCCGAGGGCGCGGCCGCTTGCTCGGCCTCGAGCTCGGGATTCTAGCTCACAAACCTCGAGGGGAACGTCGGCCGCGAAATTGCGGTTTGCCGAAAGGCGACGACGCCTCGCGCAACCCAGGCACGCCTCGGCCGCGTTGAGCTATAGTCCGCCCGGGCGGCGTCTTGCGCCGCGAATCGGCGATTGCGGACCCGGAACGAAACGACGATGAGCTACAACTTCGACGACAAGC
This sequence comes from Gammaproteobacteria bacterium, assembly GCA_017577365.1. Lineage (GTDB taxonomy): Bacteria > Pseudomonadota > Gammaproteobacteria > Steroidobacterales > Rariloculaceae > ZC4RG20. Next base: position 2,374 of record PKRJ01000033.1, on the reverse strand, counting down.
ACGTCCTGATCACCGGCGCGGGCCGCGGCCTCGGCGCGCACCTCGCCCGCCACCTCGCAATGCTCGGCGCGACCGTCGGCGTCGTCGACATCGACGGCGGCAACGCGCGCGCCGTCGCCGGCGACATCGCCAATGCCGGCGGCAAGACTTTCGCGTACGAGGGCGACGTCGGCGACCGCGAGACCTTCTTACGCACCGCGGCCGAGTTCGCCAAGGTCGGCGGACGCATCGACGCGATCGTCAACAACGCGATGATTCTTCACTACTGCCCCGTCGAGCAGGTCGAGCCGGAACGGCTCGGCGCGATGCTCGACGTCGGCATCAAGGCTTTGTTCTGGTCCGCGCAAGCGTTGCTCGCCCACTACGATCCCGAGCGCGGCGCGAGCCTGATCAACCTCGCCTCGCCGGTGGCGTCGCGCGGATTCCCGAACACGTCGGCCTACAGCGCGGTCAAGGGCGCGGTCGTCGCGTTCACGCGAGTCATGGCGGCCGAGCTCGGCCCGCGCAAGATCCGCGTCAACGCGGTCTCGCCGGCGTCCATTCCGACGCCGGGCGGAATGGGCTTGAACAGCCCGGAAGAGTACGAGAAGCGCGCGCAGCGCATTCCGCTGCGCCGCAACGGCACGGAAGAGGACAACTCGAAGGCGATCGCGTTCCTCTTGAGCGACGACGCGAGCTTCGTCCACGGCGAGATCTTCAACGTCGACGGCGGCGTCTCCGCCGCCGGTTGATCCGCGCGAACGCCGCTCGAGCGCCGATCAGAGCTCGCAGCTGTAGAGCGCGTCGATCAGACGCCGCGCGCGCGGGCCGTTCGTGCCGACCGCGTGCAGCTTGTTGCACGCGTACGAGAAGCCGATGCCGGCATCCGGGTCGCAGAATCCGATCGAGCCGCCGATCCCGTGGTGCCCGAAGCTGCGCATGTTCGGACCCATGTAGACCCACTCGGGGTGATTCAACAGCACGCCGAGCGCCTGGCGGTACGGACGATCCTGCAGCGCTTCGACCTGCTCGTGCTGCAGCGTGATCATCGCCTCGATCTGATCGCGTGACATCAGCGTCACCCCGTCGAGCGTTCCGCCGTTGCCGAGCGCGCCGTAGATCCGCGCGACGCCGCGCGCGTTGCCGTGGCCGTTGCCGCTCGCGATTTCGACGACGCGCCACTCGGGCTTGTTCAGCGTCACGTGCCACGGCTCGGGCGGGTTCTGCTTGAACGCGAGCGCGCGCAGCGAGGTCTGGTCGACGCCGTCCTTCGCGGCGAACAGCGTGGCGTTCATGTTCGGCATGATCTCGGCGACGTTCGCCTGCTCCGCCTCCGTCATGCCGCCGATGTAGTACTCGGCGCCGAGAGGGCCGGCGACCTCCTCCCGCAGAAACGGGCCGACGGTCTTGCCGCAGACGCGCCGCATGATCTCGCCGAGCAGGTAGCCCTGGTGATGCACGTGGTACGCGGCTTTCGTGCCCGGCTCCCACAGCGGCTCCTGCACCTCGAGCGCCTTGACGATCGCCTCGCGGTCCATCATCGCGCCGGGCCAGAGCGGGTTCGTCGTCAGCACCGGCACGGCCGCCGTGTGGTCGAGGATGTGCCGGACGCGCGTCTTCTCCTTGCCGTTCTGCCCGTACTCGGGCCAGTACTCGACGACGTACGCGTCGGGGTCGACGAGACCGCGGTCGATCAGCATGTTGAAGCAAATCGCCGTGATGCCCTTCGCGACCGACATCATGCAGACCGTCGTCGGCGCGTCCCACGGTCTCGTCATCGCGCCGTCGCGCCAGCCGCCCCAGACGTCGACGACCGTCCGGCCGCCGAGCACGATCGAGCACGACGCGCCCACCTCGTCCTCGACGCGGAAGTTCTCGATGAACGCATCGACGACCGGGCGAAACTCCGGCTCGTAGTGCCCCGCGAGCCGAAAGGTCGCGCCCCGCGCCTCGATCTCGGTTTCGAGCTCCACTGATTCCCCCGACAGCTGCGCATTCCGGCGAGGAGGCGATTCTACCTCGCGACGCCGCCCGGGTCGGCAGCGAGCCCGCGCGCGATCGAGCGGCGGTACTCGCGCCACAGGATGATCAGCCCGGCGGCGGCGACGAGCGGGGCGCCGATCCAGGTCGAAAGGCCGGGAATCTCGTCGAACAGGAAATACCCGTACAGCACCGCGACGACGAGGTTCGCGTAGTCGAGCGGTGCGATGGTCGAGGCCTCGGCGAAGCGGTACGAATACGACAACAGCAACTGCCCGAGCGCGCCGAAGACGCCGACGCCGACGATGACGGCCCACTGCTCGGCCGACGGCCACGGCCACCCTGCGACCGCGGTCAGCCCGCCGCAAACCATCGACGTCAGCGAGAAGTAGAACGTGATCGTGATCGCGTGCTC
>PKRJ01000032.1 GCA_017577365.1 Gammaproteobacteria bacterium | reverse complement strand
CTCCATGGGATAGGATCGGCTCTTATACGACGATCGACGGCTTCATGAGCGTCGATCTCGGCAAGGATGCGAATTCCCCGCTGACATTCTCGCTGAACGTCGCGAATCTGTTCGACGAGGATCCGCCTTTCGTCGACTCGACCGCCGGTTTCGACGCCGGTAAAGCGAGCCCGTACGGACGAAGGGTTACCCTGATGCTCAGTAAGACGTGGTGACGGGGCAATAGGCGGGTGCCGATCGCGCCAAAGGCGACACGCACCCGAAGCGGCGGAAAAGAAAGCGTCCGGTCAAGGTATCGGCGAGCAACGCGATGGAAGCGCGCTAGTCGACACGAGGATGGAACATGCGATCGTCGATATCTTATTGGCCGGACGCTTCCTGAAGGTTACACCGCCTTCACTTCGATGTGCTTGATCTTCTCCTGCGCTTCCTTGGTCTTCGGCAGGGTGATCTTCAGCACGCCCTTGCTGAAGGACGCTTCGATCTTCGACGTATCGACCGCGACAGGGATCTCGATGCTGCGTCGGAAGGATCCGTAGGCTCGTTCGCGTCGATAGAAGTCCTTTTCTTTGGTCTCCTTGTCCTCCTTCTTTTCGCCTCGAATCGTCAAGACCCGGTCGGAGAGCGTGACGTCGACGTCCTTTTCGTCCATGCCGGGCAGCTCGATGTTGACGTGAAAGGCTTTGTCGTCCTCGACGACATCGAGCTGAGGAATGAGCTCGCGGCGCGACCAGTACTCTGGCAATAGCGACGCCGATTCGGCCTCGCCCCAAACGCGCTCGAACAACCGATCCATCTCGCGCTGCAGCGCCTCGATCTCGCGTCTAAAGCTCTCGAACGGACGATCGTCCCGCTGCATGCGGCGCAGTCCGCCCCACCTCCATGGTGCCAACTCTCCAAGAGCCATCGAACTCCTCCTTCCCATTTCGCCTGAGCTACGTTCTCACGATAGCGCCCCTCTATTTCTGTCGTGATACGAAAATCTACGTAGGCAAATCCACTTATGAAGAACCGCCTAGCTCGAGATGTCGTCTGGCTTGCCGCCGTTAAGTCTCGAGAAGAGGCGGTGTCCTGCCCGAGTTGCAGGATCCGCGATCCAGCCCTCGAGTGGATCGAGATCCTCGGGCATTCCTTTCTCGATGAGCCCACGCCCATGCGGCTTGAACGGCACATAGCAGCGCGTCGATCGCGTCTCTTCGAGGGGCTTCGATCGGCTTGGAGCGACGTGGTCGGCTGGTGAAATCAATGCCGAAGATTCTCACCGCGATGCGCTAGTTCAAATCCGGCGTCTGCAGTGAAGGATGGTGCCACGCCTTATTCCGCACGTGCGTCCTCGACTTGATGCGCCACCCTTCGGGCGTCTTCACGTAGACGTCTTCGTACCCGCCGTGCCGGTCCACGCTCCCGGGCCCGCGCATTCCCAACTGAACGAGGTACACGCGTCCCGTCGCACCCTCGGGCGCCGGCGTGATCTCGTAGTAGTCGAGCGCGGTGAGTGCGGCGGTCTGCGCCTGGGCTGGCACGCCGCCGAGCTCCAAGCGGCCGAAGAGGACGGCGGCACAGAAGGTAACAAGTGCGATCGTCAGCAGATTTCGTCTGGGATCGGAAACTCCTCGAAGGATCGCGCATCTCGATCGTATCACCGCGACTGTCGCGCTTTACGGATCCGGCGAAGCGGCCTGCTCGGGCATACGGGCGCGTGCTCTTGAGCTGCGCCGCGCGCAGAAGGATAGTATCTTGATCGGGCTCGATCGGCCCTCGCGCCATGAAAAGAATCATCATGAGAACGAGAACTGTGCTGCTCGTGCTGCTCGGCGGCGCGGCCGTCGCTCACGCTCAAAGCCCTTCCTCCGCCTTCCCGCGCGGACAAAGTCTCCAAGCATGGCAAGACCCCGGGCTGCCGGAGGTTTTGGCTCAATGCAGCGAGCCGGCTGAACCTTTCAGCATCGGCGGCGGCCGCCGCCCGGAGACGACGCCGCCCGCCGCGCCGGCGGTCTCGGTTGCGATTCCGGGCGTCATCGAAGCCGGTCAGAGCTGGAAGGTCGTGTGGTCGTGGGAAGGCAACAACGCCGACGGTCCGATTCCCGGCGAGAACGGAACGATCCTCTTCGCGAACAACGACGCGAGCAACGTGATGGAGCTCGACCCCGAGACGGGGCTTGCAAAGATCGTTCATGACGATACGAATACCGGCGGGGCGCTTTCGCGGAGCAAGAACGGCGCGCTATTTCTGGCGATGAGGGGACTCCATTCCGGGATCCTGCAGCTCGAGCCGGAGCGCAAGGTTTTCGCGAATCGTTATCGCGGCGAGCCGCTCGAGTGCGTCGGCGGCGTGCTGAACGATCTGGCGGCGGACGCGCGCGGCGGCGTCTATTTCACCGTGACCGGCGTCGGCGTTTTCTACGCGAATCCGCAAGGCGAGGTGTCGCGCTACGGCGGTGAGATCGCCCGCGCGAACGGCATCGTGCTGAGCGCGGACGAGCGCACGCTCTACGTGACGAACGCCGCCGAGGTGATTGCGTTCGACGTCGAGCCCGACGGATCTCTGACGAATCAACGCGAGTTCGCACGCTTGCAAGGCGGGAGCGCGGGCGACGGCGCCGCGATCGACTCCGAGGGACGTTTGTACGTCGCGACCGGGCAGTCGGTCGATGTCTTCGCGCCGAGCGGCGAGTTCTTGGGCAGCATTCCGGGGCCCCAGGGCTTGCACGGTGTGACTTTCGGCGGACCCGATAAGCGAACATTGTTCGCGATCGTTTTCTTCGGCGGATGGGGCACCCCGAGCGCACGGAACCAAGTCATCGCAATACCGATGATCGCGCAGGGTTACAGCGGCCGAGCCAAGTAGACCTTGCGACCTGCACGCGGCCGTTCGGCTGGATCTGATATCGACCGCGCCTGCTTGCACCTCGCACCTAGTTCCGCGGCGCTCGCAGGCGCGGCGAGCGCTTGTATATCACTCCGGCGACACACCCTCGAGCGCTGGATTTCACGACTCGACGTGACTATTCTCACGCCAGAAAAAGAACTCGCGCGGTCTGAATCCTAGGCCGCCGACAGCTTTCGGGGAAGGATCGGGGAAAGCCCATGGCAATGCAAATTCCGATGCACCGCTACAAGTACACGAAGCTCACGCGCGAGCAGATCGGGCGTGCGCTTCGGGCGACGGAGAATGGTCCGACGTGCGTGTCCCCGTTCACCGATGTGCTGGCGGGCAAGACGTTGAAGATCGTAACCAAGGATGGTCCGGCACTCGAATATACGTTCGGTAACGATAGACGCCTGACGCTTTCGGAGAACGGCGGCCGACGCATCTCGGCCGGCTACGGCGAGCTGACGCTGAGCCGCATGGTGTTCTTCTCTCACATGATCCCGGGTGAGCAGAAGGGCTACAACGTCTTCATCGATCGGGACACGGATCTCGTCACGGTGTTCGAGGTGTGGTTATCGAGCGGCCGGACTGAACGAACGATGGGCGGCAACACGATCACCGTCGACGACCGCGAGGTGCAGCGGCAGATCTATTTCGGGTACGTCGACAAGGGTCAGGCGCCGCCCGAGAAGCTGCACCACTACACGAACCGAATCTGCGGCAAGGGGCTCTACTGGAAGCAGGATACGGGCATCGAGACGCTCGAGTTTTACGCGTCGGTCGCGAACACGAACTTCGTCGAGCTGACGCGGCACGTCGACAACTTGAGCTGGGTGAGCCCTTCGGACTACGTGCTCGTCAACGATCACACGTTCATCTATAACCGCACCGAGGTCGAGTTCTCCGGCATCCACACGTGCTTCGTCGCGGATCTGTTCAAGGTCGAGCAGGCCGGCGTGCGTCTCGGCTTCAACGAGAACGACGAGCTCGAGTACTACATGTTCCGCGGGACGGGCAAAGTCGTCGGCCAGCTCGCGTATCTCGAGCCGTTCGACGAGCACGGCATGGTGCCGATGTTCGCGCGGCAGAATCCGAATCCGGACAAGGGCGCGCGCATCACGTATCGTCCGGCCCGAGACTTCCAATGGATGTCGGACGAGGAGGTGCACGCGGCCGCGGAGCGCCGCACGGTTGCGTTCCTCGAGCGCGGTCCGAACCCGGTGCCGCAAGTCGTGCCCTCCGGCCACAACATGCCGTTCTCCGATATCCTGGTCGGCAAGAGCTTCACGCTGCGCTTCGATCACGGCGGTCCGATCCGGGATTACCGCGTCAAGGACAAGTTCAAGCTCGAGTATCGCGATCACAGCGAGGGCGTCTGGAAGGAGGCCGACTACCGTGCGTACGAGGGTGATGACAACCTCGCGTGGTTCAGTCATATCCTGCCGGGCAGCAAGCCGCGCGCGAGCGTGCAGGTCGCGATCGACTTCACGAACGGCCTCGTCACGAGCATCGAATCGCACATGGGGACGCCCTATTACGGCAACGAGACGACGTATCGGGCGATCTTCGGCGTCCTCGAGATGGAAGGCGTCACGCCGCCGCTCTACACGCGGCACGAGTTCACGGACGAGCTGGTCGGCCACGCGTGGTCGTGGTCGTACTCCGACCAGCTGACGTCGATGCATCTCTACACGACGCCGCATTCGATGTCGTGGACGATCTTCACCGCGGATCAGACGATGGGCTCGCAGTGGTGTTCGCCTTGCATCTACGTGAAGCTCCGCGACGGCGTCTACCTGTTCTGCCAGAACGAGGAAGCCTGCAACGGCGCGCAGATGATCGCGTTGATCAACACGAAGATCTCGCACGACTGCGGCTTCAGCTTCATCGGCGGCGCGAACGGCGTGAGCCTGAGCACGACCGGGGGCATCGGCCGGCATATCGGCCAGTTCGACGTGCGCGAGTTCTTCGGACCGAAGAGAGGGTTGCAGTCATGACGGACGGCCGCAAGCCCGGTAAGTCGAGAGCCGGCGAAGCCGATATCGGCCGCCGCTCGTTCTTTTGGAAACTCGGCGTCGGCGTCTCCACGGCCCTCGCTTCGGCGACGGCTATGGGACGTGCGGCCTCGAGCGATGCCGGGGACGCGGCCCTGCGTGCCGCGATGCTCGAGGAAGAGAAGGCACTTCGCGCGCTGCATCGCGACTTCGAGCAAGCGCTCGACGCCGGCCGCTACGACGACGTCGTCGCGCTGTTCGCGGACGACGCGCAAGTCGTATTCAACGGCGGCGTTTTCGATAACCGCCGTCAAGGGATCGGTAGGCTTTATCGCGAGCTCTTCCGCGAAGGGCAGACCGGCCGCCGCATTCCGCAGGCGCCCGGCTTCGAGATCGATCCCGAACGGCAGCAGGAGAGCGTCGAGATCTCTCGGGATCGTCTGTCGGCACGCGCGGTCTTCCCGTACTCGATTCGAGTCGGCCGGCCGATCGAATCGGATTCATCGCTCGCCGCGATGGCGCGTCTGCACGGCGAAGGCGTGCAGACGTGGTGGGAAGGCGGCGTATACGAGGTGCGCTATCGCAAAGATGCCGACGGACGCTGGAAGATCAGCCGCCTCGAGTACCGCACCCTCGCTCGCGCGGATTGGCGGCCGGGCAGGACGTGCGCGATGCCGATGACGGTTGCGCCGCTCGCGACGTGCTATCCGGAGGATCCGCACGGCCCCGACGCGCTCGTTCCTCCGAGCACGGCAACCGCCTGACACCGACGATCGCTCGAGGACGCGTGAACGGAAGCCTGGCACGACACGTGCACGTCTCTCCGCTCACGTCCTCGAGGAGATCGTCATGCAACAGCTCATCAACCTCGTAGCCCAGAAGGCGGGACTCGACCAGAACCAGGCGCGCACTGCGGTCGAGACGGTCGTCGGCTTCTTGAAGGATCGGGTGCCGGGACCGCTCGCGAGCCAGCTCGACAACGCGATCGACGGCGGCGAAGGCCAGCAGACCCAAGGCAAGGGCGAAGGGCTCCGCGGCAAGATTCCTGGGCTTTGACCGCGCACGCGACTTGCTCGGCGCCGCGGGTTATAGCGCCCTGAACTCGATCGACGGGACCTGCTCCGCATAGAACGCGATCCGGCCTTGGAGCGCGGCGTGCTCGTCGTACGGTTCCTCGTACGTCCACGCCGCGTCGTCGAAGTGCTTGCCGCCGGAGTTCACGTGGAAGTACGAAGCGTGGCCCTTGAACGGGCACTCCGATTCCGTGTCGGAGCGTTCGAGCTTGTCCATGCGCACGTCGTCCCGTGCGAAATAGAGCCGCTTCGGATGGCCGTCCTCGTCGACCTCGATGACGTCGTCGCTATCGGCGACGACCTCCCCCTCGATCGCAACCTGCACGCGCTGCCCGAGCTTCCGCTCGCGCACCTTGTGGTCCGGCCATTTCTTGTGTCCAGGTGATTGCATATCGCATCCTCCGTATCGGTTCGGAGTCGTGATGCGATCCGCGTGCAAGATTCCGGCCGAGCTCGGCGCGCGCCGCGATTCTTCTCATGCCGTCATCGATGCTCGAAGCCGCCAGAATCGCTAGCATCGGCGCCGATCGAGGGCGTGCATCGCCGATCACGAATTCGACGAAAGGAAACGATGTGGCGATCGAAGTTCGTCCGGCCACTGTATTCGAGGACGTCGCGACGATGCTCGGGCCCAAACGGCCCGGTGCGAACGTCTGCTGGTGCCTGAGCTACCGTATCCCGTCGCGCGAGAACCTCGCACTGCGCGGCCCCGAGCGCGCGAACAAGGTCGCCGAGCTCATGGCGCAAGGGCCGATCGGCGTGCTCGCGTACGACGGCGACGAGGTCGTCGGCTGGGCGGCGGTCGCGCGGCGCGTCGACACGAGCTTCGCGCGGAATCGCAAGATCCCGAAGATCGACGATCTCGACGTCTGGTCGGTGTGGTGTATCCGCGTGCGTCCGGGATTTCGCGGCCGAGGCATCTCGCATGCGCTCCTCGCGGGCGCCGTCGACTTCGCGCGATCGCAAGGCGCGCCCGCGATCGAGGGGTATCCCGTCGACAACCGCGGCGAGAAAGTGGATCTGACGATGGCGTATGTCGGCACGCGCGCGATGTTCGAGAAGGCCGGGTTCCGCAAAGCCGCCGACACGGACTCGGTCGCCGGCGGCTTTCCGCGCGTGCTGATGAGGCGCACGTTGCGCTAAGGTCCCGGTCCGCGCACGTCTCGCGCGAAGCCGCGTTCCTTGCTCGATCAGAGGCCCGCGTGCGCCGGCAGGTCGCGCGCGCCGCGTCGCTCGAGCAACAACGCGCCGAGCCCGAGCACGAGCGCGACCAGCGCGACGATGCCGCCGAGGATCGGCAGCGACATCGCGAGCGCGAGCACGATCGCGCCGACGAGCATGCACAGGTACCGCGATGCCTCCGGACGGCCGAAGAGCTCGAGCAGCCAATCGCCGAGACGGTAGGCGACGAAGACCGCCGCGAGCATCAGCGCCGCGATGTAGAGCGCAAGCAAGAGCATGCCGAGCGGGATGCCGATGACCGTCGCGAACAGCACGGCCGCGACGATCGGCGTGACGATCAACGCGAGCACGCCGATGCCCAGTGAAACTGCAGGACGCGCGGCGAGCGTGGTGGCGACGCGTCCGGCCCACACGGGCGTCAGCGCGACGACGACGAGTCCGAGCACCAACAGCACCGCCGTGTAGAAGAGCCAGCTCGCGGCCCAGCCGAAGGCGCCGTCGCCGTTCCTCGTCTCGGGAATGCGATGGTCGATCGTGCCGCGCACTTCGGCCTGCGGCGAGATCTGCGGGGGGTCGTTCGACTCGACGACGAGGTTGCCGTCGATCGTCGCGCCGGGCAGCACCGAGACGCGCGCCGCGCCGATCTCGACATCACCGCCGATGCGGCCGCTGATTCGCACTTCCTGTGCGCCCGCCTGCAGAAGATCGCGGACATCTCCATCGATGGTCAGGGTATTCCCCGCTAGGTACGCCGAGCCGACTTCGACGCCGGGATGAAGGCGAATGCTGCGTCCGGCCGCAAGCACGCGGTCTTCGACGGGCGCCTGGATGTCGACCGTCTCTCCCGCGGCGATGAGATCGTTGCCGATGCGCTCGCGAACCGCGACATGGCGACCGGCCGCGATCGCATAACCCGCGATCGCGCCGCCGACGATCACTTCGGATCCCGCGGCGATCAGATCGCCGTCGACTTCCGCGCGCACGTCGACGCTGTCGCCCGCGCTCAAGAGATCGTGCGGCGTCGGCTCGCTGTGCACGATGACGCCGCCGTCGTCCGGGCCGTCGGGCATGCAGCCGGCGAAGCAAAACGCCGCGACGGCGAGCAACGAGAACGGTCGAAGGGCGAGAAGATTTCGCACACGCTTGCCCGCGAGATTCGAGCCGGGCGGTATTCGTGCAAGCGTTGTGCCACGCCGCATCGATACTCGGCCGTTCACGGCGCTTGCTCGATGGGGAGAAAGCTGCGGACGTCGCCTATCGATATTCCGTGGCGGCAGCCGCCAGCTTTATCGACGTTCAAAGTCGGACTAACTGTGAAGCAGCGTCAGCTGACTGTGTTCATCCACTCGCTGTCTTGTGGCACGTTGCTTGGGCATCCAGACTTCTCGGAAACGTTTGTAACCAAGAACCGGCCGCTCTGCCCGATAGTTGTCCTCGCAATCGATAATGACGCAATGCTCCGTGCCGCCAAACTTCGGGCCGCGCAATCCGCGACCGACCATCTGTTCGTAGAGCACTTGGCTCACTGTAGGTCGGGCCATGACTACATGTGTGACCATAGGGGCGTCGAACCCCGTCGTGAGCACCTCGCAGTTACACAAGACCTTGACGTCGCCATTCTTGAATTCTTCTACGATGCGCCTACGTGTCACGTCACGCGTGTTGCCGCTAACGAACGCGCTCGGAACGCCGTGTTGGCGAAGCAGGAAGGCCATGCATTCCGCATCGAGAACGGTTGGTCCGAAGTAAAGCACTTTGCTGTCCGGCTTCCTCGCGATTGGCAGGAGCTTCTCCAGGATCGCTAGTCGGCGGCTCGTGTTGTCGGCCCGTATCTTTAAGGCGAAGTCGATGCGCTCGATCTGGTCGTCCGTGAGTGTCTCGGTATCGCTGAACGGCGGGGGGCGAAGCAGGGTTTCTGTCTTGATCGAATCCCATATAGGGCGCGCCAGATACCCTCGTGCCTGCAGCTCGCTTCGGGGATCGTCGCCAAGTGTTCTGCGAGGCTCTATGATGCGTTTGAACAGGCGCTGCAGCTCCGCCGTACCAGCAGTGGGGTCAGCCTGGGAGTACTCGGCGCGAAAAGGGGTCGCAGTAAGGCCAACTACTGCCGCAGGGCTGCCCACTTCGCGAAATCGATCGAGAATGGTCCGGTACGTAGGCGCAGCCGCTCTATGCGCTTCGTCGACGATGACGAGTGCAGTGAGCTCTAGGATGTCTCGCAGCACCTCGTCTGCGCGGGGGGCGACGCCCTTTATCAAGTTCAGGATACGCTGCGGTGTCGAGACTAATACCGCCGGCCTTTGACGGATCGACGCGAGACTGTCTCGGTGGTTGACCAAGTCCTGAGTGTATTTGCCCCAAAAGCGGAATAGCATCAGCGGGCAGACACCGCTTGAGCCTTCCCAAACTTGCTTGAAGCACGTGAAAGCTTGCTCGCACAATTCCTCGGTGTGGGCGAGCCACAAGACGGTTCGGCTTTCACTGTCATGTCGACCGTCGTACCAAGCCGTGAGCCAATCGCGGATCGTATCGACGGCGACGCGAGTCTTACCTGCGCCGGTTGGGAGGGTGACGATCGCGCGACCGCGAGGCTGATCGAGGACTTCGCGCATCTCGGCTTGAACCTCGCGCTGAAAGTCCTGAAGCGGCTTCAGTTCCAGTCGACCCTCGAGGTACTCGTAATCCGGCGGAGTCTCGGGCGTGGGGACTCCTGCATATTCCGCCGGAAAGCCGACCGCGGCAACGAACTCGAGTGCAGCAGTCTTACCCGGGTGCCATCGACGCGGCGGCACAACTCGGCATTTCTTTCCGACAAGTTTTCGGGCTCGCGTATCGCAGAAGAGGTCGATGCCGTGTTGAACGATCAGCGCGGCCGCGAGCTCTCGCTTGCTGCCGCGCCGATCCTCACCCGTCAGCTTCTGCCGTGCGCGTCTTACGGTATAAACGAGATCCCCGAGTAGCTCCTCGAGCTCGGCATGCGAAAGCAGTTCCACGAGCCGCTCGAGGCCGCGGTTTTGCCACTCGTGCTCGAACGTCGGTCCTGCCGCAGTCTCTTCGGACGGTTGTGGTCGCTTGGCGTAGCGCGCCTCGAATCCTCCGCGTCCGCGCGGCCCAGGCTGCAGGACCTTGACCGCTGAGAGCTCGGTCTGGATCTCGGCGTATTCCTCTTCCGAAAGCCCCCAAATGCGTTGTATCTCCGCCTTCGAAAGATGGCCGCGTTCGATGATAGTTTTCGCGATCTCCTGTGCTTTCGTTCGCACGCGTCCAAGCCTTTGTATCTTCTAGGGGTATGATACTTGGCATGTGAACGCCTTGCATGAAGCTGGTTCTCAGTCTGCCAATCATCTCGACGGCATGATGCCGACGCGATCGCCGTTATACGTGCCGATCCAGATCTCGCCGTCGACCTCGAGCGCGGTCGATGCGCCTTGGAGCTTGGCGCTGCCGTCCGCGCCGCCGATCGACGTCGCCTGCATCGCGTCGACGTCGATGCGATAGACGGTCCAGCCGCCTTGACCGGCCGCCAGGTTGCCTCCCACGGTCAGCAGGGTGCCGTCCGGCGCCCAGCGCAGGTTGTCCGGGTTGACGTCCAGCGACACCGAAACCTTCGTTGGCGGGCTCGTGCTCAGGTCGTAGCGCACGACCTCGCGGCCGCCGAACGCGGCGACGTACATGAAACGCTCGTCCGGCGAGAGCTCGATGCCGTTCGCGCCCGAGAGCTCCGTGCCGGGAATCGCGCGGACCTCGCCTCCGGGGCGCCATTCGTAGACCTCGCCGTTGATCTCGCCGGCAAGAATTTTAGGGAAGCCTTCCGGATTGGCCGGATCGTCGACGAACTTCGTCGTGACGAAGCCGCCGTCGCTCAAAATCGCGACCGAGTTCGCCCAGATGCCTTCGGGCAACGGCACGCAGCCGACCCACGCGACCTGCGGTTCCGTGCCGCGCACGTCGAGCTCGAACGCCTGGATCGCCTCGACCGCGCCGTGACTCGTCGCGTACAGTCGATAGACGCCGGGCTCGCGCTCGCGGATCGCGAGGCCATGCGTATCGAAGGCTTCGAGATCGAGGCCGGGGCACGACGGGAACATCGCCTGGTCGTGGCGCAGCGTCGGCGAGTCGCCCGGGAAGAGGTCGCGCACCGTTCTCGCTTGCACGTCGATCAGGTACAAGCCGCCCGCGCCGACCGTGCCGCCGAGGGGTGTGAGGCGTGACGCGACGAGCCAGCCGGTGTCGCCGACGGCCACGATATCCTCGGCATTCGCGACCCCGCAGACGTACTCGATCTCGCCGTCCGATGCGCATGCGTCGCCGGCCGCGTCGGATGCGGCGACGGCGGCTACGGCGGCCGGCATCGGCTCGGCGCTGTCGACCGCGGCCGCCTCCGGCTCGGCGGTGCCGCCGCCCGTCTCGGAGCTTCCGCACGCGCTGAGCCCTACCAGCGCGATCGCGCAGAGGCCGAGGGCTGTCTTGTTATCGGTCATCTGTTTCCCTCATTTCCTTTTTCTTGACGCAAATGCGCGCCTTGCGCGAATAGTAGCGCAGCTCGTGGGCTCGCGAACCGTACCTTTCGGTTGTGTGCCGCAGCTATCGTGTCATCGGCGCGCCGATGAATGTTGCCGGCGCACCGCGCGCCCGGCAGAATTCGCGAATGCAAACGAGAACCTTTCTCCTTTGGATCGCGGGCGCTTCGCTCGCCGTGCTGTCACTGGCTCCGGTCGTCTCGACGCAGTCGGACGAGGAGCATGGTGAAGAGCCCGAGCTCGCGATCGCGATGTCCCAGCTCCAATACTTCACGCACAAGCTCGCGCTCTCGATCGAGGCGCGCAACGCCGAGCTCGCACGCTTCTACTTGCACGAAACGGAAGAGACGGCGGAGTCGATTCGCGACGGCATCCCCGAATACGAGGGTATGCGGATCGGAGCGTTGGTCGGCTCGATGCTGATGCCGCACGTCGAGCGGCTCGAGGAGCTGCTCGCGAACCCGGACTGGGATGCCGTCGATCGAGCGTTGGCGACGGCAGTGGACAGCTGCAACGCGTGCCACGTCGCGACCGAGCACGGCTTCATCGTGATCGAATTCGAGCGGGGCGCGAATCCTTACCTGCAGTCGTTCGCGCCGCGCGCGGGCGGTTGAGCCGTTCTCGCCGCGGGCACGCGTTCGCGTCGAGCACCGGCCCGAGCGTCAGCCGCGCGCGTCCTCGGCGCGCGGCTGCGCCGCGCCCGCGGCCGTGACGCCGGGCGGTTCGCGCAGCAAGTACGCCGCGACGCCGCCCGCGGCCGCAAGGCCCAAGGCCCATAGCGTCTCCTCGCCGCTCCAGATCGGCGCGGTGCCGACCACGGCCGCCAGCGCATACGCGATGGCGCGATACGCGAAGGCTCGCGCGCCGCGGCCGGCGACGCCCAAGCCCTGAGCGATCAGGAAGACGGCGGAGAGCGTCGTGCAGCAGACGATGACGATGGCGAGCCCCGATCCGTCGAGCAGCAGCGCCGAGTCGTAGGCCCAGACGAACGGCAACAGGAACGCGACCGTCGCGAGCCGCAAGCCCGACCAGCTCGTCTGCCACATGTTCGCGCTCGCGATGCCGGCCGCGACGTAGCTCGAGACCGCGACCGGCGGCGTCAGGAACGACAGCACGCCGAAATAGAAGATGAACATGTGCGCGGCCATCGCCGTCATGCCCATCTCGGTCAACGGCGGCGCGATGACGCTCGCGAGCACCACGTAGATGGCCGTCGCCGGCATTCCCATCCCGAGCACGATCGAAAGCGCGG
Source organism: Gammaproteobacteria bacterium (assembly GCA_017577365.1). Lineage (GTDB taxonomy): Bacteria > Pseudomonadota > Gammaproteobacteria > Steroidobacterales > Rariloculaceae > ZC4RG20. The sequence continues at coordinate 27,752 of PKRJ01000032.1, read as the reverse complement.
CCGTGATCAAGAGCATCACGAAGAGCCCGAGATTCGTGCCGGCCTGCACGAGCACGAACGCGAGAGACTGGCCGAGGCCCGTGACGTTCATGATGCCGATGACGGCGCCGGCGCCGCCCGCGATCATCACGAGCGGCACCATCGACTTTCCGCCGCCGAGCACGAGGTCGACCCAGTCGGCGCGGTTGCGGAAGCGCCCGCGGAGCACGGCGAGGACCATCAGCACGGCGGCCGACGAGAGCGCCGCCACCTGCGGCGATTTTCCTGCCCAGAAGAGCAGGTAGATCAGCACGGCGAACGGCACGATGAAGATCCAGCCGGCTTTCAGCGTCGGCCACACGCGCGGCAGGTCCGCGGCCGGCAGTCCCTCGAGCCCGGCTCGACGAGCGATCGCGTCGACCTGCAGGAATACGCAGACGTAGAAGAAGATCGCGGGCAGCAGCGCCGCTTTGACGACCTCGACGTAGCTGATCTGAAGAAATTCCGCCATCAGGAACGCCGTGGCGCCCATGACGGGGGGCGCGATCAGGCCGCCGGTCGAAGACACGGCCTCGATCGCGGCAGCCTCCCTGGCTTGGAAGCCCGTCCGCTTCATCATCGGGATCGTGACGAAACCGGTCGACATGATGTTGCCGACCGGTGAGCCGCTGATGCTGCCCATCATGCTCGACGCGATGACGGCGACTTTCGCCGGGCCGCCGCGCCGCTTGCCCATCAGCGCCATCGCGAGATTCGTGAAGAAGGCCGTCGCGCCGCTCGTCTCCATCAGCTTGCCGAAGACGACGAACGCGAGCACGAGCGACGCGATGATCACGAGCACGAGGCCGGGAATCGCGTTCGTATCGGTATACAAGTAGACCGTCAGCGCCTCCAACGACAGACGATCGGCCTGCCACGGCGGCGGCAGCGCGTTGCCGAGGAGCCCGTACCCGATCAACGCCCACACGAGCAAGCTGATGGAGAGGCCGCACGACTTGCGCAGGCCCTCGATCATCAACGCGATCGCGAGCATGCCGGGGATGTACTTGTCCGGCGTGAAGCCCTCGTAGTCGATCAGCCACGCGCCGTAGTTGAGGCCGAGCCAGCACCACGCGGCGATCGCGATCAGCCCCGGGATCACGTCGACGGCACGCGGGCGCTTACCGTACGGCGTGTCGAGAAACGCGGCCGCCGTCGCGACGCCGAGATAGGGGCCGAGCCACTCCGCTTCGATCAGCGAGAAGCCGAGATGGAGAAACAGATCGAGCGCCCACGCGATGCCGCCGATCAGCAGGAACGCGTAGTAGGCTCGCTGCAAGCTCGTGATCATTCGCGCCCTCGTAAGCCCGGCCCGCTCAGGGGCGCTCGGTCAGCTCCCGCTGAATACGATCGTGCTCGGCCGTCCAAAGCCCGATTTCGCGAAAATACCGCACCGCGCCTTCATGGAACGGATATCGGAACGTCGTCGGCAAGACGGCTTCCGGCGCCGTGCTGCGGAGCGCCGGCAACCCCTGCTGCAGCGTCGCCCAGTTGCGGTGAATCGTGCCGATGAGCCGATACACCTCGTCGGCCGGCACATGGGCACTGACGTTCAAGTAGACGTCGATCGCCGCGACGCGAGTCGGTTCACGAACGCCCATCACGGCGCCGCCGGGCCGAAGCGTCGTCGCGCTGAGGCCGGGCACCGTGTCGAGCGCGCTTTCGTTCTTGCCGAGCCCGAGGATGCGGATGCCGTCCGACAATGTCGCGTCGGCCTCGCGGAGCGCCGGGATCCCCAGCATCGTCGCCGCGCTCGCGACGCGGCCGTCGACGAGCGATCGAATCGCGTCCGTGACGCCCGCGACGACGACGGGACGCACGTCCTCGACCGTGAGTCCCGCCGTGGCGAGCAACGCGTCGTGAACGTCGTCGAGGGACGCGATCGAGCGAAAGTGCGTCACGATCGGCTGACCGCGGAGATCCTCGATCGAACGAAACTCGGAATCTCCGCGCACGTAGTATTGATACGGCGCCCGCACGAGCAACATGCCGGCCCGAAGGTTCGGCATTGGCCGAGGGTAGGCGCCGATGCCGAGATACGCGGCCGCGGTGTCGACCGCCGTGTTGATGCCGTACGGCAGATCGCCGCGATCGAGCTGAGGCAAGTAGACCGACGATCCGGTGAACGGGCGGGCCGTGGACGGCACGCCGAGCTCGGCCTGCGCGAGCGACGTCAACGATAGCCCGATCTGGTTATAGAGCGTGCCGCCGGGACCGGTGCCGATCGTGATGCGCTGCGACCGCTGGGCGTCGTCCGCGCAGCCGCCGACGATGACGAGAAGCGCGATGCAGCCCGCCCACGGCGCGCGCAGCCGGCCGAATCGCCACAGATCCAAGATCGATCGGAGCACTCCGCCTTCTCCCCCGAGCGGCGCGAACGAGGTCAATCCGGGCGCTATCGTACTCCATGCGGAAGTCTCGATGCAGAAGTCGTTTGGCGCGCGAGGAGTCGCGCCACGGTCCGCGTCGAATCGCGTACGATGTGCAGCCGCGCCCGGGCTCGGCGAGAGCGCGCTCGGATGCGACGAGGGATGCGATGCCACAGATGACCGGCGGCGACGCGGTCGCCGAAAGCCTGATCCAGCACGGCGTCGAGAAGATCTTCGGGCTGCCGGGCGCGCAGCTCTACGGTCTCTTCGACGCGTTCGCTCGCCGTGCGGACAAGCTCGCCGTGATCACGGCGAGACACGAGCAGACGTGCGGCTACATGGCGCTCGGCTACGCGAAGACGGCCGCGCGCCCCGGCGTGTATGCCGTCGTGCCTGGGCCCGGCGTGCTGAACACGACCGCATCACTCGCGACGGCGTACGGCGGCAACGCGCCGGTGCTCTGCCTGACGGGACAAGTGCCGTCGGCCTTCCTCGGCCGCGGGCGAGGGCATCTGCACGAGCTGCCGGATCAGCTCGCGACGCTGCGCTTGCTGACGAAGCGCGCGGAGCGCATCGAGCACCCGGCAGAGGCGCCGGCAACCATCGCTTCGGTCTTTCAGACGATGCTGTCGGGTCGGCGCGGGCCGGCCGCGATCGAAGCGCCGTGGGACTTCTTTTCGGCGACTGCCGAGGTGCTGCCGCAGCAGCCGTTGCCGCCGTGGAGCCCGCCGCAGCCGGACCCGCGGCAGATCGAGAACGCCGCCGCGCTGCTCGCGGATGCCGCCGCGCCGATGATCATGGTCGGCGGCGGCGCGCTCGACGCGGGCGATGCCGTGCGGGAGCTCGCGGAGCTCGTCGAAGCGCCGGTCGTCGCGTTCCGAAGCGGCCGCGGCATCGTCGGCGACGAGCACGATCTCGGCACGTCGGTGGCCGCGGCATACAAGCTGTGGCCGGAAACCGACGTGCTGCTCGGCATCGGCACGCGCCTCGAGGTGCCGTGCTGGCGCTGGAGCTACATGCCGGACGGGTTGAAGATCGTCCGCATCGACATCGATCCGGCGGAGATGCGCCGCTTCGCGCCGCACGTGCCGATCGTCGCGGACGCGCGCGAGGGCGCTGCGGCGCTAGCCGCCGAGCTTCGGCGTCGCGGCGTGCGCTCGAAGCGCCGGCGCGCGAGGATCGTCGAAGCGAAGCGCGAGGCCGCGCACGAGATCGAGAAGGTGCAGCCGCAGATGGCCTTTCTGAAGGCGATCCGCGACGTGCTGCCGCGCGACGGGATCTTCGCCGAGGAGCTTTCGCTCGTCGGCTTCACGTCGATCTTCGGCTTCCCGATTTATTCGCCTCGAACGTTCCTCACGTCGGGCTATCAGGGCACGCTCGGCTCCGGTTTTCCGATGGCGCTCGGCGCGAAGGTCGCGGCGCCGGAGCGCGCCGTGGTCTCGGTGACCGGCGACGGCGGCTTCATGTTCGCCGCGCAGGAGCTCGCGACGGCGGTGCAGTACGGCATCGCGGTCGTGACGATCGTGTTCAACAACAACGCGTTCGGCAACGTCAGACGCGACCAGCAGAATCTCTTCGACGGCCGCGTGATCGGCGCGGATCTCGTCAATCCCGACTTCGTGAAGCTCGCGGAATCGTTCGGGGTGAGCGCGGAGCGCGCGAGAACGCCCGAGGAGCTTCGCGTCTCGCTCGAGCGCGCGTTCGCAGCGGACGAGCCTTATCTGATCGAGGTGCCGATCGAGCGGGGATCGGAAGTCTCGCCGTGGGAATTCTTGCAGCCGCCACCGCCGAAGAGGCGCTGAGCATCGAAGCCGCGCTGCGCGAGAAAGTCAGCGCAGCGAATCCGCCTCGTCGACGACGGGATTCCGCAGCGTGCCGATCTCGGGCACCGAGACCTCGACGACGTCGCCCGGCTTCAAATAGCGCGGCGGATCGAAGCGCGCGCCCGCGCCGGTCGGCGTGCCGGTCGCGATCACGTCGCCGGGCTCGAGCGGCATGAACGTCGACGTGTACGCGATGAGCTTCGCGAACGAGAACAGCAGATTCGCCGTCGTGTCGTCCTGCCGAAGCTCGCCGTTGACGCGCGTCGTGAGATGCAGCCGTGCGGGGTCGGGGATCTCGTCGACCGTGACCATCCACGGTCCGAGGCTGCCGGACTTCTCGAAGTTCTTGCCGGGCGTCACGTTGAATTTCGCGTGGCGCAGCCAGTCGCGCACCGAGCCTTCGTTCATCAACGTGAGCCCCGCGACGTGTTGCCACGCGCGTTCCTCCGGGATGCGGCGTCCGCCGCGGCCGATCACGAGCACGATCTCGCCTTCGTAGTCGAGCTGCTCGGATTCGAGCGGCCGCAGGATCGGCTCGTGGTGCCCGACGAGGCTTTCCGGCGTGCGGAAGAACACGCTCGGATATTTCGCCTGACCTTCGCCGACTTCGGCTTTCGCGTATTCCTCGTCGCGTCGGCCGTAGTTGATACCTATGCAAATGATCTTGCCGGGATCGGGGATCGTCGGCAGGAAGCGCACGTCGTCGAGCGCGTGATCGGCGCCGCGATCGGCGAGCGCGGCGGCTTTCTCGAGCTCGCCGCGCTCGAGCAGCGCTCTCAACGTGGGCGCGTCGGTCAGCCGCGCGCCGACGTCGACGATGCCGTTCCCGACGACGAGGCCGAAGCTCGCTCTCTCGCCGATATGGAAGCTCGCAAAGCGCATCAGCTCTTTGCCTTCTCGAGCAAACCGGCTCGCTCGAGAACGGCGTCGAGCCGCGCCTCGAGCTCGGGGCTGGCGGGCATCATCGGCAAACGATGCTCGTTCTTCGGGATGATCCCCAACCGCCTCATCATGTACTTGATCGGGATCGGGTTCGTGTCGAAGAACACGGCCTTGTTGATCTCGAGCAGCGCGTCATGAAGCGCCCGTGCACGGGCGAGATCCCCGCGCTCGACCGCCGCGCAGAGCTCGGCGAGCTTGCTCGGCATCAGGTTGCCGACGGCATTCATCAATCCGCACGCGCCGACGGCCATCATCGGGAAGCTCAATTCCTCGAGCCCGACGAAGACCTTGAAGTCGGGGCCGAACGCGCGCAGGCATTCCGACACGAAGCCGAGATCGTTGACTGCGTGCTTCATGCCGACGAAGTCCGGCGACGCGTCGCGGATCGCCTTCAGCGTGTCGAGCGTGACCGAGACCGCGGTGCGGCCTGGAATGTGATAGACCATCCACGGCGTCGAAAGGCCCTCGGTCACGGCCAGGTAGTACTGCACGAGGCCGCGCTGCGGCGGACGGATGTAATAAGGGGTGACGATCAGGAGCGCGTCGGTGCCGGCGGCGACCGCGTGCTCCGTGAGCTTTCGCGTCTCGGCGAGCGACTGTGAGCCCGTCGCGGCGACGACCGGTACGCGCCCCTTGGCGGTCTCGACGGCCAGCGAAACGAGTCGGTTGCGCTCCTCGACCGTCAGCGTCGAAGGCTCGCCGGTCGTGCCGTTCACGAGAATGCCGTGCGAGCCGTGCGCGATCTGATACTCGATCAACGCGGCATAGGTGTCGTAGTCGACCTCGCCGTTCGTAAACGGCGTCACGAGCGGAGGAATCGATCCTCGCAGCCGGTCTGTCGTGCTCATGCTCCCCTGTTTCCTGTGCGCGAAGTCTTCGCTGCTCGCGGCGGCAGCTCGACCGGGCGGCCGTTTGATCCCCGGAATCGATGCGGTCACCATGTTAGCCTAAACTTCGCGGCGGTCAGGGCGTCCGTTCGGCCGCCGCGCCCCGCCGAGTATCGGATCATGAGCGACGAGCAGAAGCGAAACTGGGAGAAGGCCGAGAGATATCTGCGCCGCTTCCGCGACGCGACCTTGGGCCATTTCATCGACGGCGAGCCTCGCGCAGGTCTCTCCGGAGAGGTGTTCGAGAACCGCACGCCGATCGACGGAGCGTTGCTCGGGACGGTCGCGGCGGGAGACGCGCGCGACATCGACGCCGCCGCACGGGCCGCCGCGCGCGCTTTCCCGGCGTGGCGCGAGGTCGACGGCGCGGAGCGTCGCCGCCTCCTCCACCGTATCGCCGACGCGATCGAGGCGCGCGCCGAGGAGATCGCGCTCGTCGAGTCCGTCGATACCGGCCAACCGATTCGTTTCATGAAGGCCGCGGCGGCGCGCGGCGCCGAGAACTTCCGGTTCTTCGCCGACAAGGCGCCGGAGGCGTCGAACGGCTTGTCGCTGCCCGCGCGCGAGCACGTCAACTACACGTTGCGCCAGCCGATCGGCCCGGTCGGCGTGATCACTCCGTGGAACACGCCGTTCATGCTCGCCACGTGGAAGATCGCGCCCGCGCTCGCAGCGGGCTGCACCGTCGTGCACAAGCCCGCGGAATGGAGCCCGCTGACGGCCGCGCTGCTCGTCGAGATCTGCCACGAGGCCGGGCTTCCTCCGGGCGTGCTGAACACGGTGCACGGCATCGGCGAGACGGCCGGCAAGGCGCTGACCGAGCACGAGGCGATCAAGGCGATCGCGTTCGTCGGGGAGTCCGCGACCGGCAGCCGGATCATGATGCAAGGGGCGCCGACGTTGAAGCGCGTGCATTTCGAGCTCGGCGGCAAGAACCCCGTCATCGTCTTCGACGACGCGGATCTCGAGCGCGCGCTCGACGCCGTCGTGTTCATGATCTTCAGCCTGAACGGCGAACGCTGCACGTCGTCGAGCCGGCTGCTCGTGCAGCGCTCGATCCACGACGCGTTCGTCGAGCGCGTCGTCGAGCGCGCGAAGCGCGTGCGCATCGGTCATCCGCTCGATCCCGAGACCGAGCTCGGGCCGCTGATCCATCCGAAGCATCTCGAGAAGGTGGTTGGCTATTTCGACATTGCGACGTCCGAGGGCGCGCGCATCGCGACCGGCGGACGGCGCGTCGGCGACGTCGGTTATTACGTCGAGCCCACGGTGTTCGGCAGCGCATCGCCGGGAATGCGCATCGCGCAGGAAGAGATTTTCGGGCCGGTGCTGACCGTGATCCCGTTCGACGACGAGGAGGAGGCGCTTCGGATCGCGAACGGCGTGCGCTACGGTCTCACGGGCTACGTATGGACTTCGGACGTCGGGCGCGCGCACCGCATCGCGCGTAGGCTCGAGGCCGGCATGATTTGGGTGAACTCCGAGAACAACCGTCACCTGCCGACGCCTTTCGGCGGGATGAAGGCGAGCGGCATCGGACGCGACGGCGGCGACTATAGCTTCGATTTCTACATGGAAACGAAGAACGTCTGCGTCGCGCTCGGCACTCATCGTGTGCCGACGCTCGGCTCGTCGCCGCGATGAGGGTTGGGGGGTACGAAGCGGGCGGTCGCCTCGGGTGCGGGGCAATGGAGAAGTCGTCGTGAGTCTTTATTACGTGCAGAAGCTTCTTTATCAGCTGAACCGCGATCCCGCGGTCCGGCGACGGTTCCAGGAGGACCGCGACGATCTCTTGTCGGAGTACCAGCTCACGGACGAGGAGCGAGACGCGATCGTCGAAGGCAACATCGGGCTGCTCTACGTGATGGGCGTGAACGGGCAGATCCTGATGCACTACTCCGCGTTGCTCGGACAGAAATGGGAGGAGTACCTCGAAGCGATGCGGGAGGGCGTCAGGAAATACGGTCCGGTGCGCGCCGGGCTGTATACGCTGCTCGAGGACCGGGAGCAGACGTGGCGGCCGGACCTGCACGGCAATCGATGAGGAGCGTTTCATGAGCGTCGTTTTCGCAGGCGTGTGCAGCCATGCGCCGGGCATCACCGGCCGCGCGGACCGTGCGGATCCCGCGGTGCGCGACGCGTTCTACGCGAAGCTCGACGAGATGCGTCAGAGGCTCGAGGCCTCGCGCCCCGATGCGCTCATCGTCGTGGCGGCCGAGCACTTCGCGAACTTCTTCATGAACAACATGCCGGCCTATTGCATGGGCATGGCCGAGAGCTACGAAGGTCCGATCGAGGACGAGAAGTGGCTCGGCATCGAGCGCACGCGGGTGCCCGGCAACGCGGGCTTGTCGCGACGCATCATCGAGGCGATGCTGCACGACATCGATCTCGCGTACGCGGAGGAGTGGAAATTCGATCACGGCATCATGGTGCCGCTGCACTTCCTCACGCCTCGCTACGACCTCCCCGTGATCCCGGTGAACATCAATTGCCAGGGGCCGCCTCTGACGCCGCTCGCGAGAGCCTACGAGTTCGGCCGCGCGCTGCGGCGCGCGTGCGACGCGCAGCCCGAGCGCATCGCGATCGTCGGCACCGGCGGCATCTCGCACTGGCCCGCGACGCCGAACTCGGGCGTGATCAACGAAGAGTGGGATCGAGAGTTCCTGCGCCGCTTCCTCGCGAACGACCGCGAGGCGCTGATCAGCTACACGGACGCCGAAACGTTCCGCGACGCCGGCCAGGGCGGCTTCGAGATCCGCACGTTCATCGCGATCGCCGGCGCGACCGAGGGCAAGACCGGGGAGCTGCTGTTCTACGCCCCGATCCCGATCTTCGCCGTCGGCTGCACGGTCGCGACGATGGCGGTATAAACCCGCCGGGCGCCGGCAAGCGGGGATCGAACCCTATTTTTCTCCCGCCGCAAAAGGGATCGAATCCCTTTTGCGGCCTTCCTGTCTGGATGATCGGCACGGTGGCGTAAACGAACGTTCACGCACGCTTACGCGAAGCGTCATCTCCGCGCTCCATGATGCGATTCGACCATCGAGTCGAACTTTCGCAAGAGGAGAACTTTCGTGGAACACATTGCATCGCGTGAGCACAAGAGGCTCGTGAGCCGACGCGAGCTGCTCAGGAGCTCGGCCGTCGGCACCGCGGGCCTGGCGTTCGGCGGCCTCGTCGGCAGGGCCGCAAGCGCGGCCGTGCTGCCTTATAGCCCCGACTACGGCCCGCTCTTCCCGGCCATCGACGAAACTACCGGGCTGCCGCTCCTGAAGCTTCCCGAAGGCTTCAGGTATCTCTCGTTCGGCTGGACCGGGGATCTCATGGCCGACGGCGTACGCACGCCGAGCGCGCACGACGGGATGGGCGTCATCGCCGTCAACGGCAATCGGATCACGCTGTGCCGCAATCACGAGCGCGGTACGGGCGCCCCTTTCGCGAGTCATATCCGCGTCTACGACTCGAACGCGGGCGGCGGCAACACGAATCTCGTCTTCGACGTGCTCGAAGGCGAGTGGATCGACGCCTGGTCCTCGCTCGCCGGAACGATCCGCAACTGCGCGGGCGGGATCACGCCGTGGGGAAGCTGGCTGTCGTGCGAGGAGACGACGGTCGGCCCCGAGACCGACGCCGGTCACGCGCTGACGCACGGCTGGGTCTTCGAGGTGCCGGCTTTCGCGCGGGCGTCGGCGGAGCCGCTCACCGGTCTCGGCCGATTCACGCACGAGGCGGCGGCCGTCGATCCCGTCACGGGCATCGTCTACGAGACCGAGGACATGGGTGCGTCCGGCTTTTACCGCTTCGCGCCGCGTGAGTACGGGCGTCTCGACAAGGGCGGACAGTTGCAGATGCTCGCGATCAAGGGGTACCCGCAGTTCGACACGCACGGCGTCGGAAACGACTCGCCGGTCAAGGAATGGGACGTCGAGTGGGTCGATATCGACGATCCCGAGCGTGCGCATCGGCCCGGCACGACGGACGGTCAAGGCGTGTTCCGTCAGGGCTTCGATCAGGGCGGCGCGCGCTTCACGCGCGGCGAAGGCTGCTGGTACGACGGCGGACGCGTCTATTTCGTATCGACGTCCGGCGGCCCGGCCGGGCTCGGACAAGTCTTCGAGTACGACCCGCGCAGCGAGACGCTGCGGCTGATTTATGCGTCGCCGAGCGCCGCGGTGCTGAACTCGCCGGACAATATCGCGGTCAGCCCGCGCGGCGGGTTGATCCTATGCGAGGACGGCAGCCGTCGCGGCCAGATGCTGCATGGGCTCACCCGCGACGGGCAAATCTTCCCGTTCGCGCAGAACAACATCGTGCTGAACGGCGAGCGAAACGGCATCGTGGGCGACTTCCGCGGCGCGGAGTGGTGCGGCGCGACGTTCTACGGCCGCTGGCTGTTCGTGAACATCCAGTCGCCCGGTATCACGTTCGCGATCACCGGCCCATGGGACAACGGCGCGCTTTGAGCCGTCCCCTTTCCGCGACGAAAGAGAATCAAGGAGCACAACGATGCGTCATCTCGCTTTGCTCGTCACGCTTGCGCTGCTGCCCGGGCTGGCCGGCGCGATCCCTCAGTATCTCGGCGATCTCTCGGACGGCCTGCCGAGAACCGGAAGCGTCGCGTACGACGGCTGGTCGAATGGTCCGACGGCGGTCGATTTCTGGAGCTATAGCGGCGCGGCGGGCGAGACCATCTCGCTGTTCACGCGCAATCGGGCCCCGGAAGGCGATCTGCTCGTCGCTCTCTACGCGGGCACGACGACGCGCTTCGACGACTTCCTGGCGACGCCGTCGTTTCTCGGCACGCCGTTCGATTGGGGCGGACTGACGGGTCTTCTGCAGTTCGAGCTCGCGGCCGGCGCGACCCTGCTTCAGGACGTTCTGCTGCCCGTCAGCGGCAGCTACACGCTGGTCGTCGGCGGCTCGGGCTTCGGGCCGTTCGGGCCGCGGTCGATCGATTACGAGATTCAGACGGCTCGCGTGCCGGAGCCCGGCACGCTGTCGCTGCTCGCCGCCGGCGTGGTCGGGTTGCTGCGGCTGCGCCGCGGATAGGCGCTTTCCAAGGCTTGGCCGGGAGCCTGCGCAGGCTCCCGGCCGTGGGCTCGTTCAGAACCGGTATTTCAACGTGACGTCGTAGCTGCGCTCGGGCCCGACGTAGATGCCCTGACGCAGGCTCGCGATGTAATGCTCGTCGGTCGCGTTTTTCACCGCCGCGCCGATGCTGAGCTCGTCGCTGACGTTGTAGAGCACGCTGAGATCGACGAGCGTGTAGCCGTCGATGCGGCCGGTGAAGAAGCCCGTGAGGTTCTCCGCGATCGGGACCGTGTTCATCACGTCGGTGTACTGCGCGCCCATCCGGTGCACGTTCAGCGAGCCCCTGAAGTCGCCCCGCGAGTACGTGAGGCCGAGGTTCGCGATCCACTCGGGCGTGTACGGGATGCGGTTGCCGTCCGGCGTCGTCAGGTTGCCGTTGCGGTCGAAGCGATCGCCGTCGAACTCGGCGTCCGGAATGTACGTGAAGGTCGCGTTCACACCGAAGCCCGCGCCAACGTCGATGCCGAACCCGCCCTCGACGCCTTGGTGGAACGTCGCGCCGCCGTTCGTCACCTGGAACTCGCTGTTGCTGTTCGCCGGGATGATCTGGTTGTCGAAATCCATCCGGAACACGGTCAGCTCGTAGCGGATGCGCTCGCTTTCGGTGCGGCCGCGCACACCCGCCTCGAAGTTCTTCGAGCGCTCCGCATCGAGCCGCTGATCTTGCAAACCGTTCAGCGCGTCGCCGTTCAGCGCCGGCGAGAAGGCCTCGTACGCGTTCGCGAAGAGCTGAACGCCGGGCGCGATCTCGTACGTCACGCCGACGCCGGGCATGACCTCGGTATTCGACGTGTCGGCCCTGTTGTTCGCAGGGACGCGCAGATCTTCGCGCCTCTGCTCGTAGCGCTCCGCGCGAAGGCCGGCCGTCAGCGCCAGGCGGTCCGACAGCACGAAGCGGTTCTGCACGTAAAGGGCGAGGCTGTCGGCCGAATCGATGACGTCCTTGTTCAGCGGACCGGTGCGGGGCGTCGCGCGGGTCGCGGCCACGGTCTGGTCGTGCATCTCCTCGGTCATGTAGCGCACGCCGAGCTCGGTCTCGTTCGCGATGCCGAGGCTCGAATGGTCGACGACGAGTCGGCTCTCGATGCCGAAGCGCTCGAACGAGCGGTTGTTGCCGTTCACGTTATCCGTGTAGATCCAGCGCCCCGCGGCTCCCGACGCCGCGTTGTCCGTCGCGAAGCGCCAGTAGTCGCGGTACATCTCGCTGCCGTAGACGAGCGTGTTGAGCCGCGCGTTGGAGGCGATCTGCCACTCGTGGTTGAGGTCGAGCGAGCGCCGCTCGGTCAAGAACCAGTCGTCCGGCGCCGGGTTGTAATCAGCGCCGGCGAGGAACTCGTCGAGGAAGACCCCGCGATAGGAGATGTTCGCGTCGTTCGAGTAGTTCGTGTACTTCAGGCCGAGCCGTTGATTGTCGGCGAGCTCGAAGCCCGCCTTGAGCACGACGTCCGTCATGTCATAGCCCTTGTCCATGAAGCCGTCGCTCGTCGCGTGCGTGATGAACGCGCCGAACGTGCCGTCCCCGGACCGTGTGCTCGTGCCGAGCTCGAGGCTCGCTTCGCGCGTGCCGAAGGATCCGGCGCGCAGCCCGATCTCGACGCCGTCACGCGGCTGCTTCGTGATGTAGTTGATCACGCCGCCGATCGTGCTCGGGCCGTAGCGCAGCGACGCCGCGCCGCGGAGCACCTCGATGCTGTCCATGCGCTGGATGCGCGGGTTGTAGTAGCGCGCATTGCCGACGAAGAGCCCCGGCGCGACGGGCGCGCCGTCCTCGAGGATCAGCGTCTTGTAGTCCGCGGCGCTCAAGCCCCGAATGCCGATATTCGTGACGATCGCCGTCTCCTCCTCGGGCTTGATCGCCACGCCCGGTACCGTTCGCAGCGCTTCCTCCGTCGAGCGCGGCTGCACGAGCTGCAGCACCTCGGGCGTGATCAGCGAGACCGCCGCGGGCTGGCGGTCGATCGCGTCCTGCGCCTTGCCGACGACGACGATCGTCGGCAGGTCGCGGTTCGGGTCGGCGTTGCGCGTCGTCTGCGCGCTTGCTTGATGCCCGGCCAGCGTGCCGATCGCGGCCAGGACCGCGGCCGCGATCGGAAGCCGGATCGAGAGCGCGGCCGTATTCGAATGGGTAAGCACGTGCAGCTCCTTGCTGAAAACTGGTTTTCCTCGTTCTTATGAGCGCCGGCCATCTGCCGGGCAGCCGCTCGTAGTGTAAATGAGAAGGATTCGCATTCGCAACGGGGTGGCAATACGTGGTTCCCGAAAGGGCGGGTGGCCGGGTGGTGTCATCCACCGAGGTGCGGCCCGCGGCTCGCGGCGTCGAAAGCGGGTATGCCGGCAAGCCCTGCCTGCGTGACGCCGGGCGGTTCGGAGCGCTGCGGAAACGACGCGGAAGCGCGTCGGAGCGTGGCTTCAGAATGCGAAGCGCACGTATAGCCGAGCCGTCCGCGGCTCGATCGGGTGGAAGTGCACGTCTTCCACGCCGGCGAGCGGCTCGCCCGGCAAGCGCGACGCATAGAAGTAGGCGATGTCCTCGTCGTCGGAGTCGAGCAGGTTCAGCACGTCGAAGCGAATATCGAACCGATCGCGTCGATACCCGACCGAGGCGTTGACGACTGCCGATGAGCCCGATTCGACACTGCCGTCCTCGACCAGCGGTCGAGGGCCGAAGTAGCGCAGCCTCGCGCTGCCGTACAGACCGTTCGGCCGATTCACGGTCACGCCGGCGGAGAGCACCCGGTCGATCGAGCCCGGTATCTCGCGGCCGGCCGGGCTGTCGTCCGTGAACTCGGACTCGGTCAGCGCGAGCTCGACGTCGAATGTGACTTGCTCGTTGATTCGATAGTAGAGGGGGATCTCGATGCCGTACCGGCGGCTCGCGCCGCTCGCCTCGGTGTTGCCGGCGTCGCCGACGAACAGGAGCTCCGAGTCGAGCTCGAGATACCACAACGTCGCCGAGAGATTGACGCGATCGTCGAAGAAAGCGCGAGCGCCGACCTCGGCCTGTCGCGAAGCGACGAGCGGATCGACCCGCTCCGCGGGCTCTTCCGTGACCGGGTCGAACGCGATCGTCGTGCCGCGCGCATCGTTGCTGTGAAAGCTCTTGCCCGCGCTCACGTAAAGCTCGATCTCGTCGCTCGCCGCGTAGATCACGCTCGCCTTCGGCGAGACGATCGTGTCGTCCGAGCTGCCCGAATTCGGTGCAAACGCGCTCGTGACGTCGAAGTCGTAACGGTCGGCGCGGAGCCCGACGATGCTTCGCAGCCGCTCCGTCCAGCTCGTCTCGTTCGAGTAATAGAGCCCTATGCTCCGCTGCTCGACGCTGTCGCGTCGGATCGCCGCGCCTCGCCGTCGAGCTTTCGAGCGAAAGAGACCCACATCGTCGATATCGTCGTGCCGGAGGCCCGCGCCGAACGTGTGGCTCGACCTTCTGCCCCCGAAGGAGAACGCGAGATCGAGTCCCGCGACGGTACGGTCGTCGACCTGCTCGAACTGATCGCCGTCCACCGGATCGTCGAGCCAATACGTGAAATTCGAGAAAAGGTCGAGCTCGTAGTCGATCAGATACGCGTTGACGCGCGCGCGGCCGCGCCCGACGGATCCGTGCCAGCCTCCGGAAAGGCTATGGCGCGACGTTTCGCCGCCGAGCGTCGGATCGATCGAGCCGAGCGGGGAGAGCAGGCCCGCGTCGACGGCGCGGCGAGGAATCTGATCGGCGGCGTTCCATTCGGCATCGTAGGCCATCAGAGTCACGTGCCACTCGCGGTCCTCGTCGGGCCGTGCGGACCAGGTCACGAGCGCGTTTCGCCGCTCGAGGTCCTCGGGCACGTCGACCCATGGCCCGTCGTAGCGGTGCGCTTGCGCGGCGAAAAGCAGATCTCCGCGGCCGACGGCGACGCTATCCGCCAGCAACACGCGGACGTACCCGTCCTCGCCGACGCCGGCCTGAAGCATGCCTTCGTCGAGCCGGCGGAACGTCGAAAGTCTCGCCGATCCGGCGGAGGAGAAGTCCGAGACGTCGGCGTAGTAAGCGCCTTTGCGGTATTCGATTCGCTCGACGAGCTCGGGGATCAGGAAGTTCAAATCCGTATAGCCTTGTCCGTGGCCGTGCGTCGGCATGTTCACGGGCATTCCGTCGACCCACGTCGCGAAATCCGTGCCGTGGTCGAGATTGAAGCCGCGCAGGAACATCTGATTCGATTTCCCCGTGCCGCTGTGCTGAGTCATGATCAGACCCGGCACGGCTTCGAGAATGTCGCCGGTGCGAAGGCGCGGTCGAAGCGCGATCTCCTCGGCGCCGACGACGCCCTGCGATGCGCTGATGCTGCGGCCGATCGGGTTGTCCCAGCGCCCGCGCACCGTGACCTCTTCGAGCGAATCGAGCGCGGCGGCGTGCCGCGGCGCGACGATCGCCACGAGCGCGACGCTTGCGGCGAGCGACGCCGGGGAGACCGGCAGCGGGCAACGGATAGAGAGCTTCATCGCGTCTCCTTTCTCGCGGCTTGCGTTCTACCACCGTCGAGAAAAACCGAGCAGCGGCCGGTTTTCGTCGGCGCCTTCCGGCGCCGCTACAATCGGCGCAGGTTGCCGGAGGGCGAGTGGTGCGATTCCCGCGGTTGCGAAGAAGAGCAAGGAGGCTCGAGCTCGGGGCGCTCGAGCTCGACGTGATGAGCCTGCTATGGACCGAGCCGGCGCTCGACGCGCGCACCGTGCTCGAGCGACTCCAAGGTCGGCGTATCACGCTGAGCACCGTGCAGGTCACGCTCGAGCGTCTGCACCGCAAGTCGCTCGTGTCGCGCGAGAAGGTCGGCCGCGCGTATCGTTATACGCCAAAAGTCACGCGTGAAGGGCTGATCGGACTCTTGATCGAGGATGTCGCCGAGCGCGTCGCGGACGGCGCGCTCGAGCCCGTGATCTCGGGCTTCGTCGATCTCCTCGGCGAATACTCGCCGCGCTTGCTCGACGAGCTCGAGACGAGCGCGAAGCGTCGACGGGAGAAGCCATGAGCACGATCGGCGTACCGTTCGCCCTGCCGTGGCTCGCATTCGTGGTGTGCTGGCTCGTGTTCGGCTGGGGCGCGACGGCGCTGCATGCGCTCGCGGGCCGCGCGCTCGCCCGTCTGGCGCCCGACCAGCGCGGCGCCGTGCTGCTCGCGCTCGCGCTCGCTCCGCTCGCGTGCGGTGTCGCGGTCGCGGTGCTCGGTTTCGTGCCGCTGGCCGGCGGCCATTTCGTCGATGCCCACTGCCATGCGGAGATCGGCTGTCGGCCGCACGTGCCGATACTCGAAGCCGAGATGACGCTGGCCGTGCTGCTCGTCTTCGGCATTGCCGCGTGGAGCGTCATCGCCTGGCGGTCGGTCGCCACCGGCGTCCGTGAGGGCCGTGGGCTTGCACTCGCGCTCGAGCGGCTCGCCCGTCCCGCAGCCGGGGCCGACGCCGGGCGGGCTATCGCCTCCTCGATCTCCGACAAAGGCGGCTTCTCTCGAACGGTTCCCGCGGTCGCGGTGATCGAGAGTGACGCGGCCTTCGCGTACTGCACCGGCGTGCTGAGGCCGCGCGTGGTCGTTTCGCGGGCGCTCGTCGATCGGCTCACGCCTCGGCAGCTCGAGATCGTGCTCGCCCACGAGCATGCTCACGCCGCGCGATACGACAATCTGCGACGCGTCGTCGCGGGGATCGGCCTTCGGCTCGCACCGGCGCGCCCTCGCCGCGCGTTGCTCAAGGATCTCGCGCTCGCCGCCGAGCTCACGTGCGACGCGGAAGCGGCGCACAGGGCCGGCAGCGCCGACGCGGTCGTCGAGACGTTACGCGCCTTGCACGCCCTGCCGCGTGCAGTGTCCGGCGATGGTCCCGTCCCTTCCGGCCCGGAAGCGATCGCGGTTCGGGTCGCGGCCCTCAGCGGAGGGCCGTTCCGGCGACTCCCGTCCTGGTGGCTTGCGGTGATCGCGGCCGCGGCGTTCACCGCGGTGACGCTGCCCGCGGTGCGTTTCGCGCATCACGCCGTCGAGGCGCTGCTCGGCTGGACGGGTTGAGCGCCGGGCAGCCGTGCGTGTCCGCGTCCGAGCCGATATCATCGGCGCGGGGATATTCCATAGGCGACGCAAGTTTCGAGCCGCGAGAATGAAGAAAGTGCTCGAGGTCGCGCGGCGCGAGTTCGTCGCGACGGTTTTCACGAAGGCATTCATCATCGGTCTCTTGGTGCTGCCGGTGACGATCGCGTTGTTCACGGTGATCGGTCCGCGGCTCTTCGGCGGCCGCGCTTTCGTCGTCGAAGGCGAGCTCGCGGTCATCGACGCGACCGGGGACGTGTTGCCGGAGCTTCGCGCAGGGCTCTCCGAAGGCAACGAGACGGCCGACGTGTTCGAGGCGATCCGGCGCATGCGGGCCGATGCGTCGAGCGGTGCCGTCGCTGAAGCCCTCGCATCGAAGCCGAATTTGAAGCTCGTCGAGCTGCCTCCCGACGCGGATCTCGACGAGGCGAAGCGCTGGCTGCTCGCGAGGACGCCGGAGGTCAGGCGTCTCGCGCTCGCCGTCATTCACGACAATGCCGTGCGGCCGGGCGCCGACGAATCCTCGCTCGGCAGCTTCGACCTTTACGTGCCCGCGGGCCAGGATCAGCGCGCGGAGATCGCGGTTCAGCAGGTGCTGCGCGAGGCGATCATCGCCGCGAGGATGCGCGACGCCGGGCTCGACCGCGCGCGGATCAACGAGCTGACGACGATTCCGCGCGTGCGGTCCGTCACGGTGACTGACGAGGCGGAGCGCGCCACGGTCGGCGGGCTCAACGTGATGCTGCCTTTTGCCTTCATGTTTCTGCTGATCATCAGCGTCATGGGCAGCGGTCAGGCGTTGCTGACGACGGTCATCGAGGAGAAGTCGAGCCGCGTGATCGAAGTCCTGTTGTCGGCGGTCTCGCCGATGCAGCTCATGGCCGGCAAGCTGCTCGGGCACATGGCTGTGAGTCTGCTCGCGATGAGTCTCTACGTCGGCCTCGGCGTGCTGCTTCTGACGTCGTTCTCGCTGATGGGCTTGCTCGATCCGTCGCTGATCGTCTATCTGCTCGTGTTCTTCCTGATCGGGTTCTTCACGATCGGCTCGCTGATGATGGCGTCGGGCGCCGCCGTCAACGACATGCGCGAAGCGCAGTCGCTGATGACGCCGCTGATGCTGATCCTGATGCTGCCGTGGTTTCTGTGGATCCCGATCGCGCGCGATCCGAGCTCGACGCTCGCGGTCGTCGCGAGCCTCACCCCGCCGATCAACACGTTCGCGATGCTGATGCGCATGGGGTCGACCGAGCCGCCGCCGACGTGGCAGGTGTGGCTGTCGATCGCGATCGGCATCGCGGGCGTCTTCGCCGCGGTCTGGTTCGCGGCGAAGGTGTTCCGCATCGGCATCCTGATGTACGGCAAGCCGCCGAATTTGAAGACGCTCGTGCGCTGGGTGCGCGCGGCGTAATCGCGGTGCTCGCCGCACGGCGAGCACCGGTCACGCTACTGCTCGCTGGGGATTTCCGCTTCGACCAGGTCCGCGAGCAGGGCGAGCGACTGCTGCCATCCGAGATAGCACGCCTCTGCCGGGATGACATCGGGCACGCCCTCCTGGACGATGTGCAGCTCGGTGCCGACCGTGACCGCTTTCAGCGTCACCGTCACCTGGATCTCGCCCGGGAGATTCGGGTCGTCGAACTGATCCGTGTAGCGAATCCGCTCGTAGGGCGTAAGCTCCAGAATCTTTCCGCCGAACGAGTGGCTTTGGCCGGTCGCGAAATTGGTGAACGACATCCGGTATGTCCCGCCGACCTCGGCTTGCATGTGGTGAACCTTGCCGGTGAAGCCGTTCGGCGGAAGCCATTTCGCCATGGCGTCCGGATCGAGGAACGCGCGATAGGCCCGCTCGGGCGGGCAGCGCAGGACGCGATGCAGCTTGATTGTGCTGGGCATGGAGGCTCCTCCGTCGTGTGTGATTCGAAGCACCCAATAGTCGAACGACGGCGAGCCGAATCGACAGCGCGGCCGCAAGGGGGCCTCAGTCGTCCGGGAAGACCGAGTCGAAGTCGAAGTCGAGATCTTCTTCGGTGACCTTCGGCGGCGTATAGGGCTTCGCGAAACGGGAGTGACAGCCGTCGCACGTCCCCCGGAGCCTCAGCGCGGCGGCGCGGCCCGTCGGCTCGTCCTCCGCGTCGGCGAGCGCCGCGGCGGCCTCCTCGGCGGCCGTCGCCATCGCGCGGAACGCCGCGAAGTCGCGCCAGATCTCGGGCAGCGCGCGGGTTTCGGGCTCGAGCACGTCGGGATCGTAGCGATTCGTCGTCGGCGGGAAGAGATGCGGCAACGCGAGCAGCATCGCCTCGATCGACTCCGCCGCGGCGCGAAGTGTCTCGCTCTCGGCCTCGGCGCCGGCAGCGAACGCGTCGATCGGCAGCATCAATTCCTCGGTCCGAATCATCAGCACTCGCCGCGCCTCGATGATCTCGTCCACCTCGGTCAGACCGGTCCAGCCGGGCGCGTCGCCGGGAAGTCCTTCCTGGCCTGCGGCGGCCGACGCCAGGGTGAGCACGACGGCCGTCAGCGCCGCTCGAGACGTTCTGCCGATCGACCGTGCTCCGAGCGTGGGCACGCGCGAGGCGGGCGCCGCGGTGCTCGGTTGCGCGTGCAACGAATTGCCTCGATCGCCGAATAGATGCATCGACTCGATCTTCTTCCCTCGACGCGAAGCCGATATCGCGTCGGATGGTTCCGTCGCCAGGTATTTTGGCCCCTTCGCTCCCGCGCTTCACCTTCGGGATGCGAAATCCCTCGCCGCTTTTCGCTTTGGTCGTCGTGCATCGCGAGCGTGAGCCGAAGCGTCGCCGGTCGTGCGTGGGTGCGAGTCCCCTCACATGCGTGGCACCTGTTTTGCATCTCGAGGCCGGGACGATCGGATCGACAAAAACGAAGCTTACAGGGGGACATCCACATGTGTGGCGTTACCGGATACGCCGGCCGCAGGGCCGTGCTTTCGTCTGCCGTCGCGCTCGCGCTCGTCGTCACCGCCCCGACGAACGTTGCCGCTCAAGAGCAATCATCGGATGAGCTCGAGGAGGTCGTCGTCACCGGAAGCCGCATTGCGCGCCGCGATTACTCGGCGCCGACGCCGATCGTCACGTTGCAGGCGGATGCGTTCAACGAACGCACGAACGTCGCCCTCGAGGCGACGCTGAATCAGCTGCCCCAGTTCAACGTCGCGGGTACGCAGGCCCAGGCGAGCCCGGCGGGAACGCCGTTCCCGCAGGCCTCGGCCGCCCCGGGGGCCGCGACGATCGATCTTCGCGGCCTCGGTCTCAACCGCACGCTCGTGCTGCTCGACGGGCGGCGTGTGCAGCCCGTGAACGGTCTCCTCATCGTCGATCTGAACTCGATCCCCGCGGCGGCGATCGAGCGAGTCGAGATCATCACCGGCGGCGCGGCGGCCGTGTACGGCGCGGACGCGATCGCGGGCGTCGTGAACTTCATCCTGAAGCGCGACTTCGAAGGCTTCGACCTCAGCACGCGCTATAGCGTGACCGAGCACGGCGACGGCGCCGAGGCGTCGATCAGCGGCCTCTTCGGCGCGAACTTTAGCGACGGCCGCGGCAATGTTCTGATCGGCGCCGATTTCAGCGATCGCGACATCATCTACGGCAAGGATCGCGACTGGATCGTGCGCGGCTGGGACGATCCGGGCACGACGCCGGGCGGCATCGGCAGCTCGAACCTCTCGCAGTACCAGCCGGATCCGTTCAACATGCCGACGGCGGGGTTCCTGCCGCCGGGCCGCAATTACGTGATCGACCAGAACGGCAACGTGTTCGATGCGCTCGATCCGTTGAACCCGAACCATCCGTACACGGGGCCTCTCGGCGGCGATTCCGGCTTCAAGCTGAATCCCGCCGACGGATCGCTCGGCTGGAACGATCGAGAGCACAACTATCTGCAGATCCCGCTCGAGCGCTACTCGCTGTTCGGCGCGGGCCGTTACCAGCTCGCGGACAACCTCGAGGTCTTCATCGACACCCGGTTCGCGGAAACGTTCGCGACGTCGCGCGGCTTCACGTCCGGCGTGTTCAACGTCTGGTCGCCGACGATTCCGTTCCATCCCGAGTACGACAACCCGAACTCACCGCTCTTCATGCAGCACCCGGAGGGGATGCCGAGGCATCCGGTGCCGCCCGCGCTCGGCGCGCTGCTCGCGTCGCGCCCGGTCCCGGACGCGCCGTGGACCTACGTCGGGGGGCTCGACTATCTCGAGAATTTCCGCACGGAGACGACGACCAACGTCTATCAGGTCATCGGCGGGTTCCGCGGTGACGTCGGCGTCGGTGAGCGGGAATGGCAATGGGAACTCTACGCGTCGCACGGCAAGACGACCGTCAACGCGCGCCAGCCGGAGGGCTTCCCGCACCTTCCGAGGCTGCAGAACCTGTTCAACGCGGACATGTACGGCCGCGACTTCGACATCTCGTCGCTGCCGGGCTTCGTTCCGCTCGCCGTGACGGGGCATTGCACGTCGGGCCTGCCGATCTTCAACGAGGACGGCAGCGTCAACGACACTCCGTCGGTGTCGAAGGATTGCGCCGACTACGTCGTGCTGCGCATGAACTCGATCACGTCGTTGCGGCAGCACATCATCGAGGGCAGCGTGACCGGAGATCTTGCGCGCATGCCCGCGGGCGAGCTGCGTTTCGCGGCCGGCGCCGGCTTTCGCGAGGAGAAGTTCGCGTTCGATCCCGACTCCGGATACAACGCGAATCAGGATTACCCGAACGTCGTGCAGAACATCATTCTGCCGGTCTCGGTCGCCGGCACGACCGATGTGAAAGAAATCTTCGGCGAGCTCGCGATCCCGCTCGTGAGCGGCAAGCGCTTCGCGCGGTCCTTCGAGATCAATCCGGGTATCCGCTTCTCGGACTACAGCACGGTGGGCTCGGTCGAGACGTACAAGGCGCTCTTCGATTGGACGGTCACGGATCGTCTGCGTTTCCGCGGCGGAAAGCAGGTCGCGAACCGCGCGCCGAACGTCACGGAGCTTTTCACGCCGCGCGGCGGCAGCGCGCTCGAGGGCAATGCGCAGGACGCGTGCGGCTCGTGGCCGGCGACGCAGCCCTGGGGCAACGTGCCGAGCAACCCGCATCGCTTCAATCTCCAGGTGCTGTGCCAATACCTGATGGTGCGCGACGGCGCGCCGCCCGAGCTCTACGAGCCCGGTCAGCCGAGCGCCGACAACTGGAGGTTCAACGTCTTCGGTGCCGAAGGCAATTTCCCGTTCTCGATCGGCATCACCGAGGGCAATCCCGACCTCGATTCGGAAGAAGCGGACACGTTGACGTTCGGCTTCGTGCTGAGCTTCGATCAGTGGACGCTGTCGGTCGACTGGTATCGCATCGAGCTCGAGCAGGCGATCGCGACGCCCGCTTTCGCGACGATCTATCAGCAGTGCATGGACCCGACGTACAACCCGCTGATCGCGTCGCCGCCGGGCACATATACAGGCGAAGAGCTCGCGGCGGGCAACCCGTTCTGCGAGCTGATCAATCGCGAGTACGTCGGCGGAGAGCCGCTCACGCCGGGCAATTTCGGCGCCGCGCGCACGTTCGACGCGCGCTACATGAATCAGGGCGGGCTCCTGTCGGAGGGCTACGACGTCCAGCTCGATTGGCGGCGCGAGATCGGCGGAGCCGGTGCGCTCAATCTGAACCTCGTCGCGAGCATCCTCGACGTCTATTCCGAGACGGCGTTTCCGGGCGCCGAGCCGTTGGAGTACACCGGGACGTTGTTCAACTCGTCGTACGACTACAGAACGTTCGCGACGCTGCGCTTCGACCGCGGAGCTTGGTCGCTCGGCTTGCGCTGGGCGCATTGGCCGTCGATCAATCCGCAGCCGTCGTCGTCGGCGGACGCGTTCGGCACGGAGGCGTACAACCGATTCGATCTCTTCGGCAGCTGGTCGCTCAACGATCGTTATCGGCTGAGCGCCGGCGTCGACAACGTTCTCGACGAGGATCCGCCGGTCGTCGGGCGAACGTCGACGAACAACGCGTTCGGGTCGACGAGCACGAACTACGATCCGTTCGGACGCAGGTTCTTCGTCGGGCTTTCGATCGGCATGTGATCGAGCCGGATGCACGGCCGGGTACGTGCATCCGGAAGGGCGCGGGACGCGCAAAGTGGGCAAGCGCACGCTTGGCGTCCTTGGCGTGCACGATACGCGGCACGCACGGCTTTGATACACTTGATTCACCCGGAACGCAAGAGCGAAGGAGCTCGACCAGGTTCCGCGCATCCCGAAGGCGGCCGCGGAGCGCGTCTCGTTCGATGGGCGAAAGTACCGATTACCGGCGCGTGTTCGAGCAGGCGCCGGGGTTGTTCCTGATCGTCCGGCCCGATCCCGCATTCACGGTTGTCGACGCCAGCGACGCTTATCTACGTGCGACGTTCACGACGCGTGAGACGATCGTCGGAAGAGGTCTCTTCGATCTGTTGCCGAAGGAGCCGGCCGCGACGCGAGCCATCGCGGCGTTGCGGCTGCGTCGGTCTTTCGAGCGCGTGATCGCGACCGGCGGCGCGGACGCCATGCAGATCCAGCGCTTCGACGTGCTGCGTCCCGGCCCGGAGAACGGCACGGTCGAGCGGTACTGGTCCGCGGTGAACTCGCCGGTGCTGTCGGCCGACGGGTCGCTGCTTTATATCCTCCACGCGATCGAGGACGTGACCGAGTTCGTCCATTCGTCGCGTGAGGAACAGGAAAGCGGCGACGCGCTCAGGCTCGAGATCCTGCACCGCGGCCGCCAGCTCGCGGCGACCAACCGCGAGCTGCGCGAGGTCGTGAGCCAGTTCCAGGCGCTGTACGAGCAGGGACTATACGCGGCGCGCATCGCGCTCGACGGCACGCTGATCGACGCGAACCGAGCGTTGCTCGAGGAGACCGGCATCGCCCGGCAGGAGGTCATCGGCAAGCCGTTCTGGGAGTGCGGATGGTGGAACCGCTCGGCGGAGCTTCAGGAATGGGTGAAGAATGCCGTCGGGCGGGCAGTCGGCGGCGAGCCGTTCCGCGGCGTCTCGGTGTATTTCCGCGGCGATGGCAAGGAGCGGATCGTCGACTTCGCGTGTCTGCCGATCAAGGACGAATCGGGCATCGTCCAGTTCGTGTTCTCGACGGGCATGGATATCACCGAGCGCGTCTCGGCGGAGCGTAATTTGCGCTCGACCCAGATCCTCGAGAGCATCGCCGAAGGGTTCTTCGCGCTCGACGCGGAGTGGCGCTTCATCTACGTCAACCGCGAGGCGCAGCGGCTCTTCGGACGCGCGCCGAACGAGCTGATCGGCAGGAAGATCTGGACCGAGATCGGCGGCATCGAAGGCAACGAGTTCGAGCGCGTCGTCCGGCTCGCGATGGACGACCGCATCGCGTCGGCCCGCGTGACCGCGTTCTGCGCGGAGCACGAGCGCTGGTACGAGCTGCAGTCGTACCCCGCGGAGAACGGCATCACGGTCTACTTCCGCGACGTCTCCGCGCAGGTCGTGGCCGAGGCGGAGCGCCAGCGGCTCGCGGCGGAATCCGAGCGCGCGATCCGCGAGCGTGCCGAGGCGCTGCGCGCGGCGGATCGAGCCAAGGACGAATTCCTGGCGACGCTCGCGCACGAGCTGCGCAATCCGCTCGCGCCGCTCCGTAACGCATTGCATCTGCTCGGAACGACGGGGGCTGCCGACGAGACGAGCGCGACGCTGATCGCGCTGATGGACCGGCAGCTGAACCACTTGATCAGGCTCGTCGACGACCTGCTCGAGATGTCGCGGATCAGCCGCGGCGTGCTCATGCTTCGCAAGGAGAAGGTCGAGCTCGCCGAGATCGTGCGCAACGCCGTCGAGACCAGCAAGCCGCTGATCGAGGCCGCGCGGCATACGCTGACCGTGACTCTACCCGGCGAGCCGCTGTGGCTCGACGGCGATCCCGTGCGGCTCGCGCAGATCGTCGCGAACCTGCTGAACAACGCCGCGAAATACACCGAGGATCACGGGCAGATCACCGTGCGCGCCGAGCGGCACGGCGACATGGCGCGGATTTCGGTGATCGACAATGGTATCGGTATCGATCCCGAGGACTTGCCGCGCGTCTTCGAGATGTTCTCGCGCGGCCCGGAGCATCGCGGGCAGATCGGGGGCTTGGGGATCGGGCTCGCGCTCGCGAGGCGGCTCGCGACGATGCACGGCGGCACCGTCGAGGCGCGCAGCGAAGGCCGCGGCAGCGGCAGCGAGTTCATCGTGCGGCTGCCCCTCGCCGCGCCCCCGGCGGCGCCGCGGAAGGCCGCCGCGGGGCGCGAGCTCGAGCGCGCGGGCCCCGCGCCTCCGCGAATTCTCGTCGTCGACGACAATCGCGACGCGGCCGAAAGTCTCGCCATGTTGCTTCGCACGTTCGGCGTGGAGGCGAGGGTCGCGTGCAGCGGCGCGGAGGCGCTTCGCGCGGTCGACGAGTGGTCGCCCGCCGCCGTATTCCTCGACATCGGCATGCCGCAGATGGACGGCTACGAGGCGGCGCGCCGGATCCGCGAGGGGCATCCGATCGTGCGGCCGATGCTGATCGCGCTCACGGGCTGGGGACAGCAGGAGGACCGGCGCAAGGCGCGCGAGGCGGGCTTCGATCGCCATATCGTGAAGCCCGCGGAGATCTCGGTGCTGCGCGAGCTGGTCGACTCGCTACGGGGGTAAGGTTTGCGCGCCGGCGCGGCGCATCGGCAACGACGCGGGCGGGCGCCGCGCCGCACTGTTGGTACTCTGCGTCTCGTGCGCAACGCGATCGAAGCCCTCTCGCGCGGACTCGCGGTGCTCGTCGCCGTGCTCGGCGTCGCGGGCTGCGGCGATGCGCCGCCTGCCGAGCGCTCGGACGAGCGCACGATCGTCTTCAAGCATTTCAGGCTGTTCGGCGATCCCGCTCCGTTCGCCGCGCTGCTCCGCGAGTTCGAGGCACGGCATCCGGGGATCCGCGTGCGGGCCGAGACGCTGCCGGCCGCGAGCGACGAGCAGCATCAGTTCTACGTGATCAACCTGCGCGGCGGCTCGCGCGATTTCGACGTGCTCGCGCTCGACGTGATCTGGGTCGCGGAGTTCGCGCGCGCCGGATGGATCGCCGACGTGACCGGCTTGCTTCCCGACAACGAGGCGCTCTTCGCCGCTTCGCTCGAAGCCGTGACGTACGAGGGACGTCATTACGCCGTGCCGTGGTTCGTCGACGCGGGGCTTCTCTACTACCGCAAAGACCTGCTCGAGCTCCATGGCTTCTCCGCTCCGCGCACGTGGTCCGAGCTCGCGGAGGCCGCGCGCACGATCGCGGCGCGCGAGCCGGGCGTGCACGGCTTCGTCTGGCAGGGTCGGCAGTACGAAGGGCTCGTCTGCAACGCGCTCGAGATGATCTGGAGCGCGGGCGGCGAAGTGCTCGACGGGGAGCGCGTCGTGCTCGAGAGCCCCGAGACGCTGCGCGCGCTCGAGTTCCTGCAGTCGCTCGTCGCGCAAGGCGTGAGCCCCGCGATCGTCACGACCGCGACCGAGGAGCCGTCGCGCCACGTGTTCGGCAGCGGACGCGCGGTTTTCCTGCGCAACTGGCCGTACGCGTGGACGTTGTTCGAGCGTCCCGATTCCCCGATCCGCGGCAAGGTCGGCGTCGCGCCGCTGCCCCATTTCGAAGGGCACGAGTCCGCGTCCGCGCTCGGCGGCTGGAATCTCGGCATCAACGCGCGCTCGCGTCATCCGGACGAGGCCGCGGCCTTCGTGCGCTTCATGACGTCGCCCGAAGCGCAGCGCGCGCTTTCACTCGCGTACGGTTACAACCCGTCGCTGCGGGCACTTTATGCCGATCCGGAGCTGCTCGCAGCGCAGCCGCATCTCGAAGCGCTGCGCGACGCGCTCGATGCGGCCCGCTCGCGGCCCGTCACGCCGCGCTACGCGCAACTCTCGCAGGTGCTGCAGAGCGAATTCAGCGCGGTCGTGACGGGGCTGAAACGGCCCGCCGGCGCGCTGGCCGACGCGCAGCGCGAGATCGAACGCATCATGGCCGAGCCATGAGACGCGTGCTCGAGCGCCTCGGCGAGCGGCCCGCGGCGTTCCTCGCGCCGGCGGCCATCGTGCTCGGCGTCGTCACGTTCTTCCCGATCGTCTACGTGCTGTGGTTGAGCCTCGCGCGCTATTCGTTGCTCGGCGACGAGCCGTCCTTCGTCGGTCTCGACAACTTCGTGCGGCTGGCCTCGGACGCGCGCTTCTGGAACGCGCTCGGCAATACGCTCTACTTCACGCTCGTCTCGGTCGTGCTCGAGATCGCGATCGGGCTCGCTTTCGCGCTGCTCCTCGCGCGGCCTTTCGTCGGCCGCGCCGCGATGCGCGCCGTCGTGCTGCTGCCGTGGGCGATCCCGACGGTCGTCGCCGCGCGCATGTGGGAGTGGATGTACAACGGCGATTTCGGCGTCATCAACTATCTGCTCGGCACCGGGATCAACTGGCTCGGTGATCCGGTGTGGGCGATGCACGCCGCGATCGTGATGGACGTGTGGAAGGAGACGCCGTTCGTCGCGCTGCTGCTTCTCGCGGGACGCTTGTCGATCTCGCCCGATCTCTATCAGGC
>PKRJ01000111.1 GCA_017577365.1 Gammaproteobacteria bacterium | reverse complement strand
GGCCGCATCGCCGAGCATCCGGTCAACCGTGTTGCCGAGCTCC
The DNA here is from genome assembly GCA_017577365.1 of Gammaproteobacteria bacterium. GTDB lineage: Bacteria > Pseudomonadota > Gammaproteobacteria > Steroidobacterales > Rariloculaceae > ZC4RG20. The sequence goes on along the minus strand of PKRJ01000111.1, from coordinate 2,978 downwards.
TGCCGTGGAATATCGCCGGCTCGCTCAGCGAGCGGACGACCACCGTGGCCTAAACTGTCAATACGGCCTCGGCCGGACGCTTACTTCAGCTGTGGAAACCGGACATGAGCGATGCCGTGCGCCGACAGCTCGAGGCTTCAATGAGGCCGCAGCAATTCAGCTGCGGAAACCTCGCGGCGCACGTGGCCGGCGCTGTCGACGCCCTCGAAAATGACCTGGTTGAGCTGCCGCTCGGTGTAGCGGCCGTCGATCGTGTTCTTGTCGGCGTCGATCGTGATCGAGCCGCGGCTCTCGGGCGGCAAAATCGACGTCCAGTCCTGAAGCGTGCGGGCGTGCGTCAGGTCGTCGTAACGCCACCGGAGCGAGACGAGCGTGCGGGGCTGTAGATCGCCGTCGACGAATTGATAGGGGACGTCAACAGCCTGGCCGCTGACGATTTGCTCGCGGCGATACGGAAATGTCGGCTGCGTGCGGCAAAGTGACATAGCGGAGCCCACATGTGTGAAATTCCGCCGCCGGGCGCCGCGGCCGTTACGCCCCTGGGTTCGCTCAGAGCTTTCGAGCTTCGAGCCGCGATGCTCGAACTCGGCACCGGGAGATTACGCGGTCCCGGGCGCGCGGCGCTGAGAATAGCCCCGAAAATGCCGCGACGTCGAGGGCGCGTCCTCCCGCGACTGGTCCCAGTAGATAGCGAGGCCGTGGAACGGCAGCCGCTCGGGTTGCGGCCGTCCTTCCGGTACGCTCGGATCGGCTCGCTCATTTGGCTAGCGACGCCTCGAAGACGCGCTCGAGCTCCTCGCGCGTGACGTAGTCCCGCTCGGCTGCGAGCGTCGCCGGCAGCTCGAGCTCGCCCGCCCGCACCCCGCCGCAGCGCTCGAGCTGCTCGACCGCGAGCCGGAGCTGCCCCCAGGCCGCGTATCGGTCGGCAATCGCGACGCACTGCACGAATTGCATGCATTCGCGGTTGATGCGCGTCCGGCCCGACACGCCGATGCTCGCGCCCGAGCCGCCTCGGAGATGCTCGAGACACTCGCCGGTGACGGCGGGCGCGCCCGTCTGACCGGGCAGCGCGAGCGCGATCGCGCGATCGCGGCTCTCATACGCCGTCGAGAGTGTATTTCCGCCGCTATTGCCGCCTGCGCCGCCGATCCCGACCGCGCGGCCTCCGTTTGCGACGCTCGTCGCCTCCGCGTCGGCGGAGCTCGCGGCCCCCGCCGCCGCGATCGCGGCTTGCTGCTGCCCCTGTTGCTGGCCTTGCCTTTGCGCCTGACTCTGCTCGAGCAGCGTCTCGGGATCGGGCGTCGGCGCCGGTTTATGCCCGGCCCACGCCGGCGTCGAGAGGAGCAGGGCTGCGATAACGAGCGTTTCCTTCATGGTGCGTTCCCTCGGTCCACGAAAACCTATTCAGCTGTCAGGTCGGTGATCGACGACGGCACGGGATTCACCTGGATCCCGACGGATTCGACGACGGTCACGGTGCCCGTGAACGTTTTCGTCGCGATGTTGGAGGGTGCGCCGCATATGTTGCGCTGATTGCATGCGTACGCGACGAACCGATACTCGCCGACGCCCGTCAATCCGGTGATCGTGCGCATCTGCGAGGTCGGATTGTTGACCCATACGCAGCCCGCCGGTCGATCGCTGCTCTCGACGTGCTGCTCGCATCCGATCGCCCGCGGATCCTCGTTCAGTCGATACGCGAGCATCGTGCCCTTCGGATCGGTGTAGGGCGTCCCATTGGTGTTCTGCGTCGGATTCGTCCAGCTGAGCGTCGCAATCGAATCGCCCGGCCATCGGCATTCGAGGTTGAACGTCGCTGAGCCGGTGAGCGGCCCGACCGTCTCCGTGCCGGACGGCCCCTTCTCGCCGCTCCACTGCCCGGACGCCGTGCAGCTTTGAGCCGGCGGCGACGTCGACCAGGTCAAGGTCGGCGTAACGACACCGTCGCCCGTCATCGTATCCGCGCTGAACTCGAGCGTGCGCTGCGCGAGCGTCGGTGTCACTATCAGCGCGAGCGTGATCAGAAGTGCTCCGCGATTCATCTCAATGCCTCCGTTTCTGCGGTTTTCGACTTCGAGCGCTTCTTCTTTGCCGCCTTCTTCTTTGCGGTTTTCTTCTTCGGGCAGACCTCGCGACGGATCGCTGCGACGTCGACCCCTACCTCGGCCGCGAGCTCCTCGAGCTGCGCCTCGCTGAATCGCGCGCGGCGCTGCTGCTGTGATTCGGTCATCGAGAGCGCGATCTCATGGATCGGCACGATGAAGATGTTTGCGGCGACCGATGCTGCTTCGGACATGGCTCTCTCCCCTTACCAACGTAACGGGCGGCGTTTCTTCGGCTTCGGCACGTCCGTCCCGCTGCCCGGGCACGGCGTAGTCGCGACGTCATCCGGCGCGTGCTCGCGAAGACGGTTGCGCCGCGTGATCAGGACCATTCGGTTGCAGTGCGGGCAGCGGTAGCGCGGCCGCTGGACGAAATTCGTCGTCATTCGGACGCGCCTCCCCGCGGCGCGAGCCCGCAACGTTCTTCCCAGCCCTCGGCCCACGGACCGTCTTCCTCATCCGGCCCGCCGTCATCGCTCAGGGCCTCCCATGCAGTACGCATGGCTCGGCAGGACGGGTGCTGCTGCTCACAGCCCTGCCAGTGCGTACTTCCGCGCTCGACGCGCTCGAATGCGTCGATGCATACGCGGAGGGCGGAATAGGCTCTTTCTAGCCTGGACGAAAGCTCCGCAATGCGCCGCTGTAGGGAGAGCTGCGCGGCCTCCGCAGCGTCGACCTCCATCTCTTTCGCGTCGAGCTTGCACCAGGGACACGCCGGATCGTCGTTCCGATCCAGGTGCTTATCGCAAGCGGGTGTGCGATAGGCCACGGCCGATATGCCGGGGCGCGGCGTGGAGCACTGCCAGCATTCTGTAGCAATCCCGCCGACTATGTTGTGGCTCCCGCACTGCGGGCAGTACCAGCTATCTATGATGC
>PKRJ01000110.1 GCA_017577365.1 Gammaproteobacteria bacterium | reverse complement strand
CCCGGTCCAACATGTGGATTCGGTCGAACTTATCCAAGAGTCAAGCACGCCGGCGCAGCACCAGCTACCGCCGCGACTATTTGCAAACAACCTAATCTGTGGAAAGTATCGTCCTCGGAAGTTTAGCCCGGATTTCTCACAGCTGAGGTAGTGCATCGGGCTCTGAAGTGAGCAAAACTTGAGTTGCGACAACAAGTTTTCGCTTGCGCACAGGAGAGCCCGATGCAGACACAGTGTACCTCGGAGCAGCTGGAGTTTTCCTCTGTCGGACGACGGCGAGTGGTGGCGGCGTTTGACGGCGGTCAGGTGTCGTCAGACTGCGGCGCGTTGCTGCTGAAGAAGACGGACGAGGCGATCCGTCTGATTGATCGGCTGGCCGATTGCTTCATCGATCAGCGCTCACAGAGCAGTGTCGAGCACAGCGTTCGCACGCTGGTGGCTCAGCGCGTGTTCGGGATCGCAGCCGGATACGAGGACCTCAACGATCACGATACGCTGCGCAGCGATCCGCTCTGGGGGGTGGTGCTGGGGAAGCTGGAGGCGAAGCGCCGGGGTTGTGCGCCGCTGGCGGGCAAGAGCACGCTGAACCGACTGGAGTTGTCGCTGGCCGAGCGGCCGACGCGCTATCACAAGATTGGGCACGAGCCGGAGGCGATCGAACGGTTGTTCGTGGACCTGTTTTTGGAGGCGCATGGACGAGCGCCGCGGCAGATCGTGCTGGATCTGGATGCGACGGATGATCCGTTGCACGGGGAGCAGGAAGGGCGGTTTTTCCACGGTTATTACGACGCGTACTGTTATTTGCCGCTGTATATCTTTTGCGGCCGGCACTTGCTTGTGGCGAAGCTGCGCCGCTCGAACATTGACGCCTCTGCGGGCGCGCAGGAGGAAGTCGAACGAGTCGTGGAGCAGATTCGTTCGCGGTGGCCGAACGTGCGGATCATTCTGAGGGCGGACTCGGGGTTTGCCCGCGATTCGCTGATGAGCTGGTGCGAGAGCCACGACGTGGACTATGTCTTTGGATTGGCTCGGAACAAGCGCCTGGAGAAGCGGCTCAGTACGGCGATGCGGGAAGCCGAGCGAGAGGCGCGGCGGACGGGCAAGCCGGCTCGGGTGTTTCGCGACTTCCGATACTCGACGCTGGACAGCTGGAGCCGTCGGCGGCGAGTCATCGGTAAAGCCGAGCACATGCTCGACAAGGCCAACCCACGCTACATCGTCACGTCGTTGCCCAAAGCACGGTGGGAAGCGCGGCGGCTGTATGAGCGGCTGTACTGCGCTCGAGGCGAGATGGAGAACCGCATCAAGGACGCTCAGCTCGAACTCTTCGCCGACCGGACTTCCTGTCACAGTTTCCGCGCGAACCAACTCAGGCTCTGGTTCGCCTCCTTCGCCTATGTGCTCGTTGAGGCGCTGCGCAGGTTGGGACTGAAGGGGACGGAGCTGGCAGTGGCGACAGCCGGGACGATCAGACTGAAGTTGTTGAAGATCGGCGCCGTTATCACGATCAGTGTACGGCGAGTGAAGCTCGCCATGAGCTCTTTCCATCCCTCGAAAAGGGAGTTCATGACCGCCTTCGAAGCCCTGGGCGCTGCGGCGCGCGCATAGCCGCCCCTACGAACCAGGAGGCGCAGACTCACATTCGGCCGACCCGCCTCTGCGCGAGGCGGCGGATAAGTATCGCTGAAAACCGGCCTCAGCTCGTCGCGCTGAGGCCCGCCCCTCCGCGGAAGGGCCTATCCTTCACCATGCGGCTTGATTCATTCAGACTGAAATGCGCGGTGAGAAATCCGGGCTAGGCCGGTGACGATCAGCCCGAGCACGACCAGCGCATCGCTCCAGTCGTTGTGCACGGTCGCGCCGAGCAGCGTGAGCCCGCATGCGACGACGAGAAATGCAATCTGCGCAATGCGCCGCGCGCCGAAACGTGCGTCGAAACGCACGATGAGGATCGCCGTCACGAAGCTCGCGAACGTGAAAGGCGCGAGAGCGATGGCCGTGTAGAGGCTCGTGCGCCCCTGCACGACCTCGATGTAGAGGGGGAGGAGGAACGTCAAGCCGGCGCCGATCGCGCCGATCGCGAACATCGACAACAGCGCCGACCGTTCCCGTCCGCTGCCGAGGACTTCGGGCGCGCAGAGCGGCGTGCGCCCGCTCGCGCGGCACCGGCGTGTCCACACGACGAACGCATGCAGGAGCAGGATCCCTACGAGGATCGCGATCGGTGCCGGCGACACGTCGAGGAGATCGAGCGGCGCGGCGGACCGCGCTCGCCACACGCCCCAGTAGGCGAGCCTGTCCACGCCGATGCCGATCGAGAGCATCGCGGACGCGGCCAGGACGAATCCTACGGCATCGATGTGGATCCTTCCGCGCGCGTCGGCGCCGCGTAGCGTCACGCTCGAGAGGCAGAGCCCCACGGCGAAAACGGCGAGCAGCACGAATGTCGCGCGCCATTGGACCGAACCGGCGAGGAAGCCCGCGACGAGAACTGCCGGCACGATCCCGATCGCCTGCATGCCCCCGAGCCAGCCGAGGGCCTGAGACTGTTGGCGGCCGCGGTAAGTGTCCGAGATCATCACGACCGACGTCGGAATCAGCGCGGCGGACGCTACTCCCGCGATCATCTGCGCGAGCATGATCGAGTTCGCGTCTCGAGCAACGGCCATCACCATCATCGCCGCGCCCATCGTTGCGGTGGTCGTGCGGAACACGCGGTGACTGCCGAAGCGTTGCGTTAGCCGCGCGCCGAGCATGATGAAAGCGGCGACGACGAGGGAATGAAGGACGATCGACGTTTTTACGGCGCTCGCGGACGTTCCGAGGCTTTCCGCAATTGCGTCGACGGACACCTTGAGCGTCGCAAGATTGAAGACGAGGGCGAGCTGCGCGAGCGCGATGACGACCAGCGGGAGCCACGAAGCACGTGCCTCGGTTTCTGCGGCTCGCGCGGAAACCGACTGCGCCATGGCTCAACCGCTTCCCGGGACGTTGCCCCGCGCGTGCCCGGGCAGCGCGCCGGAAGGGAAG
>PKRJ01000031.1 GCA_017577365.1 Gammaproteobacteria bacterium | reverse complement strand
CCGGCGACCGGACGCCCCCCTGCCCCCAGTCCCTCCCCGGGGACGCCGGTTTCCAGAACACCCAGACCTCCGGATCCACGCGACCTTGGACGCCGATGTCGGACCGGCAACGCTTACCGTCGTGCCGGCCTACAGGAAGACCGATCTCGACTTCGTATCGTACTCGTCGAGTTTCCTGATCGACGTGCTCGAGCTCTCGGAGCAGTCGTCGTTCGAAGTGCGCTTGGCGAATTCCTCGGACACGTGGAACTGGGTCACCGGCCTTTATTACTTCAACGAGAACATCACGGCCGACCAGTTCTTCGACCAAGCGAGCAACGGCACGCTGATCCAGTCCGATCTCGATACCACGAGTTACGCGGCCTTCGGCCAGGCCACCTACTCCATCACCGACACCTTCCGGCTCACCGCCGGACTGCGCTATACGAAGGACGAGAAAAAGCAGCAGACGTACGCGGAGACCCGTCCGTTCACCGGTTTCGTGCCGCCGGGTCCGCCGGACTTCACGCCGATCATCGTCGTCATACCGTCCAATCCCGTTTCGGACGTGGATTTCGACAAGACCACCTGGAAGGTCGGTATCGAGCTGGACGTCGCCGAGCAGTCGTTGCTCTACGCATCGGTCGCGACGGGCTTCAAGTCGGGGATTCTCTATTCGGCTACCGGTCGGAACTACTCGGACCCCGAGACGTTGACGGCCTACACGATCGGCTCGAAGAACCGGTTCCTCGGGAACACCTTGCAGCTCAATCTCGAGGCCTTCTACTGGGATTACGAGGATCAGCACATCGCCCATCTCGGCCCCGTCCAGGTCGCGCAAACGCCCACGGGACCGATCTTCGGTCCGGTCTTCATGACCGAGAACGCCGGTCAGGCCACGATCTACGGAGTGGAGACGGAGCTGCTGTGGCTCGCAGGTCGTAGCGGGCTGTTCTCTTTGAATCTGCAGTACCTCAACACGAGCTACGACGAGCTGCGCTATCAAGCCTATTCGCCGACTGGAGCGCCGCCCGTCGTCGGATGCCCCGCGACGCTCACCGATCTAACCGGCACGACGCCGGCCGCACGGATCTACGACGTCGACTGCTCGGGGCGGTCCCTCGTGAACGCGCCGGAGTGGACGATCAACGTCGGATACGAGCACGGGTTCGAGCTGGACCGCGGCCGCCTGATCCTGGGCATCGATTCGCGAATCGAGTCTTCGCGTTATCTATCGATGGAGTTCTTGGACCTCGGGAAACAAGAGTCCTACACGATGTCGAATCTCCGCCTGACCTACGAAAGCGAAGGAGGCGGACTCGCGCTGACGGCTTTCGTGAACAACATCGAAGACGAGCTCGTGTTCTCGAACTCGCTGCAGAGCCCGGCGAAGTCGGGCACGGTGTACAACCAAATGCGCCCGCCGCGCACCTACGGGATGCGCCTGAGCTTGCGGTTCTAGCCGAGCGGTTGCCGCGTGCTGCCGCAGCGGCGCGGTTATCGCGAGCTCGAGGATGCCGCTGCGGGCCCCCGGGGCCCGCAGCTTTCGGGCGGACGTCACGCCCCGAGCGCCGCGCGGTTCGCGATGAGAAACTCGCGGACGGACTGCGGCGGCTTGCCCGTCAGACGCTGCACGGCATCGCTCTCGACGTCGAAGTAGCCCGCGCGGATGTTCCGATCCGTGCCGACGACGAGCGGGATCACGAACGGCGGCAGACCCGCCGCGGCTAGCCCCTTCTCGAGCTCCTCGTCCGAGACGTTCACGACCTCGATCGGCTTACCGGTGACCTCGGACGCGATCTTCGCGATCTCGGGAACGGTGAGCAGCTCCGGCCCGGTGATGTCGAGGCGCTCGTTCGCCCCGCCCGACGTGGCGAGCGCGGCAGCCGCCGCCCGGGCGACGTCCTCGCGCGCCACATAGGAGATCCGGCCGTTGCCGGCCGACGTAAACCACTTGCCGGTCGCGAGCGGCGCGGCCAGCGAGCTCGGCAGATTCTCGGCGTACCAGCTCACGCGCAGAATCGTGAACTCGAGCCCGCTCTGCTCGATCGCCCGCTCCGTCTCGAGATGATCCGGCGCGAACGGAATGTGCGAGCGGTCCGGATTGAGCATCGAGGTGTAGAGAATCCGCTTGACGCCCGCTCGTTTCGCGGCTTCCACCGCGGCCTTGTGTTGCTGAATGCGCAGGCCCGGCACGTCGATGCGGTCCGTCGAGATCACGAGCACGCGGTCGGCGCCCGCGAACGCGGCGTCGAGCGAAGCGGGATCGCTGAAATCGGCTTTCCGCAGCTCGACCCCGGACAGACCAGCGAGCTTCTCCGGCGTACGCGTCGCGGCGACGAGCCGGGTCGCGCCCTTCTCCACCAGCAGCTCCACGACGCGACGGCCGAGGTGTCCGCTCGCGCCCGTGACGACCAGCTTCGAATGCAGAAAGTCGGCCATACGCCCCCTCCTGTGTCGAACGAAAAGGTCGCCAGTATAGAACCAAACGCACGGCGCCCGTCCTGGCCGCTCGGCCCGGCAGTGCGCCGAGCAGGAAGAATCGAGAGCACGAGTCGCGGGACAAGACTTGACGTACCACGACGCTTCACTAACCTCGCAGAGCTGCTTCGCATGAGGAAAGCTAGGCCGCGACCCCGACAAGAAGAAGGCGGGAGCCGCTTTACATCGTCACTCACGAGGAGGATCAGCACGGATGCCGGTGAAGCGTCTCTCGATCAGACAAGCACGGCCGCTGAAAGTCCTGTTCAAACGCCGCTGGATTCTCGCGAAGCTGCTCATGACCATCGGCGGCGTTCTGTTCGGGATGCTCTTCCTCGAACAGCACATGCTGGATGCGCTCGCCCTCCTCGAGAATTCCCCTTCGGCGCACGAGGAGTTCGCAGCACACCGTCGCGCGATCCGGATCGGCCTGCTCGGTCAGCTCGCGCTGTTCCTCGCGATCGTCAGCGTGGCCGTCTTCAAGCCGGGAGAAAAGTAGCTCGTAACAGGGTCACGGAGCCCTTTCGGCCAGGGCCGCTGAAACGGCTTCTCGGATCGTGGACGGTCGGGCGCCGACGACGAGACGACCGTTGATGACGAACGTGGGCGTTCCCTGCACGCCGATGCTCAGGCCGTCCTCGATGTCCAGCTCGACCTCCTCGCGAGTCTGCGCCTCGGAGACGCACTCTGCGTAACCCGCGCCGAGACCGAGCTCCTCCCCGAACGCCCGCAAAGCGTCGGTGTGAAGATTTGCCGGATCCTCGAAAAACCTTTCGTAGGCTTCCCAGAAGCGCCCCAGCCGAGCCGCGCACTGCGCGGCGACAGCAGCGGCCACAGCCTCCGCGTGAAGCCGCTCGATCGGGAAGTGCTTGAACACGAAGCGGAGGTCGTCTCCATGCTCCGCCACGAGCTCGCGCCGCGTCGTCGCCGCGAACTGCTTGCAGAACGGGCACTGGAAGTCGCTGAACTCGATGATGGTCACCCGTGCATCCGGGTTGCCGAGCACGGGACTGTGCCCGCGCACGAGCACTTGCCATCCCGCGACTCGCTCGGAAGGCTCGCTTCCCGACCGCGCGGCGACCGAGGCGATTCGCCGTTCGAGGTCTCTGTACAGATAGAGCCCGCCGGCGGAGGTCGCGACGATCGCGAAGATCTGAAGCGCGATCAGCCATGCCACGAGGGATGAAAGACGCTTGACCTCCCCTGCCATACGTTACTCCCCGAGAACCGTTGCTCTGTGAATCCACTCGCACGGGCCCCGGCAAGCCTCCGTGCAAAATCCTGACGACCGTTTACGCATGCTCCGGTAGGCGCTCATACCAATGCATAGAGCATACACGCATTTCTCTTACTGCACATTCGATGTTTTTCCGACTATTGCGTCGTCTCGCAAACGAGTATACGAATTCACAGCCGGAACTCATGAATCTACTTAGGGGTGCAAACTATGCTGAGAATGGTATTCAAGAGATTGACGCTTCTGGGCTTCTTGACCGTCGCGGCAGCGGGTCTTTTCGTTCTGAGTTACTCGAACGAGACGGGGCTCACGATCGGCGCGGAAGCGAAAGCCCAAATGCCGTCGGAGCAGTGCATCGCCTGCCTGACCAACTGTGCCCTCGGGCAGAGCGCCGGAGCCCCGCCGGAGCTGGTCCAGGCTTGCTTCGAGAACTGCTACCGGTACTACTGCAACTTCTGACGAGGACGGGCCGGGGCCGCGGCGACGCGGCCCCGCGCACCGCAGCGCCGTTCAGAGCGTGACGCGAACCGACGCAGCGCTGCGCCGCGCGTCGCCGTAATAGACGGCTTCGATATTGTTGCCGTCGGGATCGAGCACGAACGCCGCATAATAGCCCGGGCGATAGGACCGTTCCCCGGGGGCGCCATTGTCTCTTCCGCCGGCGGCCAATGCGGCTTCGTAGAACCTATGGACCCTCTCTCGGCTGTCGGCCTGGAACGCGATGTGGGCGCGCCCGGTCAGCTCGCCGTTGGCGTCCGCGCTGTCGGCCGTCGAGATGAACAGCTCGTCCGCCCATAGATAGTCGTCCCCGCTGCCGCCGACGGGCACGCCGAGAGCGTCGAGAACCGCGCTGTAGAAGCGCTTCGCGGCGGAAAGATCGCGCACGACGAGCTGGATGTGGTCGATGAGACGCCCACGGTGCACCTCCAGGGGTTCCATACCCATCACTCCGTCGAGGGTTTCCTCTTTCGAAAGTAGGAGAATGAGGGCGTTGCGTTGACTCGGGCTGCCACCTACCCGGAGCCGGTCCTCGCAGCGGAACGGGGGACCGATCGGGATCGGTCGCCTGTCGAGGAACGCGCTGCCCGATCGACTAATCGACGAGTCAAGCGCCACCAGCCGAAAGGAGACACTCATGGCTTATATCGACGGATTCGTTCTCGCGGTCCCCGCCGAGAGGAAGGAGGCGTATCGGAACATGGCGCTCGAGGCGCTGGTTCACTTCAAGGAATACGGTGCGCTGCGCCTCGTCGAGGCGTGGGGGGACGAAGTCCCCGACGGCACGGTCACGGATTTCAAGAGCGCCGTGAAGGCGCAACCCAGCGAAGTCGTCGTGTTCTCGTGGATCGAGTACCCGGACAAAGCGACGCGCGACCAGGCCAACCGACGAATGGCCGCGGAGATGACGGAAGTCAAAGAGATGCCGTTCGACCCGAAACGGATGATCTACAGCGGTTTCGCGCCCCTCAACGACGAGGGTCGCCCAAGCAGGCCGGGATATATCGACGGTTTCGTCGCACCGGTGCCGACGGCGAACAAGGCGGCCTATCGCGACTTCGCGGCGCGCCACGCGCAAGTGCTCCTCGAGCTCGGAGCGACTCGCGTCGTCGACGCGTGGGGCGACGACGTTCTCGACGGCACGACGACCGACTTCAAAGGCGCGGTCAAGGCGAACGGCGACGAGACGGTCGTGTTCTCGTGGATCGAGTGGTCGTCGAAGGAGGTCAGGGAACAGGCCTGGCAGAAGGCAATGTCGGATCCGCGGATGCGGGACCAGCCGATGCCTTTCGATGGTCGCCGGACCATCTACGGCGGATTCGCGCCGCTCGTGGACCAGTAAGCCCTTCTAGCCGGTACCCGGGAGCCGGAGGGGCACCGCCGGCCGATGAATGAAGCGCGGAGTTATCGATACGGCTACGGCGCCGGCAACGGCGGCGGGTCGAGCACTCCGCTGCTCCGCTCCACCGCGGCGGCGAGCTCCGCGGCGACGACGGGAAAGAGCGCTTCGGCGACGACCTGATGGCCGCGGGGCGTGAGGTGCCGGTCCGCGTAGTAGTAGAGACCTCCACCGCCGTTCGTGTGCGCGGCTTTGAGCACATCGAACGTATCGAAGTAAGGTATGCCGAGCCGCGCGAGCGTGTCGCGCAGCGCATCCTCGACGTTGTAGTTGAGCGGCTCGATGTTCTTGATGACCGCGAGCGGATCGACTTTGTTGTGATCGGGGATCGATACGACGAGTAGCTTCGTGCCGAGCTCGCGCGCGCGGCGTTGCATCAGCTCGAACGCCGTCGCGGTGACGGCCCACGCCTCGCGGAGCTGCTCTTCCGTTCGAATATCGCGCGCGGAGATGCCGAGATAACGATAACGGAAGCCCTTCAACCCTTCCTTGATCATCTCGCGCGTGTAGTAAAGCGCCCCGCGCGCGCTGACCGGCTCGACGTGCGCAGTGCGGCTCGCCAGCGGATCGAACGTCGGCGGCACGACGAGATCGGTCCTCACGACCCGTCCTTCCGCATAGAGGGCGAAAGACGGATTGCCGGCCTCGAGGTTGTCCTCGAGATCGTTCCAGAAGAACACGACGATGGTCAGGTCGGGATTGAGCGCCGGTCCCAACGCGTCGAGAATCGCGAGCTCCTCGAACTGACCGTAGCCGTTGACGCCGGCGTTGACCACTTCGACACCCGGCAGGGCCGACGCGACGAGGTTGACGAAGGTTTCGTCGTCTGCGGCCCCCATCCCATAGGTGAACGAATCGCCGAGAAACAGGATGCGCGGACTGCGCTTCTCCGGCGCGATTTCGCCGAGGGCGGATCCCGACCGAAAACCTTGCACCGTGTGCGTGAACGTGTGCGCGTACTCGACCGTGTGTCGGACGCCGGAGACGCCCGGGATCGGCGCGATGCCGTACACCGGATGCAGCTCGAACGCCTGCGTGGAACGCAGCGAAGGCGGCGTCCAGGTGACCCGGAGCAGGACCTCGAACAGCCCGAACGCCGCGACGATGCTCAGAACGAGCATCACGACGGAGGCAACGAAACGGAACGCGAGCGGAGCTTGCCGCGGGCGATCCGAGCTAGGGAGGCCGACGGATGCCGACGGCCTGGTTTGCCTTTGCAGCATGTGCACCCCGGACCTTGGTCGTGGTACGCGCTCGCGCGGATCCCGCGACCATATCGGCGCAAGAGCCCGCGGTGCGAACGACGCGGACTCTATGCCGATCCCTGGACGCCCGCAAGCCCCGAACGAGTGCGTGCGCTGAATGTTTTCAGACGAGAAAGCAAAGCGGGCGGTCGACTACGCGGCGGACGGGCCGGTCGTCGACGTGAGAGTGGGTGGGAATGGTCGGGGCGACTGGATTTGAACCAGCGACCTCTTGCGCCCCATGCAAGTGCGCTACCAGGCTGCGCCACGCCCCGACCGTGGGGTTGCAGTTTACCGGAAAACGGCGCTCAACGGCGCAACAGCTTGAGGATGTCCTCGAGCTCGGTGCGGATTTGACGGATGATCTGCTGGCTTTGCGAATGATCCGAGCGCGCTTCTTCGCCCGCCAACTTTTGGCGCGCGCCGCCGATCGTGAAGCCTTCCTCGTAGAGCAGGCTGCGGATCTGACGGATGATCAGCACGTCTTGCCGCTGATAGTAGCGGCGATTACCGCGGCGCTTGACCGGTTTGAGCTGCGGGAACTCCTGCTCCCAATACCTGAGCACGTGCGGCTTCACGCCGCAAAGCTCACTCACCTCGCCGATCGTGAAGTACCGCTTGCCAGGTATCGGCGGGAGCTCACTGTTGTTCCCGGGTTCCAGCATAGGCTTCCACGCGCGCCTTCAGCTTTTGACCGGGCCGGAAAGTCACGACCCTTCGAGCAGTTATCGGAATTTCCTCACCCGTTTTCGGGTTTCTACCGGGCCGCTGATTCTTGTCGCGCAGATCGAAGTTGCCGAAGCCCGAAAGCTTGACCGGCTCTCCCGAGGCCAATGCTGCTCGCAGGTCTTCGAAGAACAAATCCACCAGCTCGCGCGCCTCGCGCTTGTTCAAGCCGAGCTCGTTGAACAGAGACTCGGCCATGTCCGCTTTCGTGAGTGCCATGCCTACCGGTGCCAGCGATTCAAATTCTGATCTTGGCGCCGAGCTCCCGTTCCAGCCGGTCAATCACGGCGCCAACCGTCCTGTCCGCGTCAGCGTCGGTAAGCGTGCGCGAAACGCCCTGTAAAATCAAGCCCAAGGCGACACTTTTTCGCCCAGGTTCTATTCCCGGGCCGGTGTAGACGTCGAAGATGACCGCGCGCTGCAGGACGTCGCCGGCGGCCTCCCGGGCATGCCGCAGCAGCGCCTCGGCCTGTACGGCCTCGTCCACCACGAGCGCGAGGTCGCGCCGCACCGCGGGGAATCGCGAGAACGGTCGGTATCGCGGCACCTCCGCGCGCGCCGCGACGTCGAGGCGCAGCGAGAACAGCACGACCGGGCGCCGGAATTCGAGCGCACGCTGCAATCTCGGGTGGATCGTGCCGAGCCAGCCGGCCTCTTCGCCGTTGCGGACGATCCGCGCGCTTTGCCCCGGATGCAGCGCCGGATGAACGGCCGCCTCGAACCGAAAGGCCTCGGCGTCCCCGGTGAGCTCGAGCAGCGCGCAGACGTCCGCCTTGACGTCGTAGAAATCGGCGTCCGCCTTCTCGGGATCCCAATGCTCGGGCCTGCGGCTGCCGAGCACGAGGCCGGCAAGCATCGACGTCTCGGTGGGATTGCCGGCCGGGTCAGCCGCGTACTGTCGCCCCATCTCGAAGAGCTTGAGCCGGGTCTGCTGGCGAGCGACGTTCTGTCGCGCGACGTTGAGCAGCCCAGGCCACAGCGACGTACGCATCACCGCGAGGTCCTGCGAGATCGGATTCGCGAGCGCGAGGGGCTCGACGTCCGGGGAGATCGCCCGGTCTAGCTCGCGATCGACGAAACCGTACGTGACGACCTCGTGGTACCCGCGCGCGACGAGAACATCCGCGAGACGCTCGTTGTCGACCTCGAGCTCGGTCGCCGACCCGAGATGCGCCGGGCTCTGTCCGGGCACGGCGGGGATCCGGTCGTAGCCGATCATCCGCCCGATCTCCTCGACGAAGTCCTCCTCGATCGAGAGATCGAAGCGATAGCTCGGCGGAAGCGCCTCCCACTCGTCCGGTTTCAGCCGGCGCATCTCGATGCCGAGGCGCGTCAGCAGCGACTCCACCTCGGCGGGCTCGAGCTCGAGGCCGAGCAGCGACTCGATTCGCGCGTGACGCACGCGCACCGGCGCGCGTCGAGGCACGAGATCGAGGATCTCGACGACCCGCGTCGGGCCCGGCTGTCCGCCCGCGATCTCGAGCAGCAAGCGCGTGGCACGCTCCACGGCGCGCGCTTGTCCTTGCGGATCCACGCCTCGCTCGAAACGCACCGAAGCATCCGTGTGCAGTCCGTATCGACGCGCGCGGCCGGCGATCACTTCCGGCGAGAAGTACGCGGACTCGAGGAAGATGTCGGTCGTCGTGTCGTCGACGGCGGTGCTCGCGCCGCCCATGATGCCGGCCATGCCGATCGCGCCCGAATCGTCGGCGATCACGAGCACGTCCGGATCGAGCTCGCGCGTCGCGCCGTCGAGCAGCGTCAATCGCTCGCCGGCCTTCGCCCTGCGTACGACGATACGACCCGCCAGCTTGCGAAGGTCGTACGCGTGCAGAGGCTGGCCGAGCTCCAGCATCACGTAGTTCGTGACGTCGACGACGGGATGAATCGATCGCACCCCCGCGCGACGCAGACGTTCCTCGAGCCATAGCGGCGAGCGTAGCCCCGCTGGGATCCCGCGGACGATGCGGCCCGCGAATCTCGGGCAGTCGCCATTGGCGCGCAGCTCGACCGGGAACGCGTCCTCGATCGACGCGGGCACCGGCGAAAGATCGGGCGGGTGCAGATCCCGGCCCCGTTTCGCGGCGATCTCGCGCGCGATGCCGATCACGCTGAAGCAGTCGCCGCGGTTCGGCGTGATGTCGATGTCGAGAACCTCGTCGTCGAGCGCGAGCACCGCGCCGATCGGGCGTCCGGCGACGGCATCGTCGGCGAGGAGCAGCAAGCCCGACGCGTCGTCCCCGAGGCCGAGCTCGCGTGCGGAGCACAGCATGCCGTGCGACGTGACGCCGCGAATCTCGGTCGCGGAGATGGCGACGTTGCCCGGCAAGACGGCGCCCGGCCGCGCGTACGGCGCTTTCACGCCGACGGCAACGTTCGGCGCCCCGCACACGACCTCCCGACGAGCCTCGCCGTCATCGACGATGCATACGGACAGCTTGTCCGCGGCCGGGTGAGGCCTGCATTCGACGACGTGACCGACGACGACATTATCGAGAGCCGGCCCCGCCGGCGCGACCTCGTCCACTTCGAGTCCAGACGTGGTCAACTCTTCGGCGAGACGCGCTCCGTCCGCGTCGACGTCGACCCACTCGCGTAGCCAATCGAGGTTGACTCTCATGGCCGGACCTCAAGCGAACTGCTCGAGAAAGCGCAGATCGTTCTCGAAGAACAAGCGCAAATCGTTCACGCCGTAGCGCAGCATCGTGAGCCGTTCGACGCCCATTCCGAATGCATAGCCGCTGTAGGTTTCCGGGTCCACGCCCATGTTTCGCAGAACGTTCGGGTGCACCATGCCGCAACCCAGAATCTCGAGCCACCGGCCGGACTCCTCGGACCAGATGTCGACCTCTGCCGACGGCTCCGTGAACGGGAAGTACGAAGGCCGGAAACGCAGCTTCACGTCGCGCTCGAAAAAGCTCGAGACGAACTCGTACAGCAACGCCTTGAGGTTGGCGAAGCTGATCCCTCGATCGATCACGAGTCCCTCGACCTGCGTGAACATCGGCGTGTGCGTGACGTCGGAATCGCAGCGATAAACGCGCCCCGGCGCGATGATGCGCAGCGGCACGCCTCGTGCTCTCGCCGCTCGGATCTGCACCGGCGACGTGTGCGTGCGCAACAGCCAACCCGACTCGAGGTAGAACGTGTCGTGCATCGCCCGCGCCGGATGCTCTTCCGGGATATTGAGCGCGGTGAAGTTGTGGAAATCGTCCTCGATCTCCGGGCCGGTCGCGACGTCGAAACCCGCGCGCGCCAAGATGCGCGTCATCCTGCGCAGCGTGCGCGTCACGGGATGCAGCGTGCCGGGCAGCTCACCGCGCCCAGGAAGCGTCACGTCGAGCCGCTGCCCGGCGAGCTCGGCATCGAGCTGCGCCGCTTCGAGCGCCTTGCGCTTAGCGTCGAGCAGCCCTTCGAGCGCGGTCTTCGCCTCGTTGATCGCCTTACCGGCGGCCGGCCGTTCCTCGGGCGGCAGCTGCCCGAGCGACTTGAGCCGTTCAGTGAGGAGGCCCTTCTTTCCGAGATACTTGACGCGAACGGCGTCGAGCTGACGAAGGTCCGAGGCCGAGCCGACCTCGGCCTCGGCCTCCTGAAGCAGGCTTGAAAGAGCGCTCACCGCGCCACCCTCCGATGGCGCGTCACTGCGTCGCGAGTGCCTCTTTGGCTGCGGCCGCGAGCGCGGCGAACCCCTGCTCGTCGTGCACCGCGATATCGGCCAGCACCTTGCGGTCGACGTCGATGTTCGCCTTCTTCAGGCCGTTGACGAGTCGGCTGTACGACAACCCTTGAGCGCGGGCGGCCGCGTTGATGCGCGCGATCCAGAGCGCGCGGAACTGACGCTTGCGCTGCCGGCGGTCGCGGTACGCGTATTGACCGGCCTTGATGACCGCCTGCTTTGCGACGCGAAAAACCTTGCTCCTCGCGCCGTAATACCCTTTCGCTTTGCTAAGGACCTTACGGTGCCGGGCCTTCGCAGTGACGCCGCGTTTGACTCGTGCCATGGTCCGCCTCCTAGCTGTACGGCAGCATCTTGCGGACGGCCGGCACGTCCTGCTTCGCGACCTGGGCGGTCGAGCGGAGCTGCCGCTTCCGCTTCGGAGACTTCTTCGTCAGGATGTGATTCAAGAACGACTGCGCGCGCTTGAACCCGCCGTTCCCTTTCGGGCGAAAGCGCTTCGCCGCGCCCCGATTGGTCTTCAACTTGGGCATGTCTTTCTCCTCGTTTATGGCCCGAGCCAGCCTCGCCAAGGCCCGTCGGGCGGCCCGCGGCACTCGTCCGGGGCACTTAGTGACCGGTGAAACGCGCTAGCGCTTGCGCGGCGCGATCACCATGACCATCTGCCGGCCCTCGAGCTGCGGAAACTGCTCGACGGTGCCGTATTCCTCGAGATCCTTCTGCACACGCTGGAGTAGTTGCACGCCGAGCTCTTGGTGAGCCAGCTCCCGGCCCCGGAAACGCAACGTGACCTTCGCCTTGTCGCCGTGGGTCAGGAAGCGGACCAGATTACGGAGCTTGACTTGGTAGTCGCCCTCCTCGGTCCCCGGACGGAACTTGACCTCCTTGATTTGCGTCTGCTTCTGCTTACGCCGTGCGGACTGGGCCTTCTTGTTCTGCTCGAACAGGAACTTGCCGTAGTCCATGATGCGGCAAACCGGGGGATCTGCGGTCGGTGCTACCTCGACGAGATCCAAGCCGGCGCTGTCGGCAGCGGCGAGCGCTTCCTGAATGCTCATGATGCCGACCTGTTCCCCGTTGACACCGATCACACGGACCCTAGGCGCAGCGATCTCCTCGTTGCGCCTGACGCGTTTACTTTGGACTATACGGTCCTCCTTAACGTCCCTCGGCCAAAACAACTGCGGCCGCGGTGTCGACGGAAGGGCACGCCTCCCGCAGCGTTCACCTACGGCCGCTCTCTTGAGAGCTTGCCCTGACCATAATGTACGGGCTTTCAGGGCAGTGGAGCATTTTACGAAGCCCGGACGGGCGAGACAAGCGGCGCCCCTGCGTGGCCGCGCGCCCGGCTGCTCGGGGGTTGACGATTGCGCTCAGCCTCCGCCTCGGGTCCGCTCGATGATCCGGGTGACATCGTGCAGGCTTTCGACCTCGAAGTCCGCAGCCAGATCCCCCGGCGAGTGCGTCTCGCCGGACAGCCGTCCCTGGGGACGCCGCAGCCACGCGGCGATCATGCCGGCCGACATCGCCCCTTGAACGTCGAAGATCGGCGCGGCGCAGTACAGCACGTCGCGGGGCTCGAGGCCGTTACGCTGCAGAACCCAGCGGTACGTCCGCGGATTCGGCTTCGCGACGCCCGCCTGCTCCGTCGTGCCGACGAAGTCCGGCTTGAACCGCTTGAACTTCGCGACGTACATGTCGAGGTACTTCGTCTCGACATCCGAGTAGATCAGGATCTTCACGCCGAGATTCTGCTGGTTCGTCAGCGCGTCCTCGGTGTCGTCGAACAGCTCGACTTTCTCCTGCAGCGCCAGGAAGTGCTCGACGTCGTCGCCGCTCCCCGGGATGTTCAGGAGCCGGTACGTCGTCACGAGCGCTTCACGCACGAGATCGGTGACCTGGGCGTAGCGGTAGAAAGCCGCTCGACGATGGAGCCCCTCGAAGTGCTTGACCCAGGTCTCGACGAACTCCTGCTCCGGTACCGTCGATCCGTACTTTTTCAGGATCTCGGCCGCCGCACCGCGCCAGCTGCCGGCCCAGTTGAACAGCGTCGTTTTCGAGTCGTAGAAAATGGCACGAGGCCAGCGCCCGACTATCGCCATGACTCCCCCTGCTCGCTTGCCTCGGCGAGTTTAGCAGCTACGGTAACGGTATGACGTCGACGAGCTCGACGTCGAACACGAGGCCGGCATTCGGCGGTATGGTGCCGTCGGGTGTGCCTCTCTCGCCGTAACCGTATTCGGCGGGGATGAAGAGCAGCCGTCGGCCGCCGACTCTCATCCCCGGCACGCCTTCTTCCCAGCCGCGAATCACGCGGCGCGCTCCGGGCTGAAACGTGAACGGCGCGCCCCCGCGGGAAGAGTCGAATTGCGTCCCGCGACGATTCCCGGCCGTCGGGTCGTATAGCCATCCGGTGTAGTGCACGATCGCCGTATCGCCGTTCTGGATGACCGGGCCGTCCCCGACGACGACGTCGATCACCGTCAGCTCGGTGAGCTCGCCCGAGGGCAACGCGATCGCGCCGCTCCGCGCCGTGCCGCCGTCGTTCCCTCCGCTGCAGGCCGCGAGCCAGATGGCTGCGCTCAGCATCAAACAAATACGTCTCATCTACCCGAGCTCCCTTCGTCGTCGTCACCCCGGCGGCGCGAAACGACGAGGGCCGAACTCGCCTCGTCCGGCCCTCGCGCATCGGCGTCAAATGGTATCGGCGCCACGTTTTCGATGCGAGTCGAGAGTCCGAGGCCGCCGCCGGGATCTTACGTTGCCGCAGAAACGAATACGGCCGCTCGAAGCGGCCGCATCCTCTGGAATTCTGGTAGGCGCGAGTGGGATCGAACCACCGACCCCCACCATGTCAAGGTGGTGCTCTACCACTGAGCTACGCGCCTGTCGGAGGCGCAACGATACCCACTTCGGGGGTGAAGACTCAAGCCCTTCGCCGTACCGACGGTGAAAGTCTCGCGCCCGCCGAGTCGCGCTGCAGGGCGCCGCGCTCACCCGACCGCCTCGGTATCGAGACCGAGGCCGATCCGCCGAAGCTCCTGAATCTCGTCGCGCAGCCTCGCCGCTTCCTCGAACTCGAGGTCGCGCGCATGGCGATACATCTGCTTCTCGAGCTGCTGGATCTTCGCGAGCACGTCCTGCGGGCTGATCTTCACGCGCGGCGCCGCGCGGCGGTCGCCGCGTTCGCGCTCGCGCGTGCGTCGGCGCGGCGCAGGGCGCGCGCCTTCCATGATGTCCTGCACGCCCTTGCGGATCGTCTTCGGCTCGATCCCATGGGCCTTGTTATAGGCGATCTGCTTCTCGCGACGCCGGTTCGTCTCGTCGATCGCGCGCTGCATGGAGCCCGTGATGCGGTCCGCGTAAAGGATCGCCTTGCCGTTCACGTTCCGAGCGGCCCTGCCGATCGTTTGGATCAGCGATCCCTCCGAGCGCAGGAAGCCTTCCTTATCGGCGTCGAAGATCGCGACGAGCGAGACCTCCGGCATGTCGAGCCCCTCACGCAGCAGGTTGATGCCGACGAGCACGTCGAACTCGCCGAGCCTGAGATCGCGGATGATCTCGGTGCGCTCGACGGTATCGATGTCCGAGTGCAGGTACCGCACCCTCACGCCGTGCTCCTGCAGGTAGTCCGTCAAGTCCTCTGCCATGCGCTTGGTCAGCGTCGTGATCAGCACGCGCTCGTCGGCCGCGACGCGCGCGCGAATCTCCGAGAGCACGTCGTCGACCTGGATCGACGCGGGCCGCACTTCGACCTCGGGGTCGACGAGCCCCGTCGGCCGCACGACGAGCTCCACGATCTGGTCCGAGATGCGCGTCTCGTACGGGCCGGGCGTCGCCGAGACGAAGATAGTCTGCGGAGCGATCGCTTCGTATTCCTCGAACATCAGCGGGCGGTTGTCGAGCGCCGACGGCAGTCGGAAACCGTACTCGACGAGCGTCTCCTTCCTCGATCGGTCGCCGCGGTACATGCCGCCCAGCTGCGGAATCGTCACGTGGCTCTCGTCGACGAAAAGCAGCGCGTCCGCCGGCAGATAGTCGAACAGACACGGCGGCGGCTCGCCGGGCCGCCGACCGGATAGATAGCGCGAATAGTTCTCGATGCCGTTGCAGTAGCCGACCTCGAGAATCATTTCCATGTCGAAGCGCGTGCGCTGCTCGAGCCGTTGCGCCTCGACGAGCTTGTTCGCGTCGCGCAGCTCCTTGAGCCTCACGGCGAGATCCGCGCGTATCTGCTCGACGGCGTCGAGCAGCGTCTCCCGCGGCGTCACGTAGTGCGTCTTCGGGTAGATCGTCACGCGCGGGACGCTGCGCAATACCGCGCCGGTCAGCGGATCGAACAGGCTGATCTCCTCGATCTCGTCGTCGAAGAGCTCGACGCGGACCGCCTCCTGGTCCGACTCCGCCGGGAAGATATCGATGACATCGCCGCGCACCCGGAACGTGCCGCGCGCGAGATCGAGCGGATTGCGCGTGTACTGCAGCTCCGCGAGCCGGCGGAGCATGTCGCGCTGGCTGATCGTCCCGCCGCGCACGAGGTGCAGCACCATCGAGTGATAGGCCTGCGGATCGCCGAGGCCGTAGATCGACGAAACGGTCGCGACGATGATGACGTCCCGCCGCTCGAGCAGCGCCTTGGTCGCCGACAAGCGCATCTGCTCGATGTGCGCGTTGATCGACGCGTCCTTCTCGATGTAGGTGTCGCTCGCCGGGACGTACGCCTCCGGCTGATAGTAGTCGTAGTACGAAACGAAATACTCCACCGCGTTGTCGGGGAAGAACTCCCTCATCTCGCCGTAGAGCTGCGCGGCGAGCGTCTTGTTGTGCGCCAAAATCAGCGTCGGCCGCTGCACCGCCGCGATCACGTTCGCCATGACGTACGTCTTGCCGGAGCCCGTGACGCCGAGCAGCGTCTGCCGCGCGAGCCCGGCTTCGAGGCCTTCGACGAGCGCCTTGATCGCGGCAGGCTGATCGCCGGCCGGCTCGTAGGCGCGTTCGAGACGGAACGGTTTCTCGGACATCTGATTCGGCTCGTGAAACGGTAGAGATTAACGGGTGCCGGCCGCGGAGCCCAAGCCGCGACCGCGACGCGTCGATGCGGCTGATCAGACCGTCGTCACGGCGCGGCGTTCAGCGTGTTGACCTTACGGGCGACGATCTAGAGAATGACGTGTCGCGGCTGGCGGACTGGAGCCGCTTCACGACGCGAGTGAAAAAGTGGCTATAAGCGCTTGCCGGCGCGAGTCTTTTGCCGGTCAATCGCTTGACTGTCCGACGGTCGCGGGGCAGAATGCCCGTCGCTTGGAAACCGGTTCCCCGGTAGCTCAGTTGGTAGAGCGATCGGCTGTTAACCGATTGGTCGCTGGTTCGAGTCCGGCCCGGGGAGCCACCTCCGCGATTCTTCTCACCCGTCCGCCCTCTCCAAGCTCTGGCTGTGGCCGCGCAAATCGCGGCATAGCGCGATCCGGTTTGCCACGTCATTCGACGCCACCGCGACCGGCGGACGGCTCGTACAGACCTCGAGCTTCGCGCCGTTCTGCGCCCCGCCGCAGCGGGCGGGGCGCAGAACGCCACTGAGGAGGGTTACTTCTCGAGATCCTCGAGCCGGTCGACGTAGACGAGACCGGCCTTCGCGAGCGGCTCCCGCATCCCGTAGATGTCGAGGCCCAGCTCGCCGGCGGCGAGACGCTGCCGCTTCTCCTCCTCTTTCGCGACGCGCTGGCGCGCCGCGTCGAGCACCGCCGCCGCGTTCTTGCGCGGCACGACGACGACGCCATCGTCGTCGGCGACGATCACGTCGCCCGGATTGACGAGCGCCCCGGCGCAGACGACCGGGATGTTGACGGAACCCACCGTGGCCTTCACGGTGCCTTTCGCCGAGATCGCCTTGCTCCAGACCGGGAAACCCAGCTCTTTGAGCTCGCGCACGTCGCGACAACCCGCGTCGATGACGAGGCCGCGGACGCCTCGCGCCTTGTACGACGTCGCGAGCAGCTCGCCGAACATGCCGTCCGTATTCGCAGCACTCAGCGCAACGACGACGATGTCTCCCGGGCGGCACAGCTCGACGGCCACGTGCAGCATCCAGTTGTCGCCGGGGTGCGCCAGCGCGGTCACCGCCGTGCCGGCAATACGCGCGCCGGGGTAAATCGGCCGCATATAAGGATTCATGAGACCGGTTCGGCCCTGCGCTTCGTGAACGGTCGCGACGCCGAGCTCGGCAAGGGCGTCGACGATCTCGAGCGGAGCGCGGTCGATATTGCGTACGGCTACGTTCTTCAACTCGGAATCTCCCATCATGGACGGCCCGACACCTCGGACCATGCTCGCGAACAAGAACGGGCGGACAGTATAAAGGGACGCACGACAAAGAGCCGTGCGGACGGAGAACCGTCCGAAGCTAGAGCGGCTGCCGCAGCCCGGAGGGGAGCGTCGCGCGTGGCCCTGGCCGACGCGCGTCAACGCTCCCAGACGGACTCGAGATAGGCTCTGAAGTTCTCGCCGAGCTCCGGATGGCGGAGCGCGTACTCGACGGTCGCGCGCAGGTACCCGATCTTGCTGCCGCAGTCGTACCGCGTGCCGCTGAAGCGATAGACGTAGACGGGCTCGTCCTCGAGCAGCTTGGCAATGCCGTCGGTCAGCTGGATTTCGCCGCCGGAGCCGCGCTCCGTCCGCTCGAGCTTGTCGAAGATGGCCGGCGTCAGGACGTAACGGCCGACGACGGCGAGCGTCGACGG
This sequence comes from Gammaproteobacteria bacterium, assembly GCA_017577365.1. Taxonomy (GTDB): domain Bacteria; phylum Pseudomonadota; class Gammaproteobacteria; order Steroidobacterales; family Rariloculaceae; genus ZC4RG20. Next base: position 23,618 of record PKRJ01000031.1, on the reverse strand, counting down.
TGCCTCTTCCGGCTTCGGCTTCTCGACGATCTTCTCGATGCGCTGGCGTCCGTCCGCATCGTTCGTGACGCCGACGATACCGTAGCTCCCCGTCTGGTCCCGCGGCACCGTTTCGACGCCGAGCACGCTGTAGCCGTGCTGTTGAAACTCGTCGTGCATCTGCTTGAGGCACGGCACGTCGCTGTAGATCAGATCGTCGGCGAGATGCACGAAGAACGGCTCGTTGCCGACCGCCGGCTTCGCGCAAAGCACGGCGTGACCCAGGCCGAGCGGCACGCCCTGGCGAACGTAGATACAGTTCACGTGCGACGGAACGATATTCCGCACGAGCGCGAGCAGGTCTTCCTTTCCGCTTTCGGCAAGTGTCCGCTCGAGCTCGGGGTCGACGTCGAAGTGATCCTCGATCGACCGCTTCGAGGAACCCGTGACGAACACCAGCTTCTCGACGCCGGCCGCGAGCGCCTCCTCGACGGCATATTGGATCAGCGGCTTATCGACGATCGGGAGCATCTCCTTCGGAGACGCCTTGGTGGCCGGCAGGAACCGGGTTCCTCTGCCGGCGACGGGGAATACGGCCGTGCGCACGCGGGGCATCTGTTCTTCTCCGCTTTGCCAAGTCGTGAATCAACGATGATACCGGACGCAAAGCCGGCCTGGTGCGGTATACGTATCAGTGCGAAGACGGGCCGGTCCGTTCGGAGGAAGGGAGAGATCACCGCGCACGGAAGGACGGGCACGCCGCAGCTTGCTCGGCCCCGGCATGCCCGCCCCCTCCCTACTTGGACGGCGGGTCGCTGACGAGGATGTTCTCCCGATTGAGCTCGATGACGCGATCGCCGATCCCTTTGACGCGCTTCAAGTCGTCCGGTGACGAGAAAGCGCCGTTCCGCTCGCGTTCCTCGACGATCGCCTGCGCGAGCGCCGGGCCGATGCCGTTCAGCTCCCGGGCAAGCGTCTCGGCATCCGCCGAGTTCACGTTCACCGGCCCGGCGATCGAGAGCCCGGGAGCGAGCAATGCCGCTGAGAGCGCAATGGCCAACGGTGAAATCCGTTTCATGACTCTTCCTCTCGTGAGTGGGACGGCTCGCATCGTAGGGCCGAGGGGATCGCCCACGCATCGAGCGATTCTTCGGCGATCGTGCAGTTTCGTAGTGCGCGGCGCGCAAAGCGTCCGCGAGCCGGTCAAGGAACGAGCGCCTCGAGATTGATGCCCTGAATGGGACGCACGGTCTCCCACTGCTTGCAGCTCGGGCAATGCCAGATCAGCCGCCGGCTGCTGTAGCCGCAGTTCGTGCAGCGGTACCGAGCGCTCGCGAGCGCGAGGCGGCGAAGCGCGGTTGCGATCCGTCTCACTGCGCGTTCTCTCCTCGCCGGATCCGCGCCTCGAAGCTCGTCGACGTCGACGAGATTCGCGAGAATCTCGTTGGACAAGACGAAACTCTCTATGCAGCGCGCAAGCGTCTTCGACTGAACGAGCTCGCCGACGATCGCGGCGTAGGCGAGCTCGCGCTCGAGCTCCGGCTGCTTTTCTGCAAGCCGCGCGACGTACGCGTCGAAGCGCTCGATGCCGCTCGGTCCGGCCCGCTCATGGCATTCGAGCAGATCCGGCAGCACCTCGGCGATCAGCCGTCGATCGGACTCGATCACCTGCTCGTAGAGCTTGATCGCTTCGGCGTGCCGCTGCTCGGATTTGGCGATCGCCGCGCCGATCAACGAGGCCCGTAAGCGGCCCGACTCCGTGCTCGCTGCGTGCCGCAGCTGCTCGCGCGCCGCGGCCGTGTCTCCCCGAAGCCGAGCTTCTTCGGCGAGCTCGCAGTGATAGTGGGAGACGCGAGGCGACCTTTCACCGGTGCGCCGCTCGAGCAAGTGCTGCGCCTCGATGGCCTTCTCCCATTCCTTTTCGCGCTCGTAGATGTCGATCAGTTTCTCGAGGGCTTGCTGGGCCAGCGTCTCGCTGCTCTTCAGCTCGCTGAACAGCGTCTCCGCGCGATCGAACAGCCCTGCGCCGAGATAGTCCTCGGCCAGCGCGAAAAGCGCTTGGTGGCGCTGCGCCTCGCTCAGGCTGGGACGAGCGAGCAAGTTCTGATGCACTCGAATCGCGCGGTCGACCTCCCCGCGGCGGCGGAACAGATGCCCGAGCGCGAAATGCGTCTCGAGCGTCTCGTCGTCGACCTTCGCGAGCTGGATGAAGAGCTCGAGCGCCTCGTCGGTCTTGCGGTTCAGGACGAGGTTCAAGCCGCGGAAATAGTCGGCGTTGATGCCGGGCGGAGGGGCGTTGTCGCGCTCGCGGCTCAGCCGATCGTACGCCCAGCCTAGGCCCGCGAACACGATCAGGATCGCGGCGAGGACGAACGTCGCTTCAGTCGGCATGGGACACCGGCAGACTACGCAGATCGGCCGCCTCGGCCTCCGTGACTCGCAATTCGCGGCGAAGGCGGCGGCGCTCGGCGGACATGCGCAGCAGAGCGAGAGCGGCCGACAAGACGCCGAAAAACCACCCGACCGCGAAGGTCACGGCGAAGGCGACAGATGTCGGCACGCCTTCGAGCAGGACGAAACCGAGATCGACGTCGATACGGCCGGGGTTGTTGTACGTGAAGAGCGCTGCCGCCGCTACGACGACGAGAACCAACGCCGCGTAAGCGACTCGTCGCAGCGCGTTCACGTCGAGCTTCCAGGCGAGCGGCTGCGCCGCGACCCGCGGCGCAGCCGTGATTCGGCAGTCCGGTCAGCCGCGCAAGGGCAAATGCCGCGAAGCATTTACCCGTTCCCGCAGGTCCTTACCCGGCTTGAAATGCGGCACGTGCTTACCGGCGAGAGCCACCGCGTCGCCGGTCTTCGGATTGCGTCCCATCCGCGGCGGCCGGTAGTGCAGCGAGAAGCTGCCGAAGCCGCGAATCTCGATGCGCTCCCCGCTGGCCAGCGCCTCGCTCATCAGCTCCAGAATGTGCTTCACCGCCAGCTCGACATCCTTCGCCGGCAAGTGCTTCTGGTTGCGGGCAATGGACTCGATCAACTCCGACTTCGTCATCTAAGGACCTGCCTCTAAAAGCCTCAGCTAGCTTCCTCGAAACCGGAAGAGTCGGCTAGTCCGACATCTGCTCCTTCAAGAGATCACCGAGCGTCGTGCCCGAGGACGGCCGATCCGTCTTGTAGTTCTGGATCGCCTGCGCTTCCTCGTGGGCCTCCTTCGCCTTGATCGACAGCGACACGACGCGGTTCTTGCGATCCACGCCGGTGAACTTCGCCTCGATCTCCTGCCCGGGCTTGAGCACCGTGCGGGCATCCTCGACGCGGTCACGCGAGATCTCGGACGCACGCAGCTGACCGATGACTCCGTCCTTGAGCAACACGGTGGCGCCCTTCGCATCGACTTCTTGCACGACGCCTTTGACGATGCTGCCCTTCGGGAACTCGGCGATGAACACGGACAGCGGATCCTTGTCGAGCTGCTTCACGCCGAGAGAAATGCGCTCACGCTCCGGATCGATCGCGAGCACGACCGCCTCGAGCTCCTCGCCCTTCTTGTAGTTGCGCACGGCTTCCTCGCCGGGCACGTCCCAAGAGAGATCCGAAAGGTGCACGAGACCGTCGATGCCGCCCGGCAGCCCGATGAACACGCCGAAGTCGGTGATCGACTTGATCTGACCCGAGACCTTGTCGCCCTTCTTGTAGTTCTCCGCGAACTCCTGCCACGGGTTCGGCTTGCACTGCTTCAGACCGAGCGAGATGCGGCGGCGCTCCTCGTCGATGTCGAGCACCATGACCTCGACCTCGTCGCCGATCTGAACGACCTTGTGGGGGTTCACGTTCTTGTTCGTCCAGTCCATCTCGGAGACGTGGACGAGACCCTCGACGCCTTCCTCGATCTCGACGAAGCAGCCGTAGTCGGCGATGTTCGTCACGCGTCCGAAGATGCGCGTGCCGGGCGGGTAGCGGCGAGCCAGATCCTCCCACGGGTCCGCGCCGAGCTGCTTCAAGCCGAGCGACACGCGATTGCGCTCGCGGTCGAACTTCAAGACCTTGACCTCGAGCTCCTGACCGACGTGCACGACCTCGGACGGGTGCTTCACCCGCTTCCACGCCATGTCGGTGATGTGCAGCAGGCCGTCGATACCGCCGAGATCCACGAACGCACCGTAATCGGTGAGGTTCTTCACGACGCCTTTCAGCACGGCGCCTTCCTCGAGCGTCTTCAACAGCTGCTCGCGCTCGGCGCTGTATTCCTCCTCGACGACCGCGCGACGCGATACGACGACGTTGTTGCGCTTCTGATCGAGCTTGATGACCTTGAACTCGAGCGTCTGCCCCTCGAGCGCGACGGGATCGCGGATAGGACGAACGTCGACGAGCGAGCCGGGCAGGAACGCACGCACGAGATCGATATCGACGGTGAAGCCGCCTCGTACGCGTCCGCTGATCGTCCCCGTGACGATGCTTCCTTCCTCGAAAGCTTTCTCGAGACGGGCCCACGTGCGCGTGCGCTTCGCCTTCTCGCGCGAGAGCCTCGTTTCACCGAAGCCGTCCTCGACCGTATCGAGCGCGACCTCGACCTCGTCTCCGACCTTGACTTCGAGCTCGCCCTTCTCGTTCAGGAACTGGCTCGACGGGATGACCGCCTCCGACTTGAGGCCGGCGTTGACGATCACGACGTCGTTGTTAATGTCGACGACCTTACCGGTCAGAATCGCACCGGGCTTGATTTGCTGAGTCGCTAGGCTCTGCTCCAGAAGTTCCGCGAAAGATTCACTCATGTGATGTTTTGCAACCTCTACGCCGTTGCTTCCTGCATCGGCGGCCAAATTGAAAGTCGCGCCGCTATCGTCCTGCTCGGCGCGTCCGTATCGAGAAAACGATCATCCCGTCATGACACCCGCTTCGCGGAGCCATTGCAAGATGCGCTCCGTGACTTCTTCGGGACTCATGCGCGTCGAATCGATGATGCGCGCATCGGCGGCGGGCGCCAACGGCGCCACCGGCCGATTCGCATCCCGTTCGTCCCGCTGGGCGATTTCCCGCGAAAGATCATGCAGGTTAACATCAATCCCCTTTTCTATCAACTGCTTATACCGTCTCCTCGCGCGCTCCTCGGGGCTTGCGGTGAGAAAGACCTTGAGCAGCGCATCCGGGAAGACGCCCGTTCCCATGTCGCGCCCGTCCGCGACGAGCCCCGGGGGCACGGCGAACGCACGCTGCCGATCGAGCAGCGCCCGTCTGACGGCCGGCATCGCGGCGACCTTGGACGCCGCCTCTCCGCATTGTTCCGTTCGAAGCTCGTGGGTGACGTCGTCGCCCGCGAGCAGCACCCGCTCCTGCTCGCCCTCGGAGAACTGGACGTCGAGGCTCGCCGCGACCCGCGCGACTTCCGCCTCGTTACCGAGATCGACGCCGGCCCGCTGCGCGGCGAGCGCCGTCACGCGGTAGAGCGCTCCGCTGTCGAGCAGGTGCCAGCCGAGCCGCTTCGCGAGGGCGCGGCTGACGGTGCCCTTGCCGGAGCCGCTCGGCCCGTCCACGGTGACGATCGGCACGACCGCGGCAGACCGCACGGCTCAGCCTCCGGCGCGCTCCGTCACCGACAAACCGCACGCTGCGGCGACGTCGAGGAAATTCGGGAACGACGTGGCCACCGCGGCGGTATCGCGAATCTCGATCGGTCCGTCCGCGATCAGGCTCGCGACCGAGAAAGACATGGCAACGCGATGGTCGCCATGGCTGTCGATGGTTCCGCCGCGCAGCCGCTGGCCGCCTTCGATGATCACGCCGGCCTCGCGCTCGTCGACTCGGGCGCCGAGCGCGGTGAGCCCGCGTGCCATGACCGCGATGCGGTCGCTCTCCTTGTGGCGCAGCTCCTCGGCCCCGCGGACGATCGTCGGTCCCCGCGCCGCCGCCGCGGCGATGAACAGGATCGGGAACTCGTCGATCGCGAGCGGCACGAGCTCGGGCGGCACGTCGATGCCCTTGAGCTCGCTTCGTTCGACAAACAGATCGGCGACGGGTTCGACGCCTGCCGTGCGGGCGTTCCGCAGCTCGATCCGAGCGCCCATCGCCGAAAGGATCGTGAGCACCCCGGTCCGCGTCGGATTGACGCCGACGTTTCGGATCAACAGACCGTCCGTCGCGCCGAGACAGCCGGCGACGATGAAGAAGGCCGCCGACGAGAGATCCCCCGGCACGTCGATCTCGATGCCCTTGAGCCGCTGCGGACCGGACACCGAAACGGTCAAGCCGTCATCGGTGATATCGAGCGGGACGCCCATCGATCGCAGCATCCGCTCGGTGTGATCGCGGCTCGGCCCCGGGGAGCGCACCGTCGTCGTGCCGGACGCATAGAGCCCCGCGAGCAGCAGCGCGGATTTCACCTGTGCGCTCGCGACCGGCATCGCGTAGTCGATGCCCTTGAGCCGCGCGCCTCCGGTGATCTCTATCGGGGCCCGGCCGTCGCGGGTCGCGATGCGCGCGCCCATCGCCCGCAGCGGCGTCGCGACCCGCTCCATCGGCCGCTTGCGCAGCGATTCGTCGCCGGTCAACGTCGAATCGAAGCGTTGTGCGGCCAGCAACCCCGTCATCAGGCGAATCGCCGTGCCGGAATTGCCCAGGTCGAGCACGTCCGGCGGGGGCTTCAGGCCGTCGAGCCCGACGCCGGAGACTCGCAGCGTGCCCTGCTCCTCGTCCCGAACGCGAACGCCGAGCGCCTCGAACGCGCGCCGGGTCGCGACGCAGTCCTCGCTCTCGAGGAACCCCCGCACGACGGTCTCCCCGTCGGCGATCGCGCCGAGCATCAGCGCACGATGAGAGATCGATTTGTCGCCGGGGACCGTGATTTCGCCGCCGACGCTTTGCACCGGCAGCGCGTGATAGTCGCGCCGCACGGTCTCGATGCCGCTCTCCGGGCTCATAGCACCGCCTTCGGGTACGCGCCGAGCACACGAAACAGGTTCGACTGCTGCTCGATCTCGGTGAGCGCCTGCTTCAGCTTCGGATCGTCGGCATGACCGTCGACGTCGACGAAGAAGACGTAATCCCACTTCTTGCGCCGCGACGGGCGCGACTCGATGCGGGTCATGTTGACGCGATGTCTCGCAAGCGGCTCGAGCAGATGGAACAGCACGCCGGGTCCTTCCGTCCCTTTCGCCGACACCAGCAACGAGGTTTTGTCGTTCCCGCTCGGCGGGAACGTCTTGCGCCCGATGACCAGGAAGCGCGTCGTGTTGTCGGCTTCGTCCTCGATGTTCGGACAGAGCACGTCGAGGCCGTAGACCTCGGCCGCGGACTCGCCCGCGATCGCCGCCGTGCCCTCCTCGTCCCTCGCCCTGCGCGCCGCCTCGGCGTTGCTCGACACGGCGATCCTCTCGACGTTCGGCAGATGCTGCGCGAGCCAGCCGCGGCACTGCGCGAGCGACTGCGAGTGCGAGCAGATGCGCTTTATCGCCGACATGTCGCGCATTCTGCCCATCAGGTGCTGATGGATGCGAAGCTCGACCTCGCCGCAGATCTTGAGCGGCGAGGTGAGGAACATGTCGAGCGTGTGGTTGACCGTGCCCTCCGTCGAGTTCTCGACGGGCGCGACGCCGAAATCGGCCGTGCCCGCCTCGACCTCGCGAAAGATCTCGTCGATCGTGGCCACGGAGATCGCGCGCACCGAGTGCCCGAAGTGCTTGAAGACGGCCGTCTGTGTGAACGTCCCTTCCGGCCCGAGATACGCGACTTTCAACGGCTCTTCGAGCGCGAGGCACGCCGACATCAGCTCGCGGAATATCCGCACGACCTGCTCGTCGGTCAACGGTCCCTTGTTACGCTCCAGCACCGCGCGCAACACTTGAGCCTCGCGCTCCGGACGATAGAACTCGGCGGTCTTCGCGAGACCCTTCACGACGCCGATCTCTTTCGCGCAGCGCGCACGTTCGGAGATCAGCTCCTGGATGCTCGCGTCGATCTCGTCGATGCGCTTGCGGAGCCGCTCGAGCGCTTGCTCGTCGTCCGGCCGGTCCGTCATCCCGTTTCCCGCTACTCCTCGAAAACAGGCAGGGCCCGCGCCGACAGGACGCCGTCGATTCTTCGGATCCGCTCGACGAGACCTTCGCTCGGCGGCGCGTCGAGGTCGACCAGCGTGTAGCCGATCTCGCCCTTCGAGACGTTCAACATGTCGTTGATGTTGATGTTCTCCGCGGACACGCACGCCGAGATCTGCGAAATCATGTTCGGCACGTTCAGGTGCGGGACGGCCAGGCGATTCGGCCGGTCGCGGCTCAGCACGGCGTCGGGGAAGTTCACCGAGTTCCGGATCGTGCCGTGCTCGAGGAACTCGCGTAGCGTCTCCGCCGCCATGATCGCGCAGTTCTCCTCGGCCTCGCGAGTCGACGCGCCGAGATGCGGCAGGCAAACGGCCTTCGGATGCGCCTTCAAACGCACGGTCGGGAAGTCCGTGACGTAGCAGGCGAGCTTGCCGCTGTCGAGCGCTTCGATCACCGCGTCCACGTCGACGACGCCGTCGCGCGCGAAGTTGAGCAGAACGGATCCTCGCGGCATCAAGGCGATCCGCTCTCGATTGATCAGGTTCCGCGTCCCGTCGTTCAACGGCACGTGAATCGTGATCATGTGCGAGCGGCTGCAGAGATCGTCGAGATTGATCGCCTGCTGCACCGCCGAGGACATTTGCCACGCGCGCTGGACGGTGATCTGCGGGTCGTACCCGATGACGTTCATGCCGAGCGCTAGCGCGGAATTCGCGACCTGGACGCCGATCGCGCCGAGTCCGACGACGCCGAGCGTACGGGTCGGTAACTCGAAGCCGACGAACTGCTTCTTCGCCGCCTCGACCTGCTTGTGGATCGTCTCGTCCGTGCCGTCGAGATTGCGAACGTAGTCCCATGCGGGCATGAGGTTGCGCGCGGCGATGAACAGGCTGCCGATCACGATCTCCTTCACCGCGTTCGCGTTCGCGCCGGGAGCGTTGAAGACGGGCACGCCGCGGCGGCTCAGCTCCGCGACCGGGATGTTGTTGACGCCGGCGCCCGCGCGCGCGACGGCGAGCACGGACGGCGGGATATCCATGTCGTGCATGTTGTGCGAGCGCACGATGATCGCGTCCGGGCGCGCGATATCGGACGCGACCTCGTAGCGCTCGCGCGGCAGACGGTTCAGGCCCGAGACGGCGATGTTGTTCAGGGTCAGGATCTTGAAGCGCACGGTCAGCCCCTCCGCTTCTCGAAATCCGCCATGAACTCGATCAGCGCGTCGACACCTTCCATCGGCATCGCGTTATAGATGCTCGCGCGCATGCCGCCGACCAGGCGGTGACCCTTCAAGTTCGTGAGCCCTGCCGCCTTCGACTCTTCGAGGAAGGCCTTGTCGAGCGCGGGATCCGCGAGCGTGAACGGCACGTTCATCCACGAGCGGTACTCGGGACGTACCTTGTTCGTGTAGAAATCGGACGCGTCGATCGCCGCGTAAAGCTTCTGCGCCTTGGCGCGATTGCGCTCGGCCATGGCCGCGAGGCCGCCCTGCTCCTCGAGCCACTCGAAGACGAGCCCCGCGAGATACCACGCGAAGGTCGGCGGCGTGTTCCACATCGAATCCGACTCGGCGGCGATCTTGTAATCGAAGATGCCCGGCGTCTCGCGGCGCGCCCGACCGATCAGGTCCTCGCGCACGATCACGATGGCGAGCCCGGACGGGCCGATATTCTTCTGTGCGCCGGCATAGATGATGCCGAAGCGGCTGACGTCGAGCGGACGAGAGAGAATCGTCGAGGACATATCGGCGACGAGCGGCACGTCGCCGACGTCCGGAATGTCGTGAAACTCGACGCCAACGATCGTCTCGTTCGGCGTGTAGTGCACGTACGCGGCGCCGGGCGTCAGCTTCCACGTCGATCGATCCGGAATCTCCGTGTAACCCGACGGCGCCGAGTCGCAGACGATGTTGACGTTCGCGTAGCGCGCCGCCTCGCTCGCGGCCTTCTTGCCCCAGCTGCCGGTGATCACGTAGTCGACGGTCGAGCCCTCGGGTGCGATGTTCAGCGGCACCGCGGCGAACTGCGCGGTCGCGCCGCCGGCCAGGAACAGCACCTTGTAATTGTCGGGCACGCCGAGAAGCCGACGCAGACGCCGCTCTGCCTCGGCCGCGCACTCGACGAAATCCGTGCCACGGTGGCTGACCTCGATCACGGACATACCGCTGCCCTTCCAATCGAGCAGCTCTTCCTGCGCCCGGCGCAGCACCGGCTCGGGCAACATCGCGGGGCCGGCGCTGAAGTTATACACTCGCCTCATCGTCTCCCTATCCTTTTTCCAGCTCGTACTCCGGCTTCCTGCCGGGCTTACTCTTCGTTCGGATCGCCGCCTCCGCTCGACGGGTCATTGCCGCCGTTCGCGGAACTGCCGGACCCGTTGTTCTCGTCCTGCACGCGCTCGACGCCGACGAGCCGATCGCCTTCGTCGAGGCGAATCAAACGCACTCCTTGCGTGTTGCGACCGAGCAGCGAGATTTCCGCCACGGGCGTGCGCACGAGGGTGCCGTTCGACGTGATCAGCATGATCTCGTCGTCCATCGAAACTTGCAGCGCGCCGACCACGCGGCCGTTACGCTCCGACGTGCGGATCGAAATGACGCCTTGACCGCCGCGACCCTGGAGGGGGAATTCGTCGACCTCGGTCAGCTTGCCGTAGCCGTTCTCGGTCGCGAGCAGAATCGGTCCGCGGTCGAGAATCGCGAGCCCGATGACCTCGTCGCCCTCGGCCGTGAGGCGCAATCCGCGCACGCCGGCCGCCGTCCGACCCATCGGGCGCACGTCGTCCTCGCGGAAGCGAATCGCCTTGCCCGAGCTCGCGAACAGCATGATGTCGCGCTGCCCGTCGGTGATACCGGCGCCGACGAGCCGATCGTCCGGCCGCAGATCGAGCGCGATGATGCCGGTCGTACGCGGCCTCGAGAACGCGACGAGAGGCGTCTTCTTGACGGTCCCCTGCGTCGTCGCGAAGAACACGAACTTGTCCTCGTCGTAGCTCTTGATCGGCAGGACGGCCGTGATCCGCTCGTTCTCCTCCAGCGGCAGCAGATTGACGATCGGCCGCCCACGCGATCCCGAGCCGGCCTGCGGCAGCTGGTACACCTTGAGCCAATACACCTTGCCGCGACTCGAGAAGCACAGCAGCGTGTCGTGCGAGTGCGCGACGAAGAGCCGCTCGATGAAATCCTCGTCCTTGACCCGCGCGGCCGTGCGGCCGCGTCCGCCGCGACGCTGGGCTTGGTACGCCTCCACCGGCTGCGCCTTCGCGTAGCCCGCGTGAGACAGCGTGACGACGAGCGACGCCTCGGGGATCAGGTCCTCGATCGTCAGCTCGTTGTAATCCTCCACGATCTCGGTGCGGCGCGCGTCGGCGTAGCGCTGGCGCACGTCGAGCAGCTCGCCGCGGATCACGGACTGAAGCTTGTCCGGATCCGACAGGATCTGCAAATATTCTTTAATATTTTCTATTAACTCACTGTATTCGCTGGCAATCTTGTCCTGCTCGAGACCGGTCAAGCGGTGCAGCCGGAGGTCGAGGATCGCCTGCGCCTGAGCCGTCGACAGTCGGTAACCTTCGTCGGTCAGCCCGCATTCTTCGGTCAGATCGTCCGGCCTCGTGATCTCGGCGCCGGCGCGCTCGAGCATCGCGACGACCGCGCCCGGCCGCCAGACGCGCCCGCACAGCGCGACGCGCGCCTCGGTCGGGGACGGCGAGGCCTTGATGAGCTCGATGACCTCGTCGATGTTCGCGAGCGCGACGACCAAGCCTTCGAGGACGTGAGCCCGTTCGCGCGCCTTCCTGAGGTCGAATAAGGTGCGCCGGGTCACGACCTCGCGTCGATGGCGCAGGAAGGCCTCGAGCAGCTCCTTCAGCGTGAGCAGCTTCGGCTGGCCATCGACGAGCGCGACCATGTTGATGCCGAAGACGCTCTGCAAAGGCGTCTGCTTGTAGAGATTGTTCAGGACGACGTCGGCGCGTTCCCCGCGGCGCAGCTCGATGACGATGCGCATGCCGTCCTTGTCGGACTCGTCGCGCAACTCGCTGATGCCCTCGAGGCGCTTCTCGCGCACGAGCTCGGCGATCTTCTCGATCAGCCGCGCCTTGTTCACCTGATAAGGCAGCTCGGTGACGATGATCGCTTCGCGCCCGCCGATTTCCTCGGTATGGGTCTTCGCGCGCACGTAGATGCGCCCGCGGCCGGTCGCATAGGCCTCGTAGATCCCGTGAACGCCGTGAATCTGGCCCGCTGTGGGGAAGTCGGGCCCGGGAACGATCTTGATCAGCTCCGAGACGCCGATGGACGGGTTCTCGAGCAGCGCGAGGCACGCGTCGATGATCTCGCCGAGGTTGTGCGGCGGGATATTCGTCGCCATGCCGACCGCGATGCCCGACGAGCCGTTGATCAGCAGATTCGGAATCCGCGTCGGCAGAACCGAGGGCTCGCGCTCCGACTCGTCGTAATTCGGGACGAAGTCGACGGTTTCCTTGTCGATGTCGGCCAGAAGCTCGTGCGCGATGCGCGACATCCGCACTTCGGTGTAGCGCATCGCCGCGGGCGCATCGCCGTCGACCGAGCCGAAGTTCCCCTGCCCGTCGACCAGCTGGTAGCGCATCGAGAAGTCTTGCGCGAGCCGGACGATGGCGTCGTAGACGGCCGCGTCGCCGTGCGGGTGATACTTACCGATGACGTCGCCGACGACGCGGGCGGACTTCTTGTATGGCTTGTTGTAGTCGTTGCCGAGCTCACGCATCGCGTGCAGGACGCGGCGATGCACGGGCTTCAGTCCGTCGCGCACGTCCGGCAGCGCGCGGCCGACGATCACGCTCATCGCGTAATCGAGATAGGATTGCCGCATCTCGTCTTCGAGATTGACCGGCAATATCTCCTTCGCCCCTTCAGCCATTCCTATCGCTCAAACAATATCGCCCTAATCTCCGCTGGCACCGGCCGGGAGAGCGCGCGAGATGGTGCGTGATGGTTGTGTCGCCGAGCCCCGCCGGCACTGCTGCCGAGCGGTACGGCGGCCCGACAGGCAGGGATTCAAGTGCTCAGAAAACCACGCGAATTCTACCACAGGAGGGCGGCGATTCGCAGGATCGAGGCCGTTTCGAGCGGCTATACTTGGCCCGGTCGCAGCGCCCGGGGAGCAATCGGCATGGAGCCGCCTCCCGCCGGCCGAATGCCCGCCGCGCCGAACGGCGACTGGGGAACGGACCGCCATGCCTGAACGCATCGACACCCTCATCTGCCCGCGCTGGACGATCGCGATCGAGCCGGACGTGCGCGCCGTCGAGGGGCTCGCGCTCGCGATCGACGCCGGAAGAATCAAGGCCCTCTTGCCGCGAGCCGAAGCCGAGCGACGCTTCGCGCCGGACGCGCTTCACGAGCGGCCGGACCACGTGCTGATGCCCGGCCTCGTCAACGCCCACTGCCATGCCGGGATGACGCTCTTCCGCGGCTATGCCGACGACTTGCCGCTCGAACGCTGGCTGCGGGAGCGGATCTGGCCGGCGGAATCGCGCTGGGTCAGCCCCGAATCGGTCCGGGACGGAACGCGCCTGGCGATCGCCGAGATGCTGAAGGCCGGCACGACCTGCTTCCTCGACATGTACTACTTCCCCGACGTCGTCGCGGAGACGGCCGCCGAGGCCGGGATGCGCGCGGTCGTCGGCATGATCGCCGTCGAGTTCCCGACGGTCTGGGCATCGACGCCGGAGGAGTACATCTCGAAGGGGCTCGACGTGCACGACCGGTTCAAAGGGCATCCGCTCGTAACAACGTGCTTCGCTCCGCATGCGCCCTACTCGGTCTCGGACTCGACGCTCGCCCGGATTCGCAAGCTTGCGGACGAGCTCGACGTCCCGGTGCACATCCACCTGCACGAGACTTCCGCCGAGATCGACGAGGCGATCGCGGCGACCGGACAGCGGCCGCTCGAACGCCTCGACACCCTCGGGCTCGTGACGCCTGCGCTGGTCGGCGTGCACGCGACGCAACTGCTCGACGACGAGATCGAGCGCCTGGCGCGCGCGGGCGCGAGCATCGTGCACTGCCCGCGCTCGAACCTGAAGCTCGCGAGCGGCGCATGCCCGGTCGCGAAGCTTCTCTCGGCGGGAGTGAACGTCGCGCTCGGGACGGACGGGGCGGCGAGCAACAACCGGCTGGATCTCTGGACCGAGCTCGAAACCGCGGCCCTGCTCGGCAAGTGGGTCGCAGGGGATGCCTCGGCGATCCCCGCGGCAACCGCGTTGAGGATGGCGACGATCAACGGCGCCCGCGCCCTCGGGCTCGAGACCGAGATCGGCTCGCTCGAGCCCGGCAAGGCCGCGGACGTCATCTGCGTCGCGATGAGCGACCCGGCGCTCCAGCCGGTGCTCGATCCCGTCTCGCAGCTGGTATACGCTGCCTCGCGAGAGCACGTCAGCGACGTGTGGGTAGCCGGAGAGCACTTGATCTCCGAAGGCATTCACATGCGACTGGACGTCGCCGACGTCTGCGCCCGCGCGGCCGAATGGGGCCGACGCCTGGCTGCAGACCGCTGAACGGCTCGACGAAGCGCGATACGAGTTCGGGCAACCGCAGTAAGGGAAAGGACGCATGGAGCAACGAGCGAACGTCAACGTCGACGTCGGCGAGCTCGAGAAGTTCGGTTCTCGAGCGGCGGAATGGTGGAACCCCGAAGGCGCGTTCCGCACCCTCCATGCGATCAACCCGCTGCGGCTCCGCTACGTCGACACCCGAGTGAAGCTCGCCGGCGTCAAGCTGCTCGACGTCGGCTGCGGCGGCGGGCTGTTTGCCGAAGCCGCGGCCGCCGCGGGAGCCGACGTGACCGGCATCGACCTCGCGCCCGCGAGCATCGACATCGCCCGCGAGCACGCGGCATCGAGCGGCCTCAAGATTCGCTACGAATGCGTTTCGGTCGAGGACATCGCGGCTGCCCATCCGGGAGAATTCGACGTCGTCACGTGCTTCGAGATGATCGAGCACGTGCCGAGACCCGCCGACGTCGTCGCGGCTTGCGCCGCCGCGGTTCGGCCGGGCGGTGCGGTCTTCTTCTCGACCCTCAACCGAAACCCGAAGAGCTTTCTGCTTGCGATCGTCGCTGCCGAGCACCTGCTCCGCATGATCCCGCGCGGCACGCACGAGTACCTCAAGCTCGTCCGGCCTTCGGAGCTCGCCGCGTGGTGCCGCAGCGCCGGCCTCGACGTCGTCGACCTGACCGGGCTCCACTACAATCCGCTACTCGGCGGCTATCGGCTCGGCGGCAACATCGACGTGAACTATTTCGCTCATGCGGTGAAGCGGCCCGTATGAGCGTCGACGCGGTGCTTTTCGATCTCGACGGCACGCTCGTCGACTCGGCACCCGATCTCGTCGGAGTGCTCAATCGCCTCCTCGCCGAGGAACGACGGCCGCCGATCCCGTACGCCATCGCGCGCAACGCCGTCTCGGACGGCGCGGCCGGCTTGATCCGCCTCGGTTTCGGGCACGATCTCTCCGCGGACCGTTTCGAAGCGCTGCGCCAGCGGTTTCTCGAGCTCTACGCGAAAGGCGTGTGTGTAAACTCTCGTCTTTTTATAAGCTTAGACGACATTATTGCTTCCACTTCTAATAACGCCTGGGGCGTTGTGACGAACAAGCCGCACGCCTTTACCGAGCCGCTGCTCGCGCGGCTCGGATTGGCCGGCGCTTGCCGCTGCGTCGTCGGCGGCGACCGGCTGCCGCAAAGAAAGCCCCATCCGGCGCCGTTGCTGCTCGCTGCCGAGGAGCTCGGCGTCGAGGCGGAGCGATGCGCGTACGTCGGCGACGCTCCGCGGGACATCGAAGCCGGCCGCGCCGCGGGCATGGTCACGATCGCGGCCGCATACGGCTACATCCGGCCGACGGAGGACGTCGAAGCGTGGGGCGCCGATCATGTCGTCCGTCGGCCGTCGGAGCTTCGCTCCGTTCTCCGCGCCCTTTCGACCGGCGCTGAATGAGCGAGCATGCCGGCATGACGACCTTGCGATCATGATCGCCTCCGCATAGCCTCGCGAGATGTCTCCCTGGAAGAACTATGCCCCGCGGCCGGCGTTGCTCGAAGGCCGCGTGATCCTCATCACCGGCACGACTCGAGGTATCGGCCGCGCACTCGCGCTCGGCGCCGCGCGGCTCGGCGCGACCGTCCTGCTCCACGGCCGGAGCAAGCGAACGCTCGAGCAGCTGTATGACGAAGTCGCGGCGATCGGTCCGGAGCCTGCCATCGCGCAGCTCGACTTCGAACGTGCCCAAGGGCCGGAGTATCAGCACCTGACGGAGCAGATCGAATCCCGTTACGGGCGGTTGGACGGCCTCGTGCACAACGCCGGAATTCTCGGCGACCGCAGTCCGATCGAGCATTACGATATCGGCAAATGGCAGCGCGTGATGCACGTGAACGTCAATGCGCCGTTCATTCTCACGCGGTGCTTGTTGCCGCTGCTCAAAGCCTCCGCGGACGCGTCGCTGATTTTCACGACGAGCGGCGTAGGCAATCGAGGTCGGGCGTACTGGGGTGCGTATTCGGTCTCGAAGTTCGCGACCGAAGGGCTCGCGCAGATTCTCGCGGACGAGCTCGAGCGGACGTCGGTGCGCGTCAATCTGATCAACCCGGGACCGACGCGAACGGACATGCGTGCCCAGGCCTATCCCGCGGAGGATCCCGAGACGCTGAAGCGCCCGGAGGAGATCTTGGGCCCGTACTTCTTCCTTCTAGGCCCCGACTCCAAGGGCGTCACGGGGAAGAGGATCGACTGCCAAGGATGATGCGCCGGTTACGCGGCCCGCGACGACGGAAGAGGTCCAGCGCGGCGATGCCGTCGAGGTCGCGCGTCGACGGCGTTAGCGCCGGCGCGTGCCGGCTCGTCGCACCGCGGTCTTTCCTCGCGCCGTGGGGCGGGATTCGCGTGTTCCCCGTTCGTCGGTCGGCGGCTCCATGCCGACCGACGCGTAAAGGGCCGCGACCTCTTCTTCGGCCAGCTCGCGAGTCCTGGCGCGCTGAATGCGGCCGAGCTCGATGGGCCCGTAACGGACGCGAATGAGACGGCTCACGGTCAGCCCGAGCGCCTGGAACATTCGGCGAACTTCCCGGTTCCGCCCCTCCTTCAGCGTCACGTGCAACCACTTGTTGCGGCCGGAGCCGCCGCGGACGTCGATCGAGTCGAATTTCGCGAGACCGTCCTCTAGCTGCACACCGCTCAGCAACGTCTCGAGCTGACTCCGGGTCGGTTCCCCGAGCAAGCGAACCGCGTACTCGCGCGTGATCTCGTAACGCGGATGCATCAATCGATGCGCGAGCTCTCCATCGGTCGTCAGGAGGAGGAGACCCGAGGTGTTGAAGTCGAGGCGGCCGACACTGATCCAGCGGCCGCGAGGCGCGGGCGGCAAGCGTTCGAAGACGGTGGGGCGGCGCTCGGGATCGTGCCGGGTCGTGACCTCGCCTGCCGGCTTGTGATAAGCGATATGCGCATGCCGCGTGGAGCGGTGCTTGAGGCGAATCGGCCGACCGTTGACGACGATGCGCTCGGTACCCTCGATGCGGTCTCCGAGCTGCGCGCGACGGCCGTTCACCGCCACGCGCCCTTCGGCGATCCAGGCTTCGATCTGCCTCCTAGAGCCGAGCCCGGCCTCCGCCAGGACCTTCTGAATTCGCTCGCCCAGAACTTGCCCTACGCGAAGGTCAGCTCGCTCCGACGCGGTCGAGCGCCTCGTCGTCGCCTCCGTTCGACGATTCGTCCGACGACTCCGACGGCTCTGACCTGAGGGGCGCATTCTCGACGTCCGCTCCAACGACGCTCCCCGAGGCGGCGTGCACCGCCTCTGTCGAAGCTAGAGACTCCTCCGGCTCTCGATCGACGAGCTCGACGACGTTCTCTCGTGTGTCTTCATCATCATCGTCTTCATCATCATCGTCTTCATCATCATCGTCTTCATCATCATCGTCTTCATCATCATCGTCGTCGTCGTCTTCGTCTTCATCATCGTCGCCGTCGTCGTCGTCTTCCTCCTCTTCGTCGTCTTCGTCGTCTTCGTCGTCTTCGTCTTCGTCGTCTTCGTCGTCGTCGTCCTCGTCGTCGTCGGCGGCGGCGTCTTCGTCGTCCTCGGCATCGCGATCGCCGTCGCCGTCGACGGCGACAGTCGCGATATTCTCGTCCTCGACCGACTCTTCGCCTCGCGCGCTCGTATCCTCATCGCTCTCTGCAGACGCAACACCCTGTTCGGGCTCGCCGGCTTCGGAGACACCGACGGCCTGTCCTTCGGCATCGACGCCCTCGCCTTCGTTCGCCTCGGAGGCCGTCGCCAGCAAGTCCGTCTGCGGATCCAGCTCCGGGAATCCGTCTTTGATTTCCGCCAGCGCCGGCAAGTCCTCGAGCTTCCTCAGTCCGAAATAATCGAGGAACTCCTTGGTCGTGCCGAACATCTCCGGTTTGCCCGGCACATCGCGATGTCCGACCACGCGTATCCAATTGCGTTCGAGCAGCGTGCGGATGATGTTCGAGCTGACGGAGACGCCGCGAACCTCCTCGATCTCCGCACGAGTGATCGGTTGGCGGTACGCGATGAGCGCAAGCGTCTCGAGCAGCGCACGCGTATATCTCGGCGCCCGCTCCTCCCAGAGCGGCGTCAGCCAGTCGGTAATCGAGCTCTTGATCTGGATTCGGTAGCCGCTCGCCACCTCCTTCAGCTCGAGTCCTCGTTCACGGTAATCCTCGGACAGCGCGTCCAAAGCCCGTCTGAGCGTTGCCTTGTCGACCTCGGTCGACCTGCTCGAGAACAACGAAGCGAGTGTATCCAAAGGCAACGGCCGCCCGGCCGCCAAGAGCGCTGCCTCGATGACGTGTTTGATCTGGGTCTCATCCATGCTCAGGCATGCTCCCTGGAATCCTCCTCCGACTCGACGGCGGCCGCAGGCGCACGAGCGGACGCCTGCGCGCTACGAACGCTGATTGGCCCGAAAGGCTCCGCCTGGAATACCTCGAGCAGCGATTCCTTCACGAGCTCGAGGACGGCCAAAAAGGTGACGGTGACGCCCATGCGTCCCTCCGTCGGGTCGAACAGCTTGACGAACTCGACGGGCTGGTCGCCTTGCACGGCCATCAGCACCTCGGACATTCGCTCGCGCACCGACAAAGGTTCCCTCTGCACATGGTGATGCGCGAACAGGTTCGATCGGTCCAAAACGTCCTTGAACGCGAGAAGAAGCTCCTTCAGGGTCACGTCGGGCAGCTTCGTGATGACCTTGCGCTCGACGACCTCCGCGGAGCACTGAACGACGTCCCGCTCGAGCCTCTCCAATGCATCGAGATCTTCCGCCGCTTTCTTGAAGCGCTCGTACTCCTGCAGACGGCGGACGAGCTCGGCGCGCGGATCCTCCTCCTCTTGCTCCTCGGTCGATTCCGGCCGCGGGAGCAGCATTCTCGATTTGATCTCCGCGAGAGTCGCGGCCATCACGAGATACTCGCCGACCAGCTCGAACTGCATTTCCTTCATCAGCTCGATGTACTGCACGTACTGGCGAGAGATCTCGGCGATCGGGATATCGAGAATGTCCAGGTTCTGCCGCCGGATCAGATACAAGAGAAGGTCGAGCGGCCCCTCGAACGCCTCGAGAAATACCTTCAGCGCATGCGGGGGAATGTAGAGGTCGCGCGGCAGTTGCGTGATCGGCTCGCCTTCGACGATCGCGAACGGCATCTCGCCTTGAAGAGGCGCCATCGCCGGGTCATGCAGCGGCGGCGGCGTCTGCGGCACCAACCGCAGATGCGGCCTTTCGGTGGAGTGCTCCTCGGTCGTCACTTACAGCCCCGCTATCGATTCGAAAAAGGCGTTGAGATAGATGATTGGCGGCTCGAGCACGGTCCACAGCACGGTCGCGAGCAGCAGGAACACGATCAGGATTCCGAACGGCTCGACATGATCCAAGGCTCGCGCATACTGCGGCGGCAGCAGGCCGGCCAGCACGCGCCCTCCGTCGAGCGGCGGGATCGGCAGCATGTTGAATATGGCGAGAATGACATTGACGATAATGCCGACCTCGCAGACTTTGAGCAGCCACGCCCCCGGCGTGCCGCCGAGCTGGAGCACGGACAGCTGAAACGCGGCGATCACGGACCAACCCAACGCCATCAGCAGGTTCGAGGCCGGCCCGGCCGCGGCGACGAGGATCATATCCCGTCGCGGGCTGCGCAGGTTGGCGAACGAGACGGGAACCGGCTTCGCCCAGCCGAAAACCGGCAAGCTGAGAAACAGCAGCACCAACGGCACGGCGACGGTCCCTATCGGGTCCACGTGACGCAGGGGGTTCAGGGTCAGTCTGCCCGCAAGATGGGCCGTGGGGTCGCCGAATTGGCGCGCCACCCACCCGTGAGCGACCTCGTGCAGCGTGATCGCAAGCAACACGGGGATCGCCGCGTACGAGAGGACGACGAGGATCGAGACGACATCCAAATCCGGCATCGGCGCATTATACGCAGCCTGGGCGTCATACGAGGAACGCCGAGGCGTCGCCCTTGCCCTGGCGCAGCAGCTTGACGGTGCCTTGACTGAGGTCGAGAACCGTGGTTGGGTCGACGCCGCACACACCCGCGTCCAGAATGACGTCGACGTGCTTCTCGATGCGCGGTCGAAACTCCTCGGGGTCCGTCAGCGGCAAATCGTCTCCCGGAAGCTGAAGCGTCGAGCTGATCAGCGGCTCGCCGAGGATATCCAGCAGCGCGTCGACGATCTTGTTCGACGGCACGCGGATGCCCACGGAGCGCTTCTTGGGGTCCTGAAGCCGGCGCGGCGCTTCGTGGGTCGCCTTGAGCACGAACGTGAACGGGCCCGGCGTCAAGGCGCGAATCAATCGATAAGCAGAGTTATCCACACGCGCGTAGTTGGCGATCTGCGACAGATCCCTGCAGACCAGGCTGAACTCATGGTTAGCGTCGATCCGACGCAGAGCTCGAATGCGGTCCAAAGCAGCCTTGTCCGCCAGCCGACACCCGAGCGCATAGGTCGAATCGGTCGGGTACACGATGACGGCACCTTCCCGCAGCGAATCGGCGGTACGCTCGAGGAACCGCCGCTGCGGGTTGACCGGGTGCACCTTGAAGTAGAGGCTCATGGGGCCATTCTACAAACGACGCCGGCCCTGCCCAGAGGCGCCTCGCCCTACCTTTCCGGCTCCCTTCCCCGACGGGACCGCCCGGTGCGGTATCATGGTTGGGCGGCCCACCCCGAGTGTCCCGCGATGCAGCTACTGATCGATCTTTTCCCCATCATCGTGTTCTTCGTGGCTTACAAAGTCGCCGGAATGTATTGGGCGACAGGCGCGACGATGGCCGCGACGGCGGTGCTCCTGGCCCTCCAATGGGCCCGAGAACGGAAGATCAGCAACATGTTGCTGATCACGGCCGCCTTGGTCGTCGTCCTGGGGGCGATCACGATCGCTTTCCGTAATCCGCTGTTTTTTCAGTGGAAACCGACCGTCGTGAACTGGTTGTTCGCCGCCGCGTTCCTCGTCAGCGAGTTCTTTGGAAAGAAGAACCTCACGGAGCGGATGCTCGGGCACGCCATCGAGCTCGACGCCGCGCTCTGGAGACAGCTGAACTACATCTGGGTTGCGAACTTCACGTTCCTCGGCGCCGCCAACCTGTACGTCGTCTACAATTTCAGCGAAGAGTTCTGGGTCAACTTCAAGCTCTTCGGGATGCTCGGGCTTACGTTGCTCACGGCCATAGGTCAAGCACTCTGGATCGCTGCAAAGACGGCCGATCGAGAGCAAGAGCAAAAGGAAACTTGATCGCAATGCTGTACGCGATTCTGGCCGAAGAATCCGCAGACGGCCTCGCACGCAGGGCGGCGGCACGCGAGCGCCATCTTGCCCGCGTTCGCGCCCTCTTGTCCGAGGGCCGACTGGTGTTCGCGGGGCCGCATCCCAAAATCGACTCGCCGGATCCAGGGACGGCCGGTTTCGACGGCAGCTTGATTATTGCGGAGTTCGAATCGCTGGAAGCAGCCGAGCAATGGGTCGCTGAAGATCCCTACACGGTGGAGGGCGTGTTTGCCGGAGTTCGAATCAAGCCCGTTCTGCAGGTCCTACCATGAGCAGCGACCGAATTTCCGCTATTCGTTCGCGCCTGGAGGCGGCGTTTTCCCCCCAAGAGCTCGACATCATCGACGAGAGCCATTTTCACATCGGCCACGCTGGGGCTAGAGATGGCCGGGGACACTTCAAGGTCAGGATCGTCTCGAGCCGCTTCGAAGGTACCCGCCCTATCGACCGCCACCGCATGGTGTACGAGGCGCTTGGCGACCTAATGAGAACCGATATTCATGCATTGAGCGTAATCGCTCATCCTCCTTCAACCGCGACTAGTCCGACGACATCCAGCTAGGAATCAACGATGAACTTGAAAGCGCTTTCCGCTGCCGTTGCGGCGGCATCGATGGTGGCATTCGGCTGCTCACAGCAGACGTCGACGGGATCGACGGATACCGCCGACGCCGGCAATGACGCGCTCGGCGCGGCAACCGTAGAAGCGGCTGACGGGAGAACGATCAAAGAGTCCATATTCCGTTACTACGCGCTCAATGTGCTCCGGAAACCGGTCGAACAGCTCACTCCTCAAGAGCGCGAGGCTGTAATAGAGAACCTCGTGAGCCTCGACATTCTTGCCCAAGCGGCGTTGGACCGCGGGCTTCAGAACGAGCGGACGATCGCGGTAGAGCTAGAGCTTCAAAGACAGCAGCTCCTCGCGCGTTCGATGATCAACCGCTTCCTCGAGGAGAACCAACCTAGCGAGGCGGAGCTACGCGCTGAATACGACAGTCTCTTACCCGAGCTTCAGACCATCGAGCACAAAGCTCGCCATATCCTGCTAGAGACCGAAGAAGAGGCCAAAGCGATCATCGCTCAAGTCGACGCAGGAGCCGACTTCGCAGAGCTCGCCAAAGAGCACTCGATCGATCCCGCCGCCGGCAACGGCGGCGACCTCGGGTGGTTCACGTCGAGCACGATGGTCGAACCTTTCGCGCAAGCGGTGGAAGCAATGGAAGTGGGAACGCACTCGACGGAGCCCGTGCAAACGCAGTTTGGTTGGCACGTAATCCTGCTCGAAGACCGCCGTACGAGCGACCCTCCCACGTTGGACGCAATCCGGACGGAGGTCGCAAACAGGATCAATCAGAGGAAACTTCAGGCGTTCATCGATTCAATGAGATGAATGAATGAATGAAACAACATTTCATGACATTCCCTTCTCGTCATCCTCTTCGATGAAATGATAAATACCGAGGCCCGTCTTGATCCGGGCCTCGCTTTTGTTCTTAGCAGTCGGAGTTAGTTCCTGAGCACTAAGCCAATTATCTAGCTCTTCGAGCAGCTGCTGACCTTTCGTTCTGACTAGTTGATTGAAAGCTGGCATCAAGCTGGCACGCAACCCGTCATCTGCGAACACAATTCGCTCGAACCGACGGGCAGCAGGATCTGTTGTCGTTAAATTGAACTCGTACGTTTCGATGAAATTGCGGACAACCTCTCCGAAACGCTCAAGAGCGTCTGCATTGAGCCGCTCAGGAATATAGGTACGCATTAGTACCTTGTACAT
>PKRJ01000030.1 GCA_017577365.1 Gammaproteobacteria bacterium | reverse complement strand
ACCCGCTGCCAGTGATCCCCCGCGACCCACTACCGGTAATGCCGCGGGAACCACTGCCAGTAATCCCGCGTGCACCACTACCCGTTATTCCTCTTACGTCATCACCCGATGACGAAGCCCTCGCTCCGCTGCCGGTGATTCCCGCGACCCCTCTAAAGTCCGTATCAGCGAGTGTCTGGGAGCCGAAAAGTACAAAAGCGAGAACAGCCACACAGGTCCGGCCAGCTTGAAACGTGCGCATTGCCCCCCCTAATCGCTCAGAACTGGCAGAACAGAACCCCAAATTGCCATTCGGCTGTTTCCCGAATCATCATCTTCTGCGGGGTTCACTTAACAGAATCTTTTCGGAGACTACATAATTCGAGCTTTAGGGCATTTTGTGACCGTTTGTGTTTGCAGTCAAGCATTTAGCCCGCTAGTGCCCACACCTTCACCGGCTGATCAGGCAGATACACAACCAGCTGTTTTGACGAGTCTTTTCTGGAAGCCGGCTCCGAGATTGAGCCCTTAATTCGGCCGAACGACTGCGTTCTGTTAGCGGTCACCCGTTCTGAGAACGGCGCACTAGACAGACTTCTTGCTATGCATTAGCGCCGAACAGCGGAGTCGCGCGTATATGCGAGCAGGTACGCCGAAACCTTCAACCGGACCCGCTAAGTCGGGCTGAGGCCGAACCAACTAGCAACCGCTCGCCTTATCGCCTTTATTGATCAACCGTCTTCTTCGAAGAAGTACAGGCCGACGCCGACCGTTCGCCTCTTCGTCTTGTTATTGTCCTGGCCGGCCTTCAATTCGTTCTCGCCGATCCAGTTATCTGCGATCTCAATAAACCGAGACCCTTCAGAGCGAACCCATCGCTTGAATCTTGCGATGGTCTCGTCATCCATGCGATCGGTCCATGCGGACCGTTCAAATCGGCCCTGGCGAATCGCAAACTTATCGGAACCGTCTCCTACCAACCCCGCATTATGAACCAGAGTCTCACCTAGGTTCTTCAACGCGAATGCTGCATTCAGTACAAAATCCTCATCGAATGCATCAGGGTAAAAATAACGCTCTTTCGCGATTAACGTTCCATTGGGACATTCGACGATTGCTTTTGCTCGCAGCAACTCTTTCTTCATTGCACCAGCAGGTATATCGCCTGCATAGCGCTTGACCAGAGTTGTGAAGCTATTCGGACCATCAAATGCAAGTGGTCGCGGCGTTCCTACAGGTTGGCAGAAACGCGGATCGAAGTGCCAATAGTGCAAGACCGTGTTAGCTGGCGTCACCTCCATATCTGGTGTCCAACGGTTTCGGTCTCCTTCTGCACGTATTCTGCTCACCTCCTTTCGGGAAAGCCCAGTCAATGCCGCCACACGGGAGGCATTGGTTGGTCTACCTCTCAAGCTATAGTCCGTCGTTGCAGCCTTAACATATGCGCTCTTCGCGACAGATATGAACTCTGAGCATCCGAGGCCGCAGCGGAGCATGAGCTTGACAATCGGGAGCAGGACGCTCTCGAGCGCACTGAGGATAGCGGTCTGAGCCGGAGATCTTATCTTCCGTTCTGCATCCAATGCAGCCACTCCTCCTCGGACAAGCAGGGCACACCGAGCTGAGAAGCTTTGGCCGCCTTCGATCCTGGATTCTCGCCAACGATGACGTAGTCGGTGTTTCGCGTGACGCTGCTGGTTACCTTCGCTCCAACGCTCATGAGCCGCTCTTTTGCTTCGTCCCTCGTCATGGTCGACAGCGTTCCCGTTAGCACGAACGTCTTCCCGGAGAAAGGATGAGACGAAGCTTTCGGCCGCACGGGTACCGGCCAATTCACTCCTCGCGCAATGAGATCCGCGATGACTTGCCGGTTGTGAGGTTCCTGGAAGAAAGCACGAACTCTCGACGCAACTACGGGCCCAACGTCCGGCACCTCTTGCAATTGCGTCTCGTCGGCGTCCATCAGCGCTTCAAGGGAACCGAAGTGCTCCGCCAGCGTGTTCGCGGTTGCTTCACCGACTTCGCGAATACCGAGAGCGTATAGGAACTTGGCCAACGTCGTTTGCTTGCTCTTCTCGAGCGCGTCCTTGAGCTTCTTCGCCGACTTCTCGCCCATGCGTTCGAGGCCTTGGAGCTGCTCTACCTCCAACGCATAGAGATCAGCCGGCGTCTTCACAAGACCGGATTCAACGAGCTGGTCGATGAGTTCCGTACCCAGTCCCTCGATATCCATTGCCCGTCTAGACGCGAAGTGCCGCAGCGACTCCTTTCGCTGAGCTGCACAGGAGAGCCCGCCGACGCAACGTGCGACCGCCTCCCCTTCTAGTCGCTGCACCTCCGATCCGCAGACCGGGCAACGGGTAGGCAACTCGACTATCCGTGCATCCGGAGGACGTTTTTCCAAAACAACCGAAACGATCTCCGGAATGACATCGCCCGCGCGTCGTACGATGACGTAGTCCCCCTCACGGACGTCCTTCCGGCGAAGCTCATCGAAGTTGTGCAGCGTGGCATTGCTGACGGTGACACCGCCTACGAACACGGGTTCGAGCCTGGCAACGGGCGTAAGCGCTCCGGTTCGCCCAACTTGAAACTCGACCCGCCTCACAATGGTCAGCTCCTCTTGCGCTGGGAACTTATGAGCGATCGCCCAGCGTGGCGCTCGCGCCACGAATCCAAGAACCCTCTGCCACTCGAGGTCGTTGACTTTGTAGACGACTCCGTCGATGTCGTAAGGTAAATCGGGCCTTTTCTTTGCGATAGTGTCGTAATAGGTCAAACAGCCCTGAATTCCGTCTAGCAGTTCCCAATCAGGGCTCGTCTTGAGGCCGAGCTCTTGCAAGGCCTCGAGTATTCCGCTTTGCGTTCCGGGCAGACGCCAGCCCTCCGTCTCACCCACCCCGTAGAAGAAGACGTCGAGCTGGCGACGAGCCGTAACGCTCGGATCCAGCTGGCGCAGGGAGCCTGCCGCCGCGTTTCGTGGATTCGCGAATACCTTTTCCCCGCGCTCCGCGGCACGACGATTCAGCTCCTCGAACGCCTTTTTCGGCATGAAGACCTCGCCGCGAACCTCGAGCACGGCGGGCGGCTTTCTAGTGCGCAGTCGGAGCGGTACGCCGCGGATAGTGCGAATGTTGTGGGTGACGTCCTCGCCGACGGTGCCATCGCCGCGAGTCGCCCCGAGAACAAGCTTTCCCTCTTCGTAACGGAGACTGACAGCAGCGCCGTCGATCTTCGGCTCGCCGACGAAAGGGATCTCTTTCACGTTCACGCCGTTCGCCCGCAGGCGATCGGCGACACGCTTCCCGAATGCGGTCACGTCCTCTTCGGAGAACGCATTGTCGAGCGACAGCATCGGTCGGCTGTGCCGTACCGGGCGAAACTCTCCAGCAGGTGTCGCCCCTACCCTTTGCGTCGGCGAATCGGGCGTGATGAGCTCGGGATGGGCTGCTTCGAGCTCGCGCAGCCGCTGCATGAGGCGGTCATACTCGGCGTCCGGAATCGTGGGCGCATCGAGTACGAAATAGCGGTAGTTGTGCTCCTCGATCTCTCGGCGAAGTCTCTCGACCTCCGCGATCACTTTCTTATCCGGCCCGCCCACGGCGCATCCCTTCAGGACGATGCCGACTGAAGACGATAAGCAATGAGCTCTTCGCGAATGTAGCGCTCCCGCTGAATGCTCCACGAGCTTCCAGCGTCGTCGAAAAGCTCGGCATCGAGCTTGTGAGCGAGAGCGCGTGCGGTGCCGACCATGGCGTCGAAACGGTCGACCGGGTCTCGGGCACCCGGCAGCACCATGAAGAAGCTCATTCCGGCGAGCGGCTTGCCCGCGAGCCGCTCGAGGTCGAACGAGCCGGGTTCCGTAAGGCTCGCGACGCTGAACTTGGGCTCGTCGGGATGCTCGTCATCGTGCAAGTGAAAGATGCCGTAGCGGCCATGCTCGAGCCCCGCTTCGCGCAGCGCCGCAACGGCTGTCATCGCGTCGAGATAGTGCGATCTCGGAACGAAACGAAGCGCGACGATTCGTTCCGGCATTCGCTTGGATGCCGCCGTTGGCGAAGTAGGCTTCGGTTGTTCGATCGCGGTTTCGGAAGCCGCGCTTTCGACGCGAGGAGACTCGCTCGGCTCTGCCGTCGTTATTTGCGGCTCGACCTCGCCGGCGGGCCGCTGGAACAAAATCTCCTCTGAAGTCGGTTCATCGTCGCTCGAAATACGAGGTTCGCTGCGAAAGCGCCGACGGCCTCTCGATACCTCGCCGCGATGCAGGGATCGTCGCCCCCAGAGGTAAACGCCGACGACCAGCAATACGCCTAGTGCCAGCAATACCCAGCGCAACTCGGCCATGGCCCCGGCCTCTACATAGCCGCAAGTCGAACAGCTTCATCGAGATCGACGGCAACCAGGCGCGAGACGCCGGGCTCGTTCATCGTGACGCCGCAGAGCTGGTGCATAGCCTCCATGGTCGTCTTGTTGTGGGTGATGAGCACGAACTGCACTCGCTCGGACATCTCCTTCACTATATCGCTGAAACGTCCGACGTTCGCATCATCCAGCGGAGCATCGACCTCGTCGAGCAGGCAGAACGGCGCGGGATTAAGCTCAAAAATTGAAAATATGAGCGCCACCGCCGTCAACGCCTTCTCGCCGCCCGAGAGCAGGTGAATCGTGCTGTTCCGCTTACCCGGCGGACGCGCCATGATCGTCACGCCCGACTCGAGCAGGTCCTCGCCCTCGAGCTCGAGATAAGCATGCCCGCCGCCGAACAGACGTGGGAATAGGCGTTGCAGGCCTTGATTGGTTCGATCGAACGTATCCTTGAAGCGAGTTCGCGTCTCGCGATCGATCTTGCGAATCGCCTCCTCTAGCGTCTCGAGTGCCTCGGTCAGGTCCGCAAACTGCGCGTCGAGATATTGCTTGCGCTCGGACTGCTCCTTGAACTCGTCGATCGCGGCGAGATTGATCGGCCCGAGCCGTTGGATCTTTCGCTCGATCGACTCGAGGGTCTCCGACCACGCCGCGGCCGACGCGTCCTCCGGAAGAGTCGCGACGACCTGCTCGAAATCGAACCCGGTTTCCCCAAACTGCTCGGCAACGGTCTCGAGCCGCACTTGGGCCTCGCGCGCCGTGAGGCGGACGCTGTCCACCGCGTCGCGCGCGGAGGCGGCGGCCCGCTGGACCTCGTTTCGCTTCTGCTCGATTTCGCGCAGCTGAGTATCCAGCGACTCGACCGCCCGTCGTGCTTCCGCGAGCCGGCTCTCGACCTCCGACCGCTCGTCGCGCAGCTTCGCGAGCAAGCTTTCGTCCGCGGCAAGCGGCTCGACGGCGTTTTCGAGCTGATTTCTGAGCTCGTCGCGACGCTTCGTCAGATGCTGCTGTTGAGCCAACACGCGCGCGAGCGCGGCGCTCGCCGATTCCTTCGAGTTACGTCTCGACTCGACCTTGATCGCGAGCTCTTGAGCGAGCTGGCGTTGACGCTCCGCCCGCGCTCTGGCCTCCGTCAGAACGATCTGCACGCTGCTGCGTTCGGATTCGAGCTGCTGGCGGACGCCGCTCAAGTTCTCGAGCACTCGAGCCGCCTCGTCCCGCCGCATCGCGCACTCTTCGAGCTTTGCGTCAAGGGCCTCTCGTTCCGACGCGAGCTCGCTGATCGTCTGATCGAGCGTTCGGGCACGGTTGCGCGTTTGCTCGAGCTCCGCGCGGGCGGACTCGAGCTGCGACTTGATCTCCGCGTACCGCTGCTGTTGCTGGTTCGACTCGGCTTGCGCGTTCGCGCGCGCCTGCTCGAGCTCCTCGATCCGGATGCGCGTATCCGCAAGCGTCTGCGCCACCTCGTCGACGCGCGCCGCCGTCTCGTCGATCTGCTTCTTGAGACGCGAAATCTCCTCGTTCCGAGCGATGACGCCGACCTCGGGGTCGTCGTTCCGATTGATGCGCAACCAATGGCGGCCGAGCCACGTGCCGTTCGGCGTGATCACCGACTCGCCGTCCGACAGCTCGTGCCGCAGCCGCATCGCTTCCTCGAGGGTCGAGGCCACGCGGATGCCGACAAGGAGCGCCAGGGCCGCCGGCGGACCGCTGACCAGGTCCGCCAGCCAACGGATTTCGGCCGACCGGGGAGCATGGGCCGCGTCGGACTCCTCGAGCAGCGTCAGGCCGCCTTCGGTGAGCTCGGCAAGGCTTTGTGCGACGTCATCGAGCGTCGAGACGCTGACGGCCTGCAGATACCCTCCGAGCACCGTCTCGACCGCACGCTCCCAGCCGGGCTCGACGGTGAGCCGTTCCGCAAGCGTACGACGGTCGGCGATCGGTGCCCGCTCGAGCCACTCGCCGAGCTGCTTGGAGGTTCGCCCGAGCGCCGCTTCCTGCAGCGCCTCGAGCGAGGCCAGCCGGCCTCGATCGTTCTGCAGCTGCTCGCGCAAGCGATCGAGATCCGCGGAGACCTGCTTCTCGTGCTCGCGCTGCTGTTGAATCTGCTGCCAGACGGACTCGAGGGCACGGGTCGATTCGGCACACGCGCGCTGCAACGTTTCCTCTTCGACCGTGAGGGAAGCGAGCCGCTCCTCGAGCTCATCGAAGCCGAGCGATTCGCGCTCCGCGCGTTGACGCTCCTGCTCCTTCGCCAAGCGGTCGCGTTGCGCCGTGAGCTGCTCGAGGCGCGCCTCCTCGACCTGGGCGGCACTTTCGGCGTTCGCGACGTCGCGAGCAACCTGCTCCCAACGCTCGCGCCATGCCTCCATCGCGGCCTCGGCCTGCTGAAGCGCCGCCTCGGCCTCGTCTCGTGCCGCGTTCGCCTCTTCGAGACCGGGGCTGAGTTCCTCTAGCGCGAGCTCCAGCTGCTGAAGCTCGAGCTGGTCGTTCGCGATGTGCGCGCGAATTTCCTCGAGCTGGGCCTCGGTCGTCTCGAGATCCTCGCGCTGCCGCTGCATCAGCTCTCGCCGATGCTGAATCGATTGCTCGAGCCGCGCGATCTCCGCGCCGATGCGATAGTAGTCTCCCTGCACGGCGTTCATCGCCTCGCCGCGCTCCGCGAGCTCGCGCCGCAAGCGCTCCGACGCCTCGTCGACCTCCCGTTGCGCGGCGAGCGCGGCTTCGAGCGCCTCTCGCTTCTCGTTCAGGAGCTGATCCTGAACGGCCAGCTCGGCTTGAAGAGACTTCATTCGGAGGGCGAGCAGCTCGGCAGTGACCCGGCGTTGCTCCGCCTTGAGTTCCTTATATCGCTCGGCGGCGTTCGCCTGCCTCTGCAGGTGGTTGAGCTGCTTCTCGACCTCGTCGCGCAGATCGGCGAGGCGCTCGAGGTTCTCGCGCGTATGGCGAATCCGGTGCTCGGTCTCTCGACGCCGCTCCTTGTACTTCGAGATGCCCGCCGCTTCCTCGAGAAACGCGCGAAGCTCTTCCGGCTTAGCCTCGACGAGCCGGGAAATCATGCCTTGCTCGATGATCGAGTAGCCGTTCGAGCCGAGCCCCGTGCCGAGGAGGATATGGGTGATGTCCTTGCGGCGGCAGCGACTGCCGTTCAGGAAATACTGCGACTGACCGTCGCGCGTGACGACGCGACGGACGGAGACCTCGTTGTAATCCGCGTACGGCCCCGAGATCGTGCGATCGGAGTTGTCGAACACGAGCTCGACGCTCGCCTGACCGACGGGCTTGCGGCCGCTCGAGCCGTTGAAGATCACGTCGGCCATCGAGTCGCCGCGCAGGGTCTTCGCCGAGCTCTCGCCGAGCACCCACCTGATCGCGTCGATGATATTCGACTTACCGCAGCCGTTCGGGCCGACGATGCCGATCAGATTGCTCGGAAACTTGATCGTCGTGGGGTCGACGAACGATTTGAAACCGGCGAGCTTGATCTTAGTAAGGCGCATAAAGTTCCCGATTGCCGCAGCGCATCGTCATCGCTCGGGCTTTACTCCAATGGCTCTTGTGCGATTCAGGCCGCAATAGCCCCCTCGGGGCGGGTAGTGTAAAGTAAACGGACCTCCAAAACGACGCATCTTCACCGCCGCGATCACCACGTCGCGACATCGAGGATTCACGTGTCCAACCAGTCGACACCGGCTCCGTCGAAGGAGACGCTCGAGACGTTTCCGAATCCAGAGCCAGAGCGCGATTACGCGATCCGAATCCGGATCCCCGAGTTCACCTGCTTATGTCCGAAAACGGGCCAGCCGGACTTCGCGACTCTGCATCTCGAGTACGTCCCGGACAGGCTGTGCGTCGAGCTGAAATCGCTGAAGCTCTACATCTGGGGCTTCCGGAACGAGGGCGCTTTCCACGAGGCCGTCACGAACAGGATCGTCGACGACCTGGTCGCCAGGCTCGACCCGCGCTACCTGAGGCTCACGGCGGAATTCAACGTCCGGGGAGGCATTTACACGACGGTCGTCGTCGAGCACCACCGGCCCGGATGGCAGGGAACGGCCCCGTCGAGCGGCCCTTCCTAGCGGGCTTCCGCTTGCGCCCGCCATATGTATAATCGCCGGTTTCGTGTAGTTGCTCTTGGAGGCGAATCGTTATGCCGAGCAAGAAGGCAGCCGCCAAGAAGAAGACCGGCAGCAAGGCTGCGGGTAAGGTCGCGCGGAAGGCGCCGACGAGCCGTTCGGCCGCGGCCAGCCGCAAGAAGACCGGCCGGCAGACCGAGAGCGCTCGCAAGACGACGAGACCTTCCGCGAAGAAAGGGACTTCGAAGAAGACTTCCAGCAAGAAGGTCGGGGCTACGAAAAAGGCCGTGGCCGGGAAGTCTACGTCGAAGAAGACGAAATCAGTTTCGACGAAGAAAGTAGTGGCCAAACCAGCGAGCTCGAAGAAGACGGTTTCATCCAAGTCAGCTGCCGGCCGATCGAAGGCGGCTGAAACCAGCAAGAACGAAGTTCAGATCCAGCCGATCACGACGACTCAGGATGCCTCCCCGGCGACGACGCCGGAATCCACCGAGACCAAGCCGGCGCGCAGCGTGCTCTTCGGGCCGGTCCGGGGCTTCAAGCCCTACGAGCCGAAGCCCGGCGAGCCCTACATGAGCCCGGGACAGCTCGAGCACTTCCGGAACATTCTGCTCGCATGGAAGCGCGAGCTGATGGAAGAGGTCGACCGGACCGTCCTTCACATGAAGGACGAGGCCGCGAATTTCCCGGACCCGAACGATCGCGCGACCCAGGAATCCGAGTTCGGGCTCGAGCTTCGGACGCGAGACCGCGAGCGCAAGCTGCTGAAGAAAATCGACGCGGCGCTGCAGCGCATCGAAGACGGCACGTATGGCTACTGCGAGGAAACCGGTGACGAGATCGGCCTCCGCCGTCTCGAGGCTCGGCCGGTGGCCACGCTGTGCGTCGAGGCCCAGGAGCGGCGTGAGCTCGCCGAGCGGCAGTTCCGGGACCGCGAAGACTACTATCGCTAGAGCACGCTTTCCCCGGGGGCACGACGACGCCCCCGGGCGCGTCTCGGCCGCCGGCCGGTCGTGTCAGCTCAGCGCGGCGTTTGGCGCTTGAGCGATGGCCTACGTTGGCCGGTTCGCGCCGTCACCCACCGGGCCGCTCCACGCGGGCTCACTGCTGACCGCGGTCGCGAGCTTCCTGCACGCTCGACAAGCCGACGGCGAGTGGCTCGTCCGCATCGAGGACATCGATCCGCCCCGCGAAGTGCCGGGTGCCGCGGACGAGATCCTCCGGGCACTCGAGGCCCTCGATCTCACCTGGGACCGTTCCGTCCTCTATCAGAGACAGCGTCTAGACGTTTACGCCGACGCCGTACGGCGGCTCGTCGACCAAGGGCTCGCCTTCGCCTGCCGTTGCAGCCGCAGCACGATTCGGGCGCAGACGGCCGAGCCCGGCGCGCGGGTCGGATACCCGGGGACCTGCCGCGAGCTGGGGCTCCCGGCCGACGATGCCGCGGTGCGTATGCGCGTCGACGCGCCGTGGGACAGCTTCGAGGACGGCCTGCAAGGTCGGTACGACGCGCCTCGCTCCGCCGGTTACGAGGATTACGTGATCCGCCGCCGCGACGGTCTGCCGGCCTACCACCTTGCCGTCGTCATCGACGACGCGTTTCAGGGTGTCACGACGATCGTCCGCGGTCACGACTTGCTCGAATGCGTCCCGGCCCAGCGGCATCTGCAGGCGGCGCTCGGCCTGCCGCATCCGCGCTATTACCACGTGCCGGTCCTGGTCGGCCCGACCGGGCAGAAGCTGTCGAAGCAAACGGGCGCTCGCGCCATCGATACCCGGGATCCGTCGCGAGAAGCGTTCGCCGCGCTCGAGCGCTTGGGCGCGACGCCTCCCGCCGAGCTCGAGGGCGCGCGGCCCGCCGAGCTCTGGGCGTGGGCCATCGAGCACTGGGATATCGAGCGGCTGCGGGGCGTCGCGGCCATCCCTATCGGCGACTGACGAAAAGGGGGCATTCCGCCCCCTTTCTGCGCCTGGGCCTCGCGGACGGTCAGCTGACGTCGCGCATGCTGAGGCGGATGCGACCCTGACGGTCGACCTCGAGCACCTTGACCTTGACGATATCGCCTTCCTGAAGCTTGTCGCTGACCCGCTCCACGCGCTCGTTGGAGATCTGCGAGATGTGCACGAGGCCGTCCTTGCCCGGCAGAATCGCGACGAAGGCTCCGAAGTCCATCAGGCGAACCACCTTGCCCTCGTAGACCCGGCCGACCTCGACCTCGGCGGTGATCATCTCGATGCGCTCTTTCGCTGCACGCCCCGAAGCCGCGTCGACCGACGCGATCTTGACCGTGCCGTCGTTCTCGATGTCGATCTGGGCGCCGGTCTCCTCGCAGATCGCGCGAATGACCGCACCGCCCTTTCCGATGACATCTCGAATCTTCTCGGGATCGATCTTCATCGTGATGATGCTCGGCGCCCAGTCGGACATCTGCTCGCGCGGCTTGTCGAGCACCTTGTTCATCTCGCCGAGAATGTGCAGCCGCGCTTCGCGCGCCTGCTCGAGCGCCTTCGCCATGATGTCGCGCGTGATGCCCTCGATCTTGATGTCCATCTGCAGGGCGGTCACGCCTTCGGCCGTTCCCGCGACCTTGAAGTCCATGTCGCCGAGATGATCCTCGTCGCCGAGGATGTCGGTGAGCACGACGTAATCGTCGCCTTCCTTGATCAGTCCCATCGCCACGCCCGCAACCGGCGCTTTGACGGGCACGCCCGCGTCCATCAACGAGAGGCTCGCGCCGCAGACCGTCGCCATCGAGCTCGAGCCGTTCGACTCGGTGATCTCGGAAACGACTCTGATCACGTACGGGAACTTGTCCATATCGGGCATCACGGCCTCGACGCCGCGGCGGGCGAGACGCCCGTGGCCGATCTCGCGGCGCTTCGGCGATCCGATGAAGCCCGTCTCCCCGACGCTGTACGGCGGGAAGTTGTAGTGCAGCATGAACGGCTCGCGGCGCTCGCCCTCGAGCGCGTCGACGATCTGCGCGTCGCGGCCGGTGCCGAGCGTCGTGACGACGAGGGCCTGCGTCTCGCCGCGGGTGAAGAGCGCCGAGCCGTGCGTGCGCGGCAATAAACCCACCTCGATCGAGATCGGGCGCACGGTGCGCGTATCGCGTCCGTCGATACGCGGCTGGCCCGAGAGGATGCGTCCGCGCACGATCTTCTTCTCGAGATTGTGGAACTCCGTTTCGACCTGAGCCGCGGTCCACGTCGAGGACTCGGGGTCGGCGAGCGCGGCGACGCACTCCTGCTTCAACTGGGCGATTCGCTCGTGCCGTGCCTGCTTCTCGACGATCGCGTAGGCCTCGGCAAGCTGCGCCCCGACGGCTTCCTCCACCGAGCGCGCGAGCGCCTCGTCAGGCTCCGGCTTCGTCCACTCGATCGGCGGTTTGCCGGCTTCCTCGGCGAGCGATTTGATCGCCTGGATCGCCACCTGCATCTGCTCGTGGCCGAACTGCACGGCGCCGAGCATGACGTCCTCCGGCAATTCCTTCGCCGCCGATTCGACCATCAGCACGGCCTTCTCGGTGCCGGCGACGACGAGATCGAGCTTCGATTGCGCGAGCTGGCTGAAGGTGGGATTGAGAATGTATTGGCCGTCTAAGTATCCGACCCTGCAGCCGCCGATCGGGCCGAGGAACGGTAGACCGGAGAGCGATAGCGCGGCGGACGCGCCGAGCAGCGCGGGAATGTCCGGATCGACTTCCGGATTCATCGACAGCACCGTCGCGATCACCTGCACTTCTCGCTGGAAGCCGCTCGGAAACAGCGGGCGGATCGGTCTGTCGATCAACCGCGAGGTCAAGGTCTCCTTCTCTGTCGGTCTGCCCTCTCGCTTGAAGAAGCCGCCCGGAATGCGGCCCGCGGCGTACGTCTTCTCCTGGTAGTTGACCGTCAACGGGAAGAAATCGCGGCCCTCTACGTCGCGCTTCTCGCCGACCGCGGTGACCAGGACGACCGTATCGGACATGCTGACGACGACGGCGCCGTCGGCTTGCCGGGCCATACGCCCGGTCTCGATCGTCACCTCATGGGCGCCGTATTGAAAGGTTCTGCTGACTTTCACGGTTCTGATCCTTGCGAAAGACTGCTCGCCCGGCGGGGATACCGGAGTGCGAGCGCATGAGGCAGGTTGTCCAAAAGGTTCAGAGCCGGGAGAACCGGCTCTGAACGCGGAACGGGTCGGCTCAACGTCTCAGCCCGAGACGGCCAATCAAGCTCTGATAGCGGTCCTGGTCAACCTTCTTCAGGTAGTCGAGCAGCTTACGGCGCTGATTCACCATGCGGAGCAATCCGCGACGAGAGTGATGATCCTTCCGGTGAGTTTCGAAATGCTGAGTAAGCTGATTGATCCGTGCCGACAGCAGCGCCACCTGCACTTCCGGCGATCCGGTGTCGGACGGACTGCGCTGATACTGTGAGATGATCTCGGATTTCAATTCCGCATTGAGGGCCATTGACGTACTCCACGGCCTCACCGGGCCGCTCTTCACTTTTCCACCTGTCCGTTGAGGGCCGGTATTCTACCCGCACATCGAACGGTGCACCAAGAATTCCTTAACCTTTTGCGCCGGGCGGTTTCGCCGTCCGAGGGGCGGCTCAACCGACCATCATCCGCCGCGGCGCGAGGCGCCGGTCCGGCAACACTTCGCCCACGCCTAGAAAGCCGAGTGCCCGCTCCTCGAGCCGCACGAGCCCGATCGGCCAGTCGGCCGCCGCCGGCACGCTCTGCCCATGCAACAGGCGCTCGGCGCTCACCGACGAAACCTCGACTTTCGGCCAGCCCGAAAGCGCGCTTTCGGCCGGCAGCAGCAGGGCGTCGAGCGCCGCGGGCCCGTCCGCAGCGAGCTGCTCGAGCCGCTCGAGCGTCACCATCTCGCGGCCGTCGAACGGCTCGACCGCGAGGCGCCGCAGCGCGGCGACATGAGCGAGGGTGCCGAGCGCCTTCGCGATATCGGTCACGAGCGTACGGACATAAGTCCCCTTCGAGCACTTGACCGTGAAGCGCAGCAGGGGCCACGCGTACTCGTCGAGGGCGATCTCGTGAATCCGAACGCGACGAGGCTCACGGTCGACGACGATGCCGCGGCGCGCGAGGTCGTAGAGCCTCTGCCCATCGCGCTTCAAGGCCGAGTACATCGGAGGAATCTGCTCGATTTCGCCGACGAACGACTCGAGCGCCCGACGCACGCTCGCTTCGTCCGGCTGCACGCCTTCGTCGCGCCCGATGACCTGCCCGTCGGCATCGGCCGTATCCGTAGCGATCCCTAGGCGCGCCGTCACCGAGTACGTCTTCGCCGCGTCGAGCAGATACGCGGCGAGCTTCGTGGCCGAGCCGAAGCAAATCGGCAGCATTCCGGTCGCCAGCGGATCGAGACTTCCGGTGTGTCCCGCCTTCGCCGCGCGGTACAGCCGTTTCGCCCGCTGCAGTGCCTGGTTCGAGGTCAGCCCGGCGGGCTTGTCGAGCAGCAGGATTCCCCGGACGTCCCGGGCGTGTCGCAAGCTCATCGCCGTCGATCAGCGTCCCGAGGAATCGTCGTCGCCCGCCTCGCCGCCGTCGACGTCTCCGTCCTTGCTCAGGCCGAGGCTGTCGATCAGCCGGGAGATCTCCGCGCCGCGGCGCGGGCTCTCGTCGCGGATGAACACGAGCTCCGGGGCACGGCGGAGTCTGAGCGCGTGCCCGACTCTGCCGCGCAAGAATCCACTCGCCTTCTTGAAGCCCGCGAGCGCGCCCTCCGGGCTCGCGTCCGGATCGAGCGTGACGAAATACACCTTCGCGACGCCGAGATCGCCGCTCATCTCGACGTCGCTGACGGTGACGTCAACGAGACGCGGATCCTTGACCTCCGTGCGCAGCAAGTCGTTCAGCAGCCTCTGCAGCTCTGCTCCGACGCGGCGTCGTCTTGTCTCCTGCGCCATTTACAGCGTTCGTGCAACCTCGGTGCGCTCGTAGCACTCGATCTGATCGCCGACCTTCACGTCATTGTAGTTGCGCACGCCGATACCGCACTCGGTTCCGGCGCGCACCTCGGTGACGTCGTCCTTGAATCGGCGCAGCGACTCGAGTTGCCCTTCGAAGATCACGACGTTGTTACGCAGCACGCGAATCGGGTTGTTCTTGCGCACGTAGCCGTCGACCACCATGCAGCCCGCGATATTGCCGAACTTCGGCGACCGGAAAACCTCGCGGACCTCCGCGAGACCGACGATCTGCTCGCGGATCTCGGGCGCGAGCATACCCGACAGCGCGGCCTTGATGTCGTCGATCGCCTGGTAGATCACGCTGTAGTAGCGGACATCGACGCCGGTCTCCTTGATCGCGTTGCGCGCTCCGGCGTCCGCACGGACGTTGAACCCGATGATGATCGCGCCCGACGTCGCGGCGAGCTGCACGTCGGACTCGGTGATACCACCGACGTTCGCGCCGATGACCGTCACCTTCGCGTCTTCGGTCGAAAGCTTCTGCAGCGCGTCGCGCAGCGCCTCCGCACTTCCTTGCACGTCGGCCTTGATCAGCACGGTAAGGCTCGCCGTGCCCGTCTCGCGCATCTGCGTGAAGATGTCGTCGAGCTTCGCGGCCTGCTGCTGCGCGAGCTTCACGTCGCGCTCTCGGCCGCGCCGCAGCTCGGCGACCTCCCGCGCCTTGCGCTCGTCCGGCACGACGATGACGTCGTCGCCGGCCTGCGGAACACCGGAAAGACCGAGCACGACGACCGGTATCGAAGGTCCCGCGCTTTTCACCTGCGCACCCTTCTCGTCGAACATCGCGCGGATGCGGCCGTACTCCTGCCCGGCGAGCAGAATGTCGCCGACCTTGAGCTGGCCTTGTTTGACCAGCACCGTGGCGACCGCGCCGCGCCCCCGCTCGAGGCTGCCCTCGATGACGACACCGGAAGCCGGGCCGTCGTCGGGCGCCTTGAGATCGAGGATCTCCGCCTGAAGCAGGATCGCGTCGAGCAAGTCCTCGATGCCTTGACCGGTATGCGCCGAGACGCTGACGAACAGCGTGTCGCCGCCCCACTCTTCGGGGATCAGGTTCTGCTGCGCGAGCTCATTGCGCACGCGATCAGGATCGGCGTCCTCGCGGTCGATCTTGTTGATCGCGACCACGATCGGCACGTTCGCGGCGCGGGCGTGCTGAATCGCCTCGATCGTCTGCGGCATTACGCCGTCGTCCGCCGCGACGACGAGCACGACGATATCCGTGACCTGCGCGCCGCGGGCCCGCATCGCGGTGAACGCCGCGTGACCGGGCGTATCGAGGAACGTGATCTTGCCCTTGGGCGTCGAGACGTGATAGGCGCCGATGTGCTGCGTAATGCCGCCCGCCTCGCCCGACGCGACGCGTGTGCGACGGATATAGTCGAGCAGCGACGTCTTGCCGTGGTCGACGTGTCCCATGACGGTGACGACCGGCGGCCGCGGAACCGGCTCCGCATCGGTCGCCGCCTCGATCGACTGGAGAAGCTGATCCTCGAGACCCGTTTCCTCGAGCGGCTTCGCGATATGACCGAGCTCCTCGACGACGAGCGTCGCCGTATCCTGGTCGATTGTCTGGTTGATCGTGACCATCATGCCCATCTTCATCAGGGCCTTGATGACCTCGGTTCCCTTCACGGCCATTCGCTGAGCGAGGTCGCTGACCGTGATCGTCGCGGGAATCTCGACCTCACGCACGACGGGCGCGGTCGGCCGCGCGAAACCGTGCTGCGCGTCGCCGCTGACCTGCACCGCACGGCGGCGATCCGGCTTTTTCTTCTTGCGCCGGCCGCTCGCGCCGGGTGCAACGTGCAACGTATGATCCGCGGCGGGCGCCGCCGCCTTACCGCGGCGCTGAGCAGCGGCCTGCGCGGCTGCACGGACCCGCTCGGCCTCGCGCTGCTTCGCGGCGCGCTCCTCGGCGGCTTTCTCGGCATCCGCTTCGGGCGCGCGCTCGCGTTGCTCGGCTGCGCGCTTCTCCTCTTCGGCAGCACGCCGGGCCGCCTCCTCGGCCGCACGTCGCGCCTCTTCTTCCGCGCGCTGGCGCGCTTCCGCGTCCCTCAGGGCAGCTTCGCGCTCCGCGGCCTCGCGCTCGCGCGCTTCCCGCTCGGCGGCCTCCCGTGCCTCCGCCTCGCGGCGCGCGGCCTCCTCGGCCTCGCGCCGCTCGCGCTCCGCCCGCTCCTCGGCCGCGCGCGCCTCTTCCTCGGCTCGGCGCTTGGCCTCGAGCGCTTCCTGCTGCTTGCGCGCCTGCTCCTCGAGCACGTCGCGCTTCACATAGGTGCGCTTGCTACGCACCTCCACGCTGATCGTGCGCGCGCGTCCCTGGCCGGCGGGGAGCTTCAGCTCGCTCTGCGACTTGCGCTTCAGCGTGATGCGCGGCGGGGCCGCCGACGCCGCGTCCTTGCGCCCGTGCGACCGGCGCAGATGCGTCAACAGCTCGAGCTTCGCATCCTCGCTGATCTTGTCGTCGGCGCCCTTGACGTTGATACCCGCCTCGCTGAGCTGCGCCAGCAGCCGCTCGACCGGTACCTTCAGGACCTCGGCAAATTCCGCGACCGTTACTTCCGCCATTACTTCTCCTCGGCCGTGCTCGCTTGCTGCTCGTCGAACCAGTGCGCGCGCGCCGCCATGATCAGCTTCGCCGCGCGGTCGGGGTCGAGGCCCTCGATGTCCTCGAGGTCGTCGACCGCCTGCTCGGCGAGATCCTCGCGCGTCACGATGCCGCGGCTCGCGAGCTCGTACGCCAGCTCACGGTCCATACCTTCGAGCTCGAGCAGATCCTCGGCCGGCTCGACCTGAGCCATCTTCTCTTCGCTGACGATGGCCTGAGTGATCAGCACGTCACGAGCGCGGGAACGCAGCTCGTTGACGAGTTGCTCGTTGAACTCCTCGATCGCGAGCAGCTCCGATGCCGGAACGTATGCGATCTCCTCGAGCGTCGTGAACCCTTCCTGCGCGAGGATCGTCGCCACGTCCTCGTCGACGTCGAGCTCCTTCATGAAGCGCGCCACGACCTCGCGCGCTTCCCTTTCGCTCTTCTCCTCGGCGGCCTGCTCCGTCATCACGTTGAGCTCCCAGCCGGTGAGCTCGCTCGCGAGCCGGATGTTCTGCCCGCCGCGGCCGATGGCCTGCGACAGCTTGTCCTCGGCCACGGCGATATCCATGCTGTGCGCGTCCTCGTCGACGACGATCGACAGCACCTCCGCGGGAGACATCGCGTTGATGACAAACTGCGCGGGATTGTCGTCGTAAAGGATGATGTCCACGCGCTCT
This sequence comes from Gammaproteobacteria bacterium, assembly GCA_017577365.1. Taxonomy (GTDB): domain Bacteria; phylum Pseudomonadota; class Gammaproteobacteria; order Steroidobacterales; family Rariloculaceae; genus ZC4RG20. Next base: position 24,663 of record PKRJ01000030.1, on the reverse strand, counting down.
CCGGCGAGCTCGTTGGATACCGCCTGCACGCGCGAGCCGCGCATGCCGACGCACGCGCCGACCGGGTCGATACGCGGATCCTTGCTGCGCACCGCGATCTTCGCGCGCAGCCCCGGATCGCGCGCCGCCCCAAGGATCTCGATCAGGCCCTGGCCGACCTCCGGCACCTCGATCTTGAAAAGCTCGATCAGGAACTGCGGCGACGTGCGTGTCAGGAACAGCTGCGGCCCCCTCGGCTCGGCGCGGACTTCTCGCAGCAAAGCCTTGATGCGGTCTTGCGGCTTGATCGGCTCGCGCGGAATCAGGTCCTCGCGCGGAATGAACCCTTCGGCGTTGCCGCCGAGATCGATGTACGCGCCGTGGCGGTCGACCCGCTTCACGATGCCCGAGAGCAGCTCGCCAACACGGTTCTTGTACTGCTCGACGACCTGCTCGCGCTCGGCTTCACGCACCTTCTGCACGATGACTTGCTTCGCGGTCTGCGCGGCGATGCGTCCGAATTCCACCGACTCCATCGGCTGCTCGACGTAGCCGCCGGGCACGGCGTTGGGGTCGATCTCGAGCGCGTCCTCGAGCCGGAGCTCGCGCGCGGGCTCCTCGAGCTCCGTCGAATCGTCGGGGAACACTTTCCAGCGCCGGAACGTCACGTACTCGCCGGTGTTGCGGTCGATCGAGACACGCACGTCGATGTCCTCGCCGTAACGCTTGCGCGTCGCGGACGCGAGCGCGGCTTCGATCGCCTCGAAGATCACGCTTTTGTCGACGCCCTTCTCGTTCGAGACGGCATCCGCCACCATCAAGATCTCTTTGCTCATCTTGCAGCCACCAGTTATGCCGACTTCGGCGGCACCAGCCGCGCTTCGTCGATCTCGTCCAGCGACAGTCGCCACGCGTTACCGTCGACGTCGACGACCACCTTGTCGTCCTCGATGCCCTTCAGCAGCCCCTTGAGCCGCTTGCGGCCGTCCCGGGCGCGAGACAGCTCGATCCGCACCTCCTCGCCGGCGAAACGCTCGAAGTGCGCGGGCGTGCGCAGCTTCCTGTCGAGCCCCGGCGACGAGATCTCGAGATCGTATGCGCCGGGAATCGGATCCTCGACATCGAGCAGCGCGCCGACCTGACCGCTCACCAGCTCGCAATCCGCCAGCGTCACGCCGCCCTCGTCGGCCGACTTCCGGTCGATATACACGCGGAGCAGGCCGCGTCGGCCGCGCTTCAGATCGAGATCGACGAGCTCGTAGCCGAGCGCGCTCAATGCCGGCTCGATCAATCCGATCAGACGCTCTTTGTCCGCACTGGTTCGCACTTCCGACACGCCTTCGAGATCGACAAAAAAAGGGCCGTTGGGCCCATCCTCGACGCCAGTCCTCCTCGCCCGGCCGAGTTTCCGGCCGTCCAAATAGAAAAGCCCCAACCGGGGCCCTTACCTACCTCTCGGGTTGGTATCCGGACCTAACGACCGCAACCGCCGGAGCGAAGTTGCACGTCGGCAGGACGGATCACCCCGAAAACCGCGTGTATGCTAACAAAATTGCCGGCCATGCGGTAGGTCGCAACGGACCGTTCCCGGTCCACAGCTCGGAACCGAGACGCTTCCGGAAACGAGACTGGGTCGAGCGCGCGGGCCCGCTAGGCGGGTTTCATCGAACCTGCCCCCCGGGTGCCATCGTCTCCTGGATCGACTCGATATGACGCACCAGACGGTCGATCAGTTCCCTGGCGTTGCGCTCCGCCTCGATGTCGCCCCCCTCCTCGACCCAGAACTCGTATCCCCACACCGGCATCGTGCGCGGTCCGTGCGCGACGACGAGCGCCCGCCCGTCGATGACGGCTCGCACGTCCTGAGCGGGGAACGTGCCGTCGTTGCGCTCCGCGAGCCGCGTCAGGTCCGGCACCGCGACGTTCAACGTCGGCGCGACGGGACCGTCCCCGCGGCCGCTCGAGCCGTGACAGGCGGCGCAGAAACGGTCGAACAGCTCGGCCCCGGAGTAATCGGACAAGCCGAAAGTCTGCGCGAGCGCCGGACCAGCCGCGACGCCCAGCGTCGTCGCTAGCAGTATCGGCGCATTCGCGGCGATGAGCGCGCGCATGCGCGCCGCGGCACGCGTCGCGCGCGTCGACGTACGGCACGCCCTGCGCGTGCCGTCCCTGCCGGAAGCCCCCGTCGAGCCGCGACCGCCGAAGATCGTCATCATTCATCTCCTTCGGGCTCGAGCCCGAGCAGCGAGAAAGGATCGACGCGAGCATCGAGGATTCGAGCGCCCCAATGCAGGTGCGGGCCGGTCACCCGCCCGGTTGCGCCGGACAGCCCGACGACCTGCCCTCGCTCGACGATCTGCCCCGGCTCGACGTGGATCTCGGACAAGTGCAGATAGGCCGAGTAAACGCCGAGCCCATGATCGATGAAGACCGCGTTGCCGCTGAAGAAGAGCTCCTTGGCGAGCACGACCCGCCCCCGATTCGATGCGAGCACCGGGGTTCCCGTCGCGGCCCGCAGGTCGGCGCCGGAGTGAGGAGCTCGCGGCTGGCCGTTGAAGATGCGTCGGTGGCCGAAGTTGCGTCCGCCGGTCGTGCCCGGGATCGGCACGATGAACGGCTCGCTCCAGTACGCTTCGGGCGTCAACGTCGCGTAGATCGAGGCGATCTCGCGGCTCTCGCGGTCCGCTCGGGCCTGATCCTCGGGGCTCAGCTCGACGTAGCGGGGCTCGACCGTCAGCTCGGTCGTCGGAAAGGCAACCGCGCGCACGTCGAGCGTGTATGAGCGATGCTCCTCGCGGCCGTCCGCGAAAGTCAGCACGACGCCGGCTTCATGGGTGCCTGGTGCGGCATCGAGATCGACGCCGATCGCCGTGACCCAGCGCTCGCCGCGCCGCACGAACGGCACGGAATGCTCCCCCCAGACCGCGACCGCGGATTCGAGCGCGGGCTCGTGGGCCACCTCGAGGCGAACCGCTTGTCCCTGCGATACCGCGAGGGTCGCGGCGAAAAGCGTCGACGTCCACATCGGAGCGCTCAGTGGCTATAGGCTCGATAGTGGCGCTCGAGCGGGCCATCGCCGAAATCGGACGACTTGCTGCGCCAAACGCTGTGGACGTGATTCGCGCCGTCCTGCACGTTGTCGAACTCGAACACGAAGTCCGGCCCCTGCAGCCGGTAATAATGAGGACCGCGCCGTTCGAGGGTGCCCATCCATGCGAAGTGAAGCTCGCGGACGTCGATCGCGTCGAGGTACGCGCGAGAAATCTCGGGGCGGTACGTCGCGACGACCTCGTCGAGAATCCGGCGCACCCAATGCTGCTGCACCTCGTTCAGCTCGGCGACCGGTATGCCCTCGGCTTGCAAGGTTTCCCGCCATGCATGCCAGTCGTCGCGCGGCTTACCGAATTGGCCGGTCAAGATATCGCCGGGCGCTCGCTCGGAAATCACGGCCCGGGCGCGCTGCTCCGCGGTCAACGACATCACGAGCTCCCGTCCGAGATCCTCTTCGGCCGCGAGAACTCTCAAACCGGCGAGCGATCCCGTGCGAATCTCGCCGGGATTCGCGCCGAGGAAAGTCGGCGTGACGGTGATGGCGTCCGGCGTCACCGAGATATTCAACGAGACGTGATGTCCCTCGAAGCGCCAACCCCATGGCTCCTCGAGTGACGGCTCGCCGAAGAAGACCAGCGAGTAATTGCCGACGTCGCGCGGAAACCCGATCTCATCCGTGACCTTGAGAAACTGCTCTAACTGCATGATGTTCGTGACTTTACCGTACCCTTGCGAGCTCAGCACGGTGCGCAGCAAGTCATGCGCGAGCAGCCTTTGCTGCGCCGTCATCAGCTCGAGCGGAAGCCCCGCGCGCTCCGTCGGCCAGTAGGTCCAGTTCTCGCGTTCCGGGTCGTCGCCAGCGAGAAGCAAGCGATCGCGCCGGCTGACCCCCGTCATCAGCTCCACCGGACCCGGCGGTCCGCCGACGGCATCGAGGAGAGCCCGCGCCGCCTGCACGACCCGCTCGGCCTCCGGCGACGCTCCGCCCGGCTGAGCCGCAACCGGCAATGCGATGATTGCGGCGCAGCAAGCGACCCAGCGAACGCTCATCGATTCCTCCCGTTCGGCGCTTGGCGACGATGATCGAAAGTTGCGTTCGGATGATCCCGGCGGCGGGGCAAGCGGTCAAGGTCGGTTTCCGTCGTGCTCCGTTCCTCGCTCACGCTCCCCTTCCGCCGGGGCGCAAAGTTTCTCGTCCGCCGTTGCGCTGCCGCCCGCAGGCGCACTAGCATTCGGTCGTTCAAGGCATCAGGGCGGACCGACGTGGCGCAGACCAATCCTCCTTTCATGAGCGGGGTCCCCGAGCTGCTCGTGCTGCGCTTGCTCGCCAGGCGAGAGATGTACGGATACGAGCTCGTGAAGCTGATCAAGGCGACCACGCGGGACGCCATCGCGCTCGGGGAAGGCGTCGTCTATCCCGCGTTGTACAGCCTGGAGCAGAAAGGCGCATTGAAGGCCCGCCGAAAGACGGTCAACGGTCGTTCGCGAGTCTATTACTCGGTGACGGCGAAGGGACGCAAACGGCTTCAGCACCTGACGGAGCAATGGGAGCGTATCTCCAACGGGGTGCGCTCGGTGCTAGAAGAGCCCAGTCGGGCATGACCCTCGGCGGTCCCGCGGCCGGACGCGAACGGGGCCCGGCCCAAGAGCCGAAGATGCGGGCAGACTCTGAGATCAACGTCCTCCTCGAGCAGCTCCTCGCCTTGGGAGTTTCGCCGAAGTACGTCTCACGCCTCGCGTCGGAGCTCGAGGACCACTACCAGGATCTCGAAGCGGAGGCCCTGCGTTTCGGCGTTCCGCCGGAGGAAGCCTCGACCGACGCGAAGCGGCGGCTCGGTGCATTCTCTGCAATCGCGAGCGAGTTTGTGAAACGACCCGAGCTCGGATCGTGGCTGCATCGCTCGCCATGGCTCGCTCGCTCTCTTCGCGCTCTCGTCGCCGTCTATGTTCCGGCTTTCGCCGCGGTCCAGGCGGCGTGGCGTAACCACTACGCGATGCTGCGCTATACCGCGGCGACCACCGGCGGCACGGGAGTCACGCTCGCGCTGTTCCTGCTGATGACGTGGATGTTCTCGCCAGATTTCGGGTGGAGCGCCGCGAGCGCGCGCGCCGAGGGAACGCCCTCCCAGCCGAGCGCCGTCGAAAGCTCGCCCGGCCCTCGGTCGATACCGGCCGGCGAGCAGCGCGACGCCCCGGCGGTCCAGCCCGCCGTCCAGGACGATGAGCCGCCCTTGGGCGAAGTCCGGCCCCGTTTGCGGCCGTTTCCGTCGGCTCGGCCTTCGATCCCCGAGCCCACGTACGCCCGCGTCGCCCGTCCCGCCGTGACGTCCTCCTGGACGGATCGTCCGCGCTTCAGCGCTCCCGATGCACGTGCGATCGTCGCGATGATTCAGCCTTCGGTCGACCTGCGCGACTTCCGGCCGGTCGTCTACCGGCCGCCGAGCTATCCCCTCGTCGCCGCGCGACGGGGGATCGAGGGCTACGTCGTCGTCGAGTACACGGTCACGCCGCACGGCGAGGTGCACGCTCCGGTCATCGTCGAGTCGTCGAGCTCGCTGTTCCACGAGGCAGCGCTCGATGCCGCGATCAATCTACGTTATCGGCCGCCGACCATCCGCGGGGAGCCGGTCGAGATCGTCGGAGTGCGCACTGTGTTTCGCTTCGAGCTCGAGGTCTGAAGCGGAAGCGCCTCGCCGGGGACGCTGTTTCGGGGGACATTGTTCCGGGGAGGATCGGAAACAGCGCAACTGGGGGGGAGAACCCCGGCGAGACGTGGGCTGAGAAAAGCAGGTTTCATGCCAATCCGGCCCGAATGGCCGAATCGGCCGAGCATCACGACGAGCGCGCCCGGGCGTCGATGGTGTCGACGCAGGCGTCGCGCCTCGCGCGCGAATAACGCGCGCGATACCGTCAGCGCCTCTCCTGCCCTCCCGGACCGAGCGTATCGAACCGCGTGCCGTCCTCGAGGATGATCGTCTTCAGAAAGTACGCGTTCGGATCGTCCTTCCTGGGCGATCCGATGGCTTTGATTCGTTTGCCGGGCTGAATGTGCGCCGGGTCGAACCCCATCCGCACGAGCATGTTCGCCGGCGCGCCTTCGACGAAATTGATGACTCTGCGCTCGCCGTCCTTGGTCTCGACTAGGGTCAGCGCCATGTGCGGATTACGGAACTTCAACGTCTCTACGACGCCTTCGAACGTGTACTCCGTCTGCATGTCGTAGATGGCGAACGAATGGTGCGCGGCGCCCAGCATGGGAACCGCCGAAAGTGCCGCCGCGAACGCGGCCGTTAGACTTTTTCTCATAGGTCAGTCCTCGGTCGGGTCCGGGAGCGCATCGACGTCGGGCAGCGTCAATCCACGCTGCTCGAGATAGTCCTCCCAAAGCGTATCCGTGCACGTGTATTCGAGCATCTGCATGTCGGGCCGCAACACGGCCTCGGCCCGGAATCGGACGGGCTCCCGGTAGAGCTTCGGGTCGGTCAGCACGATCTCGTCGATCAAGTACGTGCGGACGCCGCCGTCCACCTCCCGCTTCTCCATCCACAGCCGCTCGAGCACATGCGCATCCGACGTCGTCGCGAGGCGATTCATGTACGGGTACGGCTTCAGGTGGGTCGTCTCGACGACGAGAGTGTCACCCTCCCAATGCGCAACCGAATAGCCCATCGCGGAAGACACCGGCGGCGGCGGAGGCGCATGCTCCTTCATGTAGATCTTTCGATACATGCCGTAGCCTTCCCAATACATCGTGACATCCTGCGGGCGGTGGATGATCTCGATCGGGAACGGCGCTCCCCACGGAGCACGCGGCATGCCGGGCCAGATGCAATAGCGGCCCGGATCGTCTTCGAGCGTGAACTCCGCCAGATACTGTTCGCGCAGCTTCTCCGCGGCAGGGGTCAGCGGCGGATTCGGCGAAGGTCGTCCACTCGGAAACCAGATGCCGGAGAAGTCCGGACGATCCGGCTCCTCCGCCGCGCCTACCGACACCAGCGAAGACGCGACGACGGCGAGGACGAGCGGCCTCGTCCACGAGCGGCCCCCATTCGGCATTCGATCCCCCCTTCGTATTCAGCGTCTCGAACGGCCGTGTCGCCGAGACGTACGCCGAGCGCGCGGCGTTCGCAGGCTCCTCGGCCTGCTCGCAATTCTGAGCCGGCGGCGGACCGAAAAGCAAACCGTGTCGAGCTGGACAATTCTGAAGAAGCGTCTGGGAACGGCCCCCGCTCGCTCCGATGCCGGCTCAGCGATGCGCAGCGCCGGGGAGCTCGTCGGCCGGGGCGAGCGCGCGCTCGAGCTCGGCGTTCAGCTCGCCGCCGAGCAATACGAAATACGCCGAAAGATAGAACCACATCATCAAGACGACCGGCGCCGCGACCGAGCCGAAAGTCTCGTTGTAGCTGCCGAAGCTCGAGACGTACAAGGAGAACAGCGCCGAGCCGACGAGCCACAGCACGATCGCGACCGAGGCTCCGTAGACGACCGTGCGCCAGCCCGAACGCGCGCGCGACGGCGCGTAGCGGTAAAGCACGCTGAGAATACCGACGCCCACGGCGCCGAGCAGCGGCCATCGGAGCCACCGGGCGAGCCCTTCGAGCAACGGCGGTAAATCCAGCAGGCCGATCGCCGCCGGCAGCACGGCGACCGCGGCGAGCGCAACGAGCACGAACGCGAGCACCACGAGAGTGAGCAGCAAAGCGACGGCGTTGAGCTTCACGAAGCCTCGCGCTTCCTTCTCGCCGTACACGATGTTGAGCGCCATCATCAGGGATTTCACGCCCTTCGCCGCGCTCCAGAGCGCGAGCAGGAAAGCCAAGCCGGCGCCGACGCTCAGCGCCGTGCGACCCGCGGACGCGACGCGCTCGAGCTGCAACGCGATCAGATTCCGTGCGTCCGCGGGCACGAAATCCAATGCGGACTCGATCTGCGCGCCGACGACTGCGGGATCGGTGAACAAGCCGTAGAGAGCGACGAGCGCCGCGAGCGCGGGAAAGATCGCGAGAAGCGCATAGAACGCCGCGCCGGCGGCGACGAGCGACAGGTTGTGCTCGGTCGTCCTCCCGTGCACGCGTCTCAGCACTTCGCTGGCATGAACTCTGCAAACCGGCATCTGTGGGTCCCGCGAAACGCGGGTACGGCCCTTTCACGGGACAGCGTCATCCGTAGCAGGAGACTTAGCCGATGTCCAGAGATTCTCGCCGCCCCTGCGAATACGTGCTTCGCCGAACGAGGCTCGGTGTCTGTGTGGCGACGGTCGTTGCGGCCTGCGCTGCGAGCGCTCAACAGCCGGCGCAGGACGATCCACCCGAAGCCCAGCCCGCCCGCGGCGCAACCAGCTATATGCCCGTCGCGCTCGAGCGTCCGTTTCAGGAGATCTACGAGGAATTCAGCGCCCGCAAGGAAGAGGTCATGGAGCGCGCGAGGAATCTCCTCGAGCAGCGCTACGACCTATCGGACCGGCCGGTCCAAGGCGTGACGATGACGCGCGGCAAGCCCGTGCAAGGCGGCGTCCGGGTCCGGCTGCCGGAAGGCGTGAGCTCCTGGGAGGAGCTCGCGGCGATGCCGAGATCGGAGATCGCCGCGCGAAACCTCTTTCCCGAAGGGTTCAAGCCTCTGCCGCATCCGTTCCACGAGGAAGGCGGCATGGTCTTCCCCCAGCACCACATCGACGAGATCCTCGCGCAAGAGCAACGCGATCTGAACCGCTTCGACGTCGAGTTCGACATTCCCGAGCATTTCCTGCCCGAGTTCCCGCCGCCCATTTTCCTGACCACGCGACCCGAGCTCGGCGACGTGTCGCAGGGGCAGCTCGTCACGACGCAGAACTTTTTCGAGCTCTTCAACGGCATTCTGAACCCGAAGCAGCTGGAAGGACTGCGTCTGCTCGTGAGCCCGTTTCCGCAGCAGCAGTTCAACATGACGAACGATCGGCGCAGCGAGAAGCCGCATCTCGGCGTCTCGTGCTTCGACTGTCATGCGAACGGCCATACGAACGCGTCGACTCACCTCGTCGGCGATATTCGTCCGCAGGAAGTGCGCCGCCGCATCGACACGCCGACGCTGCGCGGCGTGCAGCAGCAGCGGCTGTTCGGCTCGCAGCGCGCGCTTCGAACCGTCGAGGACTTCACGGAGTTCGAGCAGCGTGCCGCGTACTTCGACGGAGACATCGTGATCGCGCAGAAGAAGGGCGTGAACTTCCTCGAGCGCGGCAGCGAAGTGCACGCGATGGCCGAGTTTCAGGAGATCCTCGACTTTCCGCCGGCGCCGAAGCTCGACCCGTTCGGCAGGCTCGATCCCGAGCTGGCGACCGAGCAGGAGCTGCGCGGCGAGCAGATCTTCTTCGGCAAGGGCCGCTGCTTCGAATGTCATCCGCCGCCGATCTTCAGCGACAACTTCATGCATGACCTCAAGGTCGAGCGTTTCTACAACGAGGACGAGATCGTCAACGGACGGAAAATGTCCGACGGCGGCCCCACGAAGACCTTCCCGCTGCGCGGCATCAAGGACAGCCCGCCGTATCTGCACGACGGACGCTTGTTGACCCTCGACGACGCCGTGGAGTTCTTCAACCTCGTGCTCGGGCTCCAGCTGAACGCCCAAGAGAAGCAGGACCTCGTTCGCTATCTCTATACGTTGTAGAGCCGGAGCCGCCCGAGCCGGCGGCGGTCGAAGGTCCATCGGCAGCCGGAACCTTTCATGCCGCCGGCCTTTCTCGGCCGCCTGCTATACTCGCGCCGAGAACGACACAGGGAGGATTCTCATGACTTCTCGGGTCTTGAGCGTGATCTTCACGCTGGCGGCGGTGATTGCCCTTCCTCAACCCGCGGCGGCACAAGGCGGCGGATTCCGGCTTCCGCAGCTCGTCATGAGCTCCGACGCGTTCGAGGACGGCGGGATCATCCCGGACAAGTACGTCGTCCGCGGCGAGAACGTGCAGCCGGGCTTCACGTTCTCGAATGCGCCGGAAGGCACGGTCAGCTACGCGATCATCTTCCACGATATCGATGTCGCGCTCGGCGGCGGCACCGACGACGTGCTGCACTGGATCGTCTGGAACATACCGGCGGAGGCCGGCGGCATTCCCGAAGGAGGACTCCCCGAGGGTGCCGTGCAAGGCCGAAATATCCGCGGCACCAACGAGTACATGGGTCCTGGCGCGCCTCCGGGTCCGCGCTATCACCATTACGTGTTCGAGCTTTATGCGCTGAACGACACGTTGGATCTGCCGGAGACCGCCGGCCGCGCGGAGCTGCTCGAAGCGATGAAGGGTAAGGTCCTCGCGAAAGCGGCCTACGTCGGACGCTACCGCGGCAACGAGTGATCGAAGCCAGGGTCTGACCCTATTTCCGTTGGAACAGGGTCAGACCCTCTCGGATCGGTCCTTCCGGGCTCAGGTGATCGACGCGCGATAGATGCTCTCGATCGACTCGTCGAGCGCGCGATTGAACTCCTCGTCCGACTGCTGCGCAGTCAGCCCCTCGACGAGCGCTCGCGAGAAGCTCGCGACCATGCCGTTCTGACGCGCCAGACGCTCGTTGGCCTCGGCGCGCGTATAACCGCCCGAGAGCGCGACGACGCGCAAGACGCGCGGGTGCTCGATGAGGTCGCGGTAGAAGTTGTCCACGTCGGGCAGCGTCAGCTTCAGCATGACCGGCCGATCCGGATCGAGCTTGTCGAGCTCGGCGCGAATGCCCTTCTTCAGCAGCTCCTCGGCGCGAGCCTTGTCCGGGCAGTGGATGTCGACCTCCGGCTCGACGATCGGAATCAAGCCCGTCTGCAAGATTTGGCGCGCGTATTCGAACTGCTGCTCGACAATCGCGCGAATACCCGCCTCGTTGGCTTGCTTGATCACCGATCGCATCTTCGTTCCGAAGATGTTCTTGCCCTTCGCTTTCGCAAGCAGCGAATCGAGATTGTCGATCGGCTTCATCAGCTGCACGCCGTCGCTCTCGGCGGCGAGACCTTTATCGACCTTCAAAAATGGCACGACCTTCTTGACGTCCCACAGATAGTCCGCCGTCGGCCGACCTTCGATCTCGCTGTCCATCGTGCGCTCGAAGAGTATCGCACCGAGGATCCGGTCGCCGTTGAACGCCGGGCTCGTGATGATTCGGGTTCGCATCTGATGGATCAGATCGAACATTTGCTCCTCGGTGGACCAGGCGCTTTCGTCGATGCCGTAGAGGCGCAGCGCCTTCGGCGTGCTGCCCCCGCTCTGATCCAATGCAGCGATGAATCCCTTCTCGCTGCGCATCTTTCTCAATTGCGTCTCGAAGTTGCTCACGGTATTCCTCTATGAACGCGAGATTGACATAAGAGTCAGGCGTTGGCTCGACATTGTAGCTCAACCGCTCCAGCGCCGGGGCAGATGCTCGCTGGGGAAACTGCCTATACCATCCTGGCTATGGTCTCGAGCGGCCCCGTGGCCGAGGCGATACCGTTTCACGACCGGTAAGGAGAAACCGATGACGCAGCGGCGACAGTTGCTCCCCCTTTCTTTCGTGATCGCCGCCGCATGCGCGGCGTGCGGCGAAAGCCCGCCGAGCCCGGCGGAAACGGCAAGCTTCGCACCGCAAACGGACGACGCGGCGCCGTCCGCCGCCCTGCCCAAGCCGACCCGTGCGCCGAGCCGTGACGCGATCGCCGGCTGGCTGCGCGGCGAGATCGACGCCGCGTTCGCTACGGCGCATGCCGAGAGCAAGCCGGTGCTGCTCTATTGGGGTGCGGAATGGTGTCCCTACTGTGCGGATCTCGAGGCGCACGTGTTTTCGCGCGACGACGTGGCCCGAAAGCTCTCGCTGCTCGTTCCCGTCTATCTCGACGGCGATGACGCGGGCGCACAACGCTGGGCCGAGATCTTCGGCGTGGCCGGCTACCCGACGGTGCTCGCGCTCGCGCCCGACCGCACTGAGCTCGCGCGCATCGCCGGAGGCATGCCGCTCGAAGTCTATGCCGAGATGCTCGACCTCGTGCTCGGCGACGTGCGCCCGCTCGACGACGTGCTCGCGGCGGCCCGCTCCGCGCGGCTTTCGGAGAACGACTGCCGCCGGCTCGCTTACAACGGCTGGGGCCTCGAAGACGCCTCCGACGAGCGCGCGCTGGAGCTCGCCGCGGCGCTCGAGAAAGCCGCGGATGCGTGCGCGGGTCACATGCCGGTCGAGAGCGCCCGCTTGACGGTGGCCGCGGCCGCTTTCGCCGTCCAATCGACGGCGGAATCGCCCGACGCGATCGCGTGGCAGCGCCGGCTCGTCCGCGGCGTGCGCGAGATCGTCACCGATCCCGAGCGCTCGGTCGCGATCGCCGACGCGCTGCGCGAGCTCGGCGACGAGTACTTCAGCGCGGCCAAAACGCTGGAGCCCGAGCATACGCGCGATTTGCTCGAGGCTTGGACGCACACGATGGACGAGGCGGCGCGCGATGCGCGCTTCAGCCCCGGCGACCGGCTCGCCGCGCTCCGCAGCAAGATGCAGGCGTTCTCCGCGCTCGATCCTACAGGCGTGCCTGCTTCACTCGCGGCCGACGCGCGGCGTGCCGTGGACGAGACCTTGGGCGAAGTCGGCGCATCGCCCGCGAGACGCGGCGCCGTCAACGGCGCGATCAATCTGCTCGTCGCCCTCGGCGACATCGAGTCGGCATACGCGATCGCCGAGAACGAGCTCGCGAGCTCTCGCACCCCCTATTACCACATGGCCGATCTCGCCTGGCTCGACGAGATGATGGGCCGATACGGCGCCGCGATCGCGTGGCTCGAGCGCGCCTACCGCGCCTCGTCGGGCCCCGCGACGCGCTTCCAGTGGGGCGTGAATTGGGTGCGCGGCTTGCTACGCATGTTTCCCGAGGACGAGGCCGCGATCCGCGACGCTGCGCTCGACGTGCTTGGCGAGCTCGAGGGCCCGGACAAGATCTATCGCCGCACACGCGCCCGTCTCGAGACGCTCGACGAGAGCCTGCGGGAATGGGCGGCCGAGCCCGGGCGCGACGACACGCTGGACGCGCTGCGCCGTCGCATGTCCTCGATCTGTGACGGCATCCCGGAGCACGAGAACGACGCGCTCGCGAGCTGCAAGGCTTTCCTCGCCGTCGGCGCGCAGCACGACGCCTGAGCGCCGTCGCCGCATCCGCGCGTTTCGGCAAGAAGCCTACCTCACGACGACACTCCCGAAACGACACCGGCCCGCGCCGCTTTCGCGGGCGGGCCGGCGAACACACCGTCGACGGGCCGTAACGCGCTCTCGTCAGAGCCCGAGCGCGTAGAGCAACGTGTCGTTGTACATGATCATGCGGCCGAAGAAGATCACGCCGAACCACGCGATCAACGACGTCGCCGCGACGACCTTCGCCGAGCGCGGCGCATCTCCGCCCGGCGGAACGGCATCCGCTTGCCGCGCGATGCCGCCGAAGTAGTAGATCAGCACGTTGATGCCCGCGATCAGGATCAACAGCAACTTCAGCTGCAGCGACAGGTTCTCCAGATACTCGATCGGTCCGCCGACCGGATTGCCCGCGACGAAGATGAACCCGCTGACGAGGTTGAAGAAGAAACCCACGACGCCAATCGGCACCAGCTTCTCCAGCGCGGCGATCGGAATCGACTTCGCGAAGCCGAGGATGCGCAAGTCCACGAGGCCGACCGTGCCGATCAGGGCGGCCATGCCGACGAAGTGGAAAATCTCGCACAGCGGCCACACCCAATCGTAGGCGTTGACGAAAGTACCGAGATTCGTGCTCTCGAGCAGATTAGCCAAAAACTCCATGACGCGAGTCCCCTAGCTGAAGAGCGCGGCGACGAAATTCGGGTACGCCGTCAAGCGGCCCGCGATGATCACGGCAACCCACAAGACGATCGCGCTCGCGGCGAGAGCGCGAATCTGCGGGATTGCGCTGATCTGTTCCGACGGCGCTTCACCCGCCTGCGCGTACGCGGTGAGACGATGACGCAGCAGCTCCATGTTCACCAGCGCGACGGCGATCAGCACGATCTTGATGATGAACATCACGTTCGCGAGCATGTTCGACATGTTCGCCGCGAGCAGCAAGAGACCCGAGATCGCGTTGACGGTGAAGCCGATCCACATCACCGGAAAGAGCCGCAGCAGCGGCGCCACCGGCAGATCCTTGAAAAATCCGAGCAATCGCAACGACACGACACTGCCGAGCCCGACGACGACCGCCAAGCCCATCGCGTGCAGCGACAGAATCGAAGTGTAGGCGAAGATCGACGGCGACTCGCGGACCCAAACCGCGACCGCACTGTTTTCGATAAACTGGATGAAATCTCCCATAGCCGAAACTCTGCGTCCTCGCGTTCCGCTGAATGCGCGCCGCCGAAACGGGAGCATCCATGGCTCTCGACTCGGCTGGACTCAAATGATGTCCGTGCCCCCCTCTGTTGCGCGAACCGAGTTACTCGGTTCGCTAGCGGTGTCGGATGCTACAGCATGTCGCCAACCCACCACAAGCAGCATTACCCGCGCACAGGCGATTCTTTCGGATGTTACGTATGCGTGAGCGAGACTGTGGCGAGAGCGACGCGCGAGGCTCGAACGCGTTTCGCCGATACGATGACGTTTCGCGGCGCGAGGTAATGAGTCGAGCGCCGTCGTTTCCGTAACGAATCGATAGCGGCATCGCGCGTATCGATGCGTACTTCAGCACGTCCGCCCATTCGACGTCGATACCCTTTGGCATGGTTGGTGCTCTTCGCGTCTTTCTCGCCGGAGCGCGACTGGCGAGCCCGTCGGCCCTGCGTTTCCGGCGCGGCACGGAGGCAGCCAAGATGCAAACAGCATGGACGATGGCGGTGCTTGCAACAGTGGTGGGTGGATGCAGCGCCGGCGGCCTCGCATCCGAACCAGCGCAACGGCTCGATCCGACGAAGATCTATCTCGACGCTTTCGACTACATCGAGACGAGCCGGCGCGAGCTCGACCGATATCGATGCCTGAGCGGCGCGCCGCTTTCGTGCCGAATCGTCGCGATCACGGCAGAGTGTCAGTGCGCGTACTAAGAGCAGCGCCCAGGTAGAGTCTCTACCCGGCAAGCGAATCGCCGCGTCGCGAAGCCGTCCCCCGCGTGCGGCTATCGCTCACTCAGTTCGCCGGCTCTATGCGCAGCACGGCACCGTCGGTCGCGTGATCCGTCACGAGGTAGAGCAGCTCGTCCGGTCCTTGGCGAACGTCGCGAATACGCTGGCGCAGATCCACGAGAAGCGATTCGCGACGAAGCTCTTCCATGTTCTCGTTGAACAGCACGCGCTCGAGTCTGCCCGTGCCCGGAATCTCGCCGTAGCGCATGCCGCCGACGAAGACGTCGCCCTTCCACTTCGGCAGGCGGTTCCCGGTGTAGAACGCGAGGCCGGACGTCGAGATCGACGGCATCCAGTAGACGAGCGGAGCTTCGAAGCCCTCGTGCGTCGATCCCTTCTCGGATTGCCACGGACCCGGATACGTTCGCCCGTAGCTCACGACCGGCCATCCGTAGTTCGCTCCCGGCCTGAGCACGTTGAGCTCGTCGCCGCCGTTCGGGCCCATCTCGACTTCCCATAGCTGCCCGCTCGCGGGATGCAGCGCGAGACCCAGCGGGCTGCGATGCCCCATCGTGAAGATTTCCGGGCGATAACCCGACCGGCCGACGAACGGGTTGTCGGGAGGCACGCTCCCGTCGTCTCTCAGGCGCAGAACCTTGCCGGCCAGGCTCGAAGGATCCTGGGCAGCGTCGCCGGTGCCGCCGAACGTCGTGACGTAAAGCATGCCGTCCGCGCCGAACGCGAGCCGCGAGATGCTGCCTGCATCGCGCGTCTCGAAGATATCCCGCACGTCGGTCAGCGCTTGGCCGTTCCATCGCCCGCGCGCGACTGCCAATCCCGCCTGCTCGCCGAACGGCTTGTTGTAGCTCAAATAGACGAAGCGCGTTTCGTCGAAGCGCGGATGAAGCACGACGTCCATCAACCCCGAGAGACCGACGCCTCGAACTTCGGGCACGCCGGCAACCGGCGCAGGCACGAGCGCGCCGTCGCGGATCAGGCGCAGCCGCCCGGCGTTGCGCTCCGTGACGAGCATGTCGCCGTTCGGTAAGAAAGCGAGGCTCCAAGGGTTCTCGAGGCCGCGCGCGACGACCGAGACCCGGATGTCCATCCCTTCCGCGGTCGGGTAGACGATGGGCTCGTTCGGCAGCGGCGGAACCGGTAGCCCCGGCGGCGGGACGGGCGCCCCGTTCTGGATCGGAATGCTCTGCTGGGCGCCGAGCGGCGCTAAGACCATCGCGAGCAGCGCGGCCAGCGCGCCGCGTCGTCCAATCGAACTCATGGCTCCCCCCGGAGTCGCTTTTTCCGGGG
This sequence comes from Gammaproteobacteria bacterium, assembly GCA_017577365.1. Taxonomy (GTDB): domain Bacteria; phylum Pseudomonadota; class Gammaproteobacteria; order Steroidobacterales; family Rariloculaceae; genus ZC4RG20. The sequence continues at coordinate 8,297 of PKRJ01000030.1, read as the reverse complement.
CTAGTACCACGGCGGGCGACGGCCCGTCAACGCGCCGCTATAGCGCGAGAGCCGGCGATGTAGTCCGTCACGTGCTCGGCGAATCGCATGAGGATCGACGCGGATTCGGGGGTATCACGGGTTGCCGCGGCGAGCGCGTCGGGGTCGAAACCCTCGTCGATCAGCGCGTCCCGCTGCGCGGCGATGTAATCGCGTACGATCGCCCCGTCGAACTCCGGATGAAACTGCACGCCCCAGGCACGTCGGCCGAATCGAATCGCGGAGTGACGGTCGAGCGCCGTCGCCGCGATCGGCTCCGCCCCCGGCGGCAGCTCCAGGACGACGTCGAGGTGCGTCATCGAGACGAGGAAACGACGCTCGGGTGGCAGGAGCCCGCCATCGGAACGGCTTTCGAGCTCGACGGTGCCGATCTCGCGGCCGAGCGGATTCGGGCCCGACCGCCCGCCGAGCGCTTGCCCGAGCAGCTGGTGCCCGAAGCAAATGCCGAGCACCGGCACCTCGCGCTCCACGAGCAGGCGGAGCGCATGCTGCACCCGGTGCATCCAAGGCAACTGGTCGGCGATCCGCGCCGGCGATCCCGTGACGATCACGCCGGCGACGTCGTCCGGTGCGGGGAGCGGCGCGGACTCGTCGACGACATCGACGATCGACCACGGTCCGCGCCAGGCCCCGCCGACGCCCGCGCGAATCATGTCCGCGAACGAGCCCGCGCGCTGCTCGGCGGGGGGTACCGGCGATCCGGTGACCCAGATCGCTATCGGCAACGTCGGCGCTTTCGGCATGCGCAGCCCTCTCTCGGCCGGGGGGACGCCCGAGAGAGGGCGCGCTTCGCTACGGCCGCGTTCAGCCGTTACGTGCCGACGCGAGGAAACGCTCGACGATTCGCGCCGCCTTCTCTCGGATCTCGTCGGTCGATGGTATCCGATCGTCGCCGAGGAACAACGCCTCGAGGAGCCACGAGTGGGTCAGCGAGCCGATGAAGAGGTCGGCGACGTCGGCCGCCGTCCCGGGACGCAGCACGCGCTGATTCTCGAGCTCGCGGAACAGCTGCACGAGCGCCTGACGGCTCTGCATCGGCCCATGCTCGTAGTAGCGGCGCGCGAGATCGGGGAAACGCTCCCGCTCGATGATCGCGAGCCTGAGCAGCGCGCGGTGCCGCGGCGCCGACAGGCACTCGAAAGTGCGCACGACGTACTCCGTCAGCGTCGTCCGGATATCGCCGCGCCGCTCGAGCCGCGGCGGCGCAATGCCGCGAATCGCCTCGTCGACGACGGCCCGGAACAGGTCCTCCTTCGTCGAGAAGTAGCTGTACAGCGTCGCCTTCGAGCCGCCCGACGCCTCCAGCACCGCTTCGATCGACGTCGCGATGAAGCCGTCCCTGAGAAAGAGCTCGGTGGCCGCCTCGATGATCCGCTCGAGCCGCTTCCGCCCTCTGGCGGACGCGGGCACGAGCATCCCGTCCGAGTACCCGTCGACGCGTCTCGTCGGTGCCGGCCTTGGCGCGCTGGCGACGGATTGCCGCGCGAATGCTTCCGTGCGTGTAGCTTCCAGTGTCATCCCTCCAGCCCCTACGCTGCTGCCCTTGCGTAGCGATGCTCCACGAGTTCGCCGGGGAAGAAAATGTCTGAGTGCGACCAAATTCTTGTCGCAAACGACACTCCCCCGGCCCGGCCCGCCGGGGCGTCCCGTCTCAGTCCTTGACGAACAGGGCGAGGTCGATGGACTCGGCGATGGCCCGGTAGCCGGCGTCGCTGCCGTGCAGGAAATCGCCGCTATGGAAGCCGTCTCTGATTCGGGACGGCCGCTCGGGGTCCCGGAGGACGGCGTCGAAATCGAGCACCGCGTCGAACTCGCCGCTTTCGCGAATCCAGCGATTGACGGCTTGTCGAACGGCCTCTCCTTGCTCCGAGTAATACGCGGCGCCCTCGTAGGGCGCGATGGTCGCGCCGATGACCGCAAGGCCCGCGGCTCGCCCGCGTGCGATGAGCTGGCGATAAGCCGCGATCATCGAGTCGACGTTCACGTCCACGCCCGGCGGCAGCGCGAAGCCGCCGCGTCCCGGCGCCCCGAAAACGCCGAACGCCAGGCCGAGATCGTTGACGCCCTCGAACACGATCACGTGAGTCGCGCCCGGCACCGAGAGCACGTCGCGATCGAATCTGGCCAGCGCGCTGACGCCGGCGCCGTCGCCGAGCACGCGGTTGCCGCTGATGCCGTGATTGACGACGCCGAAGCGCCCGCGCACGGCCAGCCGCTCGGCGAGCACGTCGGGCCAGCGGCGGTTCGCTCCGGGCGTCGAGCCCACGCCGTCCGTGATCGAATCGCCGAGGGTGACGATGACGCTGTCCGCGACGGTGAGCACGTCCACGCCGGACAGGAACGCGCGCGATTGGATCGTCTGCTCCGGCTCGAAAACGCCCGCCGTGTGGTCTCCCGGCGCGGACACGAAGGCCGCTTGCATGCCGGTCGCATGGCACGTGCAGGGCCCCGTGTGCTCGGGGAAATAGAGGCTCACGGAGAGGAGCGCGAGATCGTCGACCGGAAGATCGATCGGATCGCTGATCCACGGCGCCCCGGCCGGAATCTTCACCGAGACCTCGCCGGCGAACGTCACGACCCGCTCAGTATCCTCGATCGGATGGCCCTCCTCGTCCGCGAGCGCGACCCGCGCCGCACCGACGACGAGTGGCGCGGTGCCGTATTCGTTGGTGAGCCGCAATCGCAGCTGCGAACCGCCCGCGCTGAGCCGCACGATCTGCCGGATCGTGCGGTTCTCGAACGAAGGCGTCGCGGGGAACGGACCGCCGCCGGGGGTCGGCGGCTGCGGCGACGCCCCCCACGAGCCGATCCACGTCGGCTCTTGAGCCGACGCGCCGATGACGAAAAGCACGAGCGCGGCGAATGCCGGCCAACGTATCGACGAGATCATTGCCCCCTCCTCGATTGAGCATGGGCCGGGCCGCACCGCCCCGACCGCGGACCGGCGTCAGTTCGTGTAGATGGCGGTTGCCGGCCGCCTACCGGCGGCCGGCGGTCAGCTCCGGGTCGGGCGGCGAATTCGCCGCCATCAGCCGCTCGAGCACCTCGGCCGTCTCGAGATGCGGCTCGACCGGCGCACGCGACGGATAGCGGCCGAGCGCTAGATCGAGCGGCGTCGCGCCGTTCGCGTCCTTCGCGTAGAGATCCGCGCCGTTCTCGACGAGAAACTCGACGAACGACGTGAAGCCGTTCATCGCCGCGCCGTGCAAAGCGGTTCGGTGCGGCACGGCGCGCGGACTCGGCACCTGACGCCCGCGATAGTCGTAGCTGTAATCGCTCAGCCGCTGCTCGATGACGAGCAGATGCGCGGCGGTCTCGCCGCGAGGCTCGATCACCGAGCGCGCGTTGATATCGGCGCCGGCCTCGAGCAATAGCCGCATCGTCTCGAGCACGCCTTCCTCGGTGCGGTTTCGTCCGCGCGTCACGCGTTGACCGTACTCGACGCCGGCGGCCGCCATCAGCGGCGTGACGCCCTGATTGCTCGGCAGGTCGACGAGCGCGCCGTGCTCGAGCAACAGCTTCACGAACGGTGCGTCGCCCGCCCGCGCGGCGCGCAGCAACGGTGTTGCGCCTTGCGAGAGGATCGAGTCGCCGCCGCGGTCCTGCGGCACATTGCGATACGGCGGACGGCGCTTGAGCTGGATATTCGGATCGGCGCCGCGCTCGAGGAGCATTTTCGCGACGTCGAGCGCCGTAAGCTTGTCGGTGCTCGGCAGCACGACCATCGAGCCGTTACCGGCGACGGGCAGCGTATTCGTGTCCGCCGCGAGATACAGCGGCGTACGGCCGTACAAATCCCATTTGTTCACGTCCGCGCCCGCTTCGATCAGATACGCCGCGAGATCGAAGTTGAGATTGAGCAGCGCCATGTTCAGCGGCGTGACGCGATGCGGGTCGGGAAGATCGATGTCGGCGCCGGCCTCGACGAGATGCCTGGCGCACTCGACGCAGCCCTCGCGCGCCGCATAGAGCAGCGGCGTGAACCCGCCCTGGTTCATATCCTTCGGCCGCGGCTCGCGAATGACTTTCCGCTCCCAACGCCGGATCGCCCCGCGTGCGTCGACGTCGGCGCCGTGATCGACCAGGAGCTTCACCATCGCCGGCTGACGCTGCGCCGCGGCCCACATCAGCGCCGATTGCCCGCCCCAACGCTCCTTCGCGTTGACGTCCGCGCCCGCGTCGAGCAGAAGCTTCGCGCTGTCGATGCTGCCCGCCCGCGCGGCAGCCATCAGCGGCGTCTCGCCTTCGGGATTCTCGGCGTTCGGATCGGCGCCGGCCTCGAGCAGCACGCGGATCACATCCGACGCGCCGACAATCGCCGCCTCGAGGAGCGCGAACGTGCCGAACTCGTTGCGCGCCTCGATGTCCGCGCCCGCGTCGACGAGCGCCTTCGCGAGCGCCGCGTCGCCGTGATACGCAGCCCACATCAGCGCCGTCGCACCGTCGGCCGCGCGCTCGTTCGGATCGCCGCCGGCCGCGAGCAACTCGAGCACCCTGGCGCGATCGCCGGTCTCGGCCGCGGCAACCAGCGAAGCCTTCTCGCCGGCGAACGCCGCGCCCGCGAAGAGCGCGGCGAACGCGACGATGATCGTCGCGGCGCGCACGTCAGACCTCCGCGAACGTGCCCCCGCTATCGCCGATCGATTCGATCGGGATCTCGGCGCGGTGCAGGATCGTGAGCAGCAAGTCGGCAAAACGCGAATCCTGCGGGTAGACGAGATGTTGCCCGCCTTTGATCCGGCCGTGTGCGCGTCCGAGGATCGCCGCCGGCAGTGGATCCTGGTTGTGGACGTTGCTGTCGCTCATGTTGCTGCCGAACAGGATGATCGAATGATCGAGCAGCGTGCCTTCGCCGTCCGGCGTATTCGCGAGACGCTCGACGAACGAGGCGAAGACCTTCGTGAAATAGTTCTGGATCACCGCGAGGCGGTCGAGCTTCGTCTGATCGTTCGCGTGGTGCGACAGCGGATGGAACGCCTCGGAGATCCCGATATTGTTGTACGTCCGCATGCTCGCCTCGCGGTCCATCGAGAACGTGATGATCCGCGTGAGGTCGGCCTGGAACGCGAGCGCCATCAGGTCGAACATCAGCTTGAAGTGCGCATCGAGATCGTTCGGTACGCCGATGGGCGCGTCAGGGATGCCGAGATCGGACGTATCCTGCGCCTGCGCCATTTGCACGCGTCGCTCGATCTCGCGGACCGAGTCGAGATAGACGTCGAGCGCGGCGCGGTCCGTCGGACCGAGACGACTCTTGAGCCGCGCGGCCTGCTCCTGGACGCGATCGAGGATGCTGCCGGTCTCGGACATGATCGCGGCGCGCTCCTCGTCGGTATCTCCCTGACCGAACAGCTTGTAGAAGACGGTGCGCGGATTGCGCTCCTGCGGCAGCGACTGAGTCGGCGTGCGCCACGACATCTGCGCGCCGCGCTGGGCCGTCGTGAGCTCGAGCGAAGGCAAGCGCGTATCCTGGCCGATGTACCGCGCCGCGAGCTGATCCGCGGTGACGCCCGCGTCGGGCCCGATCACGCCCGCGTCCTTCGGCGAAACGCACGACAGCCAGGTCCGCTCGACGAATTCGTGCGGCTCGGGGCTCTCGGCCGGCTTGTTACGCAGGCCCGAGACGATCGTCAGGTACTCGCGGAACGGCTCGAGCGGTTTAAGGATCGGCGACATCTCGAAGTCGCGACCCGCCTGTTTCGGAGACCACTTGCTCATCACGGCGCCGTGCGGGAAGCCGACGAACGCAAGCCGATGCGGCGCCTGGCCCGCCGTCCGCGCGAACGCAACGCCCGCCGGGATCATCGCGTCGAGCAACGGCAGCGCGATGCATGCTCCCGCCCCGCGTAACACCGCGCGACGCGACAGGTGTTTCTTCGTGATGAACATGCCTTCCTCTCCCCTCCAACAGCCGGGTTCGCCCCCGTCTTTCAGCCGCGCGTCATCGCGCGGCGTCGTTCGCGGCCATCGTCCCCTCGGGCTCGAGCTCGGGCGCGCGCCTCATCAAGAACGGCTCGCTAACGACGACTTGCCGAACGATCGACTTGAACCGGTAATCATCCTTCGCCGACTCGCGCACGATCTTGCGCACGGCCGGCATGTCGCGATAGTCGAGCGTTCGCCCGAGTGCGTATTTCAGCAGTCCCTCGACGAACGTCTGCACGAACTGCTCCGGACGGCGCAGCAGCGCTTCGCGCAGATCGTCCGGACCGTTCACGATGGTCCCGTCCGGCAGCTCGGCTTGGGCGTCGATCTCGGTGCCGGCGAAGCGGTCGCGGTCGCGCCACGTGCCGACGGCGTCGAAGTTCTCGAGCGCGAAGCCGAGCGGATCCATCACGCCGTGACAACCGCTGCACGCCGGATTCGCGCGATGCGCCGCGAGGATCTCGCGCACCGTGCGCTTCTGCCCTTGACCGATCTCGTTCTCGGGGAACGCTTCGACGTTCGGCGGCGGCGTGGCGGGCGGCGTGCCGGTGATGTGCTCCAGGATGAACGCACCGCGCAGCACCGGCGACGTCCGGTTCGGATACGCCGCGGCCATCAGTACCGCGCCCTTGCCGAGGAGCCCCCAGCGCCTCGAGTCGGCGAGCTCGACGCGGCGGAAGCGGTCGCCCTTGACGTCGGTGATGCCGTACAGCAGCGCGACGCGCTCGTTGAGATACGTGTGGCTCGCGGTCATCAGATCGACGACGCTGCGGTTCTCGTCGAAGATGCTCTTCGCGAACAGCGTGAGCTCGGTGAGATAGTCCTCCCGCGGATCGCCGCGGCCCGACGCGTAAGGAAAGATCTGCGTGTCCGGCTCGACCTCTTCGATCCGTTTGATGTCGAGCCACTGGTGCACGAAATTGCTCGCGAGGGTCTCGGCGCGCGGATCCTCGAGCATCCGATCGACTTGCGCGAAGAGCGTCGCCTCGTCGGACAGCGCTCCGCGCTCCGCCGCGGCGAGCAGCGCGTCGTCCGGAATCGAGTTCCACAGGAAGAACGAAAGCTTCGACGCGAGTGTGAGATCGTCGATGCGATAAACGTCCCCGGGTGCGACGCCTTCCGGCACGCCCTCGACGCGGTAGAGGAAGTAGGGGCTCGCGAGGATACCGGTCAGCGCGGTGCGGATGCCCTCCTCGAAGCCTCCGCGCGCCAAGCCGTCCCGGTAGTACGCGAGGAGCTCCGTCAGGTCCGCTTCGCCGAGCGGGCGGCGATACGCGCGGCGGCCGATCTCCGTGATGATCTGCTCGGCGCAGAGATCGGGATCGTCGCCTCGGTCCGGATGGCACGTGAAGATGCGCTCGCGGCTCGGCATCGAGCTCAACCCTTGCGGGTTGAACGGTCCGCTGATCTCGAACGAGCTCACGCGGAAGACCCGGTCCTGGCCGCCGCCGGGGACGAACATTCGCAGCTGGTCGTCCGACTCGGCGAACGTTCTACGGCGAAACGTGACGCCGACCTTGTGCGGGCCGGCCGTCGCGAAGAAGCGGATATTCTTCAGGCGCGCATTGATCTGCTCCATCACGCCGTTCTGGATCTGATCGTATGCGCGCATATCCTCCTCACCGCCGAGGACGGTCTCGTAGACGATCCTGCCGTCGAGGAGCACGACGACATGGTTCTCGAACTCCATGTCGTTGCCCCAGATATGTGTCGCCATGTCGGCGATGTTGATGACGTACTCGCCGTCCGACGGGAAATAGTGCTCGACGAGCATGCCGCCGCGCGTGCCGAGCGGCAGACCTTCGACGTGCGTGTGCTGCGTGCCGGGACCCGCGAAATACGTCTGACTGCCGGGTCGCGCGTCGGGCCGCCCGACCGCCTGCACGGCGACGATGCGTGCTGCGGTGACGTATTGCTCGATGAACGACGGCGAGACCTGGAGCCCCGATGCGATGTTGTCGAAGTGCTCGACGACCTCGTCCTGCGGGAGCAGCGTCGACGTATCGATGTCGAGCGCGAGCAGATCGCGGATCGCGTTCCTTTATTCCTTGCGGTTCACCCGATGCGGCGGGATCGACCCCGCCCAATCGCCGCGAGCCTCGCCCGCCTCGTCGAGCGCGCGCTCGAGCCAGGCAATGAGCCCGGCGAGCTCGTCCTCCTCCGGCCGCGGCGCGCCGGACGGGGGCATCACCCCGCCGCGCAGCTTCCTCACGGCCAGCTCGAGCCGCTCCGCGTGCTCGCCGACGGTCTCCGGGCTCATTCTCTCGAAGGAGAGATCGGCCGTGAACTCGATGTCGTTGTGGCACTCGGTGCAGTAGCGGTCGATCGTGCGC
>PKRJ01000002.1 GCA_017577365.1 Gammaproteobacteria bacterium | reverse complement strand
TTTGGAACTGTAGTCGTCATTCAGAATATGGACACAGTGACTCTATACCTTGGTTTATTTGTTTTTTTTTCCATCAGAAGACGGCATACTAGATGGGAGTCCCTCTCTTGGGCTCGTCTCTTTGTATAAGCCCCAGCGCACGGCCCGCACCTCGCGTCGAGCACGTTCGAGATCGGCGACCCGCACCTCCACGTCGAGGCCGCAAGACACGTCGATGTCGGGCTGCGCCGCACGGACGGCCGGATCACGTGGGCGGTAACGGCGTTCCACACCGACTACGACGACTTCGTCTATCTCGCCGAGACCGGCGAAGAGGATGCGTCGACCGGGCTGCCGATCTTCACGCACGTGCAGCGCGATGCGACGTTGACCGGCGCCGAGGCGGAGCTCTTCGTGACGGTCGCGCAAGTCGGGCGCGGCGAGGTCGATCTGCGTGTGCACGGCGACGCCGTGCGTGCCGAGCTCGCGACCGGCGAGCCGTTACCGCGAATCCCGCCGCGGCGGTACGGGATTCGATGGCAATATCACGACGCGCGTATCGTCGCCGGCGTCGAAGCGGCTCGTCACGAGGCTCGGCGCCGCGTTGCGCCGTTCGAGACGCCGACCGACGGCTACACGCTGCTCGGTTTCGACGTCAGGTTGAGGTTGCGGGACGGCGGACCGCGGCCGCTCGACCTCGTCGTGACGGGCTCGAATCTGCTCGACGAGGAGGCGCGCAAGGCGACGTCGATCGTCAAGGATCTCGCGCCGCTGCCCGGGCGCAGCTTTACCGTCGGGTTGCGCGCGTCGCTTTGATCCGGGCGGCAGGGCGGAGACGCTACGGTACGTTCGTCGACGGATCGGGATTCGCCGCGGCCAAGCCCCCGCTCGCGCGTCGAGTTCGCTAGAATGGCGCACCCGCCGGCGCCATGCTCCCGCCGCCGAACGCACGGATGGATTCAGTCAAGAGGAAAGCTATGTCGGATATGCCGGCTCTGGCAGCCACCGATCCCGAGATTCACGGTCTGATCCTCGACGAAGCACGGCGTCAGCACGACTACATTCGGCTGATCCCGTCGGAGAACTACGCGTCCCAGGCCGTGATGGAGGCGACGGGCTCGATCCTGAACAACAAGTATTCGGAGGGTTATCCGGGCCGCCGGTACTACGAAGGTCAGGACTATATCGACCGGATCGAGACGATCGCGATCGAGCGCGCGAAGGCCTTGTTCGGCGTCCAGCACGCGAACGTGCAGCCTTACTCGGGATCGCCGGCGAATCAGGCCGTGTATCTCGCGCTCGTGAAGCCCGGCGAGACGGTGATGGGGCTCGGGCTGCCCTTCGGCGGGCACCTGACGCACGGCTGGAACGTGAACTTCTCTGGCATGCTCTACCGTGCCGTGCAGTACGACGTCGACCCGAGCACCCATCTCGTCGATCTCGACCGCGTCGAAGCGCTCGCGCGCAAGGAGCGGCCCCGAATCATCATTTGCGGCGGCACGGCGTATCCGCGCATCTGGGACTTCGAGGGGTTCGCGCAGATCGCGAAAGCGGTCGGCGCGATCCTCGTCGCCGACATCGCGCACATCGCCGGCCTCGTCGCGGCCGGCGTCCATCCGAGCCCGTTCCCGCATGCGCCGATCGCGACGACGACGACGCACAAGACGCTGCGCGGACCTCGCGGCGGCATGGTGCTCTCGGACGGCACGTACGCGAAGGAGATCGACCGGGCGGTCTTCCCGGGGCTGCAGGGCGGACCGCACAACCACACGACCGCCGCGATCGCCGTCGCGTTGAAAGAGGCCATGACCGACGACTTCAAGCGCTATGCGCGGCAAACCGTGGCGAACGCGAAGGCGTTGGCCGAAGCCCTCGGCGAGCGCGGCTTTCGGCTGATCTCCGGCGGGACGGACAACCACCTGATCCTGATCGACGTGACGCCGCGCGGCATCAACGGCAAGCCCGCGGCGCAGGCGCTGCACAAGGCCGGCATCGAGTGCAACTACAACACGGTGCCGTACGACCCGCGCAAGCCATTCGACCCGAGCGGCATCCGTCTCGGCACACCGTCGATCACGTCGCGCGGCATGACCGAGCGCGAGATGCCGCTGATCGCCAAGTGGATCGACCGGGCCGTCGAGCACGCGGACGACGACGCGGCGCTCGCGCGGATCCGCGCCGAGGTCGCGGAGTTCTGCCAGGCGTTTCCGGCGCCCGGAATCCGGATCTGAAGCGGGGAAGCGCCGCGCTCGCGGCGCACCGAGAACGAACGAAGGGCGAAGACAGAGATCCGGTCTTCGCCCTTCCGCGGCGAGATCTTATTTCTCGAGGGCGAGATCGATTTCGACGTCGACGTCCTGCCCGACGAAGCTCGTGTCGTTCCAGCCCTCGCCGACGTTGTACTCGAATCGGTTGACCTTCATCTTGCCGACGAAGTGCGCACCGCTCGGCGTCTCTTCCCACGTGAACGTGAGCGTCGCGGGATTCGTCCTGCCCTTGATCGTCAGATCGCCTTGCGCGACGAACTCGCCGCCGGAGCCGGCCTCGATGCTCTTCGACTCGAAACGGGCCTCCGGATACTTCGCGGCGTTGAACCAATCCGACTCCTGCAGCGTCGCGTCGCGGTCGTAATCGCGCGTGTCGACCGAGGCGACCTGCACGACGCCGACGATGCGGCCGCTCGCCGGATCTTTCGGGTCGAAGTCGATCGTGGCGTCGAACTCCTTGAACCGGCCGTTCGCTCGCGAGCCCTGTTGCACGAAGCTGAACTTGACCGAGCTCGCGTCTTCGGAGACGGTCCAGCCGGTGGCACCGCCCGCCGAGGCCGTGCCGAACGCGAGCGCACCGACGCACACAGCGACGACGCCGCCGAAATGTCGAATCTTGCTCATTCGCCTAACCCTAGAAGCGTCCCTCGAATGGTTCCCATTGTATCGGCCGCCCCCGGTGAGGCAACGGCGAATCCGGGCCGCCATTCAGCGTCCGTTCAGCGAGCGTGTCTGCGAGCGGGTAGTCTCCGCACCGCCATCACCGCTACCCGTGTTCACGCGCGGGCCGGGCTCGCCGCGTCGGATGCGGCTCGAAAAGGGCGGACGTTCGGCGCGACGCGACGAGCGCGTTTGCAGCACGTAGTCGTCCGCGCGAGGTCCGTCCGAAGGGGCGCGGACGTGAAATGGGTCTAGAATGCATGTCTTCGCCGAGCTGCGTCGATGCGAGCGCGAGCGGCGGCGCCGTTTTCGGAGCGAGGCTGCGAGCCGCAGGGGTACGATGAAGAACGTCCAGACGTTCGCGGCACGATGACGGCGGTCGGGGGAAGAGGAGGGGGCCGATGACCAGCGGATTGAAGAAACGCATCGAAGCGCGTGAGTTCGTTCTTACCGCCGAGATCGTGCCGCCGCTATCGGCGAGCGGCAAACAGCTGCTCGAGGAAGCGGCAGTGCTCAGGGGGCGCGTCGACGCGATCAACGTGACGGATGCGGCATCCGGACGGACGACGATGAGCAGCTTCGCGTCGGCCGCGATTCTGGCCGCGAACGGTTACGAGCCGATCCTGCAGGTCACGTGCCGCGATCGCAATCGGATCGCGCTCGCCGGGGACTTGCTCGGTGCGGCTGCGCAAGGGGTGCGCAACCTTCTGATTCTGCACGGCGACGATCCGAGCGGAGGCGATCAGCCGGAAGCGAAGGGCGTGTTCGATCTCAATTCCCGGGAGCTGATGGCGCTCGTGCGCCGGATGCGCGACGAAGGGACGTTGCCATCCGGGCGCAAGATCGATTCTCCGCCGGCGTTCTTCATCGGCGGCGCGGACGCGCCGCGCGATCCGGGGCCGGACTTCAACCCGCAGGGGTTGATCGGCAAGGTCGAGGCGGGGGCGGGTTTCGTGCAGACCCAGTTCTGCTTCGATCTCGACGTCGTGCGCCGCTATGTCGATCGGCTTCACGAGGAAGGGTTGACCGAGAAGCTCGGCATCATCATCGGCGTCGGGCCGGTCCGCTCGGCGAAGTCCGCGCGTTGGATGAACGAGAATCTGTTCGGCGTGCACGTGCCGGAATCCGTGATCGAGCGGCTCGAGAAAGCGTCCTCGCCCGCCGTCGAAGGGCAGGCGATCTGCGCCGAGCTGATCGCGGGCTTGCGCGAGATTCCGGGCGTCGCGGGCGCTCACATCATGGCGCCGGGCGGCGGCACGGGCGCGATCGCGGCCGTCCTCGATCGCCTCGCGGCTTAGCCGACGTCGGCGGTGAGCCGAAACGTCGATGGGCATCACGCGGATACGGCCGGGACGTCGGTGCGTGCTTGGGCGTTTGCGACGATCAGGTCGCTGTAATAGGCTTCGGCCGTAGAACAAACAATTGCCGCTGGGGGAGGAATCGATGAACCGTCCGAATTCGGAGCCGTCGGCCTCTGCGCTTCGTGATGCGCACGGCGGGACGCCGCGCGCAACGAGCGTCGCCAAGGCATTGCTCGCGGCGCTCGCGCTCGGTATCGCCGGCACGGCCGGCGCGAACGACGTGACGGCGCCCGTGCCGATCGAGCAACCGCAGCCGGATGCTCCAACGAATCAATTCGGCTGGCCGCTCGAAGGCTGGGTCAAGGTGCGTTACACCGTGCTCGCGGACGGCACGACGACGGACATCCGGGTGATCGAGGCGATGCCGCCGACGCTTCAGACGAAATCGGCGGTCGCGGCCGTCGGCCGCTGGAAGTTCGAGCCCGCCAAAGCCGGCGGGCAGCCCGTCGACTGGCACAACAACGACGCGGTGATCGTGTTCGATCACGCGGACGTGCCGCTCGAGCCGAACCCGATGTTCTCGCAGCCGTATCTCGAGATCGTCGAGCTCATCAAGAAACAGGACTACACGAAGGCGCAACGGCAGAACCAGGCGCTGCAGACGCGCGTGCTTCGCCTCGCCGACATCGGCTTCGTGCAGTCGCAGGCGGCCGTGATTCACGTCGCGCTGAAGAATCCGCATGACGCGTACGAGGCCGTCTTGCGAGCGACGGATCCCCGCGTTCCGACCCTCGAAGGGCAGGCGCTGATCGACGCGCTACGTTACCGCTTCGGCCTCGCAATCGAGCTCGGCCGTTACGCGGATGCGCTCGAGACTCGCGACCGGCTCGCCGCGCTCGACGCGTTGGCGGAGGACGATCCGACGGCCGCGCACGTCGAGACGATCAGCCAGGCGCTCGAGAGCGACGCGGGGATCGTCGTGAAGGGACGCGTCGAGAAGGATCCGTGGCAGTACGTTCCGTTACGCCGGACGTTCACGTTCGCGGACATCGAGGGCCAGGTGCAGAGCATCGAGCTCGAATGCGATCGCCGCAAAGCGGTGCTCGAGTACGCGGCCGACGCCGAGTGGTCGATTCCGCAAAGCTGGGGCGCGTGCACGATGTTCGTGAATGCTCGCCGCAACACGACGTTCTCGCTGATCGAGTTCCCGTAGACGCCGCGGGCGTCAATCGGTCTTCGGGACCTCCGCGCCGAGCTCGACGATCGGCGGATAGAGGCCCCGCGCCGCGAGCCAATCGCGGAGGGCGGGGCCGGTGCCCTGCGGCCAGGGCCGCAGGTTCTCGGGCGGCACGGCCTTGTAGTCGACGAGCTCGGCGTCGCAAAGGCGTATCTCGCCGGGCGCGAGCCGCACGTGATACGCGAAGATGATCTGATTCAGCCGCTCGAAAGGATATGCGCCGACCGGCGCGACGATCTCGCCGGGTAGGCCGAGCTCTTCCTCGACCTCGCGCAGCACGGCATGCTCCGGTGTCTCGTTCGGCTCGAGGAAACCCGCGACGAGCACGTACCACGTCGGCGGGTAGCCGCGATTCCGTACGAGGATCACGCGTCCGTCTCGCTCGACGATCGCCGCGACCACCGGGACGGGGTTGTTCCAGTGGACGAAGCCGCACCCCTCGTCGGCGCACACGAGACGCACGCGGCCGCCGCGCTCGGCCTCCACGAGCGGAGCGCGGCATCGCGGGCAGAACTTGAAGTCGGCGGTTTTCACGGCGTTCTCGCGGTCGTCCGGCCGTGCGCCGGCCCCCGACCAGTATCGGGCCCGGTTGGCGGCGACGCAAACCGCGGCCCGCGTCACCGAAATGGTAGACTCATCGTCGCGTCCGCTCCGCGAAGCCGCGGAGCGCCGCTTCGCAGACAGGGAGCCGAGAAGAACGATGATCATCGATTGCCACGGACATTACACGACGGCGCCGAAAGAGCTCGGAGAATATCGCGAGAGGCAGAAGGCCGAGCTCGCGAAAGATCCGAACTATCAGGCGGTCAAGGGCACGCTCGACATCACAGACGATCAGCTGCGCGAAAGCGTCGAGAACAACCAGCTCAAGATGCAGCGCGAGCGCGGCACCGACGTCACGCTGTTCTCGCCGCGCGCCAGCTGGATGGGGCATCACATCGGCAACGAGTCGACGAGCCGCGCGTGGACCGAGCACTGCAACGACTTGATCTATCGTCTGACGAAGCTGTACCCGAAGAATTTCGTCGGCGTCGCTCAGCTCCCGCAGTCGCCCGGCGCGCCGATCGACGGATGCGTGCGCGAGCTCGAGCGATGCGTGCTCGAGCTCGGCTTCGTCGGTTGCAACCTGAATCCCGATCCGACCGGCGGTTATTTCACGGGGCCCCCGCTCGGCGACCGCTACTGGTACCCGCTCTACGAGAAGATGTGCGAGCTCGAGGTGCCCGCGATGATCCACGTGAGCGGCGCGTGCAACACGCCGTATTGGCAGACGACGGGCTCGTACTACTTGAGCGCCGACACGGTCGCGTTCATGCAGCTCATGACGTCGAACGTGTTCAAGGATTTCCCTGACCTGAAGCTCATCATCCCGCACGGCGGCGGCGCGGTGCCTTACCACTGGGGACGGTTCCGCGGGCTCGCGGACATGCTGAAGCTGCCGCCGCTCGAGGAGCTCGTGCTGAACAACGTCTTCTTCGATACGTGCGTCTATCATCAGCCGGGAATCGACCTGTTGCTCAAGGTGATACCGACCGAGAACATCCTGTTCGCGTCGGAGATGATCGGCGCGGTGCGCGGCATCGATCCTCTGACCGGCCACCACTACGACGACACTAAGCGCTATATCGACGCGAACGACACGCTGACCGCCGAGCAGCGGCACGCGATCTTCGAAGGCAACGCGCGCCGAGTGTTCAAACGGCTTTCGGCGGCGCTCGGCGAGTGAGCTCGGCGCACGCATGAGCGATCGCGTCGATCTCGTCGCTTATGCGGAAAGGCTGGGATTCTCCGGAGCGCTCGAGCCGAGCCTCGAGACGCTCCGGACCCTCCATCGCCTGCATCCCGCGGCGATCCCCTTCGAGAATCTGACGACGCTTCTCGACGAGAGCCCGCGCCTCGACGTGCCGTCGCTCGAGGCGAAGCTGGTCCATTCGGGCCGAGGCGGCTACTGCTTCGAGCACAACCGGCTTTTCGCCGCGGTCCTCGAGGCGCTCGGTTTTCGCGTCGTCGGCCTCGCGGCGAGAGTGCTCTGGGAACGCGATCCGAGCGCGCTGCCGCCGCGCACGCATATGCTGCTGACCGTCGACGTCGAAGGCAGCACGTACGTCGCCGACGTCGGCTTCGGCGGCCTGACGCTCACCGCGCCTTTGCGCCTCGTCGTCGACGAGGAGCAAGACACGCCGCACGAAACCTACCGGATTCGCCGGCAGGGCACCGGCTTCGTGATCGAGGCGCGTCTCGGCGGCACGTGGCGAGCCCTGTACTGGTTCGACGAGACGCCGTACCACGAGATCGACTTCGAGGTCCTGAACCACTTCGTCGCGACGCATCCGGGCTCGCCGTTTCGCTCGATGCTCTACTGCGCGAGAGCGTTGCCCGAGCGGCGGCTCGCGCTTCGGAACGGCCGCTTCACCGTGAGGGATCTCGAAGGGCGTCCGACGACGCGCACGTTGGCCGATGTCGATGCGCTGCGCGGCGTGCTCGCGGAGGATTTCGCGATCGACTTGCCCGACGATCCCGCGCTCGACGACGTGCTGCGGGAAGTGCTCGACGCCGACGAAGAGTCGGCCGCGGCCGAGCGCCGCTGAGCGTCCTCTCTCCGAGCGGGCGTCGATAGGGATCGTCGCCCTGCTGCTCGAGCGTTGCGGTTCCGCCGATAATCGCGTGGATGAAATAAAGGCATGGGCAGGATGACGTGCCCGTGCTTCTTTATCCATTACGCGGACTTATGATGGTCGGAGCCGGGGGGAGACATCATGAGCAGCAGCGAGACAGAGATCCTGATCGTCGGGGGCGGCGCGGCGGGCACGATGCTCACGCTCGAGCTCGCGAGGCGCGGCGTCGCGGCGCGCACCGTCGATCGTCTACCGGGACCGCATTCGACGTCGCGTGCGATCACCGTGCATGCGCGCATGGCGGAGATTCTCGAGCGCATCGATGGCGCGCTGATCGCACGATTTCTGGAGCGCGGCATCCACAACAAGGGATACGTGCTGCATTTCGTCGACGGGCAGGGTCGCCGTAGCGAGGTTCGTCCGGGCATCGACTTCACCACGATCGACTCGCGCTATCCGTACATCCTGATCCACCGTCAGGATGAAACCGAGCGCTTCATCCGCGAGTACACGCTCGAGCACTACGGCCGGCAGACGGAATGGGGCACGACCTGCGTCGCCGTCGAGGACGACGGCGACGGCGTCGTCGCGACGCTCGTCCGGGCGAGCGGCGACGAGGAGCGCGTCCGCTGCCGCTATCTCGTCGCGTGCGACGGCATCAACTCGCGCGTGCGTCAGATGATCGGCCTCGAGCAGGAGGGGCACGATTACAAAGGGATCGTGCTGCAGAATCTCGACGCGTACCTGCACGGTTTCCCGGACGCGGACGACTACGTGCACTACTGCGCGGGCACGGATCACTTCATCATGATCGTGAAGCTTCCCGGCGGCTTCTTCCGGCTGCTGCTCAGCGATCGTGGAGAAGCGGCGGATCCGCGCGTGCCGACCGGAACGGCGTTCATGAATCTCGTGAATCGCCATTTCGACGGCGTGCGGCTCGGGGACTTCGTCTGGCATTCGAAATGGGAAAGCTGGGTTCGGCTCGCTCGCACGTACCGCAAAGGCAATGTCTTCCTCGCGGGCGACTCCGCGCACGTTCACTCGACGACCGGCGGGCAGGGCATGAACTGCTGCATGCAGGACGCCTACAACCTCGGCTGGAAGCTCGCGCTCGTGATCCAAGGCAAGGCGAAGCCGGCATTGCTCGATACCTACGAGCGGGAGCGACGTCCGATCGCCGAGCAGGTGATCTGGGCCGCGTCGTCGCTGCACGAGATCTTCATGGGCCACGGCAAAGACATTGCCGAGCGCGCGCAGCGCATGAACGAGCCCGGCTTCGTCGAAGCGGTCGTCGGACGCTGCTCGGGGGTCTCGTACACGTACCGCGACAGCGCGCAGGCGCCGGAAGAGCTCGCGCCGCTCGACGGCCCTGCAATCGGCGACCGCGCGCCCGACGCGGATCTCGAGGACGGCCGCACGCTGTTCGACCTCACGCGCCATACGGGCTTCACGCTGATCGCGATGCCCGGCCGGAACGGATCCGCGGACTCGGCCGCGCTTTTCGGCGAAGTGCGCGACCGTTTCGGCGACCTCGTCGTCTGCCACGCGATCGATGCGTCGCCGAGCCTCGAACGTGCTTACGGTCGGTCCGACGAAGCCCGACTCTATCTCCTGCGGCCGGACGGCTACATCGGTTTTCGCTGCACCGCGCGCGAATCGGATCGTCTCATGGACTATCTCGCCGACACCCTCGTACCGATTTGATTTGTCTCGAGGCGCGAACTACATTTCGCGACTTTCGGGGCCGTTTCCGTCGAGCCGCAGCGTCTCGCCCCGCCGCGGCCGGCGGCGGCAGGGGGGAGGCGCGATATGGAGTTCATCTATTTCCTGGGCCGTTTTCACGTAGTCGTCCTGCACGTTCCGATCGGCATCATCGTCGCGCTGGTCGGCCTCGAATGGGCGGCCCGGAAGGAGAAATATCGCAGTCTCGCGGCCGCGTCGCCGTATCTCTGGAGCGCCGCGGCCGTCTCGGCGCTCGTCACCGTCCTTCTCGGCTACATGCATTTCGCCGAGGGCGGATTCGAAGGGCCGTCCGGCACGCAGCACCGGCTGTTCGGCACCGTGCTCGCGGCGCTGACGACGCTCGTCGCTTTGCTGCGTGTCAGTAAGTTCGCGTCGAGCTACGAACCGCTGTTCTTCCCGGCGTCGATCGTGTTGCTCCTGCTCGCGGCGATCACCGGGCATTTCGGCGGCAACCTGACGCACGGCTCGTCGTACCTCGCCGAGCATGCGCCGCAGCCGCTGCGAGCCATCGCGGGATTGCCGCCGCGTCGGCCGAAGGTCACGAATCTCGCCGAAGCCGATCCGTTCCTCGACGTCGTCGGGCCGATGCTCGTGCAGCGCTGCTCGAGCTGCCACAACCGCGACAAGCGGCAGGCCGGGCTCGACCTCACGTCGTACGAAGCCCTGATGCGCGGCGGCGAGACCGGGGGCACGGTCGTCGCGGGCCGCCCGACGCAGAGCGAGCTCTACTATCGGATCACGCTCCCTCCGAGCGACGATGCTTTCATGCCGGCCGAGGGCAAGACGCCGCTGACGGCCGATCAGGTGCGCATCATCGAATGGTGGATCGCCGCGGGCGCGCCGCGCGGCGCGACGTTGGCCGAGCTCGACGTGCCGCCCGACGTCGAAGCGCTGATCCGCGCCGAGGTCGGCCTCGACAGCTGATGCGAAGGAGAACGACGTGGCGGTGCAGCTCAGCGAGTTCGCTCGATCGTTGACGGTCGAGACGGCGTTCACCGTGCTCGGCGTCGCGAAGGCGCTGAAGGCGCGAGGCAAGGATATCGTCGAGCTCGAGATCGGCGACAGCCCGTTCGACAGCACGTCGAGCGCGAAGGCCTTCGGCATTCGTGCGATCGAGCAGAACCGATCGCATTACTGCCCGTCGCCCGGCATCCCCGAGTTTCGCGAAGCCGCCGCGGAATTCGTGCGCCGCGAGTTCGACGTGCCCGCTAGCCCCGAGAATATCGTGGCGGGTCCCGGCGCGAAGGTCTTCGAGCAGTTCTTCTGCGAGGCGTTCCTGAATCCCGGCGACGGCGTGCTGGTGTTCAGCCCGTACTTTCCGACGTACTTGCCGAATATCCTGCGCAGGGGCGCGCGTCCCGTCTTCGCGCCGCTTCGCCAGTCGAACGACTTCCGGCCGGGCATCGCGGACATCGAGCGCTTTCTCGCCGAGGATCCGTCGCCTCGCGCGATCTTCCTGAACTCGCCGCACAATCCGACGGGCGGCGTCGCGACGGAGGACGACCTTCGCGCGATCGCCGACTTGGTGCGCGGGCGCGACGTCGCGGTCTTCAGCGACGAGCCGTACTGTCACATGGTCTGGCGCGGCGCGCATCGCTCGATTCTGAGTCAGCCCGACATGCTCGATCAGTGCGTCGCGGCGTATACGTTCAGCAAGTCCTACAGCATGAGCGGCTGGCGTCTCGGCTTCGCGGTCGCGTCGAGCGAGGTCGCGGACGTCATCGGGAAGATGGTGAACACGACGCTGTCGTGCACGCCGCCGATCGTGCAGCTCGCCGGCGTCGCGGCCCTCGAGCGCGACAGTGCGGAAAGAGACCGCACGATGCGAGAGTTTCGCGACAAGGTCGTGCTGCTGACCGAGGGCCTGAACCGCATCGAAGGCTTCCACACGCTCGATCCGACGGCGACGTTCTACGTCTTCCCGAACGTCGCCCCGGTATGCAATCGGCTCGGCGTGACGAGCCACGGACTCGCGATGTTCATGCTGGAAGCGGCCGACGACGACTTCGGCATCGCGTGCTTGGGCGGCGAATGTTTCGGCGAAGCCGGCGGCGGGTTCCTGCGGTTCTCGTGCGCGGAGCCGAACGAGCGGCTCGAGCGGGCGCTCGACTTCATACCGGTCGCGCTGTCGAGAACCGATCGGCTCGAGGCGTGGCTCGAGAAGAATCCGCGCTACCGGCTGAAGACGCCTTATCGGGTTTGACGCGTCGGAATTCCTTCCGGGCGCGTTTCGGTCATCGGCTCACTCGTCGCGACGAGGTCGCAGCGCCTGCCTGACGGGCACGGGGGGCGGAAGACATCGATCTCGACGGCGCCGCCGTGCGCGACTGCGTTCCCGAGCGCGTGTGCATCGTCGACCTCGAAGGCGGTGACGTCCGGGTCTGCGTCGGCATGCGCGTCGGCGGCGCCATTCGCGCCGGCGCCGCCGTCCGCGTCGGGGGCGTCGCGCTCTGCGTTCGCGCGGCACGCTTCGTCACGCTTCTTCGTTCGGGGTTCGGCCGATCGAGCCTCGCCGAGTGTCGGCTCACGGTCGCCGCCGCGCCGCGCTCGCCGACGCGCGCCGGGCTGCGCATGTCCGCTCCGCGCCTTTCGGCCGTCGAGCGAACGCGTTCCGTCGCGCGAAACGTTCCGCGCTCGGTGCCGCGTGCGCCACCGTCCCTTGCGAGGGGAACCGCCTGCCGTTGCGTCGTATCGCGCGAGATCGTCCTGCGCTCGGCATCCCGCGTGATCGCGCGGCCCTCGACGCCGCGCGTGACGGCTCGGCCCTCGGCGGTGCGGGTCACGTGACGACGCGTGCCGTGCCGATCGTGCACGGCGCCTTCACGCACGTGCCTGATGACCCGCTCCGGGCGTGCGCCGTGGCGATGACGCGGCTGCCAGATGTAGACGTCGCGGTCGTGGCGCACGAAGTTCACGTTGATCGAATGGCGCACGAAGAGCGGCGCGTGATAGTGATGCCCGTGGAACGGGTGATGCGGATGCAGATGATGGTGGACATGCACGTGGTGCGTGTCCCAGCCGATCACGAACGCCGTCGTGACGCCGAAGAAAAAGCCGAGATGGAAATGGTGGTGCGGCGGATACGGGTAGTAATAGACCGGATACGGCCGCGGGTAGTAGTGAATCGGCACGTGGTGATGCACGACGATATGCCGCGGCTCGTAGTACGGCACGTAGATGACCTCGGGATCCGCCGACCGTATGCGGATCGCGTCGTCGCTCTCGTCGACGACGAGCCGATCGTCGCTCTCGAGGTTGCCCGCTTCGCGCGCGGCGGCGCGAAAGCGTTGGATCGCGTCGAGCACGCTGGCGCGCTGCGTGAGGAACGCCTCGCCGAGATCCCACGTCCAGTCGAGATCCTCGTCCATGAGCCGCAGGACCTCGGGATAGTTGAGCAGCGCGACGACGGAGTCGTCCCATTCCTCGTCCGGCATGAGGCCGGGATCGGCCTCGCGCTCGTCGAGGAAGCGCGCGGCCTCGACGATATCGAGAGGATAGGTCGACGCGGGCAGGATGATCGCGACGAGATCGTCCGGATAGAGCGCGATCGGACCGACCAGCTCCTCGAGCTCCTCGTCGGTGAGACGATCGTCGTTCTGCGCCGATGCGCCGCGAGGGGCTCCCATCGCCGCGACGACGAAGAGTGCCGCGGTCAAGACCGTGCGCAGCGTCGTTCCGAATCTGCCAGCTTGCATCGCTCGCTCCCGATGCCGGCCGTCGGCGTACCTGCCGGCATTGTCTCGGATACCGTAACGCGCGTACCTGAACGGCCGCTTAACGCCGTGCTCCTGGCAATCGGCCGCCGACGCGCGGGCCGTCGGGCAGGCGATCGGCGAATACCCGGCATGATTTCACTTGTGGTGAATGAGCCACTACTATTGACGGCAGCGCACCGCGCGGCGGCCCGCGGAATCCCCGGGCCGGGGGACTCAATCTGATCGAGGGGGAAGCGTGGTCTTGCGATCGATGGGGGCGCATTCCGTGCGCGTCATTCGGGCGGTCGGTTGTGCAGCCGTCGTGACCGCCGTGCTCGCGGGAGGCATCGCGCTGCACGCGTCGGCCCAGGAGGGCCATCCGCTGAAGGGCTCGTGGCTCGGCACGTGGGCGTCGAACGACGTCCACGGCGAATACGTGTTGCTGATTCTCGACTGGGACGGGACGAAGATCAGCGGCATGATCAACCCGGGCACGGACAATATCGAGATCGATCGCGCGACGCTCGATCCCGACGGCTGGATCGTCCGCATCGAGGCCGACGCCAAGGACAGCGCCGGCAAGACCGTGAACTACCGTATCGAAGGGCGCATCGAGAATCTCGAGCTGCCGAACCGCTCGATCGTCGGCACGTGGAAGCACGAGCGCGGCAGCGGCGCCTTCGAAGTCAGCCGACAATGAGCGCGCACGACGAGCGCAGCCCGCGCGCGCCCGCGAAGGGCGGGCAATGCACGGCGCGCGCGGCCTACTGCGTCGCCTTCGCCGCCGCCGCGCTCGCCGTCTCGACGACGACGCACGCCCATCATCCGATCTCGGGAAAGTTCGACGCCACCAAGTCGATCGCGCTCGAGGGCGTCGTCAGCGGCGTCGACTGGCGTAATCCGCACGTGCACGTCTTCGTGAACGTCACGACGGACGGAGAGATCGTGAACTGGGCGGTCGAGCTCGAGAGCCCGGTGGTGCTCGAGCGCAGCGGCTGGCGCGCGGATACCGTGCGGCCGGGTGACGCGGTATCGATCGAAGGCATTCTCGCGCGGAACGGCACGCGTCAAATCTGGGCCGAAGGGCTGGTCTTCGCGAAGACGGGCCGCAAGGTGCTCGTCGCCGACGACCGGCCGCCGATTGCGCCTCGCGCGCCGCGACCGACGCCGCGGTGGCCGGACGGCACGCCGATGCTCGGCGCGCCGGACGTGCAGGGCGGCTACTGGGCGTACCCCTCGCGCAAAACGCTCGTCGAGGACGGCGTGCGCGTCGAGATGAACGAGGACGGCCTGCTCGCGAATATCGCCGACGCGCGCCGAGTCGCGCCGTTCCAGCCGTGGGCGCTCGGGCTCTATCAGCATCGCCAGCGCCGCTTCCTGCAGGACGACCCGCTGTTCATCAACTGCAAGCCGCCGGGCGGCGTGCGTCATTTCCAGTCCGACCTCGGCGTTCAGTTCGTCGAGGACCGCGAGCGTCAGCGCATCTTCGTGCTGATGGGCAGCGGGAATCGGAACTACCGCATCATCTATCTCGACGGCCGCGAGCAGACCGGGCAGGTCCGCGGAGACGATGACAATCCGCTCTATTACGGCCGCTCGGTCGGGCACTGGGAGGGCGATACGCTCGTCGTCGACACGGTCGGCTTCAACGAGGACTTCTGGTTCACGAACGGCGGATTGCCTCATACGGACAGGCTGCGGCTGATCGAGCGCTTCTCGCGGCCGGATCACGATACGCTGCGCTACGAGGTCACGATCGACGATCCGGGCGCCTACACGCGGCCGTGGACGAGCAGCTGGGAGCTGCGCTGGGTCGGGGGCGAGGAGCTGCCGTCGTATTTCTGTCAGGACAATCGATCCTGACGCGGGACGCGTTTGGAGAGTCGAGAATGAGGCGACCAAGTTTTGCCATCGGCGCCGCGATCATCGGTCTCGCGCTCGCCGATCCGTCGCTCGCGCAGCGTCGTCCGCGCGATCCGAATCTCCCGCCGCCGGGGCCGACGCCGCGCGCCGAGGACGGCCGCGTGTTGCTCGGCGGCGCGACGATCGCAGAGAAAGGCGTGTGGACACCGCTCTTCGGTATCACCGATCCGATCGCGCCGGCGGACGAGGTGCCGTTCCAGCCGTGGGCGAAGGCTCTTTACGAAAGCCGTCAGGTCCACGAGCTCGAGCCGCATGCGCGCTGCAAAGCCTCGGGCACCGCGCGCCAGTTCTTGACGCCGTACGGCGTCGAGCTCGTCGAGCTGCCCGAGCAGAAGCGGCTCTACATCTTCGATATCGGCGGGCCGCACACCTTCCGCACCGTGTACATGGACGGCCGTTCGCATCCGCGCGACTTGAAGCCAAGCTATTACGGCCACTCGATCGGCTGGTGGGAGGGCGACACCCTCGTCGTCGACAGCGTCGGCTTCAACGAAGGCTTCTGGATGGATCGACGCGGCCTGCCGCATACGGAGCAGCTCCACGTCGTCGAGCGCTTCACACGCGTCAACTCCGCGCTCATCGATTACGAGATCACGGTCTACGACCCGGGTGCCTACACGGCGCCGTGGACGGCGAGCTTTCAGCTGCAATGGGACGAAGGCACGGAGCTCTTCGAATACATCTGCCAGCAGGCGAACTACGCGCACGAGCTGATGGTCGGCGGCGAGCGATCCGAGGTCGATCGCACGAGCCCGATCGTGCCGTGATGCACCCGCCGGTTGCACGAAGCGCAATGACCGGGCGCGCCAAGGGAGGGCGGAACGAACGATGACCGGCGAACATGTCCGAGAGCCGGAACGGGAGACTCCGATATTCGGCGAGTACGAGGTCGTCGTGCTCGGGGGCGGTCCGGCGGGCATCGCATCAGCGCTCGCGGCGGGCCGGGCCGGGCGCTCGACGATCCTGATCGAGCGCTACGGGTTCCTGGGCGGCGCCGGCACCGCGGCCGGCTTGAGCACGTTCTGCGGATTGCACGCGGTCGTGCACGGCCGCCACGAGCAGGTCGTTCACGGCATCGCCGACGACATCCTCGAGCGCCTCGCGGCGATGGATGGGCTGAACGCGCCGCATCTCACAATCGGCAACAGGATTCAGGCGCAAGCCTATGATATTTCTGCGTTCAAGATCGCTGCCGACGAGCTGATGGCCGCGGCCGGCGTCGACGTGCTGTTCCATGCGTTCGGCGTCGGCGCGGTGATGGCGTCGGACGACACGATCGGCGCGCTGCTCGTCGAGACGAAGTCCGGACGGTTCGCGATCCGCGGGCGCTTGTTCATCGACGCGTCGGGCGACGGCGATCTCGCCGCGTGGGCCGGTGCGCCGTACGAGGTCGGCGACGGCCAGGGCGGGATGCTGTACCCCTCGACGATGTTCCGCATCAACGGCGTGGATCCGGCGAAGGCGGGGCGGGCGTGGGAGCTGATTCCGGAATTGATGGAGCAGGCCGAGCGCGAGGGCCGGCGATTCCCCCGCAAGAAGCCGATCGTGAGACCCCAGCGGAATCCGATCGAATGGCGCGCGAACCTGACGCAGATCAAGAACCCGGACGGCTCGCCGGTCAGCGGCATCGATGCGCGGCAGCTGAGCTACGGCGAGGTCGAGGGCCGGCGGCAATGCTGGGACGTCTTTCGATTCATCAAGAGCGTGACGCCCGGCTTCGAGGAGGCGTACATCGTCGAGATCGCTCCGCAGATCGGCATTCGCGAGACGAGGCGCGTCGTCGGCGAGTACGTGCTGACCGAGGACGACATTCTCGGCTGCCGCGACTTCGACGACACGATCGGCGTCAACGGCTGGCCGGTCGAGGCCCATATCAAGGGTGACGTGAAGTTCGTATTCACTCCCGAGGGTTCGCGCGGATACAACCAGATCCCGTATCGGATCATCCTGCCGCGACGGGTCGAGAATCTGCTCGTCGCGGGACGCTGCGCGTCGATGTCGCACGAGGGGCAATCGTCGGCGCGCGTCTCGGGACCGTGCTTCGTGATGGGCCAGGCGGCCGGCACGGCCGCGGATCTCGCGCTGCGCGACAACGTCGCACCGCGGAAGATCGACGTCGCGGAGCTGCAGCGGCGGCTCGAGCGGGATGGGGTGTTTCTCGGCCGCGGCGATCCCGCGACGTTCGCGCGGCCGAGCGCGCAGGTGAGGCGATGAGACGCAAGCTTCGCAGCAACCTCGAGCCCGGCACGGCCATGTGGGCCGGTCGCCGCGCGCAGTGGCGCGCGCTTGGGCTCTCCGACGAGGACATGGAGAAGCCGAAGATCGCGGTCGTGAACACGTCGTCGGAGCTGTCGAGCTGCTTCAGCCATCTCGACGGCGTCTCCGCCGAGGTCAAGCGCACGATCCGCGAAGCGGGCGGCGTGCCGTTCGAGGTGCGCACGGCCGCGCCGAGCGATTTCATCACGAGCGCAGGCCGCCGCGGCGCCTACATCCTGCCGACGCGGGATCTGATCGCGGCCGATATCGAGGTGCAGGTCGAGGGCGCGCTGCTCGACGGCATGGTGTGCCTCGCGTCGTGCGACAAGACGACCCCCGGGCAGCTCATGGCCGCGGCACGGTTGAACATCCCGACGATCGTCGTCGTGTGCGGTTATCAGCGAAGCGGCGAGTACCGCGGACGGCACGTCGACATCGAGGACGTGTTCCTGAAATCCGGTTATCTCTCGACCGGCGCGATCACGCTCGACGAATTGCGCGCGATGGCCGACGTCGCGATCCAAGGCCCCGGCGTCTGCGCGGGCATGGGCACCGCGAACTCGATGCACAGCGTCTGCGAGGCGCTCGGCATGGCGCTGCCCGGAAGCGCGCCCGTCGCGGCGCAGAGCGCCGCGATGCTCGAGCGCGCGCGCGCGTCCGGTCGACGCATCGTCGAGATGGTCTGGCAGGACCTGAAGCCCCGCGACGTGATCACGGCGGGGGCGGTGCGCAACGCGGTCGCGCTCGTGCTCGCGTTGTCGGGCTCGATCAACTGCGTGAAGCATCTACAGGCGATCGCCGCCGAGGCCGAGCTCGACGTCGACGTCTACGGCCTGTTCGCCGAGCTCGCCGACCGCGTGCCGCTGCTCGCGGCGATCCGTCCGAACGGCGAGGGGCTGATCGAGGACCTCGAGGCGGCCGGCGGCGCGCGCGCCGTGCTGAAACGGCTCGAGCGCTTTCTCGATCTCGATGCGCTATCCGTCTCGGGGCGCACGCTTCGCGAAGAGCTCGCAGGCGTCGAGGTCGGGGACGACCGCGTGATTCGCACCGTCGAGGATCCGGTCTCGACGCGGCCGTCGATCGTGATCGTCCGCGGGAGCTTACTGCCCGGCGGCGGCATCGTCCGGCTCGGCGGCGCCGGCGAGCGGATGATGCGCTTCAGAGGACCCGCGAACATTTTTCACTCCCGCGAGGAGGCGCTCGACGCGATCGGCAAAGGCCGCGTCTCGCCCGGCGACGTCGTCGTGCTGCGCGGGCTCGGCGTGATCGGCGGTCCCGGCATGGCGATGACGTCGTCGGTCGTGTTCGCGCTCGACGGCGCGGGCTTGATCAATCGCGTGGCGATGATCACGGAGGGGCAACTTTCCGGGCTCGTGAACGACGGGCTCGTCGTCGGCGAGGCGTCGCCGGAAGCGGCCGCGGGCGGTCCGCTCGCGCTCGTCGAGAACGGCGACCCGATCTCGATCGACGTCGAGCGCCGGACCGTCGATCTCGAGGTCGAGGAGCCGGTGCTCGAAGCGCGCCGACAAAGGCTCGGCACGTTCGGCGCGCAGGATCAGCGAGGTTGGCTCGCGGTGTATCAGCGTACCGTGTCGCCCGTCCACGAGGGCGCGGTGCTCGGACGCTGAAGCTCCGCCTCGGCGCCGCGAACGGGGCCGGCGCGGATCCGACAAGGGGGAGGGGCGAGATGAAGAACGCGAACGCGCATCGACTTCGCGCCGCGCTGCTTTCGGCGCTCGCCGTCGCGGCGCTACCGGCCTGCGCCGCCGACGTCGCCGACGCCGTCATGCGCGGCGACGTCGCCGCGCTCGAAGCATTGCTCGCTCGCGGCGCGGACGTGAACGAGCGGCAGGCGGACGGCGCGACGGCGCTGCACTGGGCCGCCCATCGCGACGACGTCGAGGCCGTGAGGCGGCTGATCGCCGCGGGCGCAGACGTGACCGCGGCGAACCGCGCGGGCATGACGCCGCTGCTGCTCGCGAGCATCGCCGGCAACGCCGAGATGATTCGCTTGCTGCTCGACGCCGGAGCGGACGCGAACGAGACGTTCGTGAACGGTGAAACGGCGCTGATGTTCGCCGCGCGGACCGGGCGCGCGGACGCGATCGCGGTGCTGCTCGAGCGCGGCGCCGAGATCGAGGCGCGCGAGTCGTTGCGAGGGACGACGGCCCTGATGTGGGCAGCGGCATATTCCAATCCCGACGCCGTGCGCGCGCTGCTCGAGGCGGGCGCGGATCCGGCGGCGCGATCCGCAGTGATCGAGCGCGGCCGCGGACCCTATCTCGCGCCGCCGGCGAGGGAGCGCATCGACGAGTTTCTGAGCGGCACGGGGCTTCGCGGCGCGGCCGTCCGGTTCAGCCTCGACAATCCGGATCCCGACGCGGGCGTCGACGAGCTCGCGCCCGCACCCGCCGCAACGGCCGACGACACGTCGGACGACGACGGCGGCTTCTTCAATCGACCGAGGCCGCGGGATTTCGGCGGCCTGACGCCGCTGATCTTCGCCGCTCGCGAAGGGGACGAGGCGTCGGTACGGCTGCTCGTCGAGGCGGGCGCGGACGTGAATCAGCAAAGCGAGTTCGGTTGGACGCCGCTGCTCGTCGCGACGCAGAACCGCTACTACCGCCTCGGCGCCTATCTGCTCGGGCAGGGCGCGGACCCGAACCTGGCGAACAAGTTCGGCTGGACGCCGCTCTACCTCGCGACGGACAACCGCAACATCGAGGCCGGAGACTATCCGACGCGCCGGCCGGACATGGATCACTTCGAGTTCATCGAGCTCTTGCTCGAGCGCGGCGCGGATCCGAACGCGCGTCTGGCGATGGGATGCGGGCGGCCCGGCTGCGCGAGCACGGAGACGCGCACGATCTTCACGCACCAGTGGCTCTACGAGGAGGGCGCGACGCCGTTCCTGCGGGCCGCGCAGTCCGGCGACGTGAAGCTGATGAGACTGCTGCTCGCCTACGGCGCGGATCCGACGATCACGACGGAGCACGGCGTCACGCCGCTGATGGTCGCGTCGGGCATCGGCTGGGTCGAGGGCGTGACGTTCGAATGGTCGCCCGAGGAGACGTACGAGGCCGTGAGGCTCTTGCTCGAGCTCGGCGCCGATCCGAACGCGCGCGAGACGCTCGACGGACGCACCGCGCTCATGGGGGCCGCGCACAAGGGGCGCAACGACGTGGTCGAGCTCCTGGTCGCGCACGGCGCGGATCTCGCCGCGCGGGATATCGGCAGCCGCGACAGCATTCACGCGCTCGCGGGCGTCACGTGGCAGGCGATCGACTACGCCGACGGGCTCGTGCGCGTCGGCGTGCAATCGGCGATTCCTCACCCGGAGACCGCGGCGTTGCTGCGGCGCTTGATGCTCGAGCGCGGGCTCGAGGTTCCGCCGGAAGGACGCACGCTCGATTCGATCTGTATCACCGATCTTTGCCGATAAACGCGAATTGCGCAGAGCACGCTTCGTTTCAAGCTCCACCGCATGTCCGTTTTCCGTTATCGTGACGCCTGCTTCCGAGTTCCGGCCCTTCCGCTAGCCCCGGGGGCCGCTCGGGGCGGGGCCGTCGCCGATGCCGCTCGGCGACGGCGGAGGGGGTTACGAGATGGGTGATGCTGAACTCGTCGGCCGGCGAGGCCTGACGCGCCGTGCGTTCGTCGGCGGCTCCGCGGCGCTTGCGGCCGCGCCGGCCTTGCTCGGCGGCTGCTCGGCGGAGCAATCGCCCGGCGGTACCGCGGCGGGCGACGGCCGCTTGTCGCTCACGTTCCTCACGATCCTGCCGCCGCAAAGCCTGACGTTCGCGCCGGAGCTGCTCGCGGACGCGGGCGGCCATTTCGCCGCGCACGGCCTCGACGTCGCGTTCGAGACGACGCGAGGTTCCGCGCAGGCGGTGCAGCTCGTGCTCGCCGGGCGCGCGCCGCTGACCCGCATCAGCCAGATCGAAGGGATGCGCGCGGCGGCGAATCGCGGTGCGCCGCTCTTGAACGTCGGCATGGTCTTCAAGGGCTCGACGATTCGCTACGTGTCGCACAAGACGGATCCGCTGCTCGAGCCGCACGACTTCGTCGGGAAGATGATCGGCATTCCGTCCGAAGGCGGCTCGAGCGAGCTCGAGCTCGACCTGTTCCTCGCGGCATCCGGCGTCGATCGCAACAGCGTGCGGCGGCAAGTCGTCGGCCTGACGCCCGGCGTGTTCAATCTCGTCGAGCAGGGACGTATCGCCGGCTACGCGGTGAGCGTCGACACCGCGATGATCCTCGAGCGGTATCAGGAGAACGCCGTCGTGCTGAACCCGGGCGATTACATGCGCTCGGGCGGACAGTTCTACATGACGTCGCAGGCGGGGCTCGCGCAGCATCGCGAGGCGATTCGCAGGTTCCTCGCGGCCGTGCACGATGCGCTCGAGTTCATGCTCGCCGACGAAGGTTTCGATCGGACTCTCGAGATTTTGCGTAGCAAGTACTCGTTCGACGGGCTGAACGATACGGAAGTCGCGAAAGCGAGCCTTGCCGAGTTCCGCAAGGTCTGGACGGCGGAAGGCCGCGAGCGTTTGTTGCTCACGCTGCCCGAGCGTTGGACGAGCGGCTATCGAGAGCTCATCGACGCCGGGCTCGCGGAACCCGGGAAGGATCCGACCGAATGGTTCACGAACGAGCTCGTCGAGCGCCTGTGACGGCGATGGCGAAAGAGCCGAACGACGATGGTGCAGCAGGCAGTGAATCGGCGTGAGACGGCCGCCGGAGCCGAGGCGAAACGCGGCGAGAACGAGCACGCGCCGAATCGCGTCGGGGGCGGTGTCGCGCTCGAGCTTCGCGGGATCACGCACGAGTACAAGGCGCGCAACGGCACGGTCGTTGCGCTCAAGGACATTTCCCTGGCCGTGCATCGCCGCGAGTTCATCGCGCTCGTCGGCCGCTCGGGATGCGGCAAGACGACGATGCTCAGAATCTTCGCCGGGCTCGTGCAGCCGAGCTCGGGCGACGTGCGCGTCGGCGGTCGTCCGCTTTGGCGCGATGGCTCTCGCGATCCGGAGTCCACGGCGGGATTGGGCATCGTCTTTCAGGATGCGCACCTTTTTCCGTGGTACACCGTCGAGGACAACATCGCGCTGCCGCTGAAGCTCAAAGGCGTGGGTAAAGCGGAGCGCCGCTCGCGGGCGCGCGAGCTCTGCGCGCTCGTCGGCCTCGCGGGCTTCGAGCGCGCGTATCCGCGCGAGCTCTCGGGCGGCATGCGCCAGCGCGTCGCGATCGCCCGCGCGTTGAGCTATCGGCCCGACGTGCTGCTGATGGACGAGCCGTTCGGCGCGCTCGACGCGCTGACGCGCGAGAAGATGAACCTCGAGCTGCAATCGCTCGCGCTGCAATCGGAGTCGACCGTCGTGCTCGTCACTCACTCGATTCGCGAGGCCGTTTTTCTCGCGGATCGCGTCGTGTTGCTGTCGCCGCGCCCCGGCCGTATCCGCTCGATCACCGAGGTCGATTTCCCGCGGCCGCGAAAGCTCGACGTGGAGGCCGATCCGCGCTTTCAGGCGATCGTCAAGGAGCTGCGGCGGCAGCTGGACGAGGAGACGTGATGCCGTCGCAAGAGCAGCTCACGAAAGTCTTACCGTGGATCAGCACGCCGGTGCTGGTCGTGGCGATCGTCGGCCTTTGGAAGCTCGCGACCATTTATCTCGACGTTTCGCCCTTCGTGTTGCCGCCGCCGGAAGACGTGGTCGCCGCGCTGGTCGAGCTCGTGCGGCGTCCCGACGTCTGGACCGTGCACGCGCGCACGACGTTGATCGAGTCGGTGGCCGGCTTCGGCATCGCGCTCGTCACCGGCGTCGTCGTCGGTGCCGTGCTGGGTCGGCTCGTGTGGCTCGAGCGCGCCGTTCGGCCGATGGTCGTGACGTTCCAGGTGATTCCGAAGGTCGCGCTCGTGCCGCTGTTCGTGATCTGGTTCGGCTTCGGCATGACGTCGAAGGTGATCATCGCGGCGATCCTCGCGTTCTTCCCGATCATGCTGAACGTGCTGCTCGGCGTGCGCTCCGTCGATCCCGGGCATCGCGACGTGATGCGGAGCTTGAACGCCGGCCGCTGGGCGACGTTCTGGTCGCTCGAGTTCCACAGCACGCTGCCGTACGTCTTTGCCGGCATGGAGGTGGGGATCGTGTTCGCGGTGATCGGTGCGATCGTCGGCGAGTATCTCGGCGGCAGCCAGGGGCTCGGTTACATGGTCGTCGTCACGCTGAACGCGCTGAACGCGCCCGAGCTCTTCGCCGTGATCATCCTGCTCGCGGGTCTCGGCTATCTGCTGTTCTTCGCGGTCAACGTCGCGAAGCGCCTAATGATCCCGTGGCACGAGTCCGTCGCGCTCGCGGACATCGCCTGAGCGCGGCCCGATCCTCGTCGCAACCTCCGCCCTCGCCGCAAAGAGCACGCTCACGCGGCCGTTCTGCTCATGAACGATCGGGGGCCGGTGGTGGGCGTGCCCGCGCCATATCGCCCCTTGCCGGACCGCCGTGAATCCGTCCATGGAGGCTGCGTGCGCGCCGTCCATGGCGCGCACGCTCCGGCAAGGGGCGATATGGCACGAGCACGCCGAAGACGCTGCGGCGTTCATGAGCGAACTGGCCGCGTGAGCGTGCTCTTTGCGGCGAGGGCGAGGGCGGCGCAATGAAGAAGGGCCGGGCTCCAGAGGAGCGCCGGCCCTTCGGCCTGGGCGGGATGCGTGTCGCGAGTTAGACCGAGCCCTTCTCGCGCCACGTGCCGGCCGCGTAGCTCTCGCGGGCCACGCGCGAGTACGGCACCGGCGACACGCGGACGCGGATCTCGGCCTGACGATGCTTCTCGGTCGAGGTCTTCTCCGTGTCGTCCGGCTCGCCCCAGACGAGGGTGAGCTCGTCGCCGATCTCGACGTCGGGATCGACGACGCCGAGCGACAGCAGCCGGCGCTCGTTGAACGAGTAGCCGTTGAACATCGACATGCCGACCCGCTTGCCGTCGCGCAGGATCAGGTCCGCGGTCGACGACGCATAGTTCGGCTGCGGGAAGTCGATCCACTTCGCCGGCGTGCCCTCCTGGAACGCCGTCGCGATCACCTTCAGCACGTCATCGCTGTTCCACTCGAAGGTGACCTTCTTGCGATGCGGCTTGTCCTTCATCTTGACGAGCGCATCCTTGCCGATGAAGTCGTCCTTCTTCCAGCCGATGTAGAAGCCGTAGCCGAGCTCGAACGGCGTGACGTAGTAGTCCTCGATGTTGTCGCTGACGAAGCTGCCGCCGAGCGAGCCGACGGCTTCGTAGCTGTCCGCGCCGAGCCAGTCGCGGTACTCCTTCAGCATGCCGTCGCCCGTGTAGATCGCGGGCAGCGGCGACGGAATCCAGCCCGACTCGAGCGTGTTCGTCGAGTACGCGCGGCTGCCGACGAAGCGCAGGTCGACGCCCACGTCGCGCGCGGCCTGCGCGATCGTCGACTGGATGTAGTGCTTGTCGGCGTACGGGCCCCAGATCTCGAGGCCGGGCACGCCGGCCATGCCGTGCCGCAGCGCGCGCACGCGGCGGGAGCCGACGTTGATCCAGTCGACGTGGAAGAACTTGAGGTCGGGGACGGGGCTGCCGTTGACCTTCTCGAGGATCTTGTTCGCTTCCGGACCCTGCACCTGGAACCGGTAGTGCGTGCGGTAGATCGCCTTGCCGTCGGGGCGGCTGTCCGAGCGCGGATCGTACGTGAGCCGCACCTTGTACGAGCCGACCGCCGCCTGGAACCGCACCCAGTTCGCCGTCGGCGAGCGGCCGACGAGCACGAACTTATCCTCGCGCTCGCGGAAGATGATCATGTCGCCGATCACGTAGCCGGCCGGCGTCACGGGCACGAAGTGCTTCGCGCGGTTCAAGTCGAAATTCGCGAAGCTGTTGATGCCGACGTACGACAGCAGCTTCTCGGCGTCCGGGCCTTCGACGATGAGCTCGTCCATGTGGTGGGTTTGGTCGAACAGGACCGCGGACTCGCGCCATGCACGCTGCTCGTCGCGCCAGTTCGAGAACTCCGGGGCGACGACCGGATAGACGTAGATGCCGGATTTCGAGTTGCGCAGCAGCTTGACGGGTCCCCCGGCGGCCTCGATCAGAGACGTCAGATTTGTCATGGTCATGTGCTCCTGTGAAAGCCCAGACGGAGAGGGCTTCCGACCCCGCTCCGCTCGTATCGAGTCTGCGAAGCTCGAGCGTAATGCCTGTCTCGAGCGCCTGGATGGGCGCGCAGTTTACCAAGGCTTGCCGCAGCGGACGTGGTGGGGTCACTGCTAGCAGATTCAGCCTACTTCAATGTCTCGGCGGCGGGGAAATCGGCGCTCGGTGGGTCGGCCGGCATCGGCCGACGGCCGCGCCGATCGGCCGCGGAGACACGGCGCGCGTGCTCATCTCGCGGCGGAGTCCGCCTCGACCCTGTCGACCGACATCGCGTACTATTCGGGGAGCGCTCGGTTCTCATCGGCTAAGCCGATGAACCGTAACGCATCTCCGACACGAGGGGCGAGAAGATCATGGTGGGGAGGCCGGATCGCCGTCGGTTTCTACGCAACCTCGGGAGCTTCGGCGTTGCGCTCGCGGTCACGGGCTGGCCTGCGCTGCGGGCTCGCGGTGCGCCTGCGCCCTCGGCGGTGCCATTGCGCGAGGGCCTCGTGCAGATCGAAGGCGCGGGCGGCAACGTCGTCGCGCTCGAGACGTCCGAGGGCGTCGTGCTTGTCGACAGCGGCGCTCCCGAGCACGCCGAGGCGCTTGCGAAGCTCGTCGCCGAGACGTTCGCCGCTCCCGTCGAGCTCCTGTTCAACACCCACTGGCATCTCGCGCATACCGGCGGCAACGATCTCTTCGGCCGCGCGGGAGCGACGATCGTCGCGCACGAGAACACGCGGCTATGGATGACGACGGAGTTCTACGTCGAGTGGGAGGATCGCACCTATCCGAAACGCCGCCCGCAGGCCCAGCCGACGCGCACGTTCCGCTCGCACGAGCCGCAACCGATCGAGATCGAGCTCGGCGGCCGGAGGATGGTCTACGCGCATCTGAAGGAAGCGCACACGGACGGCGACATCTTCGTGCAGTTCCCCGAGCTCAACGTCGTCGTCGCGGGCGGCGTGCTGAGCGTGGGACGGTATCCCGTGATCGACTATATCACCGGCGGGTGGATCGGCGGCATGATCGACGCGACCGAGCGATTGCTCGCGCTCTGCGACGACGAGACGCTGATCGTGCCGGAATCGGGTCCGGCGCAAAGACGAACGCACCTCGTCGCGCAGCGCGACATGCTCACGACGGTTCGCGAGCGCATCGAGGAGCTCGCGGTGCAGGGTAAGAGCCCCGCGGAGATGCACGAGGCCGGCATCACGCGCGACTTCGATGCCGCGTGGGGCGGCGACGCGCTCGCGTTCCTGCGGAACGCTTACGAAAGCATGTGGTGGACCGGAGGCCGTTTGCGAGGGATCGTCGCATGAGCCGTGCCGATCGAACGTGCGTCGGTTTCGCCGCGGCCGTCGCGGCCGCCATCTGCGCATCCGGCTGCTCGCCGTCGACGGAAGAGCGGCTCGAGGCGGAATGGGAGCTCATCGGCCGCTATTGCGCCGACTGCCATAACGACATCGAGTTCGCCGGCGATCTTTCGCTGGAGCACGCGACGCCCGCGGACGTCGCCGCGCATCCGGAGCGCTGGGAGCGCGTCGTGATGAAGTTGCGCGGCGACCTGATGCCGCCGCCGGGCGCGCATCGGCCGGAGAACGAGCGTATCGACGCGCTCGTCGACGCGCTCGTGGCGAAGCTCGACGAGGTTGCGGAGGCGCGCGGCCCGATGCCCGGCCGCGTCGCGATTCACCGGCTGAACCGCACCGAGTACGCGCGCGCCGTCGAGGATCTGCTCGGGCTGAGAATCGACGCGGACGCGATGCTGCCGGCCGACATCGAGAGCGGCGGCTTCGACAATATCGCCGACGCGTTGCGCGTCTCGCCGACGCACATCGATCAGTATCTCGCCGCGGCGCGCGACATCAGCATCATGGCCGTCGGCAACGCGAACGCCGAGCCGGTGCGCGCCGAGTATCGCTCGGAGCTCGCGAACGTCACGCGGCACGTGCACGGGCTCCCGCTCGGCACGCGCGGCGGAATGCTGGTCGAGCATTATTTTCCGGCCGACGGCGAGTACGTGTTCAATCTAAATGTCTCGTCGGTGCCGGGTGCGGAGCTGCGCGCGTATCCGCAAGGCTGGCTCGAGTATCGGCACAAGGTCATCCTGACGATCGACGGCGAGAAGGTGTTCGAGGGCGAGCTCGGCGGCGAGGACGATCTGCGTGCCGTCGACCAGCGTCAGATCGAAGCCGTCGGCGAGATCAAGGACCGTTTCCGCAATCTTCGCTTTCCGGTGAAGGCCGGCTATCGCAAGATCGGCGCGACGTTCGTCGCGAGAAGCTTCGCGCAGTCGGATTACGACCTGCACTCGATGATTCCCGGCGAAGGGGTGCCGGACGTGCCGCGCATGCTCGGCGTCGAGATCATCGGGCCTTACGGGACGACCGGGTTCGCCGAGCCGACGGAAAGCCGTCGCCGGATCTTCACCTGCTATCCCGAGAGCGAGGCCGAGGAGCTGCCGTGCGCGGAGCGGATCATCACGCGGCTCGCGCGCAAGGCGTTCCGCCGTCCCGTCGGCGAAGCGGACCTCGTGCCGCTTCTCGCGTTCTATCGCACTGGACGGGACGCGGGCGGCTTCGAGGCCGGCGTCCAGCGCGCCCTGATGGCGATCCTCGCGAGCACGAAGTTCCTGTTCAGGTCCGAGCTCGAGACGCGCGAGGCGACGCCGGGCGACGTGTATCCGATCGACGACGTCGAGCTCGCGTGGCGTCTCGCGTTCTTCCTGTGGAGCCAGGGACCGGACGACGAATTGTTGAAGCTCGCGGAGGAGGGGCGCCTTTCCGAGCCCGCGACGTACGAGGCGCAGGTGCGGCGCATGCTCGCGGACCCGCGCGCGAAGTCGCTCGTGACGAATTTCGCGTTCCAATGGCTCGGCGTGCGCAAGCTCGATTCGATCGATCCCGATCCGCGGCTGTTCCCGACGTTCGACGAGGATCTCCGCCGCGCGTTCGAGCGCGAGATGGAGCTGTTCCTCGAGAGCATCCTGCTCGACGACGACGCGAGTGTCGTCGATCTCCTCGACGCGCGGCACACGTTCGTGAACGAGCGTCTCGCGCGGCACTACGGCATTTCCGGCGTGCTCGGCGATCGGTTCCGGCGTATCGAGCTCGACGACGAGCGGCGTTTCGGCCTGTTCGGCAAGGGCAGCGTGCTGATGGTGACGTCCTATCCGGACCGCACGTCGCCGGTGCTGCGCGGCGCGTGGATCATGGAGCACCTGCTCGGCACGCCGCCGGCGCCCGTGCCGCCGAACGTCGAGACCGATCTCACGCCGGTTTTCGGCGACGTGCCGCGGTCGGTGCGCGAGCGCCTCGAGAGGCATCGCACGGAGCCGTCGTGCAACCACTGCCACGGCGTGATCGATCCGCTCGGGCAGGCGCTCGAGAGCTTCGACGCGATCGGCGAATGGCGCGAGATCGAGCGCGATTCCGGCGTGCCGGTCGATTCGACCGGGAGGCTCGCGAACGGCGTCGAGGTCGAGGGGCCGGTGGATCTGCGCCGAGCGCTCGTGGCCGAGCCCGAGATGTTCGTGCAGGCGCTGACCGAGAAACTGCTGACGTTCGCGCTCGGCCGCCGGCTCGAGTACTACGACATGCCGACGGTGCGCGCGATCGTGCGTCGCGCGGCCGAGGACGACTATCGCTTCTCGTCGATCGTCATGGGGATCGCGAACAGTGTGCCGTTCCGGATGCGTGCCGCGGCGCAGGACGACGCGTCGCAAGGCGCGGGGCTGAGCGCCGCGGCGAACGCGGAATCGCGAGCACGCTGAAACGGGGAGTTCGATGCAAAGGCTCTCGAAACTCGGCGCTCGCTTTCTTGCCGTCGCGGCGGCCGTAGTGTCGGCGTCGACGGCCGCGGCGTCCGAGCTCGTCGACGCCGCGCGCGACGGCGACACGACGGCCGCGCTCGCCGCGCTCGCGCAGGGCGCCGATCCGAACGAGCGCTCGTCGGACGGCACGACGGCGCTGATGTGGGCGGCGTATGACGAGGCCGTCGACCTCGCGCGGCGGCTGCTCGAGGCCGGCGCGGAGGTCGACGCCGTCAACGAGTACGGCACCTCCGCGCTCGCCGAGGCGGCGCTGAACGGCAACGCCGAGATCGTCCGACTGCTGCTCGAGGCCGGCGCCGACCCGAACCTGCCCGGCGCGGACGCGCAGACGCCGCTGATGATCGCCGCGCGCGGGGGGAACGTCGACGTCGCGAAGCTCTTGCTCGAGGCCGGCGCCGATCCGAACGCACGCGAGACGTGGCGCGATCAGACCGCGGTGATCTGGGCGGCGGCCGAGCGTCAGCCCGAGATGATCCGCCTGCTGCTCGCGCACGGCGCCGATCCGAACGCGCGATCGAGGATCAACCGTTGGGAACGTCAGGTGTCGGCGGAGCGGCGCCGGATGTATCGGCCGTGGGGCGGCATGACGGCGTTGATGTACGCGGCGCGCGAAGGCTGCGTCGAATGCGCGCGTGCGCTCGTCGAAGGCGGGGCCGATCCCGATCTCGCCGGTCCGCGCAACGAGACGCCGCTGATCATCGCGATCAACAACTTTCGCTTCGACGTTGCCGCTTACCTGATCGAGGCCGGCGCCGACGTGAACAAATGGGATTGGTGGGGAAGAACGCCGCTCTATTCGGCCGTTGACATGAACACGATCCCGCAAGGCGGCCGGCCCGATCGACGCTCGACCGACGAGACGACGAGCCTCGAGCTGATCGAGAAACTGCTCGCCGCGGGCGCGAATCCGAACCTGCAGCTCAAGCTCTTGCCGCCGTATCGGCACCGCGGCGACGATCGCGGCTGCGATCAATTGCTGACGACCGGCGCGACGCCGCTCTTGCGCGCCGCGAAGACGTTCGACGTCGCCGCGATGCGTCTTCTGATCGCTCACGGCGCCGATCTCGAGCTCCCGACCGATACCGGCGTGACGCCGTTGATGGCGGCGGCGGGCTACGGCTCGCTCGAATGCGATATCCGCGGCTACGGCCCGGGCATCCCGCATTATCAGACCGAGGACGTTCAGCAGAAGTCGATCGAAGCGCTGCGTGTGCTGATCGAGGCCGGCGCGAACGTGAACGCGCGCACGACGGGCGGGGCGCGCGGCAAGGGACCGGGTCAGACGGCATTGTTCGGCGCGGCGTTCTGGGGATGGAACGACGTCGTCGAATTCCTCGTCGCGCACGGCGCGAAGATCGACGCGACGGACGCCGAAGGTCGGACGGCGATCGACGCGGCGCTAGGGCGCGCGGGCGGCCACGACCGCGGCTCGGCGATCGTCGAGTTCCCGCAAACCGCCGCGCTATTGCGCGAGCTCTGCGCCGCGCAGCCCGGCTGCAGCCTGCCGTCTTCGAGCGTCGCAGCCGCGCGCGATTGAGCGCCTGCCGGCCGGCTTCAGAGCTCCCGGTGCACGATCTTGCCGTCGACGATCGTGAGCACGGAGCGGATCGACGGGATCGCGTCGTCAGGCACCGCGTCAGGATCGAAATAGTCGGCGGATAGCACGGCGAGGTCCGCGAGCTTGCCGACCTCGATCGTTCCGAGCTGGTTCTCCTCTTTCAGGAACCAGCCGTTCGCGGCGGTATAGAGCCCGAGCGCCTTGTAGCGCTCGAGCGTTTGTCCCGCGTTGATCGGCTCGCCGCGCGCGTTGCGGCCGGTCACCGCGTAGTAGAGGCCGATCCACGGATTCATCGGCGAGATCTGCATGCCGTCGGAGCTCATCCCCACCGGGACGCCGAGATCGACGAGCATGCGAAACGGCGGGCCGTTCTGCTCCGCGGTCCCCGTGAGCCATCGCCAGCCGCCGAGCACGCTGACGCCGCCGCCGAGATCGCGCAGCTTCACCGCGAATTCCTCGGTGATGAACGGCGCGTGCGCGAGCACCCAGCGCAGCTCCGAGATGCCGGGCGGGGGGAGCGATTCGTGAATGCGCTGCCAGCCGTCGATGATCGTGACGAAATCGGTCGGCGTCAGCGAATGGTTCTCGTTGCGCCAGCCAGCTTGCGCGACGAGGCGCGTGCCGTTCTCCCATGCGGGCGTCGGCGCGAGCACGATCGGGCTCGAGCCCGCGGTGAACTCGCCGATGCCGACGACGCGCAGCATGTCGTCGCCGAACTCGGGAAACGCGTTGTCGAGCCTCGCGCGAAGACCCGGCGTTTCCGGATCGTCCTCCATGTGCAGGAAGTTGAGCCGCACGCGATTGATCAAGCGTCCTTCGCGATGCAGCGCGAGCAGCGGCTCGTATGCGCTCACGGGGTCGAAATGCGCCGCGCCGTCGGCCGGCGTGCCCGTCGCGGGAAAGCCGCCCTGGTCGAAGTGCGTCGTGAGGCCCAGGCTCGCCGCGTAGCGCATCGCATCGAGCAAGCCGCGCTTCTGGTCCTCGAAAGTTTGAAGCTCGCGCAGCGCGTGCAGCGCGCGCGTCGACGGGTTCGGCGTCTCGAAACCGCCCGCGATCGAGCCGTCGTCGCCGACCTCGATGCCGCGCTCCTCGAAGAAGGCCTTTCCCGCGCTGTTCGTCACGGCGGGCCCGGCGAACGAAAGCTGCAGGTAGACCGGATACTCGGGCAAGGCCTGATCGAGCTCGTCGAGCGTCGGCAGGCGCGGCTCGCCGGGCGGCGGCACGAGATGGTTCGGATCGAAGCCGCCGATCGACGTGATCCACTCGCCGGGCGGCAGCGCCGCGGCCTTCGCCGCGAGCGTCTCGAGAGCCTCGTCGATCGAGCGCGCGTTCTCGAGGCGCACGTCGTGCCCGGGGCGAAGGCCGAGCAGCACGATGTGGTTGTGATTGTCGATCAGCCCGGGCACCGCCGTGCGTCCGCCGAGGTCGACGACCTCGGTGCACGCGGTCGGTCTCGGCTCGCCGCCGACCGCCGCGAAGCGATCGCCGAGGATGTGCACCGACGAGACGACGCGCGAATCTCCATCCATCGTATGGATGCGTCCGTTGACGAGCAGGAGGTCCGCCCCCGGCACGCAGACGGTCTCTTGCGCGAAAGCGCCGGGCGGCGCCGCGATCGCGAGCGACGCGATCGCCAGAACGAGGTGCGGCCGCTTCATGTCTCCCCCCGTTTCTTCTCGAGACCGAAACGACTTTAGAGCAGGCGGGCAGGGGAGAAAAGCACGCCGCAGGTGGCTACGAAGAGAGCGAGAGTCGGAGCGTCGCGAGCCCCGACTCTTGCCGGAGCAAGGACGCGGGTCAGGCCGTTGCGGCCTCGAGCAGGTCGGTCGACGCGCACTCCGGGCCGTGCTCGTTGATCGTCGTGCGGCGCAGGTCGCGTCGATACTTCAGATCGTCGAAGCTCGCGGCGCGATGCAGCGTGCAGCGGTTGTCCCAGATCACGAGATCGCCGACGCGCCACTTGTGGCTGTAGACGTACTTCGACTGCGTCGCGAAGCGATAGAGCTCGTCGAGCAAAGCCTGGCCTTCGTCCACAGGCCAACCGACGATGTGCGACGCGTGCGCGCCGATGAAGAGCGCCTTGCGACCGTCCGGCATCATGCGGACGACGGGATGCCGCACCGGCGGCATCAGGCGCCGCTGCTCGTCCGTGATCTCCTTGAGCCCCGCCTTGCTGCGCGAATGCCACAGACAGTGCTCCGCCTCGAGGCCCTCGATTCGCGTTTTCATCTCGTCCGGCAGATCGTCGTACACGACCCGCGTGTCGATGAACTCGGTCTCGCCTCGCTCGGGCGGCAGCTCGACGGCGCGAAGCAGCGACCATTTCGTCGGCAGGCTGTTGAACGAGCTGTCCGAATGGAAGATGAGATTGGCCTTGTTGTACTGCCGGCGCGCCGACTCCTCGGTCAGCAGATTGCCGTCCGCGTCGAGATTCGATGCGTCGAAGAGCTCGCGGCGCAGTCTCCGCCGCTTGCCGCCGACGCCGAGCAGCGGCGGCAGCTCGAGCGGTCCGAACGCGCGGCTGAAGCGAATGTGTTGCTCGTCGTCGATGCGCTGCTCGGGGATCACGACCACCGCATAGCGCGCGACGGCGTCTTCGACGGCGCGCACGAGCTCGGGGTTCGGCGGCTCGCGCAGGTCGGCGCCGCGAAGCTCCGCGCCAAAGAGCGGATGCAGAGGGACGATCTCGAATGCCATGGCCTTCGCTTGCTCTTTCCGTAGACGGGATTGTGCCGAAGTGTGCGCGCTCAGCGCGCGTGCCACCACTCGCGCAGCACGCGGCACTGCTCGGGGCTTGCGAAATCGAGCACGAATATGCCGTCGAGCTCGACCTTCGCGCCGTTCGAGATCAGCGTGAACGTCGCGTGCCACCGGGCGACGCCGGTGCCGCCGTCGAGCACGCCGAGCGGCGTGACGTCGACGCGGATATCGCGCTGATCGGCCGTGACGCGTGCCCAGTAGTCGCTGATGCCCGTGCGGCCGCGAAACGGCTCCGCGTACGGCGTCTCGTGGTAGAGCGCATCCTCGGTGAAGAGGGCCGCGGCCGCCGCCGGATCCTTCGTCTCCCACGCGTGCTCGTAACGCGCGAGCCACGTTGCGAGCGCGGCCGCATCGAGCTTCGGCGTCTCCATGGTTCCCTTTTAGCGATTCGGGGCCGGCGGTTCAACCCGCCGGCCCCTCGGGAAGTCCGGCGTTGACTTCCTAGAACTCCTTCGTGAAGTCGATGCCCCAGCGCCGGCCGGGCGCGGGGAACAGGAAATCGCCGACGCCGACGAAAGCGGGTCCCGGCGACCACTCCGTATTCCACGCGCGGTCGTGCGCATTACGCTGCCAGCCGACGACGGACCAGGTCTCGCCTTCGATGCCGATCCGCCAGTCGAGCAGGTTCACGGGGTTGCGCACGGTCGTGTTCGGCGGATCCCACCAGGTGTCGCCGATCCGCTGATAGTCCGTACGAAGGAAGAAATGAAGTCCCGTGTCACGGAGGGGGCGTCGATACTGAAGCCCCAGATTGATCGAGTCCTCGGTCACGAGCGGCGCCTGATTCCCGATCCACGAGGGGTCGGCCGCGGCGGTGATCTCGCTGTCCGTGAACCCGTAGCCGAGATAGACCTGGAGGTTGTCCGTGAGCCGCGCGGCGACGTCGAGCTCGTAGCCGAAGTAGTCGACCTCGTCGAGGTTGCCGAGGTTCTGCGTCGAGGTTTGCGGCTCGAAGACGAAGAAATACGGGCCTTCGGACGTCGTGTCGTAGACGCTGAAATTGAGGTTCACGCGGCCGTCGGCGAGCTGCGTCTTCACGCCGATCTCGAGCGTGTCGGCGACCTCCGCATCGAACAGGTCGCGGACGCCGACGAAACCGGACGCGAGCGCGGCGGCTTCGACGCCGGTCTGGTTGAACCCGCCGCTGCGGAAGCCGCGGCCCGCGCTGCCGAAGATCGTCACGGTGTCGGAGGGCTGGAATCGCAGTGTCAGGCGCGGCTGGAGCTCGTCCCAGGTTTCTTTGCGGACCTCGCCGAACCTGCCGATGGGCTGGCCGTCGAACACCGGAATGAACG
Organism: Gammaproteobacteria bacterium; assembly: GCA_017577365.1. Taxonomy (GTDB): domain Bacteria; phylum Pseudomonadota; class Gammaproteobacteria; order Steroidobacterales; family Rariloculaceae; genus ZC4RG20. The sequence continues at coordinate 83,724 of PKRJ01000002.1, read as the reverse complement.
CGGTCGGCGTCTCGGTGATGTTCTTGCGTGTGTCCTCGTCGTAACGCAGCGCGAACGAGAGCTCGAGCCGGTCCGTGAGGTCCGCGGCGATCTCGCCGAATACGGCCCAGGCCAGATTGTCCTGGCGGTCGGCGAGGAAGGTCAGCTGGAACGTGTCCGGGAACTGCGCGGGACTGCGCGGCGTGCGGTACACGGGGAACGCCTGGTCGCCGCCGCCGATCGGGTCCGCACTGTTCGATGTCGAGATATACCGGTCCGTCTGGATGACGTATGCGCCCGCGATCCACCGCACTCTCGATTCTGCGGGCGACGTGAAGCGGAATTCTTGACTGATCGTATGGACGTCGAGGAACTGCGATTGCGCCCAGTCGTAATCGCCGAACGGAGGGAAGGGGAGAAACGTGAAGAATAGCTCCCGGAACCGAGATTCTTCCTCGGGCACGAAGTTGTATTGATCGCCCGTGAGGATCTCCTCGATCGTGTCGTACGACGTGATCGACGTGAACGTCCCGAAATCCGTCTCGTAGTCCAGCTTGAACGAAAGCTGCCCGAGATCGCGGTTGTTCATTCCGGGATTGTTGACGCGCACCGGCACCGACGTGTCGTTGGCGCCGTTCGGGCTGATGACGAAGTAGAGCGCCTGCGTCTCGACCTCGGAGCGGTAGTAGCGCGCGTCCCAGCGCAGGCGGTCGTTCGGATCGCCGATCAGGCGCAGACGCACCGACGTGTCCTTGAACGGATCGGCTTCCTCGCCGAGATAGACATTCTCGATCCAGCCGTCCGTGTCGTAGTACGAAAGCGCCGCGTGATACTTCAACGTATCCGAGCCGCCCAACGGACCGTTGCCGATGATCTGTGCGCGCATGCCGGGACCCGAGTCGTAGCCGAGCCTGATGCGCGTCTGCTGCTCGTCGCCCGGCTCCTGCGTCGTGATCAGGATCGCGCCGCCGATCGCGTTGCGGCCGTACACCGCACCCTGCGGCCCTTTGAGCACCTCGATGCTCTGCACGTCGAAGAGCTCCTGCGTGAGCTGCGCGGGATTCGTCAGCAGCACGCCGTCGACGAGGATCGCCGCGGACGGCTCGCTGTTACGGGCCTGCGAGATGCCGCGGATCGTGAGGAACGACGTGCCCTGATTCTGCGTCTCGACGAGCGTGACGTTCGGCGTCAGCGCGACGAAATCGCGCGGCCGCTCGATGCCGGCGGAGCGGATCGCTTCCTGATCGAATGCCGTGATCGTCACCGGCACGTCCTGGAAGGCCTCGGCGCGCCTGCGCGCCGTGACGACGACTTCCTCGAGCGCGCGCTGGTCCTGGGCAGCCGCTGGGCACGGCGCGAGCGCGCACATGACGGCGGAGGCGACCAGGCTGATCCCGACGACGCGTTGAGCTTGTTTTGCGGTCACGTTGTTCTCCTCAACCCTGTGGATACGACGAATCGAAGCCCAGACGTTTACGTTGCTTCCAAGACGTGTTTGGGTCCGTCAAGAAGATCGAGCAGGCACGGGCGAGCGCGATTCGCGACCAAGACGAAAAGGGCCATGCTCGCGATATAGGCCTCGCCCCAGGTCAATTCCATCGATACCTATGCTCCGGTACTGTGCTTCACGACATCGCGGGGCCGACAAGTACGGCTGACGAGACGGAAATAACGACATCCTTGCATTGTCCAGGACGCGTGCCGTGACTTTATCTCTGTTACAGGAAATTAGCGATATTCGATCAGCTTGCATCGACGGAATCTTCGGCGATCCGACCGGCGTCGGGGGCGCGGCTCGCGTCGACGAGCGCGGTCCACGGGCCCCCGCGACCACCGCCAATTCGGCGCCCCCATTCGCGGCGCGCTGTGCGGGGACGAGTAATGCTAGCATTCTGGCCAACATCATCGGTCTTGTGATGAGCGGTGGCTTCACCTACATTGAGTCCGCGGCCGAGGAGCCGAAGGGGGAGCCTCGGCGGAGATCGCATGGATAGCGAGGCGGTGGCCCGGCGAGCGCCGATACCCCGCCCAAACCCGTGATGGCGGGGCCCCCACCCAGGCCTTTGCCGGATGAGAAGAGGATCGATGGATTCCCGAAAGAGGCAGCTCAGCGAGTTTCTGAGGAGTTGCCGTGCCCGCGTTTCGCCCGCGGACGTGGGCTTACCCGAGGCGGACCGGCGCAGGACGCCCGGGCTACGGCGAGAGGATGTCGCGGCGCTCGCGGGCGTGAGCGTCACGTGGTACACGTGGCTCGAGCAGGGACGGGATATCCAGGTCTCCGCCTCCGTCCTGGAGCGAATTTCCCAAACGCTTCAGCTCTCTCCGGACGAGCGCGAGTACCTGTTCGCTCTGGTCCAGCATCGTCCGGCGCCGCCGCTGAATTGGCGCGACGCCGTCGTGACGCCCGCGATGCAGCGGATGCTCGACGCGATCGCCGTGCCGGCGATCGTCATGACGGCGAGGTGGGATGTCGTCGCGTGGAATACGCTCGCGTGTCGCGTGTTCCGGGACTACTCGAAGATCCCGCCGGAACGCCGCAACATGCTTCGTATTCTTCTGATCGACGAAGACGTCTACAAGGACGAGCCGGAGATCTTCGACGCGATGGCGCATCGCGTGATCGCGAAGTTCCGCGTCGACTACAGCCCGTTCACCGGCGACCCGGATTTCGAGGAGCTGATCAAGGAGCTCGAGCAGCAGTCGGAGACGTTCCGGCGGCTTTGGAGCAGCCCCGAGGTCGTCGGACGCTCGGAGGCGCTCGTTCGTCATCCGCAGCTCGGCGGCGTCACGCTCGAGCATACGTCGTACGTGCCGGAGGGCAGCCCGGGTCTCCGCGTCGTGATCTATTCCCCGGCCGACGACGAAAGCCGCGCGAAGATCGACGCGCTACGGGACTAGGGCTGAGCCGGCGGCCCGGGGGCGCGCCACGGCTCGTTACCGAAAGGCGCGCCCCCGTCCCCAGAGCTCGTCGCTTGCGATCGCGGCTCCTTCGACGAGGGCCTCGAGCTTCGCCCACATCACGGACGGGTGCACCCTCCGGATCGAGCTCATCTGCGCGAAGCCGCAATCCGTTCCCGCGATCACGTTCTCTCTCCCGACGAGGTTCGCGTAGCGCACGATCCGGTCGGCGACGAGCCGGGGGTGCTCGACGGTCGTCGTGTGATGCGTCACGACCCCCGGGATCAGGATCTTGCCTTCGGGCAGCCGAACCTCCTGCCAAACCCGCCATTCGTGCTCGTGCCGCGGATTCGCCGCTTCGAACGAGTATGCGCCGGCGTTGACGTGCAGCACGAGGTCGACGATCGCGTCCAAGGGCGCGTCCGCGACGTGCGGCACGTGCCAGCTGCCGAAGCAGACGTGGTAGCGCACGCGCTCCTCCGGGATGCCTTCGAGCGCGTAGTTCAGCGCTTCGATGCGGAGCGTCGCCCATTCCCGGTAGCGCTCCGGAGACTGGCTGACGAGGTCGTCGTACATGTTCGCAAGCACTGCGTCGTCGACCTGGACGACGAATCCGGCATCGTGGATCGCGCGGTACTCGTGCCTCAGCGCCTCGGCGATCGCGAAGACATAGTCCCGCTCCGTCGGATAGTGCTCGTTGACGCCGTTGAATGCGGTGCTGGCCGGCGCGACCGCGGTCATGAAGACCTCGCCGGCGCCGGCGAGATCGGCCGCGCGCCGCAGGTTCGCGATATCCCGCGCGAGGTCTCCGCGCTCGTCCCGGTACTCGATCGGTCCGACGCAGACCTCGGTCGGATCGCCTTCGTGGGCTCGCGGCATCTCCTCCGCGAAGAACTCGGCGAAGCGCTCCCGGTCGCGGCCGAGCCAGCGCAGCGGCGTACGGATATCGGGTCGGATCTCGAAGCCGCTCAGTCTTTCGAGGACGTACGACGACCAGCTCGACTTGCCGTACTCGCCGTCGTTGACGGTATCGAGGCCGACATCGACTTGTCTCCGAACGACGTCCTCGACGGCGCGCGCGAGCTCCGCGTCCACGAGGCTCTTGTCGTGGCCTCGAGCCTGCAACTCGACGAGCGTCCTCGGCCGCACGAGGCTGCCGGCATGGGTCGTGAGGATGCGCTCCTCGCTTCGTCGCATAGGGGGTCGTCGCCGAAGGGCAGAAGCCGCCGCCGGTATTGTGCTCGCTTAGGCGCCGTCGATCACGCGAACGCCCGCTACGGTTTTGCCGGATACCGGTCGCGACTTTGCCGGATAAGATGAAACATCGACAACGCGACGGATGCACAGATGACCCAGGACGCGACGATACGCTTGGTCGGCTTCGCGGGGAGCCTGCGCCAGGGCTCGTACAACCGAAAATTGCTCGCGGCCGCGCAGCGGCTCATGCCGGCCGACGCGGTGCTCGAGATTCTTCCGATCGACGTGGTACCGCTTTACAACGGCGACGACGAGGCGAGCACCGGTATTCCGCGTCCCGTCGCCGCGTTGAAAGAGGCGATCGCCGCCGCGGACGGCCTCGTGATCGCGACGCCGGAGTACAACGGCGGCATCCCGGGCGTCGCGAAGAACGTCATCGATTGGATTTCCCGGCCGCCGTCGGACATCCCGCGCGTGCTCTACGGGAAGCCCGTCGCGCTGATGGGGGCGAGCCCGGGCCGCCTCGGCACGGCGCTCTCGCAAGCGGCGTGGCTGCCGGTCCTGCGGCACCTCAGGATGCGGCTGTGGACGGGCGGCGGCCCGCTCTATGTCCCGTCGGCGGCGCAGGTCTTCGACGAGGATGGGCAGATCGTCGACGCGGAGATCGAGGAGCGCGTCCGCAGCTTCATGGCGTCGTTCGTGGACTCTTTGAGGCCTCGGTGAGCCCCCCGGTGCCCGCTAGTCTCGGCGTCGGAAGCGCTTGACGAGCGCGTCGTAGTCGATCGGCTTCGTCGTATCGACCCGCACGATCCGCACACCTTCTTCGGCCGTCGGCGGCTCGGCGTGCCGCAGCTGCGCGTCGAGGACCGCTTCCGTCGCCTCGGAGGCATCCGTGCCGGCCGCGGCGCGTCGACGGATTCGCTCTCGAAGCGTCTGGTCCGGTGCTTCGCACACGAGGACGGCGAGCTGCGCGCCGTGGCGCGCGGCGAGCTCGGCGAACGCGGCGCGCCGCTCGCGCAAGATGAACGTCGCATCGACGATCACGTCGAGGCCGCCGGAAAGCGCCGCGTCGGCCCCGGTCTTGAGCGCGTCGTACGTTCTCGCGGTCGTCGCGGCGTCGTATCGGCCTTCGCCGACACCGAGCTCCTCGCGCGTCGTCGGTGCGATGCCGACGAGGCGCTTGCGCTCGAGGTCCGAGCGCAGCCTGATCGCCGGCAAGCGCGGCACGAGCTCCTCGGTCACCGTCGTCTTGCCGCTGCCGGAAAGTCCGTACGTCAGAATCAGCCGCGGCTCGACCGGTTGCATCAGCCTGCGCGCGAGCGCGAGATACGGCGCGATTCGCTCCGCGGCCTGCCGGGTGTCGTTCGCCGCGCTCGCCTTGATCGCGCGCACCTTCGCGCGAACGAGCGCACGGTAGAGTAGGTAGAAGCCGAGCAGCGCGGTGCCTGGATAGTCGCCGGTCTCCTCGAGATAACGGTTCAAGAATGCGTGCGCGAGGTCGGGGCTGCCGTGCGCGGTGAAATCCATGACGAGGAACGCGACCTCGTCGATGACGTCCATCGATCGCATCGCGACGTCGAACTCGAGAGCGTCGAACGGAACGAGCTCCGAGCCGATCATCGCGACATTCTCGAGATGGAGGTCGCCGTGGCATTCGCGCACGGCTCCGCGGCGGGCTCGCTCGTCGAAAAGCCCGGCGAGACGCTTCGCCTCGCGATCGGTGAACGCGGCGAGGTCGTCCGCACGAAAGTGAGCTCCCGCCTTGCGTAACGCGTCGTCGAGCTCGGCGACGTTGCGCGCGGCCAGCGCGCCCGGCGGCTCGCCTCGACCCGGCGGCGCCGCGCGATGGAACGCCGCGATCCGCGCCGCGAGCCGCTCGACGGCGCCGCGGTCGAGCAAGCCGCGCGCGAGCATCCGATCTGCGGTCGCGTCGGGGTCGAATTGTCGGAGCTTCACCGCGTACTCGATCGGCTCGCCTCGCACGCGAACACCGGTTTCCCCCGACGCCTCGCTACCGGTTCCGATGCGCGGGGAGTCGAAATCGCCCTCGATCGGCACGACGTCGAGGTAAAGATCGGGCGCGAGCCGGCGGTTCAGCCGCAGCTCCTCCTCGCAGAAGTGCCTCCGGCGCTCGAGCGTCGAGAAGTCGAGAAACGGCAGCGTTAAAGGTTTCTTGAGCTTGTAAGCGAAAAGACCGGTCAAAATGACGTACGAAATGTGCGTCTCGATGACCTCGATTCGCGCCGTCTCGTGGGGGTAGCAGCGCGGATCTCGAAGCGCGCGTACGAGGCGATCGGTATCCGTCACGGCGGCTTGCGGCGGGTTCTCGGACGGCATGGGCCGAGTGTAGCAACTTGCAACATGGCGGCGGTTCCGGCTCGATACCGAGCGAGGGACGAGGTGCCGTTGGCATTCTCGTCCATTCTCGCTCAGGGCGCGCGTGCGCGGCCGAATCGGCGCTTACGGATTTCCGAAAAAGGCCGATCGTTTCGCGACGGCGTGTTGCAACGCTCGGAGACCGGGCTGCATCGATTGGAGAATCGTGCGTTGAACGACAACTCCGTACCGCCGAGTCCGCGTCGGCGTGTCAAAGTCACGCTGCGGGGAATGGACCTGCTTCGCAATCCGATGCTGAACAAGGGCACGGCTTTCTCGGCCGAGGAACGTCAGCTATTCGGGCTCGAGGGGCTTCTACCGGTCCGAAGCAAGAACCAGAAACAGCAGGCCGAGAGAATCTACGCGCAGCTCAAGGATCAGCCCGACGATCTCCAGAAATACGTGATGCTGACCGCGTTGCTGAACCGCAACGTTCATCTTTTCTATCGCGTGCTCGCGGATCACCTCGAAGAGCTGATCCCGATCGTCTACACGCCGACCGTCGGCACTGCCGTGCAGCGTTTCAGCCGCGTGTTCCAGGGCGGCGGCGGCGTCTGGATCACCCCGGACATGAAGGGCCGCATGGCCGACGTGCTCGCGAATGCGACTCGGCGCCGCGAGATCCGGCTGCTCGTCGTCACGGATAACGAGTCGATTCTCGGGCTCGGCGATCAGGGCGCGGGCGGGATGGCGATCTCCGTCGGAAAGCTCGCGCTCTATACCGCCGCGGCCGGCATCCATCCGCTGCAGGCCTTGCCCGTCAGTCTCGATTTCGGCACGGACAACGAGGAGCTGCTCGCGGACGATCAGTATCTCGGGTGGCCGACGCGACGGTTGCGCGGCGCGGAGTACATGGAGCTCGTCGACGAGTTCGTCGAGGCGGTCGCGGCGGTGATGCCGAAGGCGCTGATCCAGTGGGAGGACTTTCGCAAGGACAACGCGCTCAGGATCCTCGATCGCTTCGTCGACCGCGTGCCGTCGTTCAACGACGATATCCAAGGCACGGGCGCCGTCGTGGTCGCGGGCTTGAACGGCGCGCTCAAGATCAAGCGCGAGACGATGGCCGAGCAGCGCATCGTGATCTTCGGCGCCGGCGCCGCGGGGCTCGGCGTGGCCCGGCAGATTCGCGCTCAGCTCGCGGAGGAAGGGCTCGGTCACGACGAATGCGTTGCCCGGATCGCGGTGCTCGATCGGCACGGGCTTCTCGTCGACGACGGACGAATCATGGATCCATACAAGCGCGAGCTCACATGGCCCGCGGAGCTCGCCGCGTCTCACGGCCTTTCCGATAGGCATGCCCGCGGGCTCCATGACGTCGTGCGGAAATACCGACCGACGATTCTGATCGGGGTCTCGGGCGTCGGCGGCGCGTTCACCGAGGAGATCGTGCGCGAGATGGCCGCCCACGTCGAACGGCCCGTGATCTTCCCGTCGTCGAATCCGATTTCGAGCTGCGAGGCGAATCCGGCCGATCTCTTCGCGTGGACGGGAGGACGCTGCCTGGTCGCGGCCGGCAGCCCGTTCCCGGACGTCGAATGGCAAGGCAAGCGCTTCAAGATCGGGCAGGGGAACAACGTGTTCATTTTCCCCGGGCTCGGGCTCGGCGCGCTCGCTTCACGCGCCCGCCGAATCACGAACGGCATGACGACCGTGGCGTCGAAAACGCTCGCGCGCGAAGTCACGGACGCCGAGCGCGACGCGGGTTTACTGTTCCCGCCGATCGGGCGGCTGCGCTCCGTCTCGTACAGCATTGCGGTGGCGGTCGCGCGGCAGGCCGTCGCGGACGGCGTCGCGGAAATTCGCGAAGAGGACGTCGAAGCGGAGGTTCGCGCGGCGATGTGGACGCCCGAATATCCGGAGTACGAGCCCGCCTAGAGGGACGGTTCACCGGCGCCGCACGGCGCGCTTCGGTCGCGAGGGCGTGAGCGGCGGCAGCCCGTGCGCGGCGCGCGCGCTGTCGCAGCGCTCGTGGCGTGCACCGTCGGCCCACGAGGCCATGAACTCGCGGCACGGCGACGGGCGCTGCGGATAGATGGTGCAGCGCACCGCACGCCCGATCTCGCCCTCGAGCGCGATGCAGCGCGGCGACGCGCCGCCCGTGCCGCGCATCGCGACGCGGTGCGGGCCGATTTTCTCCGTGAGCTCCGCGGGCGTCGATCCGCCGAGGAAGCGCTCGGTCTCGCTCCAATGAAACGAGACACGGTAATGCGCGCAGCACGCGCCGCAGGAGAGGCACGGGTTCGACATCGGTGCCGCAGGCTGGTCGGCGACGAATGACGCGGTGGTGGTTCTACGCGGTCGCGGCGGCAGCGGCTCTCGGCGCGCCTGCCGCCAGGATCCGATAAGGCGCGAGCTCCGGTCGGCGGCAGTTCTCGAGCGGCACGAGCACCGTCGTCACGAACGCATGCTGGCCGCGCAGCACCGAATGGCTGATGCCGTCGGTGAACACCATCCACGCGGACATTGGCGGGAAACGAATCTCCTTGAAACCGGTAGGATCGTCGCGGAAGCTCGGATTCTCCTTCATGTAGTTGTGGATCCGCCGCATCGCGCGATCGTACGGGCTCGAATCGATGACCTTCACCAGCGGATACACCTTGCTCACGACGCCGACGAAGCCGCTATAGAGCGCGTCGAGCGCCGTGCCTTCGAGACGCAGCCGGTCCTTGCCGTTGCGCGCCGCGTCCCACAGCGCGTCGTACCGGGTCATCAGGTCCGCGAAGCTGCCCTTCGTTCCCCAGACGCGGTCGCGCTCGGGGTTCACGTTGACGAAGAAGCGCAGGATACGCGCGCCTTTCGTCGCTCCGTACGCGCCGGCGTCGATGTGGATCAGCTCGTTGCTCGAGCGCGGCTTGAGCTTGCGGCCTTCCTCCTCGACCGGCCGGAAGCTCGTCGTGCCCAAGGTCCAGCCATGGACGTAGTCGGGCACCACGCGGCGGAGGAACGCTTCGACGCGCTGGCCGTGGGTGCGCAGAATCGTCTCGACGCGCCGCTGCGTCTCCGGATCCGCGTCGAAGCGCGGCACCGAGTCCGACTCCGGGTGATAGCTGACGTTCTTCGCCTTGAGCCTGCCCGGGAGGCTGCGCAGCCACGCGAGGTCTTCCTCGGACGGCAGCTCGACCGGGCAGCGTTGGAAATACACGACCTCGGATCGCTCGAGCGCGTCCTCGATCTCCTCGGGAGAGGCTTGGTTGAAGCTCCTGAGCGCGTATGTTTCCACCATGTTCGGTTCCTGACGAACGATCGGGCGAGCGCGGGCGGCTCAAACCGATACGGCGATCGGGCGGATGCCCCGCTCCGCGAACGCCTGATCGATCTTCTCGACGACATCCTCGGGGCGGATCAGGCTCATCGCGTTCGGGTCGCGAACGCGTCGACCCCACCGCAACGATTCTACAGGACGGCCGAACTCCCGGCTCACGGCTTCGGGATATTTGTCGACGACGAGGTGCTGGCTGAAGTACGGCCCGGTACGGTGCCGGTTCGACGTCGCGTAAAGCCCGACGACCGGCGTGCGCACGGCCGTGGCCATGTGCGCGGGCCCCGAATCGGGACAAAGGAGCACGCTCGCCCGCTCGAGCAGCGCGAGAAGCTCCTTCAGCGTCGTGCGGCCGATCAGATCGACCGGCTTCGACTTGGCCGCTCGGGCGATGCCGTCCGCGTACGTGCGCTCGATCGCCGTCTTGCCGCCGGTCAGGATCACGTTCGCGTCGTAGCGCTCGCGCACGTAGTCCGCGACACGCGCGTAGCTTTCGATATCCCAGTTCCGATAGTTGCGGAAGCGCTGCCCGGTGCACGGGCTGATCACGAGGCTCGGACGGCCTTCCTCGATGATCGACGCCGCGAACGCGCGATCGGCGTCGGAGACGGGGATGTCCCAGCGCGGCGGGCCGGGCTCGATTCCTAGCGCTTCGACGAACTGCAGAAGGCCGTCCATCACGTGCGAGCCCGGCCGCGGCGCGATGCGACGGTTGCAGAAGAGCCATTGGAAATCGCGTGCGCGCGCGCGGTCGAAGCCGATGCGCAAATCGGCTTCGACCATTCGGCTCGCCACGTTCGCCCGCATCGAGGCGTGCATGTGCAGCAGCACCGGGAAGCGGCGGTTCGCGAGCTGCCGCTTGAGATCGAGATAACCGCGCCAGCCGCGCGCCTTGTCGAGCACCGCGAACTCGACCCCTTCGAGCCCGGCCATCAGCCCGTGCTCGACCTTTCCGATGATCCAGACGATTCGCGTCGACGGCCACGCGCTCTGAATCGCGCGCACGGCCGGGACGGTATGGCACGTATCGCCGATCGCCGAGAGGCGGACGATGCAGAGCTCGGAAGGGACGCTGTCGATCAGCGGCGCAGGCATGGGCAAGCGTACACGTAGTGCCGCGGGCCCTTCGGCCGACGGCGGCGCTATGGTACAGGAACGCTTGCCGAATCGCTCAGTCGAACGTCTCGCCTTGGAAGCCCCAGCCGAAGCCGTCGGAGGGGCGCAGCAGGCTGCGCATGCGGATGCGGTAGTCCTCGGGATTGCGGCCGGGGTTGCCGGTGATGACGACGTGATCGCCCGGCTTCAGCGAGTCGCGGCGGATGCCTTGACCGGCGAGCTGTCCCGCGCCGCCCCACTCGACGCCCCACCGGCGCATCTCGCCGTTCTCGTCCGGCGCCATCACGTGGACCCACGCGTGCGGATTGCGGAACGAGAACTGCACGAGCTCGCCTTCGATCGTGATCTCCTTGCTCTCGTCGTATGTCGCGGTGAAGGAATGGTGCGCACTCGCGCCCGCCGTGAAGAGCAAGAGGACGCCGCCCGCAACCAGCCAACCGGTTCGCATTCTTCTCGACTCCTGCTCGTGCCGTCGTCCGCGCCGCGACCGAGCGCGGCAGCGAGACCCGGCTTTTCTCCCCCGTGCTCGAGTCCTGTGCGGATCGAGCGATAGTCGCAGCGATGTTAAACGACGCGAGTTCGAGCCAGCAAGGTGAGCCGCCGCCCGGCAACGACCGTGTATTGCAACGTCAACTCGTCGCTCGTTTCGGCTCAGCCGGCGCGCGCGACGGGCGACTCGGCGACGAGCGGCTCTTCCGAAACGTCGGCTTTGAGCCGAGCGAGATGCTCGGCCGGAAGCGGCTCCGTGAAACGGGAGACGACGACCGTGACGATCACGCTCACGAGACCGCCGAACGTCGCGGCCGAGTAAGGATTCGTGGAATAGAACGCGAACCATTCGCCGAAAGCCTCGAGCGACGTTCCGGCGAGCCACTTGCCGTCGAGAATCTGACCGCGGATCAGCACGAACGTTACCGCGCCGGTCCAAAAGCCGGCGAGTGCACCCGTGCGTGTCACGCCGAGCCAGATCGAGCCGACGACGAGCGGTCCCATCAACGCGGCGACGAAGCCGCCGACGCCGATCCACATCAAGAGCACGACGTTCATGCCCATCGTCGCCCAGCCGAGCGCTGCCGCGCCGATGACCGTCAGCGCGGTCACGGCGCGGCTGATTACGAGCACGTTACGGTCGAGCTTGGCCTCGTCGATGTCGGGATGGAGCCGCGGCGCGATGCTGCGGCGGTAAATGTCGTTCGCGAACACTTGGGACGTCGAGATCAAGAGGCCGTCCGCGGTCGACATGATCGCGGCCAAGACGCCGACGCCGAGCAGCGCGGCGAGCCACGTCGGGAAGATCTCGATGAAGAGCGCCGGCAGCGCGTTGTTCACTGCGCCCGCTTGGGCGAACAGCTCGTCGCCGAGGATGGCGCGCGCGGTGAAGCCGCCTAGCGTGATGGCCGGCAAGACGAAGCTGAAAACGAACGCGAGCAGCAGGAACCGATTGCGCGAGCGCTCTTCGCGCAACGCCCAGAGCTTGTTGCCGATATGCGGCAGCAGCCCGAGAGGAATGTGCGCGACCGTGACGGTGATCGCCGCCCAGGCCGAGGCCGTGATCGGGTCGCCCGGATGGAACGCGTCGAGCAGGCGCGTATCCTGCGCGCGGAGGTTCTCCAGCAATTCGCCGAATCCGCCGGCGCCGACGCCCGCGAAGAAGATCAGCGCGATCGCGACGGCGAGCGCGAGCATCAACAAGCCCTGCGCGCCGTCGGTCAGGATGTCGGCATGCGCACCGCCGAGCGTGACGTAGGCGAGCAGCACGACCGTCGTCATCACGAGCGCCCAATGCTGCGGGACGCCGAGCATCATCTCGAACATCACGAGCCCCGAGACGAGCTGGCTCGCGAGATAAAAAAGCAGCATCAGCGAGAAAATCGCCGCCGAGAGCCGTAAACCTTCGGAGTCGAACCGCTCGCCGAGATACTCGGGGATCGAGCGTGAGCCGGTCGCGTTGCCGAATCGCGCGATCGCCCGCTGGCAGATCATGATGCCGATGTAGACGCCGACGGGATAACAGAACGCGATCCACAGTGTCGACGTTCCGTAGGTGTAGGTGAGGCCGGGTAGCCCGAGGAACGTCGCACCGCTCGCGGCCGTCGACGCGAAAGCGAGAGCGAGCATGAGCGGGCCGTAGCCGCGCCGCGCGGTGGCGAAATCGTCCGCGCTCGCGACGCGGCGGCTGCCGAGCCAGCCGAGCACGAGCATTCCGCCGATGTAGAGGAACAGAAACCCCCAAGACCAGACGTAAAGCTCCATTTCGCCCCCGCCCCCCTCGCGAAACCGGGCCCGTCGCCCGAACGGTCCGCGTTGCGAGATCTTCGCGTTCCGGCGCCGAGCGACGAACGGCGATTCTACAGAGGCTCCGCCGACGTTCGCCACCGTGGTCCATGGTGGGATACGTCCCACGCCTATGTTGGGAGACGAGAGTGGGCAGAAGAGAATTTGCTTTTTCCCGTGCACGGGAGTATCGTCGCCCGAGCTCATCGAGACGCCTTCGGGCCGCGGGGGAGAAGGGGCAGGCGTGAAATGCAAGGCGGGGAATCTCTGCTTCTCGAGATCGAGCAATTCTGTCGGCGTACCGGGATGGCCGAGTCGACGTTCGGCAGGCTGGCCGTGAACGATGGCAAGCTCTGCATGCGCCTTCGCAGCGGCAGGGACGTCACGCTCGAGACGGCAAACAAGATCAAGAACTTCATCAACGAGAATCAACCGCCGGCGGCGGTCGGTGCAGTGCGGTCCGCACGCGCCGAGGACGAGGACCAAGCGATGAGTGGCAAGACTTCGACGCGCAAGAAGGCCGCGACGCGGGGGCCGGCCAAGCGCACCGTGGACGCCTTGGACGCGCAGCCGAATCGTCCGTTCCGCTTCTACGACAACCGCCAGAAGTATCTCGCCTTCGTCAACACGACCAACGAGAAGTGGAAGGTCGCCGAGCGGGCCGCGCGCGAGCTCGCGCATCTGAAGCCGCGGCCGCCGGCCGTTCGCGTCTTCGACGCCGGCATGGGCGACGCGACCGTGCTGACGCACGTGATGCGCGCGATGCATCGCCGTTTCCCGATCATGCCGTTCTTCATCGTCGCGAAGGAAATCAGCCTCGAGGACGTGCGTCTCTCGCTCGAGAAGCTCCCGGACCGCTTCATCGAGCATCCGGCAACGGTCATCGTGATCACCAACCTCTATTACGCCGAGGCGCCATGGCTCAGGCCGCGCGACGTGCAGAACGCGGCCGCGCTCAACTGGCGGGAGGTCGCCCTCGAAGGCGATTCGTCCTACGAGTACGGCGAGCAGCTCCGCGCGATCGACCCGCTGCTCGTCGAGGGGTGGCAGGTCAAGTCGAGCCCGAAGACCGGTAACCCGACGTACGTTCGGCCGTCCGTGCTCGTGATCTATCGCAGGGACCACTCGTTCCTGCTCGACAGCGTGATTCCGCGGCCCGGCCAAGTCGCGGGCGAGTACGATCTCGCGATCGCCTCGCAGCCTTGGCGCGCAAGGATGAGCGCCGAGTTCAAAGTCAAGAAGGTGTTGGCGCCACTAGTACGAAGTCTCGGTCCCGGCGGGCGCCTGCTTGCTGTACAGTCTTACGGGGAGGATCCGGCGCTCGAGCTGGTCCGGAGGGTGTGGCCGGACGAGGATCCTTTCAAAGTCAACCGGCACGAGCTCATCAAGGTGCTCCGCGAAGAGCTCGGCCGGGACGCTCGTCACTATAATTTCGTCGCGGGCTCGGACGCGAAGGCCGTGTTCCGCTACGAGATGCATACGCTGCCGAGCGAGGTACAGCAAAGCATCGGCACGTCGACATTGTTCGCGGCCTGGAACGACTCGATCTACGTCGCGCAGATCGAGGACGAGCGGCTCGAGCCGGTGGTCTCCTCGGGAGACTATCTGAAACACACCGCCGACGTGCTGAAGAAATACAAGGGTCTGTGGTTCAACGACGAAAGTTTCGTCGTGTCGCGGAAACACTAGCGGCCAACGAGGGAGCGGCCATGCCGTCGACTGAAGAATTGAAGCAACACATCGTCTCGTTCCTCGAGGGATACACGATCGAGGCGACTCCTCACGACGAAGACAAGATCGAAGCCTTCAAGGAAACCATACCTCCGGGCACCCGGGTCTACATGGCCCACCTTCCGGGCTTCACGCTCGACGACGTCGCGCGGATTTGCGTCAAGCTTCAGTCGAACGGTTTCACCGCGGTCCCGCACATCGTCTCGCGCAAGCTCGAGAGCGCCGCGCAGCTCGAGCGCGCGCTCGACACGCTGGCGCAGGGAGGGGTCGCCGAGGCGCTCGTCATCGGCGGCGACGAGGCGATTCCGAACGCCGCGTTCGACAGCAGCCTCGAGGTGCTGAAGACGGGGCTCTTCGGCAAGTACGGCTTCCGCGAGATCGGCGTGGCCGGACATCCGGAAGGCAGCAAGGCCATCGGCCCGCACACGATGGAGATCCTGAAGGACAAGGCCGAGTTCGCGAAGGACGCGCCGTTCGCCGTGCGCATCGTGACCCAGTTCGGCTTCGACGCGAACGCGGTCACCGACTGGGAGGCCGCGACGGAGGCGGCGGGCATCACGCTGCCGATTCACGTTGGCCTCGCGGGTCCGACGTCGCTCAAGCGCCTCGTGGGCTTCGCGATGCGTTGCGGCATCACCTCGTCCGCGAGGTTCATGGCGAATCGCGCAGGCGCCGTGGCGGGCCTGCTGGGCCAGCATGCGCCGGACGATCTGATCACGCATTTCGCCCGCCACCGCGCGGAGAACCCCAGCTCGCGGCTGAAGCACGCCCATTTCTTCTGCTTCGGCGGCGTGCTGAAGACGGCCGAGTGGGTCAACGCCGTGCTGGCGGGACGGTTCGAGTTGAACGGCAAGGGAACCGGCTTCAAGGTCTCCTGACGGGTGCGCCGGGACGAGAGCTCGGTTTCGTCTTAGGGGGAAGTCAAGAAAAGTGGGTGGAGCACGATGAGCAAGTCTTATCTCTTTACGTCCGAGTCCGTCTCGGAGGGGCATCCGGACAAGATCGCCGACCAGGTGTCGGACGCGATTCTCGACGCCTATATCGCACAGGACCCGAAGAGCCGCGTCGCCTGCGAAACCCTGACGAAAACCGGCCTGGTCATGGTCGCGGGCGAGATCACGAGCAACGCGTTCGTCGAGGTCGAGGAGATCGTCCGCAAGGTCGTGCTCGACATCGGTTACGACCACTCGGACAAGGGCTTCGACGGCAACACCTGCGCGGTGGTCAACGCCCTCGGTAAGCAGTCGCGCGACATCGCGCAGGGCGTCGACCGTGGAAACCCGGAGGAGCAAGGCGCCGGCGACCAGGGCCTGATGTTCGGCTACGCGACGAACGAGACCGACACGTTCATGCCGGCTCCGATCATCTACGCGCACAAGCTGCTCGAGCGCCACGCCGAGCTGCGCAAGTCCGGCGGCGCGGACTGGGCGCGGCCGGACGCGAAGAGCCAGCTCACGTTCCGTTACGAGGACGACAGACCCGTCGGCATCGTCGCCGTCGTGCTCTCCACCCAGCACAGCCCGGACATCTCGCAGAAGGATCTGCACGAGGCGGTGATGGAGGAGATCATCAAGCCCGTGCTGCCCGCGAAGTGGCTGTCGAAGGATACGAAGTATCACATCAACCCGACGGGCCGCTTCGTGATCGGCGGTCCGATGGGCGACTGCGGGCTGACCGGCCGCAAGATCATCGTCGACACGTACGGCGGCATGGCCCGCCACGGCGGCGGCGCGTTCTCCGGCAAGGATCCGTCGAAGGTGGATCGCTCGGCCGCGTACGCATGCCGTTACGTCGCGAAGAATATCGTGGCGGCGGGGCTCGCCGAGCGCTGCGAGGTGCAGGTCTCCTACGCGATCGGCGTCGCCGAGCCGACGTCGGTGTACATCGAGACGTTCGGCACGAACAAGGTGCCCGAGGAGAAGATCGCCGCCGCGGTGCGCGAGCACTTCGACCTCCGGCCGTACGGCATCATCAAGATGCTCGACCTGCTGAAGCCGATCTACCGCAAGACCGCGGCCTACGGTCATTTCGGACGGCCGGACTTCAGCTGGGAGAGGACGGACAAGGTCGAGGCGCTGAAAGAGCTGCTCTGACGACGTGACGGGGAAAGGGGGTCGGAGCCTCCTTTCCCGGAGGAGAGGATGGGCTCCATTCGGCGAGAACGGGGCCTATCCCGCTTTTTGGAGAGGCACTGCGAGGAGGCTCCGCGCTTCTTTTCGCGAGAAAGGGGACTCGCCCCTTTTTGAGAGGACGGAACGTGACGGCACTGATCTGCGGCTCCGTAGCCTACGACAACATCATGGTCTTCGAGGATTCGTTCAAGAATCACATCCTCCCGGACAAGATCCATATCTTGAACGTGTCCTTTCTCGTGCCGAGGCTCCGGCGGGAGTTCGGAGGCTGCGCGGCGAATATCGCGTACAACCTGAAGCTCCTCGGCGAGGATCCGCTGCCGATGGCGACGGTCGGCCAGGACTTCGATCCGTATCGCGCGTGGCTCGACCACAACGGGATCCGTCAGGATCACATCATGGTGCTCGACGGCGTTCTCACCGCGCAGGCCTTCATCACGACCGATCTCGACGACAACCAGATCACGGCGTTCCATCCGGGCGCGATGAACTTCTCCGAGCGTAACGACGTGCGCTCGGCGAAAGGCGTGAAGATCGGTATGGTGTCTCCCGACGGCCGGGCCGGGATGATCCAGCACGCCGCGCAGTTCGCCGAGGCGAGCATCCCCTTCGTCTTCGATCCGGGACAGGGCATGCCGATGTTCAACGGCGAAGAGCTCCGCACCTTCATCGAGCAAGCGACATGGGTCACCGTGAACGACTACGAGTGGCAGCTCTTGAAGGATCGCACAGGCTGGGACGTCGCTGACGTGACGGCCAGGACAGAGGCGCTGATCGTCACGCGCGGCGCGCAGGGCTCCGTGATCTACACGAAGAGCGCGGAATACGCGATCCCGGCCGCGAAGCCGAATGCGGTCGAGGACCCGACCGGCTGCGGTGACGCCTATCGCGCGGGGCTCCTCTACGGGCTGCTGCACGGCTTGGATTGGGAGACGACCGGCCGGATCGCGAGCTTGATGGGCGCAATCAAGATCGAGCAGCACGGTACGCAGAACCACCGCTTCACGCGGGAGGAGTTCGAGCAACGCTTCAAGGCGAGCTTCGGCCGATCGATTTGAAACCCGAGGAGTGACGAGTATGAGCAGCAACCAAGCATTGGCCGCGCAGAACGCCGGTAAGGATTACTTCGTCAAGGACATCTCCTTGGCCGACTTCGGCCGCAAGGAGATCGAGCTCGCCGAGCACGAGATGCCCGGCCTCATGAAGATCCGCGAGGAGTACGGGCGAGAGCAGCCGCTCGCGGGCGCGAGGATCTCGGGCTCGCTGCACATGACGATCCAGACCGCCGTGCTCATCGAGACCCTGCAGGCGCTCGGCGCGAAGGTCCGCTGGGCGAGCTGCAACATCTTCTCGACGCAGGATCACGCGGCCGCGGCCATCGCCGCGCGCGGCACTCCGGTCTTCGCCTACAAGGGCGAGTCGCTCGAGGAGTACTGGGAGTTCATCGACCGCACGCTCGATTGGGGCAACGGCGAGGTTCCGAACATGATCCTCGACGACGGCGGCGACGCGACGCTGTTCGTGCACCTCGGCTACAAGGCCGTGAAGGATCCGTCGATTCTCGACCGTCCGACGGAGAGCCAGGAGGAGAAGGTTCTCTTCGCGCAGCTCAAGAAGGCGATCAAGGAGAATCCGGGCCGCTTCGAGAAGATGGCGAAGGAGATCCGCGGCGTCTCCGAGGAGACGACGACCGGCGTGCATCGTCTCTATCAGATGCACAAGCGCGGCGAGCTCCTGTTCCCCGCGATCAACGTCAACGACTCGGTGACGAAGTCGAAATTCGACAACCTGTACGGCTGCCGGCACTCGCTGGTCGACGGCATCATGCGCGCGACGGACGTGATGCTCGCCGGCAAGGTCGCCGTGGTCGCGGGCTACGGGGACGTCGGCAAGGGCTCGGCGCAGTCGCTGCGCGCGCAAGCCGCGCGCGTGATCATCACCGAGGTCGACCCGATCTGCGCGCTGCAGGCCGCGATGGAAGGCTACGAAGTCATGACGATGGACGAGGCCTGCAAGATCGGCGACGTCTTCGTGACCGCGACCGGGTGCATCGACGTGATCACCGAGGAGCACATGAAGCAGATGAAGCACAACGCGATCGTCTGCAACATCGGTCACTTCGACAACGAGATCCAGGTCGACAAGCTCCGCAAGTACAAGTGGGAGAACATCAAGCCGCAGGTGGACAAGATCACGTTCCCCGACGGCAAGAGCATCATCCTGCTCGCGGAAGGCCGTCTCGTGAACCTCGGCTGCGCGACGGGCCATCCGAGCTTCGTGATGTCGAGCAGCTTCACGAACCAGACGCTCGCTCAGATCGAGCTCTTCCGGAACCGCGACAAGTATCCGGTCGGCGTATACGTGCTGCCGAAGCATCTCGACGAGAAGGTCGCGGCGCTGCATCTCGAGAAGCTCGGCGTGAAGCTGACGAAGCTGACGCCGAAGCAGGCCGAATATCTCGGCGTGCCGGTCGACGGACCGTTCAAGCCGGATCATTACCGTTATTGATTGCGTTATCGGCGGCGCCGGGGGCGGGGCGACGCCCGTCCCGGCGCCGCTTCGATTCAGTGTGAGGCAGGTATGGAAGACGACATTACAATAGCCCGTAAAGCCAAGCTCGAGCGCATCGTAGAGCTCGCCGAGCGCAAGCTTGGCATCGATCCCGCGGATCTCGAGCCGTACGGCCACTACAAGGCCAAGCTATCCTCCGATTTGATCCAGCGCGTGCAGGATCGGCCGGACGGTAAGCTGATCCTCGTCACCGCGATCACGCCGACGCCCGCCGGCGAGGGCAAGACGACGACGACCGTCGGCCTGGGCGACGCGTTGAACCGTATCGGCAAGAAGGCGATGGTTTGCCTTCGCGAGCCGTCGCTCGGCCCGTGCTTCGGCAGCAAGGGCGGCGGCGCCGGCGGCGGCTACGCGCAGGTCGTGCCGATGGAGGACATCAACCTCCACTTCACCGGCGACTTCCACGCGGTGAGCATCTCGCACAACCTGCTCGCTGCGCTCATCGACAACCATCTGCACTTCGGTAACCAGCTCGGCTTCGACGTGCGGCGGATCACGTGGAAGCGCGTCATCGACATGAACGACCGCTCGCTGCGCAACATCGTCGTCGGCCTCGGGGGCTCGACGATGGGCGTGCCGCGCGAGACGGGCTTCGACATCGTCGCCGCGTCCGAGGTCATGGCGATTCTGTGCCTCTCGACGTCGCTCCAGGACCTGAAGGAGCGCTTCAGCAACATCATCGTCGGCTACACGCGCGACGGGAAGGCGATCCGCGCGGGCGACCTGAACGCGCAGGGCGCGATGACGGTGCTCATGAAGGAGGCGGTGAAGCCGAACCTCGTGCAGACGATCGAGCATACGCCGACGTTCGTGCACGGCGGGCCGTTCGCGAACATCGCGCACGGCTGCAACTCGGTGCTCGCGACCCGCACGGCGCTGAAGCTCGCCGACTACGTCGTGACCGAGGCCGGCTTCGGCGCGGACCTCGGCGCCGAGAAGTTCATCGACATCAAGTGCCGCAAGTCGGGGCTCCGTCCGCAGCTCGTCGTGCTCGTCGCGACGATCCGCGCGCTGAAGTACCAGGGCGGCACCGAGCTCAAGGACCTGAACACCGAGAACCTCGAGTCGCTGAAGCGCGGCATGGTCAATCTCGATCGGCACGTGTCGAACATCCGTAATCACTACGGCTTGCCGGTCGTCGTCGCGATCAACCGCTTCGGCAGCGACACCGAGAACGAGCTCAAGTTCCTGATCGACCACATGGCCGAGCAGGGCGTGAAGGCAGTCGTCTGCGAGCACTACGCGAAGGGCGGCGCCGGTGCGGAGG
Source organism: Gammaproteobacteria bacterium (assembly GCA_017577365.1). Taxonomy (GTDB): domain Bacteria; phylum Pseudomonadota; class Gammaproteobacteria; order Steroidobacterales; family Rariloculaceae; genus ZC4RG20. The sequence continues at coordinate 62,924 of PKRJ01000002.1, read as the reverse complement.
AGCTCGCGCACACCGTCGTCGAGGCGCTCGACGGTCCCGCGCCGCAGCTCAAGTTCGTCTACGAGGACTCGGACCCGCTGTGGAACAAGATCGAGAAGGTCGCGCAGAAGATCTACGCCGCGAGCGAGGTCGTCGCCGATGCTTCCGTGAAGAAAAAGATCGAGAAGTACCAGCAGGACGGCTACGGCCACTTCCCGATCTGTATCGCGAAGACGCAGTACTCGTTCTCGACCGATCCGAACGAGCGCGGCGCGGCGAGCGGTCATACGTTCCGGGTGCGCGACGTGTACCTCTCGGCCGGCGCGGGGTTCATGGTCGTCCTCGGCGGCGACATGATGACGATGCCGGGCTTGCCGAAGGTGCCGGCGGCCGATCACATCGACATCGACGAGAACGGAAACACGATCGGCTTGTCTTGATGCCCCGCCGGAAGGGGAGCCGAAGCATGTCCGCGATGCGCAGGCATCGGAGCAGGGCCGCGAAAGCGGCCCTGCTTTTTCTCGTTGCAGCAGCGTTGCTCTTTGGACGCCCAGCCGCGGCGGATACGAGCGAGGACGCCGGGGACGTGCTGCGTCTCGCGATCCCGGCGGCGGCGTTCGCCATGACGTTCAGGCGCGACGACCGGGACGGTCGGCGGCAGTTCTACCGCTCGTTCGCGGCGAATATCGGCGCGACGTTCGCCCTGAAGGCGCTCGTCGACGACGAGCGGCCCGACGGCAGCGGCGACGACTCCTTCCCGTCGGGTCACGCGTCGGTGGCGTTTCACGGCGCCGCGTTCATTCACCGGCGCTATGGGATTCGCCGTGCGTGGCCCGCGTATCTGCTCGCGGGCTACGTCGGCGTGAGCCGCATCGACGCGGACAAGCACGACGAGGCGGACGTCGTCGCCGGCGCCGCGATCGGCACGGCGGCCGCGTTCTTGCTGACCGATCCGCATCCGGATCGCCGAGCCGTAGTGGTCCCCGCAGCGGCCGAGGGCTACGCCGGAATCACGGTGCTCGGCCGCTTCTGATCGATCCCGACGGGAGCATCCGAAAAGCACAGGGCCGGCATTGCGCCGGCCCTGTTCACGTTGGAAGGAGAGTCGAATCGGCGTCAGCCGGCGCCGATCTCCTTGCGCACGATCGCGGCGGCCTCGGCGAGGTTCTTCAGCTTCATCCTCGCAACCATGCGCGGCAGCGGCTTCATGCCGCAGTCCGTGCTGAGCGTGAGCTGCTCCGGCGACAGCACCTTGAGCGCCTGGCGCACGCGGTCGGCGATCATGTTAGGCGGCTCGATCATCGTCGTGCGAATGTCGAGCACGCCGAGCTGGATGCCCTTGTCCTTCGGGCAGTTCTTCAGGAACTCGACGCCGGCCATGTTGCGGTTCGCGTAGTCGAGGACGAACTCGTCGATGCCCTCGGTGTTCCAGTAGTGCGGCAGCACCGTCTGATAGCCTTCGGGGAACGTGCCGCTCAGGATGTCGTTGCCCCACGCGTTGCCGAAGCAGAAGTGCCAGCCGATCTTCGCGTCGACGCCGTCGCACATCGCCTCGATGCTCTCGCGGACCCACTTGTAGTCGTCGGGATTGTTCGTGAAGAGCGGCATCCACGCGCCGAGGTCCTCGATCTGCAGATACTTCGCGCCGAGCTTCACGAGCTCTTTCATCTCCCTGTTGAAGATCGGCACGAGGGCGAACGTCAGATCCTTCGGGCTCTTGTAGGCCGAATTCTCGTTGAAATAGACGTGCCACGCGAGATTCGCGGGGCCGGCGCCGATCGAGACCTTGACCGGCTTCTGCGCGTGCTTCGCCGCGATCTGGTAGAGGTCGCCCCAGCGCAGCGTCGCCCGGTCCACATCGATCTTGCCGCTGACGATCACGCCGCCCCAATCGTCCATGATCGTCTTGCCCTGGCTCGGATCCGCGCCTGCGTAGCTCGGATGAGGATTGCGCGCCGGCTCGAAGCCCGGAATGCGCTCGTACAGGTACCAGCAGAACGAGCCGATCACGCCGACGTAATCGTCGTACCACATGTTGCCGTCGGTGACGATGTCGAGCCCGGCTTCTTCCTGCTCTCGAATCACCGTCGCGACTGCATCGGTATAGGCTTCCTCGTGAGCGACTTCCTTGAATGCGACGCGAACGTCCCGGCCGAGAAGCTGCTGCTTGAACCATTGCGGTCGGGGATACGAACCGACCATCGTGGTCGGAAGAATGGTATCGACGATCTTCTTAGGCATTTATGCGGGCCTCCTCCTCCAATAGCTGCGTGGCTTCTAACGGCCTAAGGACTTTGTTGTTTTCGCAGGAATGTCCGCAGTATACGTCAACGGGCCAGGGCCGAGGTAGGCGGCCCGGATCGCGTAGTTGATCGGATCGGATGCCGCCGCGACGGCATCCGATCCCGCTCGTCAATGGTGCTCCGGATTGACGACGAACATCGGCGGGTAATGCCTGCCGCCTCGCTCGAGCGTGACCCATCGGAGCTCGGTGAACTGCTCGATTCCCGGGCGTCCCCCGTGCCGGCCGAGCCCGCTTGCGCCGATGCCGCCGAACGGCACGTGCGGCTCGTCGTGGACGGAGCTGTCATTGACGTGCGCCATGCCAGTGTTCAACCGTCGCGCGACCGCGAGCCCGCGCTCCTCGTCGGCCGTGATGATGCCGGCGGACAGCCCGTAGTCGGAGTCGTTCGCGAGCCGCACCGCGTCGTCCTCGTCGTTCGCGACGATGATCGGCGCGACCGGGCCGAACGTCTCCTCGCGGAACACGCGCATGTCGGGCGTGACGTCGGCGAGCACCGTCGGCTCGTAGAAGAGACCCTTGTGGCCGCCCCCCGCGAGCAGCTTCGCGCCTCGGCTGACCGCGTCGTCGACGTGGGCGACGATCCGCTCGAGCTGTTTGCGGTTGATGACCGGCCCGATGCAATTGCCGATCTCCTTGGGATCCCCCACCTTGAGCTTTTTCACGTTCGCGACGAATTGCTCCGTGAAAGTTTCGGCGATCTTGCGATCGACGATGATTCGCTCGACGGACATGCAGATCTGACCCTGATGCATGAACGCGCCGAACGTCGCGGCGTTCACGGCGCGCTCGATGTCCGCGTCGTCGAGGACGATCAGCGCGTCCTTGCCGCCGAGCTCGAGCACGCATCGCTTGAAGAGCCTTCCCGCCTTCGCGGCGATCTCCGCGCCGACGGCCGTCGAGCCCGTGAAGCTGATGCCGCGCACGGCCGGATTCGTCACGAGCTCGTCGCCGACCTCGCCGACGTTGTCGCGCGAGCACGTGACGACGTTGAAGACGCCTTTCGGCACGCCCGCTTCCTCGAGAATCTCGGCGAGGATCAAGCCTCCGGAGACGGGAGTCTCCTCGGAAGGCTTCAGCACGACCGCGTTGCCGACGGCGAGCGCGACGGCGATGCCGCGCGAGGAAAGGATCACGGGGAAATTCCACGGCGAGATCACCGACACGACGCCGAGCGGCTCGCGCACGACGAGACTCAGCTTGCCGAGATCGGACGGCAGAATCTCGCCCGTGACCTGATACGCCGCGGCCGCGGCGGCGCGATAGACGCCGGCGCTGTAGCTCGTCTCGAACATCGCCTTGCCGATCCACGAGCCGGCTTCAGGGACGAGAATCTCCTGGATCTCCTTCGCGCGCTTCTCGAGAATCTCGCCGGCCTTCGCGATGATGCGCGCGCGCTCGGAGTGGGGAAGGGCGGCCCACGCGGGTTGTGCTTGCTTCGCCGCCGCGATCGCGGCCTTCGCGTCTTCGCGTGAGGCGTCCGCGACGTGCGTCCAGACCTCCTCGGTCGCGGGGTTGTATACGGGAAACTCGGCGTTGCCGGTCGCGGTGACCCACTCTCCGTTGATGAAAAGATTCCTCTTGCTCATCGTGTTCTCCTGTCAACGAGGCTAACCGGAACGAGCGACTCGGCAGTCCATCCTCCGGCATCTCGCGCGGTTGCGAACGCGCGCAGGCGACAAGGCTCCCCCTTCGTTCGCTCGGATTGTGCTGGCGTGGGTTGGTAGTATAGGTATCGGTTTCGGCAATTGGCAGATGCGTTCGGGAGTGTTCCGCGCGGGCAAAATCGCGCGCGGTCCCGACCAGTCGCTTCCAATGGTCTCGATGCTTCTCTGTCGTCTCGCGGACGCACTCGGGGCGTGCGCCTCGGGCCGGCGGACCGGTCGCGCGGCGTGGCTTTCGATCCTGCTCTCGAGCGCCGCGCTCGCCGCTTGCGCGCCGCTGACACCGCTCGATCGCCCGGCTTTCGCCGACCCGTCGACGCGTGCGGAGCACGGGGCGCTCGCCGTGCACGCGGCCGCCGCGGAGGGGGCCCTCGGCGACGGCGAATCCGCGTTCTGGCTGCTCGAGGACAACGCCGATTCGCTTCGGGTCCGCATCGCGCTGGCCGACCTCGCTGAGGAGACGCTCGATATTCAGTACTTCATCTGGCAGGACGACATGACCGGGCGCCTGCTGATGAAGCACGTGCTCGACGCGGCGGATCGCGGCGTGCGCGTTCGGTTCCTGATCGACGATCTCGCCGTCGTCGGCCGTCACGCGGAGCTCGAGTCGCTCGACGCGCACCCTCGCATCGAGGTGCGCGTGTTCAATCCGTGGCGCTTGCGCTCGCCGCTGATACGCCCGTTCGAGTTCGTCACGCGGATGAACGTGCTGAATCATCGCATGCACAACAAGGTGCTCGTCGCGGACGGGCGTTTCGCGATTCTCGGCGGGCGGAACATCGGCGATCGATATTTCGGCGTCTACGACAACTTCGTGCAGAACGACGTCGATCTGATGCTCGCCGGTGCGCTCGTCGGCGACGTGATGGCGAGCTTCGAGACCTATTGGATCAGCGAGAACAGCCGACCGGTCGGCGGCGCGGGCGACGCATCGACGATCCGGGCGCTATGCGAGGAATCCGTCGCGGCGAACGCCGAGATGCTCGTCGCATTCGCGACGCCGCCCGACGGCTGGAACGCGTACTTCGCCGCGCTCGTCGAGAAGGCGACGAAAGGCCGCGGCCGTCTACTGCTCGATCCGCCGAACGTGGACGAGCAGAGCCCGACCGCGCTCTACGAGCACTTCAAGGCGATGATCGCCGAGGCACGCGAGGACTTGATCATCAGCTCGCCGTATCTCGTGCCGGATAGCGAGCTCATCGAGCTCATTGCGGATCTCGTCGAGCGCGGCGTACGCGTGCGGATCCTGACGAACTCGCTCGCGTCGAACAGTCACGTCATCGCGCATTCGGCATACAAGAAATGGCGTCGAGCGCTGCTCGCCGCGGGTGCCGAGATCTACGAGATGCGCTCGGACGCCGAGGTTCTCGAGCGCTACAAGACGCCGCCGGCCGAGCCGAAGTGGCTCGCGCTGCATACGAAGGCCGTTGTCGTCGACGGTCGGACGAGCTTCGTCGGATCGCCGAACGTCGATCCGCGCTCGATGATCCTGAATACCGAGATCGGCGTGATCGCCGACGATCCCGAGCTCGCGGCCGCGCTCGTCCGCTTGCTCGAGCGGGACATGGCGCCGGCGAACAGCTGGCGCGTCACGCTCGAGAACGGCGGGTGGCTCAAGTGGTGGAACGGCGACGAGCGCGTCGACCGTCAGCCGGCGAAGGGCTTCCAGCAGCGGGCCGTCGAGTTCTTCCTGAACCTGCTGCCGATCAAGAATCAGGCGTAGCGCCGCGAGCTTCTCGAGCTTCGCGGCGCGGGGCAGGGGACGTCGCGCGCTCTAGCGCTCGAGGTACTGGAGCTTCTCCTTGACGTCCTTCCACTCTTCGGCGTCCGGCGGCGGCTCCTTCGCCTTGGTGATCACCGGCCATTCTTTGGCGAGCTCGGCGTTCAACTGGAGGAACTGCTCTTGGCCGGGCGGAATATCGTCCTCGGAATAGATCGCCTCGACCGGACACTCCGGCTCGCAGAGCGTGCAGTCGATGCATTCCTCGGGATCGATCACGAGCATGTTCGGCCCTTCGTGGAAACAGTCGACCGGGCACACCTCCACGCAGTCGGTGTACTTACACTTGATGCAAGCCTCGGTGACAACGAACGTCATGCTCGAAATTCCTCTAGGGCCGGATGCAAAGCGCGCGCATTGTCCTACAAATCGACGCGAGCATCCAGCGGCGATCCGCGATCGGAGCGCGTCGGGCCGAGCAGCGCCGTCATCGGCCCAGGCCGCGCGCGACGGTTGTCAGATCTGCGCTTCCGGAACCGTGACGCGAAGCCCGTCTAGCTCCTCTCGGACTTCGATCTGGCAGCTCAATCGGCTCGTCGGCCGGCGTTCGATCACGCAATCGAGCATGCCGTCCTCCTGGGCATCCGGCGGCGGAAGCCGCTCGACCCACTCGGGGTCGACGTACACGTGGCAAGTCGCGCACGAGCACGCACCGCCGCATTCGGCGATGATCCCTTCGACGTTGTTGTCGACGGCGGCTTCCATCACCGTCTGACCGGGTACCGCGTCGATCTCGCGGACTGTGCCGTCGGGCTCGATGTACGTGATCCTGACCATTGCGTCCGTGCCGTTAACGATTAATGCGAAATATGCATATGCGTTCTCGACCGCTTCTTCGGTGCGCCGTCCGGCTATAATCGCCGCCGATTTCCGTCACCCCCGGCGCTGCTGCCCAAGCCTTGCGGCCGTGGGCCGGAGGAGACTCGGCTAGCACCGCTGGCACGCGCTCGAGGGAGCCTCGATCGGGACCTGACAGAACCGCCGGTTGCGCGGTCTGGTGAACGCCGCGCGCAGTGTAGTGCAAAATGGCGGCTTTGTTGATTCGCCACGCCGAAATCTCGCTCCAACGACGGGTTTGGACCTGCCCGAGCACCGAATGATCGATCACAACCTCTTCGAATCGGATTCCGTCGTCGTGCGCTTCGCCGGGGACTCCGGCGACGGCGTGCAGCTCATGGGCACGCAGTTCGTCGGCGCCACCGCGCTCGCGGGCAAGGATTTCGGCACGTTCCCGGATTATCCCGCCGAGATTCGCGCGCCCGCCGGGACGACCTACGGCGTGTCCGCGTATCAGATTCATTTGGGCGCCGGTCCGATCACGACCGCCGGCGACAAGCCGCAGGTGCTCGTCGCGTTCAATCCGGCCGCGCTCAAGGTGAATTTGCCGTCGCTCGATCGGGGTGCGCTGATCATTCTGAACACGGACTCGTTCACGAGCCGCGGCCTGCAGAAGGCGGGCTATAGCGAGGATCCGCGCAAGAGCGGCGCGCTCGACGGTTTCCAGGTCGTCGAGATCGACATCGCGACGCATACGGCCGAGGCCGTGAAGTCGTTCGGGCTCAGCAAGAGCGATGCCGGCCGCTGCAAGAACTTCTGGGCGCTCGGGCTCGTGCAGTGGATGTTCGGCCACGAGATTGCGTCTATCGAGGCTTGGCTCGCGAAGCGCTTCGCGTCGAACGACGCGATCCGCGAAGCGAATATCGCCGCGCTGCGCGCCGGTCACGCGTTCGGCGAGACGGCCGAGCTCGGCGCCGCGATTCCGAGGTGGCGCACGCCGCGCGCGAAGTTCCCGCCGGGCGAGTATCGCGGCATTCGCGGCAGCGAAGCGCTCGCGCTCGGCCTCGCCGCCGCCGGCGAGCTCGCGGATCGGCCCGTGCTCTTCTGCTCGTATCCGATCACGCCCGCGTCGCCGCTCTTGCATCGGCTCGCGCAGATGGGCGCGCACGGCGTCGGCGTGTTCCAGGCCGAGGACGAGATCGCCGCGGTCTGCGCCGCGATCGGCGCGTCGTACGGCGGGGCGATCGGCGTCACGTCGAGCTCGGGGCCCGGCATCGCGCTCAAGACCGAGGCCATCGGGCTCGCGATCGCAGCCGAGTTGCCGCTCGTGATCGTCGATTCCCAGCGCGGCGGTCCGTCGACCGGTTTGCCTACGAAGACCGAGCAGTCGGACCTCTATCAGGCCGTGTACGGCCGGAACGCGGACGCGCCGGTGCCCGTGGTCGCGGCCCGATCCCCGAGCGACTGCTTCGACGCGGCGATCGATGCCGTGCGCATCGCGCTGCGTCACATGACGCCCGTTTTTCTGTTGACCGACGGCTATCTCGCGAACGCGGCCGAGCCGTGGCGCATACCGGATATCGACGCGTATCCGCGGATCGAGGCGCCGACCCTCGATCCGAGCCGCGGCCGAGAGGCGCTCTTCGAGCGCGATCCCGCGACGCTCGGGCGGCCGTGGGTCGTGCCTGGCACGCCGGGGCTGACGCATCGCGTCGGCGGCCTCGAGAAGGACATCAGAACGGGGCACATCTCGTACGACGCGGCGAACCATCAGGCGATGACGGAGCTTCGTGCGCGCAAGGTCGCGTCGGTCGCCGATTTCATTCCGGACCAGGAGGTGGCCGTCGGAGCGTCCGAAGGCGATCTCGCCGTCGTCGGGTGGGGCTCGACCTACGGCGTGCTGTATCAGGCCGTGCAGCAGATCGCGCGTACCGGCGCTCGCGTGGGATTGATTCACTTGCGGTACTTGAATCCGTTCCCGCGCAACCTCGGCGCGTTGCTGTCTCGCTACGAGCGCGTGCTCGTTCCCGAGATGAACATGGGACAGCTCGCGACGTTGCTTCGCGACCGGCTCGACGTGCGTCCGGCTCAGCTCAACAAAGTGACGGGGCAGCCGTTCCTCGTCTCGGAGGTCGTCGCCGCGATCCGACAGGAACTCGCGTCGCTCCCGAAGGCCCAATTCAGAGCGGTCTGATCATGAGCTCCCGACCCACCATGCGAGGTACGCGCGGCCCGATGCGTACCGGAGACGAACGATGAGCGCGGCGATCGACAGCAAGCTGACGCCGAAGGATTTCACGAGCGAGCAGGAGGTGCGCTGGTGCCCCGGCTGCGGGGACTACGCGATCCTGAAGTCGGTGACGCGCGTGCTGGCAGACGTCGGCGCTCGGCCCGAGCGCACGGTCTTCGTGTCCGGCATCGGCTGCTCGTCGCGTTTCCCGTATTACGTCGAAACGTACGGCTTCCACACGATCCATGGGCGTGCTCCGGCGATCGCGACGGGCTTGAAGCTCGCGCAGCCCGACCTCGACGTCTGGGTCGTGACCGGCGACGGCGACGGCTTGTCGATCGGCGGCAATCATCTTCTCCACGCGCTGCGCCGCAACGTCGGGCTGAAGATCCTGCTGTTCAACAACGAGGTCTACGGCCTGACAAAGGGGCAGTATTCGCCGACTTCGCGGCGCGGCACGCGCACGCCGTCGACGCCGTACGGCTCGATCGATACGCCGGTCGTGCCGGGGCTGTTCGCGCTCGGCGCGGGCGCGCGCTTCATCGCGCGCGGCATCGACGTCGACAAGCAAGGCCTCGAAGCCGTGCTTGCCGCTGCACACGGATTCGACGGCGCGGCGTTCGTCGAGATCTTCCAGAACTGCATCGTCTACAACGACAACGTCTTCGCCGCGTTCACGGAGAAGGAGCACGCGCCGGACGCGCAGCTCCGCGTCGAGCACGGCAAGCCGCTCGTGTTCGGCGAAGACGGCAGCAAGGGGCTCAGGCTCGATCCGCGCACGCTCTCGCTCTCGATCGTCGACGCCAAGGAGCGTCCCGACGAGGTCCTCGTGCACGACGAGACGAACGCGACGCTCGCTCAGCTCCTGCTCGGGCTCGGGCCGCCGGAGTTTCCGGTCGCGCTCGGCGTCATCTACCGGAATCCGGCTCCGCGCTTCGAGCAGGAATTCGTCGCGCGGCATCCGACGCAGATGAAGCGCACGGCGAAGATCGCCGACGCGCTGCGCCAGACGAGCACCTGGGTCGTCGAGTAACGGCCGGTCGCGCCGAGCGCGAGACGTTACCGCGTCCCGCCGGAAGGCCCGGCCGAGGCGGCACGCTCGACCTCGCGCCAGACGCGCAGCAGATTTCCGCTCCAGAGCTTCGCGATCGCATCGCGCGAATAGCCTCGCGCCTCGAGCTCGGCCGTGACCGCGGCGGTCTCGGCCGCGTTCGTCCAGCCGATCACGCCGCCCCCGCCGCCGAAATCCGACGAGATGCCGACGTGGTCGATGCCGATCAGTCGCACTGCGTAGTCGATGTGGTCGACGAGGTCGGAAACCGTGGAGGGCGGCCAGCGTTGCTGAATCGCCTGAACCGTGCGCAGAAACTCGATGCGCTCGGGCTCGGGCAGCGCGACGACGTCCTGCGCGGTGACGACGCCGAAGCGCTCGCGAAGCGCCGCGTGCTGCGCCGCCGCTTCCGGGTCGTGCTTCAGATAGGCGTCGAACGCGACGATCTGCACGACGCCTCCGCTGTCACGTAGCGCGAGGAGCGTCTCGTCGTCGAGATTGCGCGGATGGTCCGCGAGCGCTCGTACCGCCGAATGCGACGCGATCACCGGCGCGCGTGAGAGCCGAATCGCGTCGAGCGCGGTCGCCTTCGAAGCGTGCGAGATGTCGACCATCATCCCGAGATCGTTCATGCGCGCGATGACCTGCTCGCCGAAAGCGCTGACGCCGTCGTGCTCGGCCTCGGGATCGCCGAGCTCCGCGCTCGGCTGTGCCGAGTCCGCGATCGCGTTGTGGCCGTTGTGCACGAGCGTCATGTAGCGCGCGCCGAGGTCGTAGTACCGGTCGAGCAGCGAGAGGTCCGTGCCGATCACGTAGCCGTTCTCGATGCCGATCATCGCGGCGAGCTTGCCTTCGCCGACGAGGCGCTCGACGTCGTCGGCCGAGTACGCGAGTCCGATCAGCTCCGGATAGAGCTCGTCCGTCATGCGGCGGATCGCCGCGAACTTCACCAGCGCACGCTCGCGCGCGTCGGCGTAGGCCTCGTCCGTTCGCTCGCCCTGGCCGACGTAGACGATGAAAAACGCCGCGTCGAGCCCGCCGATACGCATCGAGTCGAGATTGACCTGAAGCGGCGCGGTGCGCGGGTCGACTTCGGGCGTCGCGAACTCGAATGGGATGTCGACGTGCGAATCGAGCGTCAATATCGACGCGTGAAGCGAAGGGGCAGGGCCTCGCGCTGCGGGCTCGGACGAACGCTCGCATGCAGCGAGCGCGACGGATGCGGCGAGCACGGGCAGCACCGTGCGCATCGGGTTGCGGCTCATGGGACTTCTCCGCCGGAGACGGGTCGGAGTCTAGCGGCAATCCGCGACGCCGACCAAGGGCTCCGCACGAGAGAACGTCGGACGCGCTGCCGGCGCTGCGAGAGCTTGCGAAGCGAATTCGCCATGCCGGCGAGATTCGTCGCCGGGGCCCTGGCATAATAGCGGCGACTCTTCGCGCGCCCGTCATGCCGGCCGGCTTCCGCCCCGATAGCTCAGGGGATAGAGCGTCCGCCTCCTAAGCGGAAGGTCGCAGGTTCGAATCCTGCTCGGGGCACCAGCCGGTCTCGGGCGCGGTTACCGCGCGCCGAATCCAAGCACGAGCCGCTTTGACATCGATATCGATCGCTGCGTAGCGCTCGAGCGCGTAACGCAGCAGGGCGATCAGATCGTCGATCTCGTCGAGTATCTGAACGACCAGCTCCATTCGCACTCCCTCGTATTCGTCCCGTACCAGAGACGACTCGAGCGGCTTCGAGTTCCCTCCGATTATCCGTGCGGCGATCGCGTCCGCGAGAGCGGAGCGCTACGAGGGCTCTACTCGAGGAAATCGTCGAGGTAGATGATCTCGGCGGTGTCGGGCTCCGCGCCGTTCGCGATCAGCACCGTGTAGATGCCCTCGTCGAGGGATACGCGGAGCGGGCCGGCGACGATCTCTTCGCTCTCGCTATCGCGCAGCACGAGATCGTAGTCGCCGGTCGGCAGGTTGATGCGCGGGGACGAGCCCGGAGCCGCCAGCGTGAAGTTGGGCCCGGGCACGTCTTCGATATCGATGTCGGGCGGCAGCACGAAGACCTCGAGAGGCTCGAGGCGATTCGCGGCGTTCAAGAACCGCAGCCGCGCATGCTCGGCGAGCACGCGACGGTCGTCGACCGGCGTCGATATGCGGAGCTTTCCGGCTTCGCCCGAGACGAGGAACGTGTAGTGACGCGTGGCCGCTATCGCCGGCTCCGCCTCGGCCTCGACGACGCCGGTGTTGCCTGCCGGCGTGACGCTGATCGTCTGGCTGCCGGTCGGCACCTCGACGACGACTTCGGTCAGGGGCGGCGCGGCATCGACCAGCTTCTCCTCGAGCTCCTCGCCGGCGTACAGGTCTCGCGGCTCGCGGTCGGCCGCCGCGTTGATCACGTGCGCGAGCGCGCCGACCGACTCGTCGTAGATGACCGAGGGCGCGGTGCCCGCCATGACGACGCTGATCGGGGCGACGGTGTCGTCGGCGGGATCCACGATCGTGAACGAGTACGCAACGCCGGCCTCGAGCTCGATCTCGTCCGATCTCATCAGCACGTTCGCCGGGTTCCCCGCCTCGGTCAGAACGAAACGGTACTCGCCGGGCGCGCGCGTCGCGTCGTTCACGGAATCACCGAAAGAGAGCGTCGCGAGCGGCGCGACCGCGGTCGGGTCGACGTCGGACGGCTCGACGTAGATGGACATCGGGCCGAGGGACGGCGCCGCGTGAACGGCGACGATGTGGCTTCGGTCGTTCCGCCGCTCCGCCGAGCTCTCCACGACGATCGGCTCGAAATCGCCGTTCGCCTCGGTGAGCACGAACAGGTAGTCCGTCTCGGGTGTCAGCGAGACGGTGAACGAGCCGAGCAGCTCCCAGTCGGTGGTTCCCGGCGGCTGGATATACGCGTTGAACTCGTACTCGTCGACATCGAACCTGAACTGCGAGCTCGCGGTGCGGAACTCCAGCGGCGGGCGCGTCTCCGCCCACTGTATCCGTCGGAGCTCGATGCTGCCGCGCTCGGCGGCCGCGTGCACGACCTGCACCGTGACCTGCGGCGGACGCTTGCGGCCGCTCTCGCATCCGAAGAGCGCGAACGAGGCGAGGACGAGGGCCGCGGCGGCCGCGTAACGGTTGCGTAATCTCATCGGGTCACAGCCGGGAATCGAGTGGCGCCCAATGTTACAGGCACGGCGCCGCTCCGCAAACGCCGGGGCACGACGCACGCGGCCCGCTGCGCCGCTACAATGACGCGCGGCGAGACTTTCGCCGACGGTCGCAGGGCACCTCCGTGGCGGGCTTCCTCGTACGTTTGCTGATCAACGCGCTCGGGCTCTGGGTCGCGGCCTCCGTCGTTCCCGGCGTCGCATTCGACGGCACGGGGACGCTGCTCCTTGCCGCGCTGCTGATGGGGGTCGTGAACGCGCTGATTCGTCCGATCGTGATCGTGCTGACGTTGCCGCTCACGATCGTCACGCTCGGCGTCTTTCTGCTCGTCGTGAACGCCGCGATGTTCGCCCTCGTCGCGTGGATGTTGCCCGGGTTCTCGGTCGAAGGCTTCTTCTCGGCGCTCTTCGGTTGGCTCATCGTCTCGATCGTGAGCTGGATCGCGTCTTGGTTCATCGGGCCGAAGGGGCGCTACGAGATCATGATCGTCGAGAGACGCGTGCGGTGAGCCGAAGCGCGTCGGCTCCTCGGCCGCTCGCGGCGACCATGCTTCTCCTCGGAATATCGGTTGCGGCCGTCCCGAGCCAAGCGGAGCAGACCTCGCCGTTCCGCACCCGGAACTTGAGTCCGCTCGTCTCGATCTTCGGGATTCCGGCGTGGGAAGCGCCGTCAGCCGACGAGCGCTTGCGCGCCGGCGTTACGATGGAGCTCGCGAATCATTACCGGCTCTCGCAACGCGGCGACGAGATCCTCGCGCTCGACGGCGAGACATGGCGGACGGGCCTGTGGTTCCGACTCGCCGTCGCAGAGCGGTGGACGGTCGCGGCCGAGCTTCCCTTCGTCCGGCAATCGGGCGGCGTGCTGGACGACGTGATCGACGCATGGCACTCGGCCTTCAACCTGCCGGATGGCGGACGAAACCGGCGCGCCGAGGGGGAGCTCACGTTCCTGCTCGCCGAGGGCGGGGCGCCGTTCTACTCGTTGCGGCAAAGCACCGGCGGGCTCGGCGACCTCCTCGTGAGCGTCGGGCGCGCGCTGGGCCCGAGCGGCGGGACGCGGCTGAACGCGACGGTCAAGCTTCCGACCGGCGACGAATCCGTTCTCGGCGGCAGCGGCTCGACGGATATCGCCTTCACGCTGCTTTACGCCGCGGACACGAGCGTCGGGCGTCTGCCGGCAGGCTACTTCGTCGGAATTGGCGGCATGTGGCTCGGCGAGCCCGACTACATCCGCTATGATGCGCGCCGCACGAGCGTGCTCGGCATCGTCGGCGGCAGCTTGAAGGCGTGGCCGCGGACCGGGCTCAAGGCGCAGATCGAGCTGCACGGTGCGCTCTACGATTCGCCGTTGAGGGAGCTCGGCGAACCCGGCGTGCAGCTGACGCTCGGCGGCTGGCGCGAGATCGGTCGCCGCGCGATCGTCGAGTTCGGCGTGAACGAGGATCTTGCCGTGAGCACGTCGCCGGATGTCGTGCTGCACGTCAATCTGAGCTGGAAGATTCCGCGATGACCCGATTCTCGCGACGTCGTATGACCCGCCGTCGTGAAGCATTACCGGGAGGGCCCCTTCGACGGCTGGCCGCGCTCGTCGCCGCGTCGAGCGCGGCGCTTCTCGTCGGCTGCGGCTCGGCCGGCGAGGAGAGGGCCTTCGACCCCGCGGCGAACCCCGAGCTCGCCCGCGGCGAGCTATTGAGCTTCGCCTGCCGCGCATGTCACGGCCTTGCGCCGGGCGACCCGAGCCCGCTCGGCCCGACGCTGCATGGGATGCTCGGCCGCCGCGCGGGCAGCCTGCCGGGCTATGACTATTCGCAGGCCTTGAAGGATTCCGGAATCGTCTGGACGGAAGAGACGCTCGACGCGTGGCTCGCCCGGCCCGACGAATACATTCCCGGCAACAAAATGGCCTTCGCCGGATACCGTTCCGCCGACGATCGGCGCGCGCTGATCGAATACCTCAAACTGCAGACGGAGAAGGCGCCGTGAGCGTCGGAGAAATTTACGCTCGGCGGGCGGTGTTACCAGAATCACACCCATACATAGGCGTGCTTCGAGCCCCGGCCCGCTTCTTGCATCGCCGCTCGGGGTCCGTGACAGGGAGGCTCGATGCACGACAACGGGTGGCTGGGGAGCGCCGCGGCGGTCCCTTCCGAGAACAACTACGAATCGTGCTCCCCAGCGAAGCTCGCCCGACCGGCGACGATTCGAGTACGCGTCGAGGAGCGGCGGAGCGGTTACGACCGGCGCCGACTCAGCGCGCGGACATTCCTGCAGGGAGGACTGTATCCGCGCCGTCGAAACGGCGGCCGGCGGCGCACCGACACGATCGAGCTGGTCGACTGGCACGAGCCTCATCTCATGTTCCTCGCGGTCGCCATCTTGCTGCTCAGCGTGACCGATGCGTTCCTGACGCTGACGCTGCTCTCCGCGGGCGCTTACGAGGCCAATCCCGTGATGAGGTTCGTCCTCGAGAGGCAGCCGGAGCTTTTCGCGACCGTGAAGATGTCGTTGACCGGCGTGGGCGTGCTCGTGCTCGTCGCCTGCGCGCGGCTGACGGTATTCCGTGTGATCCGCGTCAGCAGCGTGCTGCGCGGCTGTCTGTTCTGCTATGCAGGGTTGATCGCCTACGAATGCTGGCTGCTTCAGCACGTAGTGTAACGAGTAGTGTGAGTAATCGCGTTTCAAGTTAATTCTCGTTTGGCTACACTACGCCCGCCCTTCATCGCTCGACGGGCAGGACGCTAGCGGGCGCAGCGTCGTCGTGCCTCGAGCCCCGGGTCCGGGTAATGAGTAGTACGGAATTCAAACGACAGCTCGAGTCGACACCTCTGCAAGGCGCGAATGCCTCGTTCATCGAGGCGCTGTATGAGACGTATCTGGAGTCGCCGGACCGCGTTCCCGAGCGCTGGCGCCGGTACTTCGAGGGCATCGGGCCGGATCGGGACGAAGTCGCGCATGGGCCGATCCGAGACGCGATCAGCCAACGGCTGGCTCGTCCCGCATCCTCGTCCGGGCGTGCGGTGCCTGCGGACACGACGGCAAGCGAGAAGCAGGCGGCCGTCTCGCGGCTGATCCAGGTCTACAGCCTGCGCGGGCACCAGATTGCCGATCTCGATCCGCTCGGTCTGTGGAAGCGTCACACGCCCGCGGTCCTCAAGCTCGACTTCTTGGGTCTCGAGCCTTCGGACTTCGACCGCGAGTTCTACACCGGCGGATTGGCCGGAACGGGGCACAACTCGCGGATGAAGCTGCACGACATCCTCGCGCTGCTTCGCAAGATCTACTGCGGGAAGCTCGCCGCCGAGTTCGCGCACATTTCCCGAGCACGGGAGCGGCTGTGGCTCCGCGAGCGCTTCGAGAACTGCCGGGTGCATTGGCAGCTCTCGAAGGACGAGCAGCGGGCGGTGCTGCGCAGCCTCACGCGCGCCGAGGGCATCGAGCGCTACCTCAACACGAAGTACGTCGGGCAAAAGCGCTTCTCGCTCGAAGGCGGCGAGACGCTGATTCCCATGCTCGACGATTTGATACAACGAGCCGGCGAACGCGGCGTCCAGGAGATCGTCATCGGCATGGCGCATCGCGGCCGGCTCAACGTGCTCGTCAACGTGCTCGGCAAGTCTCCGCAGGAGCTCTTCTCGGAATTCGAGGGCGCGTACGATCTTTCGACGCTGAAGGGGTCGGGCGACGTCAAATACCACATGGGGTTCTCGGCGGATCTGCGCACGCCGGGCGGTAACGTGCACGTCGTCCTCGCGTTCAACCCGTCGCATCTCGAGATCGTCAATCCCGTCGTCGAGGGCTCGGTGCGAGCGCGTCAGGATCGACGCGGCGATCGGGCCGGCGATCTCGTCGTGCCGGTGCTGATTCACGGCGATGCCGCCGTCGCGGGGCAGGGCGTCGTCGCCGAGACGCTGCAGCTCTCGCAGACCCGGGCGTTCTACACGGGCGGCACCATCCACATCATCATCAACAACCAGATCGGCTTCACGACGAGCGACCCGCAAGATTCCCGCTCGACGCCGTACTGCTCCGATATCGCGAAGATGATCGAGGCGCCGGTCTTCCACGTGAACGGCGACGATCCGGAGGCGGCGCTCGCGGCGATTCGGCTCGCGCTCGACTACCGTCAGACGTTCCACAAGGACGTCTTCATCGATCTCGTCTGCTATCGACGGCTCGGGCACAACGAGGCCGACGAGCCCGCGGCGACGCAGCCGATCATGTATCAGACGATCCGGAAGCACCCGAGCGTGCTGACCATTTATAGCCGTAAACTCGAAGAGTTAGGCGTCGTTTCTAAGAAAGAGATCGAAGAGATCGCCGACGCTTACCGGGCCTGCCTCGACGAGGGCAGAAATCCGAACGAGAACGCGCTCGGCATGCTCGGCAACAAGCACACGGTCGACTGGACGCGCTATCAGCAGGGAAGTCTCTCGGAAGCCGTCGACACGAGCGTGCCGATGGCGGAGCTCAAGCGCCTCGCGGAGCTGATGACGAAGGTGCCGGAAAACTTCCCGCTGCATCCGCGCGTGCAGCGCGTCATCGACGATCGACGGAAGATGGCTGCCGGGGAGCTCGAGCTCGACTGGGGCTTCGCCGAGAGCATGGCCTACGCGACGCTGCTCGCCGAGAACTTCCACGTCCGGCTCGTCGGCCAGGACAGCCGCCGCGGCACGTTCTTCCACCGGCATGCGGCGCTGTTCAACCAGTCGAACGGCGAGGTGTACGTGCCGCTCGCGCATATCGCCGACGAGAACGCCTTCCTCGTTGCCGACTCGCTCTTGTCGGAGGAGGCGGTGCTCGGCTTCGAGTACGGGTACAGCACGACGTCGCCCGATTGCCTGGTGATCTGGGAAGCGCAGTTCGGCGACTTCGCGAACGGCGCCCAGGTTGTCATCGATCAGTTCATCTCGTCTGGAGAGGCGAAGTGGGGACGCCTGTCCGGCCTGACACTATTCCTCCCGCACGGCTACGAGGGCCAGGGACCCGAGCACTCGTCCGCGCGGCTCGAGCGGTTCTTGCAGCTCTGCGCCGAGCACAACATGCAGGTCTGCGTGCCGTCGACGCCCGCGCAGATGTTCCACTTGCTCAGGCGCCAGATGCTGCGCCGGGTGCGCAAACCCCTCATCGTGCTGACGCCGAAGAGCCTGCTGCGTCACCGCCTTTCGGTGTCGTCCCTCGAAGAGCTCGCGCGCGGACGCTTTCAACCTCTGATCGGCGAGGCCGACCCGATCGACCCGAAGAACGTGCAACGGATCGTGTTCTGCAGCGGCAAGGTCTACTACGACCTCCTAGAGACTCGCCGCGCCGAGAAGCTCGATCGCGTCGCGATCGTGCGGATCGAAGAGCTCTATCCGTTCCCCGTGGAGGAATATGCACGGACGATCGGCCGCTATCCGAACGCGACGGAGATCGTATGGTGTCAGGAAGAACCGCAGAACCAGGGCGCGTGGTACCAGATTCGCCACCGTCTGCAGGAGCCGTTGACGGACAAGCATCAGCTCTTCTACGCCGGCCGTCCCGGTGCGGCGGCGCCGGCGTCGGGCATCCACGCGTTGCACGTGCGTCAGCAGCAGGCGTTGGTGTCGGCCGCGCTCGCGGCCGACGCACGCGAACGGCAATCGTCGCTCGCGAAGCGGGCTTGATCGGCGGGGCGGTACAGTGAGCATCGAAGTCAAAGTTCCGCAGCTGCCCGAGTCGGTCACCGACGCGACCCTCGTCAGCTGGCACAAGAAGCCCGGCGAGCCGGTACGGCGCGACGAGAATCTCGTCGACCTCGAGACGGATAAGGTCGTGCTCGAGGTTCCTGCGCCAAGTGACGGAGTTCTAAAGGAAATAAGGGTTCAAGACGGCGCCACGGTCACGAGCGGCCAGGTTCTCGCCGTGCTCGATCCGAACGGTGCGGCGCAGGCGGAGGCGGCGCCGGGACCCGCGGCGCAGGCCAAGGCCGAAGAGGTTGCGCGGGAGCCCGTGCGCGAGAAGACGCCCGCCGAGCGCCGTGCGGCCGCGACGCAGAAGGCCGAAGCGCGCGACGCGCAGGCGCGGATGGGGCCCGCGGCTCGGAAGCTCGTCGAGGAGCACGATATCGATCCGTCGGCGATTCAAGGCTCGGGACGAGAAGGGCGGGTGACGAAGGCCGACGTCCTCGACTATCTCGCTCGCACGCAGCCCGAGGCGACCACCGCGCTCGAGGACGAAGCGCCGGCGGTCGGCGAGCCGCAGGCCGTGGTCGGCCGGCGGCGCGAGCAGCGCGTCGCGATGACGCGCTTGCGCCGGCGTATTGCCGAGCGGCTCGTCGAAGCTCAGCACACCGCGGCGATGCTGACCACGTTCAACGAGGTCGACATGAGCGCGGTCATCGACCTTCGCAAGCGCTATCAGGAAGCGTTTGTGAAGCGCTATGACATCAAGCTCGGCTTCATGTCGTTCTTCGTGCGGGCGTCGATCGAGGCGCTCCGCCGTTTCCCGCTGTTGAACGCTTCGGTCGACGGCACGGACATCGTCTACCACGAGTATTTCGACATTGGCGTCGCCGTCTCGACCGACCGCGGGCTGATCGTGCCCGTGCTGCGCAACGCCGAGACGATGAGTCTCGCCGAGATCGAGAAGGCGATCGCCGATTTCGCGCAGCGTGCGCGGACCGGCGAGATCGACCTCGACGAGCTGACCGGCGGCACGTTCACGATCACGAACGGCGGCATCTTCGGCTCGTTGATGTCCACGCCGATTCTGAACCCGCCGCAAAGCGGGATCCTGGGCATGCACAAGATCCAGGAGCGGCCGGTGGTCGTCGACGGCAAGATCGAGATTCGCCCGATGATGTATCTCGCCCTCACTTACGATCACCGGATCATCGATGGGCGAGACGCCGTGCAGTTCCTCGTTCACATCAAAGAGCTGCTCGAAGATCCGGCGCGATTGATTCTCCAAGTTTGAAAGCGGCGTCATGACCGAAAACCAATTCGACGTCGTCGTCATCGGCGGCGGTCCGGCGGGTTATCCTGCGGCCATTCGCGCCGCGCAGCTCGGGCTGAGGACGGCTTGTGTCGACGCGTGGGTCGCGCCGGACGGCAGCCGTCCGTTCGGCGGCACGTGCCTGAACGTCGGCTGCATCCCGTCGAAAGCGCTGCTCGAGTCCTCGGAGCTCTATCACCGCGCGCAATCCGAGTTCGCCGCGCACGGCATCGAGGCGGGCTCGCTTTCGTTCGACGTCGGCAAGATGCTCGAGCGGAAGCGATCGATCGTGAAGCAGCTCACCTCGGGCATCGAGGCGCTCTTCAAAGGGGCCGGCGTCACGCCGATTCACGGCCGCGCGCGGCTCGAGGCGGGTAACCGCGTCGAGGTCGACGGCCCGGACGGCAAGCGCACTCTCGAAGCGACGCACGTCGTGCTCGCGACCGGGTCGACGCCGATCGAGCTGCCCGTCGCGAAGTTCGACGGCGAGCGCATCGTCGATTCGTCCGGCGCGCTCGAGTTCACCGAGGTGCCGAAACGGCTCGGCGTGATCGGCGCGGGGGTGATCGGTCTCGAGCTCGGCAGCGTATGGCGGCGGCTCGGCGCGGAGGTCGTGCTGCTCGAGGCGCTCGACACCTTTCTATATATGGCTGACCAGCAGGTCGCGACCGAGGCGTTGAAGCAGTTCAAGCGTCAAGGTCTCGACATCCGTCTCGGCGCGAAGGTCACCGGAGCGGAACGCCGCGGCGACGCGGTCAGCGTGCGTTACGAGCAAGGCGGCAAGGCCGAGGAGATCGAGGTCGACAAGCTGATCGTCTGCGTTGGACGGCGTCCGTACACCGACGGGCTGCTCGGACCGAATACCGGCGTCGAGCTCGACGAGCGAGGCTTCATCCGCGTCGACGATCATTGCCGCACGTCGGCACGAAACGTCTGGGCGGTCGGCGACGTCGTGCGCGGTCCGATGCTCGCGCACAAGGGCACGGAGGAAGGCGTGATGGTCGCCGAGCTGATCGCGGGACACGTCGCCGAGGTCAACTATCGCACGATCCCGTCGATCATCTACACCGCGCCCGAGATCGCGTGGGTCGGTCAGACCGAGGAGCAGGTCAAGGCGAGCGGACGCAAGTACAAGACGGGAGTGTTCCCGTTCTCGATCAACGGACGGGCGAAGGCGCTGCAGCAGACGGTGGGCTTCGTGAAGATCATCGCCGATCGCGAGTACGACGATATCCTCGGCGTGCACATCATCGGGCCGATGGCCGGCGAGCTCATCGCGGAGGCGGTCGTCGCGATGGAATTCTCCGCTTCCGCCGAGGACTTACAGCGCATAATTCATGCTCATCCTACGCTGAGCGAGGCGCTGCACGAAGCCGCTCTCGCGGCCGACAAGCGGGCCATTCACGCGCTGAATCGCTGAAAGGTCGGGCAGGCGGCACGCGGACGTGCCGCCTGTTCGCGCGGCCCGAGCGTCGCCGTTCGCCGCACGCGTCGCACCTCCCCACGCGCGCGAAGCGCGCCGCATCTCGCTCGCCGCGCGCATCGCGCGTGCCGTGTGCATCGCTTTTCAGCACGCGTTCTTCGCGCGTTGCGATGCTGTCGCGCCTCGGCGAAATGTCGTTATGATAGGCGCCGGCGTAGCCGGGACGGCATTCGCCGAGTGGATTGTCGTCAAGATTCGAGGTTCACGAGCCGGAGCGGCCGAGTGGGCGGCCGCCGCGCGCTTTCGGGGGGCATCCGCATCTCGTGCGATCCCTCCCCCTTCGCCCGGAGAATGCAAAACAGCGAAGACATCGGAGTGCAGTGACATGGCCGGTCACAGCAAATGGGCCAACATTCGGTTCAGGAAAGGCGTGCAGGACGCGAAGCGCGGCAAGATCTTCACGAAGCTGATCCGCGAGATCACGATCGCGGCCCGCATCGGCGGAGGTGATCCGGCGTCGAACCCGCGCCTGCGTCTCGCGATCGAGAAAGCGAAGGCGCAGAGCATGCCGAAGGACAACATGGAGCGCGCGATCAAGCGCGGTATCGGCGAGCTCGAAGGCACGAGCTACGAGGAGGTCCGTTACGAAGGGTACGGGCCGGGCGGCGTCGCGGTGATGGTCGACTGCTTGACCGACAACCGCAACCGCACCGTCGCCGAGGTTCGGCACGCGTTCTCGAAATACGGCGGCAATCTCGGCGCCGACGGCTCCGTCGCGTATTTGTTCTCTCAGGTGGGGCAGATCAACTACCCGGCCGGCAGCGACGAGGACCGGATCATGGAAGTCGCGATCGAGGCCGGCGCGTCGGACGTCGTGACGAACGACGACGGGTCGATCGAGGTGCTGACCGCGCCCGAGGATTTCGAGGCCGTGCGCGACGCGATGACCGCGGCCGGGCTCGAGCCCGAGAGCGCCGAGATCACGATGCGGGCCGCGACGAAGGTGCGCGTCGAAGGCCAGCAGGCCGAGTCGTTCTTGAAGCTGCTCGACGTGCTCGACGAGCTCGACGACGTGCAGAACGTGTACAGCAATGCGGATATCCCCGAGGAGCTCCTGGAGGAGACCGCGTGACGGCGCGCGAGGTATCGAGGCGCGCGGCTCGAGCGGCGGCTCCGTGAGCCGCGGCGTCCGCATCCTCGGCATCGATCCGGGATCGCAGATCACCGGTTTCGGTATCGTCGATGCGGTGGGATCGACGCCCCGCGCGGTCGAATGGGGAAGCATTCGAACGAGCGGGTCTCATCACGATCGGCTTCGACGCATCTTCGAGGAGATCGGGCGCATCTGTGACGAATACGCGCCCGCGGAGATCGCGATCGAGAGCGTCTTCGTCCATCGCAACGCGGACAGCGCGCTGAAGCTCGGACAGGCGAGGGCGGCAGCGCTGTGCGCGACCTTCGGCGCGAACGTGCCCGTCTTCGAGTACTCGCCGCGCCACGTCAAGAAGGCCGTCGTCGGGCAGGGCGGCGCGGAGAAAGCGCAGGTGCAGTACATGGTCGCGCGCCTGCTCGGGCTGCCGAAGGCACCGCCGACGGACGCCGCGGACGCGCTCGCGGTCGCGATCTGCCACGCGCATTCGCGCGTGCTTTCGGCGAGCCTTGCAGCGGCGGTGGGACGATGATCGGTTTCTTGAAGGGGACATTGGTCGCGAAACGACCGCCGTCGCTGACGATCGAGGTCGGAGGCGTCGGGTACGAGGTCGACGCGCCGATGTCGACCTTCTACAAGCTTCCGGAGATCGGCCAGCCGCTGACGCTGGTTACCCATCTGCTCGTGCGCGAGGACGCGCACGTGCTGTACGGCTTCATCACCGAGGCCGAGCGCGAGCTCTTCCGCAGCCTCTTGAAGATCAGCGGCGTCGGCGCGCGCACGGCGCTCGGTGTGCTCTCCGGCATGAGCGTCGAAGGCTTTCATCGCTGCGTGCGCGAGCGAAACGTCGCGAGCCTGATGAAGCTACCCGGCATCGGCCGCAAGACGGCCGAGCGGCTCGTGCTCGAGATGGCCGACCGGCTGCCGAAAGAGGGCGACGGCGCCGCCACGATAAGCACCGGCCCGTCGTCCCCCGCCGCCGAAGCGCACGAGGCGCTGCTCGCGCTCGGCTACAAGCCGCAGGAGGCGGAACGGATGCTGAAGGGCCTCGACGCGCAGTCGATGCGCACCGAGGATCTGATTCGTGAGGCGCTCAAGCGCGCGCAAGGTGCCGGAGTACGGACATGATCGATGAGCGGCTCGTCTCGGCCGCATCCGTCCGCGAGGACGAAGCGTTCGACCGCGCGATCCGGCCGCGCCGGCTCGCGGAGTACATCGGGCAGTCGCGCGTCAAGGAGCAGATGTCGATCTTCATCGAGGCGGCCCGCGCGCGCGGCGAGGCGCTCGATCACACGCTGCTGTTCGGGCCGCCGGGGCTCGGCAAGACGACGCTCGCGCACATCATCGCGAACGAGCTCGGCGTGAACCTGCATCATACGTCCGGGCCGGTGCTCGAGCGGCCGGGCGATCTCGCCGCGACGCTGACGAAGCTCGAGCCGAAGGACGTGCTTTTCGTCGACGAGATCCATCGCTTGAGCCCGATCGTCGAGGAGGTGCTCTATCCCGCGCTCGAGGATTTTCAGCTCGACATCATGATCGGCGAGGGACCGGCCGCGCGCTCGATCAAGATCGATCTGCCGCCGTTCACGCTCGTCGGCGCGACGACGCGCGCGGGGCTTCTGACGTCGCCCCTGCGCGACCGCTTCGGCATCACGCAGCATCTCGATTTCTACGGCGTCGACGACCTCGCGCGGATCGCGGCGCGGACCGCGGGGATCCTGAATCTGCCGATGGACGCGGGCGGGGCGCGCGAGATCGCGGCGCGCTCCCGCGGCACCGCGCGTATCGCGAACCGCCTCGTGCGGCGCGTGCGCGATTACGCGCAGGTGCGCGCCGACGGCCGGGTCGACGCCGCCGTGGCCCGCGCCGCGATGGACTTGCTCGAGGTCGATCCGCACGGCCTCGACGCGATGGACCGCAAGCTGCTCCTGACGATCATCGAGCGATTCGACGGCGGGCCGGTGGGGATCGAAAGCCTCGCCGCGGCGATCGGCGAGGAGCGCGGGACGCTCGAGGACGTCGTCGAGCCTTACTTGATCCAGGAAGGTTTCCTGCAGCGGACGGCGCGCGGCCGCATCGCGACGAAAGCCGCCTATCGACACTTCGGTTTGGCGTATCCGGAAAGGAGCGCGGGGACGACGGGCGGCCTTTTCGATTGAACTTCGATCGGGCCACCGTCCTCATAGGAGTCGTGGGAACCAAGATGCGGGAGCTCGTATGGCCCATCCGGGTCTATCTCGAGGACACCGACGCCCAGGGCGTCGTGTACAACGCGAGCTATTTCCGCTTCATGGAGCGCGCCCGCACCGAATGGCTGCGCGCGAACGGGGCCGATCACGACGACTTGCGCGACCGATTCCGGATCTTGCTCGTGCTGTCGGCCGTGGAGGCGAAATTCCTCGCCCCGGCGCGGCTCGGCGACATGTTGCATGTCGGCGCCAGGGTGTCGATGCTTCGCGGCGCGCGGGTCGTCTTCGCGCACGAGATTCGTCGCAATGCCGAAGACGGGGAGTTGGTATGCCGCGCGACCGCGGAGGTCGCGTGCATGGACGCGGACCGGGGCGGCCCTAGACGGCTTCCCGAGGAGCTGCTGAGCGGGTGGAGCCAATGAACAACGAATTGTCCGTCCTCAATTTGATTCTCGAAGCATCGCTCGTCGTCCAAGGCGTGATGCTCCTGCTGCTGATCCTGTCGATCGCTTCGTGGGCGGTCATCATCGAGAAGCGGCGCGTGCTGAAGAACGCGGTCAGCAGTGCCAACGAGTTCGAGGAAAGCTTCTGGTCGGGCGGCGACCTCGCGACGCTCTACCGGGAGGTGTCGAGCGAGGACTCGCCGCAGGGCATGGCCGGGATATTCGAGTCGGGCTTTCGGGAGTTCGGCCGCCTGCGCCAGGAGGGCGGGCTTTCGTCCGAGCAGATCATCGAAGGCACGCGACGCTCGATGCACGTCTCGCATCTGAGAGAGATGGACCGGCTCGAGAGCAATCTCGCGTTTCTCGCGACGGTCAGCAACACGAGCCCGTATATCGGCCTGTTCGGCACGGTCTGGGGCATCATGAGCGCGTTCTACTCGCTCGGAAACCTGCAGAGCGCGACGATCGCCGTGGTCGCGCCGCATATCTCGGAAGCGCTGATCGCGACCGCGATGGGCCTCTTCGCGGCGATCCCGGCCGGCATCTTCTACAACCGCTACGCCGATCAGGTCGGCAGGCTCGAGGTGCGGTACGGCACGTTCATGGAAGAGCTCCTCGCGATCTTCCAGCGCAACGTCGCCCGTAAGGAGATGCATCAAGGAGCGGCGGCATGACCACCTACCCCATGACCCGTTCGGGCAAACGGCGACTGATGAGCGAGATCAACGTCGTCCCCTATATCGACGTGATGCTCGTGCTGCTCATCATCTTCATGATCACCGCGCCGCTCCTGACGCAGGGAATCAACGTCGACCTTCCGGAGGCGGGCGCCGAGCCGCTCGATCCGGAGATGATGAAGGACAACGAGCCGATCGTGCTCAGCGTCGATCGCGAAGGGCGCTTTTATCTCAACATCGGCGAGGACGTCGAATCGCCGATCGACGAGGCGACCGTGGTCGAGAGGACGTCGGCCGCGATCCGGCGTAACGCCGAGACGCCGGTGCTGGTCAAGGCCGATCGTGCCGTCGAGTACGGCCGCGTCGTGACCGGCATGGTGCTGCTGCAGCAGGCCGGCGCGAAGAAGGTCGGATTCATCACCGATCCAGTCGACCCCGAGCAGCGCAGATAGCGGGTTCATCGCGTGTCCTCGCCGAAACGCCAACGTTACGCCGCCGTCGCCTGGTCGGTCGTGCTGCACGGGGCGATATTCGGCGCGCTCGCGATGAACGTCGACTTCAAGCGAACGCCGCAGCCCGCCGCGCTCGCGATCGAGGCCGTCGTCGTCGACGAGACGCTGCTCGCGCGGGCCGAGCAGCAGCGTATCGAGGAGCAGAGGGCGCGCGAGGAGGCGGCGCGCCGCGCCCGCGAGGAGGAAGCTCGTCGGCAGCGCGAAGCGGAGGAACGCGCGCGTCAGGAAGAGCTGCGGCGGCAGGAGGAAGCGCGTCGCGCCGAGCAAGAGCGCCGGGCACGAGAGGAAGCGGAGCGCCGCGCGCGCGAGGAGGCCGAGCGGAAGGCGCGCGAGGAAGCCGAACGCAGGGCTCGCGAGGAGGCCGAGCGCAAAGCCCGCGAGGAGGCGGAGCGAAAGGCTCGCGAAGAGGCGGAGCGCAAGGCGCGTGAGGAGGCCGAGCGCAAGGCCCGCGAGGAAGCGGAGCGCCGCGCGCGCGAGGAAGCCGAGCGGCAGCGGCAAGCGCAGCTCGAGGCGGAGCTGCAGCGCGCGGCCGAGGCCGAGGCCGCGCGGCTCGCGGCGATGCGCTCCGGCGAGCTCGCCGAGTACGTCTCGATGATCTCGAGCCACATCGAGCGTAACTGGAACCGACCGCCGAGCGCGCGGCCCGGCATCGACTGCACCGTGCAGGTCACGCAGCTGCCGAGCGGCGACGTCGTCAGCGCGCGCGTCGTGCGCTGCAACGGCGACGACGCGGTCGTGAGATCGATCGAAGCCGCGGTGCTTCGGGCGTCGCCTCTGCCGTTGCCGCGGAATCGGGCGCTGTTCGAGCGAACGCTGAACATTCATTTCCAGCCGGACGACTGAGCGAATTCACGGAAACGAGGAGCTCGATGATCAGAATGCGAAACAGGCCGATGGGGCTTTCTTCGGCAGCGGCGATCAGGACCGTTCTCGGCTTGCTGCTCGCGGTTTTCGCCGCGGCGGCCCATGCCCAGCTCGACATCACCGTGCGCAAAGGTCTCGCACGTCCCGTGCCGATCGCGGTCGTACCGTTCGGCTGGCAGGGCTCGGGTCCGCCGCCGTACGACCTCGCCGCGGTGATCACCGCGGATCTCGGCAACAGCGGCCGCTTCGCGCCGATGGCGGTGCGCGACATGATTTCTCGTCCGACCGAGCCCGCGCAGGTCAATTTCCAGGACTGGCGCGTGAGCGACGTCGACGCGCTCGTGATCGGCCGGCTGCAGCAAACCGGGCCGGACGACTTCACGGCCCAGTTCCAGCTCTTCGACGTGATCCGCGGCCGTCAGCTCCTCGGTTTCCGTCTGACGTCGAACCGGGCCAACCTGCGCGCCACCGCGCACCGCATCGCGGACATGATCTTCGAGGAGCTGACCGGCATTCCCGGCGTGTTCAGCACGCAGATCGCGTACGTGAGCGAGGAGCGCTCGGGCGAGACGCGCACGTATCGGCTGATCGTCGCCGACGCCGACGGGGAAAACGCGCGCGTCATCGCGGAGTCGAACCAGCCGCTGATGTCGCCGTCGTGGTCGCCGGACGGGCGCCGCATCGCGTACGTCTCTTTCGAGGGTAATCAGTCCGCGATCTACGTGCAGACGCTGCGCACCGGTACGCGCGAACGCGTGTCGATGAGGGCGGGGCACAACGGCGCGCCTGTCTTCTCGCCCGACGGGCGGCGTCTCGCGCTCACGCTGTCGTTGGCCGAGGGTAATTTCGACATCTACACGCTCGACCTCGCGACGCAGGTGCTCCGCAGATTGACGGATAGCCCGGCGATCGACACCGAGCCCACGTGGTCGCCGGACGGCGAGACGATCTACTTCATGTCCGACCGCGCGGGCGGGCCGCAGATCTATCGAGTCTCGGCGAACGGCGGACGCGCCGAGCGCGTCACCTTCGAAGGCGATTACAACGCGCGTCCGCGCATCTCCCCGGACGGTAACGAGCTCGCCGTCGTGCATCGGGATCGGGGAAATTTCCGCATCGCGACGTTCGATCTACGCACCGGGAGGCTGAAGCAGGTGTTGACCAACGGGCTGCTCGACGAGTCGCCGAGCTATGCGCCGAACGGCGCGGTACTGATCTACGCGACGCGCGAGCGCGGGCGCGGCGTGCTCGCGACCGCTACGACGGACGGAACCATCCAACAGCAGATCGCGTCCGGGAGCGGAGACGTCCGAGAGCCGGTGTGGGGACCGTTCCCGCGGCCTTGACCGGATTCGGGCCCTCATCACAATACGCGGTAGTCTTGAAGCTTGACTTGATATCGGAGTGAACGAGATGGTGCGAGCCAGCGTCGTGCTGACATGTGTTCTCGGAGCGATCGCCGTCGCGGGGTGCGGTAATCGCGCAAACACGCTGCCCGATTTCGAATCGGGCTCCGCCGGGGCCGGCGGAGGGTCGGGCGCGTCGACGAGCCCCTTCGGCGAGGGGGGCGGAATCGGCGTTTTCGAGGACGATCTCGGGGATCGGCAAGGTCTCTTGAACGAGCTGGTCGTCTACTTCGATTTCGATCGCGCCGACGTGCCGCCGCAGTATAACGAGATGCTGGCGGCGCACGGTCAATATCTCGCGCAGAATCCCAACGTTCAGGTGCGTCTCGAAGGTCATGCCGACGAGCGAGGCTCGCGGGAGTACAATATCGGCCTCGGTGAGCGGCGTGCGCAGGCCGTGCGCCGTGTGCTGATGTTGAACGGCGCTTCGGCGTCTCAGCTGAGCACGGTGAGCTACGGCGAGGAGCGGCCGGCCGCGCTCGGCAGCGACGAGGAGGCTTATCGGCTGAATCGGCGCGTCGAAATCGTCTATCGATAATCGAACGGCACTGCGCAGAATCTCGAGGAGACCGCCGTGAGAAGCTCGATCCTGGCATTGTCCGTCGGCGCCCTGCTCGCCGGCTGCACGACGATCACCCCCACCGACGATCCGGTCTACTTGCGGATCCAGGATCTCGAGGCGCGGCTGATGCGCGTCGAGCGGGTCGTGAACAACGAAAGCCTGATCGAGCTGGCGGGGCAGATCGAGCAGCTGCGCGCCGACGTGAGCGCGCTGCGAGGCGAGGTCGAGACGTTGCGCTTCGAGACCGAGAGCGCCGGCGAACGTCAGCGGCAACTCTATCTCGACATCGATCAGCGGCTGCAGGCATTGGAGCAGAGCCGCGGCGCTTCGGCGGATCCGCGCTTCGGCGCGGACACGGCCGGACCCGACGGCGGCTTCGGCGGGTTCTCCGCGGGAGGCGCGGGCGGATCCTCGACGGCGCCGGCATCGGGCGCGCAGGCTTCGGCCGGCAACGACCAGGAGCAGTACTCGCAGGCGTTCCAGCTGCTGCAGGCGAGGCGCTACGACGCGGCGGCGGATGCCTTCCGGCAGTTCGTCGAGGCGTATCCGTCGAGCGATCTCGCGGACAACGCGCAATACTGGCTCGCCGAGACGCTTTATGTCAGGCAACAGTTCGACGCGGCGTTGCGCGAGTTCCAGAAGGTGATCGACGTCTATCCGCGCTCGGACAAGCTGGCGGATTCGTTGCTGAAGATCGGTTACTGCAATTACGAGCTGAAGCGTTGGAACGACGCGCGTGCGGCGCTCGAGCGCGTGATGCGCGAGTTTCCGGGCACGACCGCGGCGCAGCTCGCGGCCACGCGCCTCGAGCGCCTCGAGCAGGAGGCGGGCTGAGTGTCGTGGCCGCTTCGCCGGGCGAGCTTCGATCGAGTGACGCGGCCGCGCGCGTCAAAGTCACCGAGATCTTCCATTCGATCCAGGGCGAAGCGCTCTTCGCCGGTTGGCCCACGATATTCGTTCGGCTGACCGGTTGTCCGCTGCGTTGCCGCTACTGCGACTCGACTTATGCGTTCGGCGGCGGCACGTGGTGGACGATCGACGAGATCGTGCGACACGCGTCGACGCTCGGCGCGCGGCACGTCTGCGTGACCGGCGGGGAGCCGCTCGCGCAGCCGCGTTGCCCGGTCTTGCTCGAGGCGCTGTGCGACGCCGGATACATCGTTTGTCTCGAGACCGGCGGAGCGCACGACATCTCCGTCGTCGATCCGCGCGTGAGCCGCATCGTCGATATCAAGACGCCGGGCTCGGGCGAATGCGCGCGGAACCGGCTCGAGAACCTGCCGCTCTTGAATTCGAACGATGCGCTGAAGCTCGTGATCACGAGCCGTGACGACTACGAATGGGCGCGGGATTTCGTGCGGACGCACGCGGGGCTGCCTTGCCCGATATTCTTCTCGCCGAGCTGGCACGACGTCTCGCCGCGCGACCTCGCCGAATGGATTCTCGCCGACCGGCTCGACGTGAGGCTGCAGCTTCAGCTGCACAAGCTGCTGTGGGGCGAGGCGCCGGGGAGATGAGGCGCGCGCGGCGCTCGATTCCCCCGTCTTCGTCCGCGGGATCCGGCGGAGCTCGAAGATGCGTGCGGTAGTCCTGCTTTCTGGCGGCCTCGACTCGGCGACGACGCTCGCGATCGCTCGCAGCGCCGGCTACGAATGCCACGCGGTCACGTTCGACTACGGTCAACGCCATCGCGCCGAGCTCGCCGCGGCGGCGCGGATCGCCGTCGCGCTCGGCGCGGCATCGTTTCGCGCGCTCGTCATCCCGATCGGCTCGTTCGGCGGCTCGGCATTGACCGATCCGTCGATCGACGTCCCGGAGCACGGCGGTGACGGGATCCCCGTCACGTATGTCCCGGCGCGCAACACGATCTTTCTCGCGATGGCGCTCGGTCTCGCCGAGGTCCTCGGCGCCGAGGCGATCTTCATCGGCGTGAACGCGGTCGACTACTCCGGATATCCCGACTGCCGTCCCGAGTTCATCGCGGCCTTCCAGACGCTCGCACGCGTCGCGACGAAGCAAGGCGTCGAAGGGCACGCCGTTCGTATCGAGGCGCCCCTGATCGCGATGTCGAAGGCCGAGATCATTCGCCGCGGCACGGAGCTCGGCGTCGACTACTCGCTGACCGTGTCCTGCTATGCGGCCGACGACGAGGGCAGGGCGTGCGGCCGCTGCGACGCGTGTCGCTTGCGCCGCGAGGGTTTCCGCGCGGCCGGGATTGACGATCCGACGCGCTACTTTGGACAATGACGCCGACGCGAGGGCGTTCCAACCGCGGGCAGCCTTTCGGTATCATCCGCGCCCGTTTCATCGCGGTATCGACGTTCGGGCCGTTAGCTCAGTTGGTAGAGCAGCGGACTTTTAATCCGTTGGTCGTAGGTTCGATCCCTACACGGCCCACCACCATGACCGACCGCTGGATCCGAAGGCTCGTCGACCGAGCCGCCGCATGACACGGGCATCGAGCAAAGATCCCGCGCGAATCGTCGAAGCTAGCGCCGCAGCTTTGTCCGTCCGCCGTAGGTCGGCCGCTCCTCGCGGCGGGGATGATCAAGCTCGAGAACACACGGCGGACGACCGGTCGTGAAGATGGGGTCGCGCACGGGCTCGCGCACGCCGGTAGGCTCGGCGAGCGCACGCTCCCGTGCCCCGGGCTGTCGAGCGCGCGCGGGCGCGGCCGACGGGCGTCGCGGTCCGGCTCGAGCCCCGTACTCTCCGCCCGCGAGGCACCGCGGCGGCTCGCGCTCCGTCCCCGCGGCGGTGTCGTCGGCGCAACGGCTGCGAGCAGCCCCGCGGGTACGTTTTAGAGGTAGTGGCGCTGACACTACCAGCCATTGAACCGAATTGAAAAATCTGCTTAGGGCGCTCAGAATCACGCATCCGATTTGACGGGGCCCCGTCCGGGGGTGCTGCCGCAGCGTGCAACGAGAGGTTATCGACAATCATGAGTAAACGAAGCTTGGAAGAGATCTTGAAGTCGGTAGGGAACCCGGTGCAGATGCTGAGAAATTCTCAGATCGGCGCTTATGTGTATCCGGTGGTCCCTGCCGAGTTCTCGAACTGGCGCGACGAGCAACGCGCTTGGCGTGAGACCTGCGTGCTGTTCGACCAATCGCACCACATGGTCGACCTTTACGTCGAAGGCCCGGACGCACTGAAGCTCCTGTCGAACACGGCGATCAACAGCTTCAAAGACTTCACCGTCAATCGCGCCAAGCAGTACGTCCCCGTCACGCACTACGGCTACGTCATCGGCGACGGCATTCTCTTCCACCTCGAGCAGAACAAGCTGGTCTACGTCGGCCGTGCACCGGCGGCGAATTGGATCATGTTCCACGCGGAGACGGGCGGCTACGACGTCAAGGTCGAGAAAGACGACCGCTCGCCGTCGCGTCCGATGGGCAAGCCCGTCGTCCGTAAGTGCTATCGCTTCCAGATCCAGGGCCCGAACGCGTGGCAGCTCATCGAGAAGCTGAACGGCGGCCCGGTCGAGAAGCTCAAGTTCTTCCACATGGGCACGATGAAGATCGGCGGCCGCACGGTCCGCACCCTCCGGCACGGCATGGCGGGCGCTCCCGGTCTCGAGATCTGGGGCCCTTACGAGGAGTACGACGAGATCCGCGAGACGATCGTCGCGGCCGGTGCGGAGTTCGGCCTGCGTCAGGTCGGCTCGCGCGCTTACGCGACGAACACGCTCGAGTCCGGCTGGATTCCGTCGCCGCTGCCCGCGGTCTACACCGGCGAGAAGCTGAAGCCGTACCGCGAGTGGCTGAAGGAAGACAGCTACGAGGCCGCGGGCTCGCTGGCCGGCAGCTTCGTGTCCGACAACATCGAGGACTACTACGTCACGCCGTACGACATCGGCTACGGTCCGTTCGTGAAGTTCGACCACGACTTCATCGGCCGCGAGGCGCTCGAGGCGATTCACGACAAGCCGCACCGCAAGAAGGTGACCTTCGCGTGGAATCCGGAAGACGTCGCGAAGGTGTTCGCCTCGCTGTTCGAGCCGGGCGCGGATCACTACAAGTACATCGATCTGCCGCTGTCGAACTACGCTTCGGCGTCGTACGATCGGATCGAGAAGAACGGCAAGGTCGTCGGCTTCTCGATGTTCGCCGGCTACAGCTACAACGAGCGCTCGATGCTGTCGCTCGGCACGGTCGATCCGGACGTCCAGATCGGCGACGAGGTCACGCTCGTGTGGGGCGAGGAGAACGGCGGCACGCAGAAGACGACCGTCGAGCGCCACAAGCAGATCGCGATCCGCGCGATCGTGAGCCCGGTGCCTTACGCGAAGGTCGTTCGCGAGCAGTACGAGGGCAGCTGGCGCAAGGCCGGTCAAGTCTGATCGCGGCACGAGCCGCGCGGGGACCGGGCTCGCCGGTCCCGGTGCGACGACTTCGAAAGGGGAGGCTGGTCAGTCTCCCCTTTTTTCTTGCGTGGGCGTCGCGAACGTCAGATAGCCGATTCTGTGACCGGCGCCGTCGGCGAACCACAGCCGCTCGCCGAGCCGCTCGGGCGGCTGGCGATCGCTGCCCGCGCTCAAGCCGACCGCGCGTGCCGATCCGCCCGGAATCTCGAATTCGACGATCTCCCCGTTCGGCGTGACGCGGCCGAGCGTCCCGCCCTTCGTATACCAGACGTTCCGATCGGGCCCGACCGCGATGTTGATCGGCGTGCCGTCGGGGCTCGGGATCGGGAACTCCGTGACCTCGCCGTCCAGCGTGATCCGGCCGACTCGGTTGCCGTCGGGCCTCAAGCCGTCCATCTGCCCCGCGAGCTCGACGAACCACATGTGCCCGTCGGCGCCGGCCGTGATGTCGCCGGGGCCCGAGCTCGGGCGCGGCAGGTCGAACTCCGTGATCTCGCCGTCGGGCGTGATGCGGCCGATCTTTCCGGCCTTGAACTCCGAGAACCAGATGTTGCCGTCCGGGCCGGCCGCCAGCGCCCGCGGGCCGCTGTCCGGCGTCGGAATGTCGAACTCGGTGATCTCGCCGCTCGGCGTGATGCGTCCGATCTTGCCCGCCGCGAACATGCCGAACCAGATGTTGCCGTCCGCGCCGAGCGCGATCGCGCGCGGTTGGCTGTCGGGTGTCGGGATCTCGAATTCCGCGATGTCGCCCTCGGGCGTGATGCGGCCGATTCGGTTCCCGGTATGCTCGGAGAACCACATGTTGCCGTCCGCGCCGAGCGCGATGACGCGGGGAGCGCTGCCCGGATGCGGCAGCCTGTAGATTCGAAGCCCGCTGCCGTCGGGATTCATCCGGCCGATCGCGTCGCTCGCGGCGAGCGTGAACCAGACCGTGCCGTCGGGGGCGAGCGCGACGGTCGTCGGGCCGCGCGCGTCGTCGGGCAGAGGAAAGACGACGAACTCGCCGGTCGTCTCCAGCCGTTCCTCGGGATCGATCCAACGCGGGCCGTCCGCGTGCGCGTCAACGATCGCCATCGCCAAGGCTCCAGTGAGGACAAAGGGTTCGAGCTTCATGCGCAAACTCCGCGCCGGTTCGCTTCACGGATTCTAGCCGAAGCCATCCGGGCCTTCGGCAGCCCGCGCACGCCGTCCGCAAGTCGACGCTCCGTCCGTCCCGCATATGGAGCGTTCTCGCGAACGCGTTTGCCGAGCCGTGCGCGACGCTGTAGCCTCTTGCCTCTCACAGGGACTCGAGCGGAGGCCGATCGTGAGTCGTTTCCTCCCCGGAAAAGCGCTCGCCGCCGCCGCGGTCGGGATCGGTGCCGCGGTCGCGATCTTCGCGCTGCACCACGCCTCGTTGCACGACGTCGTGCTGCACGGAGCGGACGACGCGGAGCTCGACCGGGTCCCGGTCGGGCTCGCCGCGCCGGGGACGGGTCATGGCCAAGGCGACGAGGCTCCTCGGAGTAGTCTCTCCGCTCGCAGCGACGCGATCGCGTGGGCCGAAAGGGAAGGAGATAACGATACCGTTTCCGCGGATTCGGCCGACGGCGAAGCGGTCGACGTACGCGCTGGACACGCCGGCGCCGAGCTCGAGCAGGCTGCGCGGCCGTCGCGCTCGCCGCACGGCGGCGCGCTTCGCCACCCATCCGAGGCTTTTCGCAACGCGAGCCTGCTCGCGCTCATACGGGACGCGGGCTATCTCTGCGTCGATATCGTGTCGTCGGCGGCGTGGAACGAAAGTGCCAGCGCGTGGCGCGTGTCGTGCGAAGGGGTGCATGCCTATATCGTGATCGAGCTCGACAACGGCAGCTTCCTCGTCGAGCCGCTCGAGACCTACGACGCGCCGGTGCCGAATCCGATCACGTTGCCGTCCGACAGGCTTCCGCCGCTCGAGCCGCGTTGACGCTTCGCACGTGCAAGCGATTCCGGAGCGCCTCACGCGAGCGCGGGCACGGCATCCGACGGTCGCCGATCGCCGACGTATCTCGACGTGAAGGCGTTCACCTTTATGATGCAAAGTGCTTGACAGCGAAATCACTCGGGCCCGAGACTGAGGATCGAAAATGGCATCGGCCTTTCCACACAGTGTGACCTCGCGAAGCTCCGCGCCGGTATCGATCGATGCGGGCGCTCTCGAGCATCTGCGCTACATCAGAGACACGATCGAAGCGGCACACAGGTTCACGTCCGTGCCGGGGAAGGGATGCATCGCGATGGGCATCACGGCGCTCGTCGCGGCGGCCCTCGACACGGTGCCGGCCCTCGCACCGTATTGGCTCCCGATCTGGCTGACTGCGGCGATGACGGCGGTCGGGCTCGCGAGCTATTTCCTGGTGAAGAAGGCCCGCGCGCAGGGGCTGCGTCTATGGGGAGGCGTGGCGCGGCGGTTCTTTCTGACGTTGCTGCCTGCGCTCGTCGCCGGAGGCGTGCTGACCATCGCGCTCCTCGACGCGGACGCCCGCGAGCTCGTCTCGGGTGCATGGCTGTTGCTCTACGGTGCGGGGTTGTCGGCGAGCGGTGTGTTCTCGATCAAGCCCGTCATGTTCGCGGGCTTCGCGTTCATGGCGCTCGGGACGCTCGCGCTCGCGCTGCCGCCGTCGTGGACGACGGCGCTGCTCGCGGTCGGTTTCGGAGGCATTCATTTGGTGCTCGGCGTGACGATTCTACGGAGGCACGGTGGGTAAGCGCGCGGTCAAGTCTGCGGGCAGTCCCGAGAAAGTCCGGCTGCGCAGGTTGCGCACGGTCAGCTCTTACGTCGCGGACGGGGAGTCGAAGGACTTCGATCGGTTGATCTACGAGCGAATCCGGCTCGGGATCATGAGCGCTCTCAGCGTGAACGAGAGCATGACCTTCACGGAGCTCAAGGAGCTCTTGAAGACGACCGACGGGAACCTGAGCGCCCACGGACGCAAGCTCGAAGAAGCGGGCTACATCACGTGCCGCAAGTCGTTCTCGGCTCGCGTTCCGAAGACCGAGTACAGCCTGACTCCGAAAGGGCGACGGGTATTCGAGCGCTACCTCAACCACATGGAAGCGCTGATCGGAGCCGCGCGCGGTCGATAGT
This sequence comes from Gammaproteobacteria bacterium, assembly GCA_017577365.1. GTDB lineage: Bacteria > Pseudomonadota > Gammaproteobacteria > Steroidobacterales > Rariloculaceae > ZC4RG20. Next base: position 26,334 of record PKRJ01000002.1, on the reverse strand, counting down.
CGTTTCGCCGGGTTCGTGCACTTTACGATGCAAAGTAAGGGAACTGGAGTCATCGCATGCACGTAGCGATCATCATGGACGGCAACGGGCGTTGGGCCGTGAAGAGGGGACTGCCCCGCCCGGCCGGCCATCGCGCCGGTGCGGAGACCGTGAGGCGAATCGTCGAGGCAGCCGTCGCTTCGCAGGTCTCCGTCCTCACGCTGTATGCGTTCTCCGCGGACAACTGGTTACGGCCGCGCCGAGAAGTCTCGGCGCTGATGAAGCTGATGAAGCGCTATCTCGTCAGCGAGCGGTTGCGCTGCATCGAGAACGGCATTCGCGTCAACGTGATCGGCCGGCGGGACCGGCTCGCGCCGGAGCTCGTGCGCTCGATCGAAGATCTCGAGCGGGCCACCGCGCACGGGGACCGGCTGCTGCTGCGCCTCGCCGTCGATTACTCGTCGCGGCAGCTGTTGCTCAAGGCCGCGAGGGAGTCGCGCAACCCGACCACGTTCGAAGAGTTCGAGCGCTGCATCGAGAGCGTCTCTCATTCCGTGCCCGGCGTGCCCAGCGTCGACCTGCTGATCCGCACCGGCGGCGAGCAGCGGCTCAGCGACTTTCTCCTGTGGGAGTGCGCGTACGCCGAGCTCGTGTTCTCCGACACGTATTGGCCGGACTACACGGAAGCGGAGTTCAGGGCGGCGCTCGACGAGTACAGCCGCCGGGACCGCCGCTTCGGCCAGCTCTCCGGTCAGCTCTCTCAGCGCTCGGCCTGACGCCCTGCCGCGCCGAGCTCCGCCGTTCCGGACTGCGCTCCACGAGGCGCGGCGAGCTATAGTCTTTGCGACCCGCTCGGGAAAGGGGGGAGATTATGGTTGTCTCGAGCCGCTCGTTCGCGTACGCGGCTTTCCTGGCCGCGATCGTCGCGGCGCCTGGCGCCTATGCCCAGTCGGCCTCGGCCGCGTGGGAGCCGCCTCGCAAGCCGTGGGGCGATCCGGATCTCGAGGGCATGTGGCCGCTCGACCATATCAACGGCACCCCGGTGCAGCGCCCTCCCGAGTTCGGCGAGCGGCGTTACCTGACCGACGAGGAGTTCGCCGAGCGCGCCGCCCGTCTCGCCGCGCTCAATGCCCGCTACGACGAGGAGATCTCGTCGAGCCGCATGGGCATGGGGCATTGGTCGGAGATGGGCGAGCCGAATCGACTGACGTCGCTGATCGTCGAGCCGGCGAACGGGCGCGTCCCGCCGCTGACCGAGGCGGGTCGGCGGAAGGCCTCCACGATGACGAGCACGTGGTCCGATATTCCGTTCGACGACATCGACGACTTCAATCCGCTCGACCGCTGCATCACGCGCGGGCTGCCGGCGTCGATGTTCCCGTTCATGTACAACAGCGGCATCGAGATCGTCCAGGCGCCCGGCTACGTCGTCATCCGTCTCGAGCTGATCCACGAGACGCGCATCGTGCCGCTCGACGGTCGGCCGCGGCTCGACGACGCGATCAGACAGTGGATGGGTGATTCCCGCGGATACTTCGAGGGCAACACGCTCGTCATCGAGACGACGAACTTCAACGGCAAGACGCCGATGCTGATCGTCGGGCCGTCCAGTGACCCGATCCCGACGAGCACGTCGTTGCGCATCGTCGAGCGGCTCACGCGCGTCGCGCCGGACCGGATCGACTACTCGATCGAAGTCGATGATCCGGAGATCCTGACCGCGCCGTGGAGGGCGGAAGTCCCGTGGAAGCTCGACAACGACTACGAGATCTACGAGTACGCGTGCCACGAAGGCAACACGATCGTGCCGAGCCTGATCAACGCGACTCGGGTAGCAAGGGAAGGCGCCTAGCGTAGTGTTCCGATTCCTGAAGAGCAAACGGCGGCGCAAGATCCTCGCGACGCGGCGCATTCCGGACGACACGTGGAACGAGGTGCTCGCCGCCGTGCCGGTTTTGCGTACGCTCGACGACGACGAGCGCGCGCGCCTCGGAGAGCTCTCGTTGCTGTTCCTGCACGAGAAGCGCATCGAGGCCGCGGGCGGCCTCGCGGTCGATGACGCGATGCGAACGCGCGTCGCGGCGCTCGCGTGTCTGCCGATCCTCGAGCTCGGCCTCGATTGCTACGAGGGTTTCGTATCCGTGATTCTCTACCCCGGCGAGTTCGTCGTGCGTAACCGCGAGCGCGTCGACGAGGCGGGCGTCGTTCACGTCGGCGACGACGTGCTGAGCGGCGAGGCCTGGGAAGCGGGTCCGGTCGTTCTCGGCTGGGAGGACGTCGAGGCGAGCGGGCAAGGCGAAGGCTACAACGTCGTCGTGCACGAGTTCGCGCACAAGCTCGATCAGCTCGACGGCGCCGTGAACGGGATGCCGCCGCTGCATCGCGGCATGAGCGTCTCCGAGTGGACGTCGACGTTCCAGGCCGCGTACGACGAGCTCGTCGAGCAGGTCGATCGCGGCGAGGAAACCTGGCTCGATCCGTACGCGAGCGAGGATCCGGGAGAGTTCTTCGCCGTCTGCTCGGAGATGTTCTTCGACGTGCCGCTCGATTTTCTCGTGCTGTATCCGACGCTGTACCGGCAGCTCGCGATGTTCTACCGACAGGATCCGGCCGCGCGCTATCGCCGCCGCGCGGGTCTCCATGCCTCTTGACCGCTGCGGGCACGAGCGGCAATGTTCCGAGCCTTCGCTGAATCGAGGAACCGCCTATCGAGCTCATCGAGCTGATCGCCCCGCACGTGCCGTGGCTCATGGCCGTCTCGGTCGTGAGCCTGTTGCTCGGCGCGCTGCTCGTGCCGGCGATGATCCTGCGCATACCGCCCGACTACTTCCTGCCGGAGCGGCGCGTGCCGCTCGCGAAGCGGTCGAGGCATCCCGTCGTTCGGTTATTGCTGCTTGCGGCGAAGAACCTGCTCGGCGCGATACTGCTCATCGCGGGCTTCGCGTTGCTCTTTCTTCCGGGACAGGGTCTGCTGACATTGCTCGCCGGGCTCATCATCATGAATTATCCTGGCAAGTACCAATTCGAGCGGTGGCTCGTACGTCGTCCGCACGTGTTGTCCGCGATGAACTGGCTGCGGCAACGATACGGACGGAGCCCGCTGATCGCTCCGTGATGCGACGGGAGCGCGTCGTACGCGGGCGGGCGGCGTGCCGGTAAGACGATCACGGGCAGTCCACTCATCGGAGAGAAGCATGCGCGCGATACTGGTTCCGACAGCCGACCGTCCCGAGTGCCGAGCGCTGCTCGCGACGGCGTTTCGACTGGGCGCGCAGCTCGGCGCGGACGTGCTCGGACGCCACTTTCGCCCGGTGCCGCTCGAGCCCGGCAATTGGGATATGGCCGATCTCTGGACGATGAGCCGGCGCGGCGCGTGGGTCGTGCCGATCGGCGAGGAGGCGGAGCGCGCCGCCGCGGCGGCCGAGCGGCTGTTCCGCGCCTATGCCGACGACGCCGGATATCCCGTCACCGATGCACCGGGATCGCGCGAGCGGCCGCACGCCAGCTGGCGCGCCCTGGACGGCGCACCCTACGAGCTGATGTCCGCCGTCGGCGGCGCGAGCGATCTGATCGTCGTCTCACGCCCGGCGGAGCACGGCGGCGAGAAGGCATGGATGGTCTTGATCAGCGCGCTGCTCGATTCGCTGCGTCCCGTGCTCGTGCTGCCGCATCGAGGGGAAGCCGCGCCGGTGCGCCGCATCGCGATCGCGTGGAACGCGGGTCGCACCGAGACGCTCGCCGTGCATGCGTCGTTGCCGTTACTCGAGGCGGCGGAGGACGTCGTGCTCATCACGGTCGGCGGCGGCCGGCGCAATCGCGGGCCGACGAGCGAGGAGATGTGCGAGTGGCTCGCGAGGCACGGCGTCGCCGCGCGCACGAAACGGGTCGAGCGCGGCGACGAGGGGCCCGCGCTCGTCGAGGCGGCTCGCGCGGAGAACGCCGACACGCTGCTCGCCGGAGCGTACACGCGCGGGCGTTTGCGCGAGATGGTCCTCGGCGGAGTCACGGAGTATCTCGTGACGAAGACGTCGTTTCCGGTGCTGCTGATGCACGCCTGAGCGCTCACGCGCGAACGCTACACGAAGCGCATCACGACGAAGACGCCGATCATCGCGAAGCCGAGCGCGAGCTTCGCGGCGGTCCCGAGGATCATTCCGAGCGTCGCGCCGAAGCCGGCGCGTCCCGCGTCGAGCAGCGATCTGCGTGCCGAGAGCTCGCCGAGCAGCGCGCCGACGAACGGCCCGACGAGCACGCCGACGAGCCCGAGGAAAAGGCCCGCGAACGCGCCGAGCGCGGCGCCGACGACGGCTCGCCGCGACGCGCCGTAGCGGCTCGCGCCGAGAGAGCCGGCCGCGAAGTCCGCGACGTACGACAACACCGCGAGCAGCCCGAGCAGCGTCAGCGTCGGCGCGCCGACGTGCTGGAAGTCTTCGGCCCACGCGCCGACGACGAAGCCGGCGAACATCAGAATCTGGCCCGGCAGCGCGGGTAAGACGAGGCCGACCAGCCCCGCGACGATCAGGAGGACGGCGAGCGACCAGAGCAGGGCGGTGGTCATCGGTCGGCGCCGCGTCGCGCGCTCATGGCTCGTCGTGAGCGGCACGCGCCGGCGTTCCTCGGTCGGCTTCGGCTCGACGGGAAGCGTCGCGATTCTCGTCGGGTTTCGCCGGAACCAGCATCTTGCTGAACGTTCCGTCCTGATTGAACGCGGCGTGCTTGTACACGCCGCCGATGTGCAGCAGCGTCAGGATCAGAATCACGAGCGCGGACGTGGCGTGCACGCGATGCAGCGCGTCGCGCACCGCGAAATTCGCTTCGAACGGGCTCGGGATCACGAGCCAATCCCACACTTCGATACCCTCGCCGCCGAACCAGACCATCAGCGGACCGGTCACGAGCATCACCGCTATCGCGACGACGAGGACGTAGTGGGCCACCTTACCTATCTCGTAGAAGAGGCCTCGCTGCTTCGGCAGCGGCCCGGGATGCTTCTGCACGAAGCGCAGCACGACTCGCGCCCACAACACGACATACGCGGTGATCGCGATCGACGTGTGCAACAGCAACGCATCGTCGCGCTCGTCGCCTTCGAGCGTCGAGATGGTATCGCCGACAAATAGCAGCACGAGCACCACGATCGCGGTGATCCAGTGCAACGCGATCGACAGCCATCCGTAGCCGTTCGACGTATCCCTGAGCGGCATCGATCCTTCCGAGAGCTTCAGAAATGGAGGCGGGGCAGAACGCGCATCCACACGCGATTATAAGTCGTGCACTGCAAGAGGGCCGTGGAAAGGCGATCAAGCTCTATTCTAGTGAGCATTTCGACTATTCAACATGTGGAAGAATCCCGTACAATGCGCGAGCCCCGGGGAGTGTGCGCGCCCATGGTTGTCCCTCTCAACCAACCGACCCCCAGAGCGTCGCTTCCCGGGGCTCCGCTTTCGTGCTCGTCGCGCATTCGCGTCGCGCTCGAATCTCGACGCGAATGGCGATCACCCCTCGCTTCACGATAGCATAGCGACCGATCTGCGACGTCTCCGATCGGGATCGATGTCGATAACTTCGATGACAAGATCTGCGTTGCTCGCGGCCGCGGCCGTTCTGGCGGCCGGGTGCGAGAGCGGCGAGCGGCCCGCGCCCACCACCTCGGGCGACCTGCCCGCGGCTTCACGGCGAGACACGGGATGGCGCGAGCTCGATGTGCCGGCCGTCGCGGGTAGCGGCCAGGCGCATCTCGCGGCCGGCCCGGACGGCGGGATCGTCCTCAGCTGGCTCGAGCCCGCGACGGAGGGCACGGCGCTCAAGCTCGGCGCGCTCGAGAACGGCGCCTTCGGCGCACCACGCACGGTCGTAAGCGGCGATAATCTTCTCGTGAGCTGGGCCGATTTCCCGAGCATCCTGCCGATCACGGCGGATCTGTGGGCCGCGCACTGGCTGCGCAGCGTGCCCGGCAGCGTCGGGGCGTACGACATCGTCTTCGCGCTGTCGACGGACGGCGGGACGACGTTCGGCGAAGGTGCGCTGCTCAATCTCGACGGGACGCTGAGCGAGCACGGCTTCGTATCGTGGTTCCCGTGGGACGAGGATATCGGCGTCGTATGGCTCGACGGCAGTAGGATGGCCGCGCTGTTCGAGTCGGGCGACTTCGATCCGGAAGGTCCGCCGGTCGGCACGAGCCTGCGTTTCGCGCGCATTCGCGCCGACGGCACGCGCATCGCGGATGGCGAGGTCGACGAGCTTGCCTGCGATTGCTGCCGTACGGCCGCGGCGGCCGCGTCGGGCGGCCCCGTCGTCGCGTATCGAGACCGCACCGAGGAGGAGATCAGGGATATCGTCGTGCGGCGGTTCGTCGGCGGCGAGTGGAGCGCGCCGGTCGTGCTCGGGCCCGACGGCTGGCGCATCGAAGGCTGTCCGGTCAACGGGCCGGCGATGGCCGCCGACGGCGCGGAAGTCGTGGTCGCGTGGTTCACGGCCGCGCACGGCGTGCCGCGGGTGCGGCTCGCGCGCTCGGCCGACGGCGGCGCGAGCTTCGGCGCGCCCGTGGATATCGACTCGGGCGATGCGTTCGGGCAGGTCGGCGTCGCGCTGCTCGACGACGGCGATGCCGCCGTGAGCTGGTGGCGCAAGGGGCCCGCGGGCGGTATCGAGCTCGCGGTGCGTCGCGTGGCGCGCGACGGCGCGCTAGGCGAGATCGTTCGAGTCGCACGTGACGATGCCGCGCAGCCGCTCGACGTCCCGCAGCTCGTCGCCGCGGACGGGCGGCTCGTGCTCGCGTGGACGGATGCGCGCGAGGCGCGCGTCAGGAGCGCCGAGGTTCGCTTGCCGTGACAATCCGTCGGCTGCGGTCGGCTATTCGGCGTCGCGGCCTCGTGGCCGCAGGGCTCGCCGCGGCCGCGCTCGCGGGCTGCGTCACGCGCCAGCCGATGACGGACGACTACGACGGGCCGGAATCGCTGCCGACGACTCTCGCCGAAGCCTTCCGCTTCGAATACGAGCCGAAGGCGCCCAAGACCGACGCCTTGCGAGATCGGCGCGATTTCACCGTGCACGAGGTGATACTGCCCGCGGTGAAGGACGGCTCCGGGAGGATAGAGCTCGGAGAGATCAGGCTCGAGTACTACGACGTCGCCGGATCGGACGTCACGCCGGTCATCGTCGTGCTGCCGATCGCGAACGGCAACATGCTCGTGTCGCGCTATTTCGGCAAGTACTTCGCCGATCGCGGCTGGGCGACGGTGATCGTCGATCGGCTGGACGATCCGCTCGCGAGCGTTCTCAACGATCCCGAAAGCATCATCAAACGAAATATTTTTGACTACAAGAGGATTCTGGACTGGGTCGAGCGGCAGCCGGAGCTGGGCGAGATCGGAGTATTCGGCATCAGCTTCGGCGGCATGGCCGCGGTCATGCTCGCCGCGCTCGACGATCGGATCGACGCGGTCGTCGCGGCGATGGCGGGCGGTGATCTGCCGCACCTGATGGTGAACACGAGCTACCGTGCCGTCGCGCGCCAGATCAATCAGGCGTTGCGCGAGAGCGGCACCAGCCGCGAGCGGCTCGCGGAACGCCTCGCCGAGATGATCGACTCCGATCCGCTCAGGTTCGCGCCGTATGTCGACGCCGAGGATATCTTGCTCGTGGTCACCCGCACGGACATGATCGTGCCGTTCGAGTCGCAGGAGAAGCTGCGGCGCGCGCTCGGCGAGCCCGAGACGCTCTATCTGCCCACGGGGCACCGCACGTCCGTGTTCTACTTCCCGTTCCTCCGCAACAGCGCGCGGGCTTTCTTCGAACGGCAGTTCAGCGCGCGCAACTAGCGTCGCCGCGCGCCGGCGCGGCTCGGTCTCTTCACCCACGGACGCGTCTTTCTCGAGCACGATGACGTCGCCGCCGTGGACGGCGAACCGCGGCAACCGCGAGCCCGACCGCACCCGCTCCGACGGCGATATCGGTTCCGTGCTCATCCCGCGGTTCGAGTGCGCGGCAAACCAATAATCTATTCCCCTACATACAGTCTTGGCGCGAAGCTCGACTGCTAGAATAGCAGGTTGGCATCGGGTCGGCAGTGTATTCGAGGGATTTCGATGCGCGACAGTCCAGAAGGCCTCGCCCACCTCGCGGAGTTGATCAGATCGCGCCGTTCGATCGACCTGTTCGAGCCCGAGCCGCCCGGCACCGAGCGTCTCCTCGAGGCCATCGAGCTCGCCCGCTGGGCGCCGAATCACCGCCTTACGGAACCTTGGCGGTTCTATGTGATCGGAGAGCGCACGGCCGCGGCGATCGTCGATCTCGCGGTCGAGGTCGAGCGGGCCGCGAAAGGGGACGCCGCGGCCGAAGCGCGCAGGAGGCGCTGGGGCGCGATTCCGGCGTTTTTCGTCGTGACGTGCATGCGGAGCGACGATCCGCTGCGTGAACGCGAGGATTACGCGGCCTGCTGCTGCGCGGTGCAAAACTTGATGCTCTACATGTGGAAGAGCGGATTGGGCGTGAAATGGACCACGGGGGCGGTGACGCGCGAGCCGCGATTCTTCGAGATCGTCGGCATCGACGCGGACGCCGAGTCCGTGGTCGGTCTTTTCTGGTATGGGAGGCCGAGGGTCGTGCCGACGCAGAAGCGGCGCGACGTCGGGGAAATCGTCGTCGAAAGACCCTGATGTTCAGAGGATGGAGACATGGGCATGGAAGACACGGGCAATAACGGCGGCGTGCAGCCTCAATCGTCGCGCGGCCGCGAGAGACTCGCGAGAATCCTGGAAGCTGCGACGGAGCTGTTCCTGAGGGACGGATACGGGGCCACGTCGATCGATGCGATCCTCGAAGTTTCGGGCGGATCGAAAGCGACGCTGTACAGTTACTTTCCGACGAAGGACGACCTGTTTCGTGCCGTCGTCGAGGACGTGCTCGCCTCGTCTTCGACGCACGAGCCGCGCCTCAACACCGCGGCCGACCCTCGGACGTGCCTGATCGAGTTCTCGGTCCAGCGCCTCGAGCAGCTGTTCTCGAGCCGGCATCACGCGCTTCTCAGGCTGATCATCGCCGAGCGGGATCGCTTCCCGGATATCGCGAGCCTGTACTTCGAGCGCGCGCCCCTCCGAAGCCGCGGCATGCTCGCCGCGTACTTCGCCGAGCTCGAGCGCAAAGGGGTTCTAGATCCGGGCAGCGCCGAGGAAGCGGCCGAGTTTCTGATCGGCATGATGGTCCACTGGTGGATCATCCAGGGGCTGCTGCTCGGCGAGAGGCCGAGTCCGGAGGCGATTCGGGAACGGGCGACGCGCGTCGTCGATCGGTTCCTGCTGGCCTTCGCGAAACGGCCTCGCGAGCTCGCTTCTGCCCGCCCGGTCGGAGGCGGCAACACGCCCGGGCCTCGGGCCGGAGACGCGGCGGCCTGAAAGCCGCCGCGCGGTCGCCGACCACGGCCGCCGGCTCGAGCCGGCGGCCGAGCACGCGGCCGGCTCGCCATCGGCCGGCCGACGCCTACGGAAGCTGAATGCCTCCGCCGCGGACGCCGCCCGGCCCGCCCAAGGGGCCCGAAGGACCCATCGGGCCGGCGCCGCTGCCCGGAATGATCAGCGACGATGCCGCCTCGCGCCGGAGCTCCTCGAGCCGCTTGATCGTGCTCTGCACCGCCTCCTGGGCGTTTCGGCCGAACTTCGCCACGGCCTCCTCGAGCGAGCTCGCGTCGATCTCGAAGCTGATCGGGAGCGCGCCGGCCGGCGTCAGCACCTGCGTCTGGCCGATATACAGCACCGGACGCGACGGGTCGCGCGCGCCGTTTGCGGTCACGGGCGTCAGGCGCACGAGCGTGCCGATCCGACGGTCCGTGAAGGTTTCCTCCTGGTAGAGATTCGCGCCGTCCATCGCGATGTCGGCGTCGGTGAGCTCCTGTGCCATTGCTCTAGTCCCTTGGGTTTCGAAGCGTTGCCCCTAGGCTAACACTTTCCGGCCGAGCGCCACGGCGCGAGGGAGAAAAGGTGTCTCTCGAGCGTGCCGCTTCGCGGCCTACTCGACGCGTCGCAGCACGTGCGTGACCACCGTCGCGCCGGTGCCGCCCATGTTCTGCACGAGCGCGAGGCGGGCGTCGCGGACCTGGTTCGGGCCCGCCTCGCCGACGAGCTGCAGGTACGCCTCGACGAGCTGGTAGACGCCCGTCGCGCCGACCGGGTGGCCGCGAGCCTTGAGCCCGCCCATCGTCGACAGCGGCAGGTCGCCGTCGATGCCGATTCGGTTCTCGGCACCGAGCCGCGGGCCGGCGCCGGGCTGCGCGAAGCCCGCCGATTCGAGGCTCAGCACGGCCATGATCGTGAAGGCGTCGTGCAGCTCGAAAAAGCTCACGTCGCGATGCTTCGCACCGGCTTGCGCGAGCGCCTTGCGCGTCGAGATCTCGACCGCTTCGAGCTGCAGCACGTCGCTGCGGCGTTGCAGCGCGAGCGGCGCGGTCGCCGCCGCCGAGCCCGCGATCACGACGCGCGCACGATCCTTGATCTCGCGGGCCGCTTCGGCGGACGCGAGCACGATCGCCGCTGCGCCGTTGCAGACCGGCGACGAATCGAGGACGCGGATCGGATCGATCACGACCCGGGACGCCATGTAGCTCTCGAGATCGACGGGCTTGTGGAACACGGCGTTCGGATTGGCGAGCGCGTTCTTGTGCGCGTTGATCGAGAACGGGGCGAAATCCTCGGGCCGCGCGCCGTAGCGGTCCATGTAATGCCGCATCAGCTGAGCGTTGAGCGACATGAACGACTCGCCGCGCGCGCCTTCGAGCTCCCAATCGGCCGCCGTCGCGAGGGCGCGCGTCACCGTGTCGCGATCGACGTGCGTCATGCGCTCGACGCCGCAGACGACGACGACGTCGTTGACGCCGCCGGCGATCGTGAGATACGCCATTCGCGCGGCCGCCGCGCCGGACGCGCACGCGGCCTCGATCGTGATCGCATCGACGCCGGAAAGCTCCGCATAGTCCGCGATCAGGCCGCCGAGCTGCTGCTGCCCCGCGAGCAGGCCGGACGTCATGTTGCCGACGTATAGCGCATCGACGCGATCCTTGTCGATGCCGGCGTCGGCGAGCGCTTCGCGAACGACGGACGCGGCGATGTAGCGGCCGCGGACCGACGTGTCGCGCGTGACCGGCGCCTGGCTGACGCCGACGATATAAACGTCTCTCACGACGCCTCCTGCGGCGCGTTCGGCTGGGTCATCAGAACGGTCTTGAGGCTGAGTGTCGGCGTCTCCGCCGTGCCGAAGGTCCGGCTCCGGGCTTTCGAGGACGCATATATTAACCAAACTCGCCGCGCCTTCCGAAGCGCGTCGGGACCCGCGGCTAAGTGTCGGATCTCGCTCGGGTTGCGCGGCCTTGCGGCAGCGGCTAGTGTCGGCGCTCCGGTAGAGCCTCGAGGCACCGTCGCGGCCGATGAGCCTCACTCGCAAAATCCTGCTCGCCATGGGCGGCGGCATCGTCGTCGGCCTCGCGCTCGGTGCATACGAGGGCGCGCCGCTCGTCGACGACGTCGTCGTCGGCGGTGTGCTCACGATCGTCGGCCGGCTCTTCATCGCGCTGCTGCAGATGATGGTCGTGCCGCTCGTGCTCGTCTCGCTCGTCTGCGGCGTCACCTCGCTCGGCGACGCCGCCGCGCTCGGGCGGCTCGGCGTCAAGACGCTCGCGCTCTATCTCGCGACGACGGCCGTCGCGCTCGTCATCGCGTTCGGCCTCGCCGCGGCCGCAGGTCCCGGCGATGGGTTCAGGCTCCTCGATGACGTCGCGTACGACGCCGCGGCCGCGCCGTCGGTCGTCGACGTCATCGCCGGAATGGTTCCTTCGAATCCGGTTCGCGCGCTCGCCGAGGGGCAGATGCTGCAGATCATCGTCTTTGCGCTGCTCCTGGGCTTCGCGATCTCGATCTCCGGCGACGCCGGGCGCCGTGTCGCCAGGCTCTTCGACGATCTCAACGAGGTCGTCACGCGGCTCGTGATGCTCGTCGTGCGGACCGCGCCGGTCGGCGTGTTCGCGCTCGTCGCGCGCACGTTCGCGACCGAGGGGCTCGAGCTCTTCGTGCCGCTCGCGGGTTATGCGCTCGTCGTGATCGCCGGGCTCGCGTTGCAGGCGGTCGTCGTCTACGGGCTGCTGCTCCGCGCGAGCGGGTTGAACCCGATGACGTTCTTCGCGAAGTCCCGCGCGGTGATGGCGTTCGCGTTCGCGACGTCGTCGTCGAACGCGACGATCCCCGTGACGCTCGAGACGGTCGAGCGCCGTCACGGCGTATCGGGCTCGGTCGCGTCGTTCACGGTGCCGCTCGGCGCGACGGTGAACATGGACGGCACGGCGATCATGCAAGGGGTGGCGACGGTCTTCATAGCGAACGTGTACGGCGTCGATCTCGGCCTCGGCCATTTCGTCACGGTGATTCTGATGGCGACGCTCGCGTCGATCGGCACGGCCGGCGTGCCGAGCGCGGGCCTCGTGATGCTCGCGATGGTGCTCGAGCAGGTCGGCTTGCCCGTCGAAGGCATCGCGCTGATCATCGGCATCGACAGGTTGCTCGACATGCTGCGCACGGCGGTGAACGTTCTCGGCGACTGCGCCGTCACGTGTGTCGTCGCGCGCAGCGAGCGGGCGATCGACCTCGAAGTGTTTGCCGATCGCGGCGCGGGCGCGGACCTCGGGCCTGCCGTTCGCGCCGGACGATCCGGAGCGACCGTGGAGTGAAAGGGATGGATGAGCGCATTCTGCTGATCGGTTTCGGCAACATGGGGCAGGCGCTCGTGCGCGGCTGGCTCGCCCGCGGCATCCAGCCTGCGCGCCTCGGCATCGTCGATCCTGCTCCCGCCGCGCTCGCCGCCGCGGCCGAGCTCGGCATCGTCGCCGGCGCGAGCCTCGATGCCGTCCGTTTCGACGACGGCGCACCCGACGTCGTGTTGCTCGCGGTGAAGCCCCAGCAGCTCGACGCCGTCGTGCGCACGTGCGCCGCGCCGCTCGGCCCGGCGCCGCTGTATCTGTCGATCGCGGCGGGGAAACCGATCTCTTCGATCGCCTCGGCGCTCGGTCCGGACGCCAAAGTGGTGCGCGCGATGCCGAATACGCCCGCCGCCGTGGGACGCGGCATGACCGTGATGGTCGCGTCGCCGAGCGTCGATGCGCGGGGGCAGGCGGTCGCGGACGAGCTGATGAGCGCCGTCGGGACGACGGCGTGGGTTCGGGACGAGCGTTTGATGGACGCCGTGACCGCCGTCTCGGGCAGCGGGCCCGCGTACGTCTTCCTGCTGATCGAATGCCTCGCGAAAGCGGGCGCCGCGGCCGGTCTCGACGCGGCGCTCGCGCGGACTCTCGCGACGGCGACGGTCGCCGGGGCAGGGGCCTATGCCGAGATCTCGGGCGAGGACCCGGCGGAGCTTCGGCGCAAGGTCACGAGCCCGGGCGGCACGACCGAGGCGGCGCTGCGCGTGCTGATGGCCGAAGACGGGCTCGCGCAGCTCGTCGAGCGCGCGGTGCTCGCGGCGGCGAACCGCAGCCGCGAGCTGTCGGGGACGTGACGCGTCCGCGCTCGACGCGCGGGACGCGGAGGCATCGAGATGGGGGGACGCTACTACGAGGATTTCGAGGTCGGGCAGGTGTTCCGGCATGCGATCCGTCGGACGGTGACGGAGGCCGACAACGTGCTCTTCAGCGCGATGACGCACAATCCCGCGCCGCTCCATCTCGATCGCGAGTACATGCGCACCGAGTCCGAGTTCGGGCAGCCGCTGGTCAATAGCTTCTTCACGCTCGGGCTGATCGTCGGCATCTCGATCCACGAGACGACGCTCGGCACGACGGTCGCGAATCTCGGCCTCGAGGACGTGCGTTTCCCCGCGCCGCTCTTCGTCGGCGACACGGTGCACGTCGAGACCGAGGTCGTCGGAAAGCGCGAGAGCCGTTCGCGCCCACGGAACGGCATCCTGACGCTCGAGCACCGCGGCTACAACCAGCGCGACGTGCTCGTCGCCGTGTGCAAGCGTAATGTGCTGATGCTGCGGCGGCCGGGTTGATCCGGACCGCCGCGCGTCTCGTTCCCTACCAGCGGTAGCGCACGCGATACGTCACGACCGCCTCGCCGTCGGCGGGAACCGTCACGGGAAAGCGCACGGTGCTCGCGTCTTCGCGCTCGTACTCGTGGCTCGCTTCGGTGATCTCGTTCTCCGCCCAACGGAACAGTATCTCGCGCACGATGACCTCGACCGGCTCGTCCTTGTGGTTGCGCACCTTGATCTCGATCGTCTCTTCCATGCGCTCGGCGCTTCGGTCGACCGAGAACTCGACCTGCCGACGCTCGCCGACGACGTCGAAAGCCGACCCGAGCTTGATCGTGATCGTCTCGTCCTTTGGCGTGTGATCGATGACGTCCTCGCCGATGAACTCGAGCGTGTCGTCGCGCTCGTCGAGCTGCGAGACCCGGATGCGGCCGGCGGGCAGCGGGATGCCGAGCCCGAAGCGCTCGCGGTTCTCGAGCTCGACATAGACGTTGACCTTCGTGCTCATCGGCAGGCCGAGGTCGCGGTCCACGACCGGGCTCGTGTAGACGCCGTACGGCGCGAGGCCTTGATAGACGAGGAGCTTGCGGGCCGGCACGCCGTCGACCCTCGGGAAGAGCTCGATCTGCTTCGTCGAATCGTCGGGCAGCGTCGTCGTCCGCCCGAGCGTGTAGAGATGGAACTCGAAGAAGGCCTGCTGCTCGAAAGCGGCGCCGTCGCGTGCCGCCGCGGCCACGGCCATGAGTTCCTGTAACCGCGCGCGCGGCGGCTCGGCGCGGTGGACGTCGCCCGCGATGAGCTTGAGCGTCGCGTTCTCGTAGGTCGCTCCCGAGCGGTTCAGGATGCTGACCCACGCGCCCAGATCGACGGTGCCGCGGTTCGCGTCATCGCCTTCGCGGTACGTCAGGTTGTAGTCCGCCCACCACGTCAGACCCGCGGTCTGGTAGCCGATCCGCGCGTCGTGAGCGCCGCCGGTATCGGTCTCGACGTCCCAGACGAGCGTGGGCTTCGTGATCAGGCCGCCGGGAAGGTCGGGAAACTGCACGTTCCGGTAGTCGCGCACGGCGTGAATGCGCCCGTCGTCGCCCGCGATCACGAGCGTGCCGCGCGCGGCGAGGAGCCTTCCGCTGATCGAGGTCACGCCGTCCGGGCCGGCCTGATCGACGGTGATGAGCTGATCGATGTAGCGCTCCATGAGCTTTTCGGCGCTCACGAGGTCGAACTGGAAGCTCTGCTCGACGACGCGGGTCGAGCGGGGCGCGGTCAGCGACTCGAACGTCACGGTCGTCGGATCGATATACGCGGCGACGTCGCGCATCTCGACGCGATTCGTGCCGGGCTCGAGATCGAAGCGCACGCGGTGCCGGATCATCGCGTAGCCCGGGACCGCGCCGCCGACGTAGCGCGCCGCGCCCGGTACCGGTCGGTACTGCTCGGCCGGGATCGCGCCCGGGACGGCCGTCGAGTAGATCGTGAGCGCCGTCTCGGCGCTCGCGGTTGCCGGCAGGCAGGTCGCGCCGACGCCGAGGAGCGCGGTGGAAAGAGCGCGACGGGTGAGAGTGTCAAGAGCCATGCGTACATCCTTTCTTCGGTGTCATGTGCCGCTGCACACTGTCTAAAACGCTGCGGAGCGGCCGACGGGGTTAGGTGACATAAATCTCGATTCGGGGAATAGCTGCTTGTATTTCTGAGGTTTACTGTCAGAATGGGCGCGATTCGGGGGTCTCGTGGAACCGAAGACGTTCCCTCGAGCCGTGCAGCACATGGAAGACGGAATCGGGAGCGTTGAGGCTATTAAAGAAGATCGGATCCAAGATAGTTCCGCGACCTGTGGTCTGATCCGGCGGATGGCCAAGCCGCGCGGAGAGGGCCTCGATTTGATCGTCACGAAGGTCGCCGTCGATTTCCAATCGATCACGCTCGCGAATACCGAGGAGCGCCTGAAGGCCGGGCTGCAGGAGCTCACCGACGCCTACGGCGCGGACGCGATGTTCGTTGCGCTCTTCGACAAGGACGCGAGCGTCATCGACAAGGTCTATGCCGGCCGTTCGACCTTCTCGACGTGCAATCCGGAGGTGCTGAAGCAGCGCGAGCTGTCGGACTTCCCGTGGATTCGCGGACGGCTCGAGCACTTGCGGCTGCTCGAGATCCCGGACACGTGGAACGCGCCGCTTGCGCAGAAGCGCGACGCGGAGCAGCTCGCGAGCCTGAACGTCGCGGCGATCCTCGTCATCGGTTTCGATATCCGCGACAGGCTCGCCGGCATGCTCGGCCTCTGCAGCGCGACGCCGAACCCCGACTGGGGGGCGGACCTGCATCTCGCGATGAAGCTGATCGGCGTGAGCTGCGCGAGCGGGCTCGAGCGGATCCGGCTCAGGGAAGACCTGCTGACCGTCGAGGAGCGCGACCGCCTGGTCACGAACACCGCGAACGACGGCCTCTGGGACTACGACGTTCGCGACAACTCGATGTATTTCTCGCCGCGCTGGCGCGCGATGCTCGGTTACGGCGAGGACGAGCCGGTTCCGGAGTGGCGTTATCTCGTCCATCCAGACGACATGGCGCGCGTCCAGCAGCAGATCCGCGAGCACCTCGAAGGCAAGACCGAGCTTTTCGAGAGCGTGCACCGCATGCGCCACGCGAACGGCGAATGGCGCTGGGTGCAGAGCCGGGTCAAAGGCCGCGTCGACGAGCACGGCCGCCTGCGGCGGCTCGTCGGCGTCGAGACGGATATCACGGAGCGCAAGCTCTACGAGGAAGCGCTGTTCCGCGAGAAGGAGAGCGCGCAGATCACGCTGCAATCGATCGGCGACGGTGTCGTGACGACCGATGCCGAATGCCGCGTGCAGTATCTGAACCCCGTCGCCGAGGAGCTGACGGGCTGGAAGCTCGACGACGCCGTCGGCCGGCCGATCGACGAGATTTTCCGGGGATTCCACGAGGAGACGTGCGAGCCGGTCGAGAACCCGGTCGCCGTCGCGATGCGCCGAAACCGCTCCACGAAATCCGTGCGGCCGACGCTCCTGATCCGGCGCGACGGCAACGAGCTCTATATCGAGAGCACCGCGGCGCCGATCCGCGACCCGCTCGGCAACGTGACCGGCGGCGTGCTCGTCTTCCACGACGTCAGCGAGTCGCGCGAGCTGAACCGCCGGCTCTCGTACGCGGCGAGTCACGACATCCTGACCGAGCTCGTCAACCGCCGCGAGTTCGAGAGCCGCCTCGAGCGCGCGCTGAAGAGCGCCAAGGCGCGAGAGACGTCCTACGCGGTGCTCCACATCGACCTCGACCAGTTCAAGATCATCAACGACGCGTGCGGGCACGGCGCGGGCGACGAGTTCCTGAAGCAGATCGGCGCGCTGCTGAAGGCCAAGATCCGTTGGCGCGACACGCTCGCGCGCCTCGGCGGCGACGAGTTCGGCGTGCTGCTCGAGAGCTGCACGATGGACGAGGCGCTCAGGACCGCCGAGACCCTGCGCCAGCTCATCAACGACTTCAAGTTCGTCTGGGACGATCGGACGTTCCGTCTCGGCGCGAGCATCGGCGTCGTGCCGATCACGCCGGGGACGGACGACGTCGCGTCGCTCCTGACGGCGGCCGACAGCGCCTGCGCCGCGGCGAAGGATGCGGGACGCAACCGCGTCTACAGCTATCAGGAGAACGACCTCGATCTGATGAAGCGCCGCAAGGAGATGCAGTGGGCGGCGCGCATCAGCAACGCGCTCGAGGACGGGCGCTTCGAGCTGTTCCGGCAGATGATCCAGCCGTTGCAGTCCGACCACGAGGCTGGCGACCATTACGAGCTGCTGCTGCGGATGCGCGACGAGAACGGCGCGCTCGTCTCGCCCGAGCTCTTCATCGCCGCCGCCGAGCGCTACGGCTTGACGCCCGCGATCGATCGCTGGGTGATCACGCAGGCGTTCCGCTGGCTCGTGTCCGAGGCGGACGAGCGCGAGCGTCTCGCGCTGTGCTCGATCAATCTCTCGGGACAGAGCTTGGCGGACGAGAAGTTCCTGCCGTTCGTCGTCGAGCAGTTCAAGAGGAGCGGGATCGACGGCAGCCGCATTTGCTTCGAGATCACGGAGACGGCCGCGATCGCGAGCTACGCGCAGGCTAACCGCTTCATCCACGCGCTGAAGGAGATCGGCTGCAAGTTCGCGCTCGACGACTTCGGCACCGGCCTCTCGTCGTTCGGCTACTTGAAGCATTTCCCCGTCGATTTCCTGAAGATCGACGGCAGCTTCGTCAAGGAGATCCTGCACGACCCGATCGATCGCGAGATGGTGCGCTCGATCAATGAGATCGGGCACCTGACCGGCAAGCGGACGATCGCCGAGTTCGCCGAGAACCAGGAGATCATCACGATGCTGCGCGCGATGGGCGTCGACTACGCGCAAGGGTACGGCGTCTCCGAGCCGAAGCGGCTGCTCGAGGCAGTCGCCTGACGCCGTTCCCGGCCTTCGGCTTCGCGTCAGGCGAAGCGCATCGAGAAGTCGATCGCGCGGACGTGCTTCGTCATCGCGCCGATCGAGATGAAGTCGACGCCGGTCTCGGCGATCGCCCTCAAGTCCTTGTCGCCGGCGCTGCCCGAGGCTTCGAGCTCCTTCGGCTTCGCGCCGGTGGCCGCGGCGTGCGCGTCGCGAATCCTCACGGCCTCGCGCATCGATTCGAGGTCGAAGTCGTCGAGCATGATCCGGTCGGCCTCGGTTGCGAGCGCTTCGCGCAGCTCGTCGAGCGACTCGACCTCGACCTCGATCATCAGGCCTTTGCCTTGCTCCGCGGCGCGCCGCACCGCTTCGGTGATACCGCCCGCGGCGAGGACGTGATTCTCCTTGATGAGGAATGCGTCGTAGAGCCCGTGCCGGTGGTTCCACGCGCCGCCGCAGCGCACCGCGTATTTCTGCGCGCGGCGCAGGCCCGGCACCGTCTTGCGCGTATCGAGAATCCGCGTGCGCGTGCCGGCGACGGCGCGCGCGAAGCGCCGCGCCGAGGTCGCGGTGCCCGAAAGCGTTTGCAGGAAGTTCAGCGCCGTGCGCTCGCCGCTCAAGAGCGCGCGAGCGCGTCCCTGCAGCCGGCACACGGTCTCGCCGGCCGGCACGTCCGCGCCGTCGTCGAAGCGCCATTCGACGACGACCGCGGGATCGATCCGGCGGAAGACTTCGTCGAACCAGGCTCTGCCGCAGAGCACCGCGTCCTCGTTGCAGCGCACCTCGGCACGCGCTTGCGCGGCGGGATCGATCAGGGCGGCGGTGACGTCTCCGTCGCCGAGATCCTCGGCGAGGGCTCGGGCGACGTCGGCCTCGATATCGTGCGGCAGTTCGATCGAATTCATGACGTACCTCGCGATCGAAAATCGGATGGAGGCTGGCCTCACGCGAAGTCCCCGTGCCCGAAGCCGACCATGCTCGCGAGCAGCGGGATGGACAGTATCGCGTTAGTTCGCGATGCGTAGTCGACGATCCGCATCGCGCGGCTCAACTCCGCGGCGCTCGCCTCGACGACGCCGAGCAGCTTCTTTTGACTCGGCCAGATCAGCAACCAGACGTTGAGCAGCATGATCGTGCCGAGCCATGCGCCGATGCCGACGATACGCGCCCGCGTGGGGGCACCGGCGGTCAGGCCGAGCATGAAGGCATCGTCGAATAGCCCGTCATGGAGGAGCAGGGCCGAGCCGCTCGACCACGCGGCGACCCCGGTCCAGCGGAGCCACGCGATCGCACGGGGCGCGACGTAGCTCGCGATCGCGATCGGGGCCGTCCTGTGCGGATCGGCGGCCGCCGCCGCGAAGGCCGGCCGGTGCACGAACGCGAAATAGTAGACGAGGCCGATCCAGAAGGTCCCGGCGAGGATATGGGCGAAGAAGAGACACGTCGCCGCATCCGTCGCGCCGCTCGCGACGCCGATCGGCACGCTCAGCACGACGCCGGCGACGATCGCCCCCGCGGCGCTCTTCCGAAGGCCCATGGAATCTCCGTGCTCGGTGTTTCGCGTTCCGTTGCGGCCTTCCGCCGCAGGCGAGCTCGGGGCTTGCCCCCGGGCAGTGAGTCTAGAAGAATAGGTGACAGATCGACGCAGCTCAAACGACCCGGCCGCCCGAGCACTCCTCGTACGCCCGTTCTCGGTTCAGAATTCACCCGGAGTGCGTCGCGTCACGCGCGACCGGTGCTGCACGGAGGAAACGACCATGGACGTCTTCGAACGCATCAAGAAGCAGCTTGCGGAGCACCCGGTGCTGCTCTACATGAAAGGCACCCCGGATTTTCCGCAGTGCGGCTTCTCGGCGCAGGCCGTTGCGGCGCTGCGCGCCGTCGGCGCCGAGTTCGCGTACGTGAACGTGTTCGAGGATCCCGAGATTCGCGAGGGATTGAAACAGTACTCGAACTGGCCGACGTATCCGCAGCTCTACGTCAACGGCGAGCTGATCGGCGGTTGCGACATCACGCTCGAGCTCTACCAGTCCGGCGAGCTCGCCGAGATCATCAAGCAGGCGAAAGCCGCCGCATCCGAATCCGCCTAATCGCCGCCGCCTTCCTCGGCCCCGTCGTCGGCCTGCACTCGGTTCTCGGCGCCGCCGGCGACCGGCCGCGCGCTCTCGAACAGCGGCTTGAAGCGATTGACGATCGTGCAGAAGAGCTGTGCGGTCATCTCGGCGTCGTAGAGCGCCGAGTGCGCCCTCGATTCGTCCCACTCGAGGCCCGCCGCGACGATGGCTCGCCCGAGCACCGTCTGCCCGAACGCGACGCCGCCTAGCGTCGCCGTGTCAAAGCTCGAGAACGGGTGAAACGGGTTCCTCTTGATACCGCTGCGCGCGACCGCGGCATTCAGGAACTGCAGATCGAAGAACGCATTGTGCCCGACGAGGATCGCGCGATTGCAACCTTGCGCCCGCACTTCCTTGCGGACTTCCTGGAACAGACGTCTCAGCGCGTCGCCTTCGTCGAGCGCGGGCCGCAGCGGATGATACGGGTCGATCCCGGTCACCTGTAGCGACGCGGGCTCGAGATTGGCCCCCGGGAACGGCTTGACGAGGTAGCGAAACTTGTCGGCCGGCTGCAGCTCGCCGTGCTCGTTCATGCGCACGAGGACCGCCGCGACCTCGAGAAGCGCGTCGGTCGCCGGATTGAAGCCGCCGGTCTCGACGTCGACGACGACCGGAAGGAAGCCGCGGAACCGCTGCGCGATGGCCGAGCGGGCCGGCTCCTCGGCGGCCGGCGCTTGATCGTTCGCGCTCATCGATCCGCGACCGATTCGGCGAATGCGGACGGCGCGCTTCGGCCGAGCAGCTCGAGCGTCAAGCGGACGCCGAAGCCGGTCGCATCCGTCGGCACGTGCGCTAGGCCGCCTTTGTGCTCGCCGGCGGCGAGATCGACGTGCACCCAGGCGATCGATTTCGGCACGAAGCGCGACAGAAAGCGCGCCGCGAGAATGTGATCGCCGTGCCCCTCGACCGCGCACTGCTTGATATCCGCGACGTCGCTGCGGAGCAGCTGATCGAAATCCTCGTCCATCGGGAAAGGCCAGACGCGTTCTCCGGACGACGCGCCGGCGTCGATCAGGAGCGGGTGCGCGCGCGGCCGGTTCGTGAACACGCCCGAGTAGCGCTGCGTCAGCGCCGAGATGCAGCTTCCAGTCAACGTCGCGTAGTCGATGATCAGCTTCGGCTCGTCGCGAGCGGCGAGCGCGAGCGCGTCGGCAAGGATCATGCGGCCTTCGGCATCCGTGTGAATGACTTGGATGCTCGTGCCGTTCGCCGCGGTGACGATGTCCTGCGGGCGGTAGGCCGACGGCGAGATCGTGTTCTCCGTGACCGCGAGCCACGCGTCGACTCCGTACGGCACGCGGAGCGTCGCGAGCGCGATCAGCGTGCCCAACGCGACGGCGCTGCCCTGCATGTCCATGTGCATGTCGAGCATGCCTTTGAACGGCTTCAGGTTGATTCCGCCCGTGTCGAACAGCACGCCCTTGCCGACGAGCGTCAGCTCGGGTCGACGGGCGCCGGGCGGCCGGTATCCGAGCCGGATCATGCCCGCGTCCCGATGCGGATTGCCGCGCGCGACGGCGAGAAACGCGCCGGCGCCGAGCTTCTCGAGCTCTTTCTCGCCGAGGAACTTGCAGCTCAGCGAGTATCTTCGCGCGAGCTCCTCGACCATCTCGCGATAAGCGCGCACCGTCAGCCGATTCGGCGGCAGCACCGTCAACCAGCGCGCGAGATTGTTGCCGAGCGCCTCGGCGCGCAGGCGGTCGAGCGGCAACCTCGGCTTCGCGTCGAGCACGCCGACCTGCTCGAGCTCGATCGGCCGCGGCTGCTCCTCTGTCTTGAACGTGGGCAGCTTGAACGCGGCCGCCTGCACGGCCGCGACGATCGCCGCGACGGCGCTCGCGCGAGCCTCCTCGTCGAGACCGGCGGTCAGCACGCCGAGCTTGGCCGGGCGCTCGCGGAGGCAGTCGGCGACGAGCTCGCGCGCCCACGTCAATCGCGCGAACGGCGTCGACGCGTCGAGCAGCGCGGCCGTGACGCCCGTCGCCCTCGTGTTGCTCAGCCGCGTGAAAGTGCGGTTCAGACCTTGCGCGCGGGCGCGCTCGACGAGCTTGTGCAGCTGCTTGCCCTGCGGCAGGCGGGCGAACAACGCGCCCGGCGGCTCCTTCGGCAGCACCAGGGCGACATGATCGAGCGCGGCGAGCTGCGATTCGGTATAGGGTCTCGTCGCCTGCGTGACTTTGACCGGAGTGAAATCGGGAAGATCGATCATTCGGGTTGCCTTGACCCCTGTTGGGCAAACCCCGATCATAGCGCCGCCCGCAGGGGTACAATTCTGGATCGGGCCCGCATCGTAGCAGGAGCACCGTGGGAATTCACCGGTAAGGCGTTGAATTTCCGCGTATCGTTCGATCGAGGAGGCGTAATGGCGAGCGCACGACCACTGCCGACGTTCATAGCCGCCGCTGACGACGTCGATCCCGAGGAAACCCAGGAGTGGCTCGAATCCATCGATTCCGTGCTGCGGGTTCACGGCGCCGAGCGTGCGCACTATCTGCTCGAGTGCATGATCGATCATGCGCGCCGCTCGGGCGCGTATTTGCCTTATAAGCCGAATACTGCGTACCTCAATACCATTCCGGTCGGCCAGCAGCCGCCGTATCCCGGCGATCGAGCGATCGAGCGCCGTATCGAGGCTTATCTGCGCTGGAACGCCATGGCGATGGTCGTGCAGGCGAACCGCGAGAGCTCGGAGTACGGCGGTCATATCGCGAGCTACGCGTCGTGCGCGACGCTCTACGAGGTCGGCTTCAATCATTTCTGGCGCGCGCCGACCGAGGATCACGGCGGCGATCTCGTGTTCTTCCAGGGGCACTCGTCGCCCGGCATTTACGCGCGCGCGTATCTCGAAGGGCGCCTGACCGAGGATCATCTGAAGCATTTCCGCCGCGAGGTCGTCGGCAAGGGGAAGGGGCTGTCGTCGTATCCCCATCCGTGGCTGATGCCGGAGTTCTGGCAGTTCCCGACGGTCTCCATGGGCTTGGGCCCGATGATGGCGATCTATCAGGCGCGCTTCATGCGCTACATGGAGAACCGCGGTCTGTTGCCGAAGCAGGATCGCAAGGTCTGGGCCTTCCTCGGCGACGGCGAGATGGACGAGCCCGAGTCGATGGGCGCGATCACGATGCCCGTGCGCGAAGGGCTCGACAACCTGATCTTCGTGATCAACTGCAACCTGCAGCGGCTCGACGGGCCCGTCCGCGGCAACGGCAAGATCATCCAGGAGCTCGAAGCGGCCTTCCAGGGCGCCGGCTGGAACGTCATCAAGGTCATCTGGGGCTCTCGCTGGGATCGCCTGCTCGCGAAGGACACGACGGGGCTCCTGCGGCGCCGCATGGAGGAATGCGTCGACGGCGAGTACCAGGCGTTCAAGGCGAAGGGCGGCGCCTATACCCGCGAGCATTTCTTCGGCAAGTATCCCGAGCTCAAGGCGATGGTCGCCGACATGTCGGACGACGACATCTGGCGGCTCAATCGCGGCGGGCACGACGCGATCAAGGTCTATGCGGCGTACCACCGCGCGGTGCATCACGCGAACGGCCGTCCGACCGTGATCCTCGCGAAGACCGTGAAGGGCTTCGGCATGGGTGCGGCCGGCGAAGGCCAGATGATCACGCATCAGAAGAAGAAGCTCGACGACGACGATCTCAAGGCGTTCCGCGACCGCTTCAACATTCCGATCTCCGACGAGGAGATCGCGAACATTCCGTATTGCAAGTTCGCGGAAGGCAGCGAGGAGCAGAAGTACCTGCTCGAGCGGCGCAAGAAGCTCGGAGGTTTCTTGCCCGCGCGCCGCACGAAGGCGCCGAAGCTCGAGACGCCGCCGCTCGAGTTCTTCAAGGCGCAGCTCGAGGGCAGCGGCGATCGCGAGATCTCGACGACGATGGCAATGGTGCGGATGCTGACCGCGCTAGTGCGCGACAAGGAGATCGGTCCGCGCATCGTGCCGATCGTCCCCGACGAGGCGCGCACGTTCGGCATGGAAGGCTTGTTCCGCCAGATCGGCATCTACTCGCCGCTCGGCCAGCTCTATACGCCGCAGGATGCCGACCAGCTCACGTATTACCGCGAGGACAAGAAGGGCCAGATCCTGCAGGAGGGCATCAACGAGGCCGGCTCGTTCTGCTCGTGGCTCGCGGCCGGCACGTCGTACTCGAATCACGGCGTGCAGATGATCCCGTTCTATCTCTTCTACTCGATGTTCGGGTTCCAGAGGATCGGCGACTTCATCTGGGCCGGCGGCGACATGCAGGCTCGCGGTTTCCTGATCGGCGGGACGGCGGGACGCACGACGCTCGCCGGCGAGGGGCTGCAGCACCAGGACGGGCATAGCCAGCTCGTCGCGACGACCGTGCCGAATTGCCGTGCGTACGATCCGTGCTACGCGTACGAGCTCGCCGTGATCGTGCAGGACGGCATGCGGCGGATGTGCACGGAGCAGGAGAACATCTTCTACTACATCACCTGCATGAACGAGAACTACGTGCATCCGCCGATGCCGGAGGGTGTCACGGAAGGGATCCTGAAGGGCATGTACCTGCTCGAGCGCGGCGCCGAGCGGGGCAGGCCGCGCGTGCAGCTGCTCGGCTCCGGAACGATCCTTCGCGAGGTGCAGGCGGCCGCGAAGCTGCTCGACGAGCGTTTCGGCGTCGATGCCGACGTCTGGAGCGTGACGAGCTTCAGCGAGCTGCGCCGCGAAGCGCTCTCCGTCGAGCGGTGGAACGAGCTGCATCCGCTCGAAGAGCCGCGCACGAGCTACGTTTCGAGCTGCTTCGCCGGCAAGAAGGGGCCGTTCATCGCGGCGACGGACTATATGAAGACCGTGCCGGATCAGATCCGCCAATGGGTGCCCGGCCGTTACGTGACGCTCGGAACCGACGGATTCGGGCGAAGCGACGGACGCAAGGCGCTCCGCGAGTTCTTCGAGGTGGACAAGCACTCGATCGTCGTCGCGGCGCTGAAAGCCCTCGCGGACGACGGCGTGATCGACCGCGAGGTCGTCGCCCGTGCGATCCGCGAGCTCGGCATCGATCCGGAAAAACCCGATCCGGTGACGGTTTAGCGTAGGGCGAGTCGTCCGTGGAAATCTCGGTACCCGATCTCGGTGACGTCTCCGACGTCGAGATCAGCGATATCCTCGTCAAGGTCGGCGACCGCGTGTCGCCGGAAGATCCTCTCGTCAGTCTCGAGACCGAGAAGGCGACGATCGACGTGCCGTCGCCGGCCGCGGGCTCGGTCGTCGAGATCAAGGTCTCGGTCGGCGATCGCGTCTCCGTCGGCGACGTGCTGATGATCCTCGACGGCGACGCGCGCGACGATGCCGGAGAAGGGGCCGACGCGGCGTCGGAAGCGAGCCCGCGGGACGACGGAGCGGGACAGCCGGCCGCTGCCGCATCGGCGCCATTCGCGGGCGAGAGCGGTCCGCCGCGCGGCCGCGACGGCGACGTGCCGCTGCGTCCGGTCGTCGTTCCGGATCTCGGAGATTTCTCGAACGTCGAGGTCATCGACGTGCTCGTCTCCGAAGGCGACGAGGTCGAGGCCGAGCAGGGTCTGATCACGCTCGAGACCGAGAAGGCGTCGATGGACGTGCCTGCGCCCGAGCCGGGCGTCGTCGTCGCGCTCGAGGTCAAGGTCGGCGATCGCGTCTCGGCTGGCGACACCATTCTGCTGCTCAGGCCTTCGCTCGCGAGCCCGGCCGCCGAGGCGGCCGCGGCGCCGGCGACCAGGCAGGACACGTAGATCCCGGTGAACGTGCCGATCCGGTCCGGGAAGTGCTGCTTGCACACGGCCGGCATGGCCACGTTCATGAT
>PKRJ01000029.1 GCA_017577365.1 Gammaproteobacteria bacterium | reverse complement strand
TCATTACCGAGACCAGATCGACTGCGCGGCTGACGCCGATCGTGTCGCTTCGGCCATCAACACGCTGCTCGAGGAGCTGGGCGCTAGTCATACCGCGCTCTATACCCGTCAGGACGTGCATTACTGGGGCCTCAACTCCTTGTTTGCGGAAGACGGCGCCTATGAAACCGATTTCTCGGGGATTTGGCCCGAACGGGAGGGCGGACGGTGGTTCGTGAAACACGTTCTCGAAGGCTCGCCCGCCGCGAAGGTAGGCGTGCGCGTCGGCGATGAGTTGCTCGCGATCGCCGGGGAAGAGTTTTCTCCCCTCGGATTCGGTCCCGGTGTATCCACTCTCGGCTTGTCGTCCGACGGCCGCATCGTCCGAACCGTTTCCCTCGAAACGAGGAGGCAAAGCGTGATGCGCGGGTTCGTCGATGCGGCGCGAGCTTCGGAGAGAATCATCTCCGTAGGCAGCAAGCGCATCGGCTATTTCCACTTGTGGACTGCGCGAGACGCCATCCTCGAAAGCATGGAGGCCGCGCTCGAGCGCTTCGAGAACGATCGGGTCGATGCGCTCGTGATGGATTATCGAGGCGGCTACGGAGGTACGAGCGAGGATTACCTGACCACGCTCCGCGAGAGCGCATTCTGGCGCGCGGTGCCCAAGTATTTCTTGATCGACGACAGCGTTCGAAGCGGTAAGGAGATGCTGACCGGGATCATCAAGCGAGACGGTCTCGGGATACTGGTCGGCTCGAAGACCGCGGGTTACTTCTTGGGCGCATCGCCTTTTCGCTTCTTCGACGACAAGTATCTCCTCCTTCTCGCCGTCGGCGGCGGAGGAGCACTGCCCGGAATCGGACGCATCGAGGGTGTCGGGATCGAGCCCGACATCGTCGTCGAGCCGTGCCGTAGGTATTGCGCGGGTCGAGATCCTATTCTCGAGAAGACAATCGAGCTGATCGAAGCCGCGTCGTCCGACGCGTAGTCCTTCTTCGCAAAGCAATCCCCGGCGGCGGGGCGCCGGGGATTGCCTGCCAGAGGCGGGTGTGGACGCTCAGGGCCGCGTCGCCGGATCCCAGTGCTCGACGATCTTGCCGTCCTTGATGCGGAACAGGTCGAACCAGGTCGTCGTGTACTCGCGGCCGCAGGAATCGGTATACGTCCGCGGGAACGCGATCAGCACCAGGTCTCGTTCGGCGATGATGTCGACGACGCCTTCCGGAATGGCCTCGGGGATCTCTCCCGGCGGAATCCCGAGCGCCCGGAAGAAGCTCTGCATTCCCTCGAGCCCGGTGTTGGCGAGCGGATTGTGCTGAATGTAATCCTCGTGGATGAACTCGCCGGCGCGATCGACGTGGAAGCCGTTCAGCAACGTCCGCCACATGTCCCACACGAGCCGCTTGTTGGCTGCGAGCTGCGGATCCTCGTGCTCGAGCATCTTCAGCTGACCTTCGCGGGTCGTATCCCCGGTGGTGGGCACGGCGGTTGGCGGAGGCGCGTTGCAGTCGAGCCCACGTGCGGCCGCCTGCTGGCTCACGCCGCCGCGCCTCGGGGCGTCGTCCTGTGCGATGGCTGTCGATGCGAGCAGCATGGCGGCGGCGAGATAGGTCATCCTTTTCATCTGTTACCTCCCTTCGGTGCGAGGGCGACAAGGATACCATCGCCGCTTCGTGGCAGGCGCTTCGCGGAATGCCGCGTTCCGAGCTCGGCTAGAGTTCCGCGATGAGCCGCTCGCCTGTGCGCGCCCTTGCGGCCGATAGCTGCCGAAGACGCAGTCGCGGCGATAACGCCGGCTTACTGAACGACGACGAGCCGCAACGCACTCGCATGCTCAGCGTCCGCCGTCGGTTTCACGCACGGACCTCCCGAGGGTGAGAGAAAGAACTCGCGCGACGCGGAATACGGAGCGCCTTCCTGCTCCGTCGTCTCGCGGCCTCGGAAGTCCTGACGTGCCGGCGCGGACTCGGATCTCGGCACCAGGCGAACGATCGCGGGCCAGTGGTTGACCGGCGCAATCAACAGCCGATGCGCGGGGTCCCAAGCCATTCCGCCCCAATGCAACCCGCCGATACTGCCGGGGACGTGAAGGCTTCCTTTCGTGTCCGGAGGCGTGAAAACGCCTTCGTGGCGCAACGCGCGGAGCATGCGCCGGCATGCGGCGAGATCCTCGGGCGTCGGGCCCCACAGGTCGCTTTCGGTCACGCGCTGAGGAGCAAGGCTTGCGGGCTCGAGCGGAAACGGTTGTGGGGGCCGCGTCCGGCGGAAGCGGATGGAACGTCCAACGCAGCGCGCCGGTCCTCGCATCGAATGCACGCGCTTCGCCCGAGGCCATGTCCACGCGGCTGTTGTCGGCGACGGCCGAGCCGACGATCACGAGATCGCGATACGCGGCAGGCGGCGACGTGACGCCGTATTCCTCCGGCCAGTCCGGCGGGCGCCGCAGCCCCTCGGTGAGATCGATCTCGCCGTTGCGACCGAACTCGTCGCAGCGTTGCCCGTCGCGCCGCTCCAGGCAAACGAGACGGCCGTCGACCGTTCCGATGTAGATCCGCCTCCGGTGGACCGCCGGGCACGCTCTGCGAGGGAGTGTGGTCGATTAGCATAGTCGCAGGATGGTCGAACCCTGCGGTGTCGAATGCGAGTAGACCAACAACAAGCGCCGAGCGGATCGAAGAAGCTCGGCCACTACGACAAGTTCTACGCGCAAGGCGGCTGGGCGTACTCCGTGCGCGAGGAGCGCCGCAAGCTCAAGAAGTGGGTCGTGCCAACGGCCGGGTGGAAGCGAGGACAGCACGTGCTCGAGATCGGCTGCGGGATGGGCCTTCAAGCGAGCATTCTGCGAGATCTCGGCCTCACGGTGACGGCGGTGGATGCCTCTGCCGTCGGTATCGAACAGGCGATCGCCCGATACGGCGGCAAGAAGGGCCTCGAATATGTGTGCGCGGACCTCGCCGAGTGGGCTCCCGCGGGCTCGGTGGACGGCATCTACTGTCGGGGCATGTCGTGGTTCCACTACGAGCTGCTCGGGGTCAACAAGAAGGGCGTCGACGTGCCGGCCCAGCTCGATCGTATGTTCGGCTGGCTCGGGACGGGCGGGGTATTCGTTCTCGAGATCACGACCGATTTCAGCGGCCGCAAGGGAGGCCCGGGGCGAGTCGTGCACGACAACAGGCTCGAAGACTACTTGCGGCTATTCGAGCCGCTGGGCGAGATCATCTCCGTCCGGGACTGGGCGTGGCGCGACCTCACGCGCGGTATTCCGCCCGGTGCCCACGGGATATTCCTGCATTGCCGAAAGGTCGTGTAGTCGCTCGGCCTCTGTAACGTAGCACGCGCTATCTGTCGACGCGCGCGCCGAGGATCGCGCTGCCGGCAAATGCCAGACGGGCGAACGCCGCCGCCAGTGCGGCGTAGATCGCGCCTGTCGCGATGAGCACGGTTGAAACGTCGCCTTCCATCGCGCGGTTCAAAAGCACGAGCGCGCCGATCGCGAAGTGCGCGAAATTGCCGACGGACAAAGGCCGCGAGTAGATGCCGCCAATCGGCTTGTCCTTGCCGATCCAGTTGGTCACCGCGAACGCGATGTAGACGGTTCCGAGAAGCTGTACCGCGATGCCGGATCCGGACACTGGGGCATCGAGCGCGGCGCCGAGCTCGTGAGGGGCGAACAAGGCGGCCAGACCGCCGATGGCCAGGATAACGCTGCTGCCTACCATCAGGATTCTTGCATTCATCGTCGTGCCTCGAGCGCCATCGGGACGCAGGCACGATCATCGTCGAATCGACCGTGAGAATGGAACGTTCTACGAGAAATATCCGACAGTTGTCATAATCGAAGACGCCGCGGCCGAAGCCGCGGCGTCTGCCCGAGCCCCGCTCGCTCAGCTCTGTAGGAAGCTCAACAAATCCTGATTGAGGCGATCCTTGTGCGTATCGGTGAGGCCGTGCGGCAGCGCGGCGGTCTCGAGGGTAACCCGATCGTTACCTCCCCTGCTGCCGCGACGAGCGTCGTGCGCCATCCGGAAGTGACGAGTCGGCAAGTCGCGCCAAGCTAGTGCACGAGCGTCTCGTCGCGAACCTCGCCCCGTCGTTCGAAGCTCCGTTTCGCCTTCTCGGACTTCAGCTCGCGAGACGACTCGGCCTGCCGATCGGGCGACCGCCGCCCGCCCGCGGCTCGAGAAGCTCCATGAGCTTCTCCCGCGTCGAGTTGTCGGCCGGGACATAGGCCACGAGGTGCGCGGATTCGAAGGGCTCGCCGGAGATCGTGAGATGGGTGAACTCGAAGTTGAGGAGTCCCGCTTCAGGGTGACGATAGCGTTTCAGCCCGCCCTGCGGCAGCTGCACGTTGTGCTCGTTCCACCAGCGAGCGAACTCGTCGCTTTGCGCGCGCAGCGCGGAGACGAGCTCGTTGAACCAGGGATCGTCCACATACCGCGCATGCGCGACGCGCAACTTGGCGACGATGTCGCGTGCATGTCGCTCCCAGTCGACCAGCATCTCGCGCATGCGTTCATGCGTGAACATCCGATAGACGCCGTTGCGCCAGAATCCCTGCGCGGTTTCGATGTCGTCGTGAATCACCGTGGCGGCGCGGTTCCACGCGAGGATGTCCCAGCGCTCGCCGTGCACCCAAGCGGGGCATTCTCCGAACTGCTCGAGCAGCCGCCGCACCCGGGGGCTCACGCTGCCCGTGTGTGCCTGCCCGTTGCCGCCGATCTCGCCGTTCTGTCCCGCGAGCGTGAGAAGATGCTGAGCCTCACCGGCTTCGAGCCTCAGCGCGGCCGCGATCCGCCTCAGCGTGTCCGCGGAAGGCTGCACGTCCCGAGCCTGCTCGAGCCACGTGTACCACTCCGTGCTGACTCCCGCTAGCGCGGCGACCTCCTCGCGCCGCAGCCCCGGGGTGCGACGGCGGTTGCCGCGCGGCAGATTCACTTGCTCGGGCTGCAGTCGTTCACGGCGCAAGCGCAGGAACGTGGCAATCTCGCGTCGGCGATCTTCGCTCAGCATGGCGCGCCTCCTTGTCGCACCCAGGGAGCGGCATTACCGGGATAACGCCTTACTTATCCCCGTTTACGAGAAGTCTAGACTCCGAGCCGTGACCGCGCCACCGCACGGACAGAACGCTTTCGGAGGACACCTATGGAAACACGTCAACTCGGCGCACACGGACCGATCGTGTCTCGCATCGGACTCGGTTGCATGGGCATGAGCGATTTCTACGGCGCGGCGAACGACACGCAGTCGATCGCCGTCATTCACCGCGCGCTCGATCTCGGCGTGACTCTGCTCGATACGGCCGACATGTACGGCGTGGGCCGGAACGAGGAGCTCGTCGGCCGCGCGATTCGCGACCGCCGAGAAGCCGTCGTGCTCGCGACGAAATTCGGTAACGTGCGCGCTCCGGACGGTACTTTCCTCGGTATCAACGGCAGACCCGAGTACGTGAAGGAGGCTTGCGACGCGAGCCTGAAACGCCTCGGCGTGGACGTGATCGATCTCTATTATCAGCATCGCGTCGACCCGCAAACGCCGATCGAGGACACGGTCGGCGCAATGGCCGATCTCGTGCGTGAAGGCAAGGTACGCTACCTCGGCCTGTCCGAAGCGGCGCCTGCCACGATCCGCCGCGCGCACGCGGTGCACCCCATCAGCGCTCTTCAGACCGAGTATTCGCTGTGGAGCCGCGACCCGGAGGACGAGCTGTTGCCGCTCTGCGCGGAGCTCGGTATCGGCTTCGTCGCCTACAGTCCCCTCGGCCGTGGCTTCCTCACGGGCGCGATTCGCAGCATCGACGATCTCGCACCCGATGACTGGCGCCGCCAGAACCCGCGCTTCCAAGGCGAGAACTTTCGACGCAATCTCGAGCTCGTCGACGCGGTTCGCGAGATCGCCGCGGACAAGGGCTGCACTGCCGCACAACTCGCGCTCGCGTGGGTGCTCGCTCGGGAGGACGGCGTCGTGCCGATACCGGGCACTGCGGAGCATCACGCGTCTCGAGGAGAACGTGCGCGTCGTCGACGTCACTCTGAGCGAAAGCGAGCTGCGGCGCCTCGACGAGATCCTGCCGCCGGGCGCCGCGATCGGCACCCGCTACCCCGAAGCCGGCATGACAGCCTTGAACCGATGAGCGGCGGGTGAGTCCGGCACGTCTTCGCCGACGCGCTCACGAGCGCAACTTCGCGGGGCGAGCCGACGGGCTTCGGTTGCCGAGCAACTCCGAGAAAGTACTGGTCGCGACGACGTAGCATTCCAGCCGGTTTCGGCCGTCAGCCTCATGGAGACCGCGGCTCGCTCTGCTTCGGCTCGAAGCTCAGGGCGAACCAGTCGACTCTCCTAGTGAGCATCATGAACGTCGCGAGCGCCGCGAACAGACCGAAAGCGCCGATCAGCAGCGCGTAGTCCTCGGCTTTCAGCGCGACGTAAAGGTACGCGTATACGAGCGCGAGCATGCCCGCGACGTACATCGCGCGCCGGCCGGTGCCGAGAATCGCCGCGCTGTAGGCGGTGACGAGCAGCGTGGATGCGATCGCGCTGCCGACGTACGCGAGCCCGAAGCCGATATGCTCCGAGAGCGCGAGAAGCAACAGGAAGAACAACGAATCCGCGGCGCCAACCGATAGATAGTGCAGCGCGTGCAGCCGCAGGCCGCCGATGACCTCGAAAAGGAAATAGACGAGGAACGTCAAGCCGATGAAGAGGATCGCGTACTTCACGGCCCGGTGACTCGCCTCGTGAATGCCGATCGGCGGAAGCAGGTCGACCCCGAACGACGTCACCGTGAACAGCTGCTCGTAGCCTTCCGAGCGCAGGCCGCTCGACGGAAAGCCTCGACCGAATGCTAGGACGCGCCAAGTCGCCGTGAAGCCTTCGTCCGAAACGGTATGCTCGATCGGCGCGTACGCGCCGTTGAAGCTCGGAGACGGCCATGACGACGTGAGACTCACGTTGGTCACGTCGCCGAGCGGCAGGAAATGGAGCCGGCTCGTGCCTCGAATCGTGAGACGCATCGAGAAAGGCTGCGGCGCACTCGGCGGCTCGAGCCCGAGCGCGGCGTAGCGCGCGGCGAGACGGCTCCCGGTGGGACAGATCCGGATCGGGGCCGTCATGGCGAGCGCGCGTTGCGGGTCTGCGCCGGGTCCCGAGCGCAGCTGCGTTCCGGCGAGGGCCGGAGGCGCCGGCCGCGGTGAAACGTCCCCTACGCAGCTCGAGCCGCCGCCCGCCTCGAACTCGGCTTCCGCATCGCGGATACGAATCCGCACCGGCTCCGTGATCGGGCGTGCGTCGGACAGCGGCAGCACGATCGTCGCGTCATTCCACAAGAACTCCACCTCTTGAAGCGTATCCGCGAGGGCGCCGATATCCGGCGGCGGCAGCACGCCGGCGATGTCGAGCGTCGCCGTATAGACCGGGACCTCGTAGATACCGCGCTGCCGGATTTGGAGCTCGAGTCGACCGCTGATGGATAGCTCGTCGGGCAGGACGAGCAGGACGTCGCCGAGACGTCTCGGCTCACCGCCGACGATTTCCGTATACCTGAACGGCAACGCGAGCATCGGTCCGCCGATGGTTTGCGCGTTCCCCCAGAAGTTCCCGACCTCGTCGCGCGCCATGGCCGCCCTTGCGCCGCGCTCTCTGATCAGCCCTTGGATCATCATCGTCGGGATCAGCAGCAAGAGCGCGAGGAAGCCGACGAAGAGAATCTTCAGCGTGGCGCTGCCGTGAATACGACGGAAACTTTCGTTCATCCCCAAGCTCCTCGAGTCGGAGACGCCGTTCATTCTGGTCGGCCGATGTGGCGCCGGAATGCCGAGATCGTGGCGAAATGTGGCGACGCGAAGCGTCGAGCTCCGGCTCGGGCTCGACCGGTATTCGAAGCGAACACGATGCGGAGGCCGGCGCAACGTTTACCCAGCCGTCCGGCGATCAGCTCCGTCAGCACGGCGACCTTCCGCGGCGCCCGCCCGCCGGGGCGCACGACGTAGATCGCGACGTCGGGCGGCGCATGCTCCGGCAACATCTCGAGCAACGCGCCCGTCGCGAGGTGCGGATCCGCGAGGAAGTCGGGCAGGTCGGCTGCCGTTTCCTTGCGGCCCAACTTCCGACTCGGCGATAATCGCGCGGCTTTTCGGGCACCTATAACAACAAGCGCGCTCTACAAAGTGGGGGGGCATGCCGGTCTATATCCTCGGCATTTCTGCGTACTATCACGATGCCGCGGCGGCGTTGATCCGCGACGGCGTGGTCGTCGCGGCTGCCCAGGAAGAGCGCTTCACGCGACGGAAACACGATCCGAGGTTTCCGGAGAACGCGATTCGTTACTGTTTGGCCGAGGCGGGCATAGGCTTGTCGGACGTGACCGATATCGTCTTCTATGACAAGCCGCTCATCAAGTTCGAACGGTTGCTGGAGACGTATCTCGCCTATGCGCCGAAGGGGCTGCGGTCGTTCATCGCCGCGATGCCCGTCTGGATGAAGGAGAAGCTTTATCTCAAGTCCACGTTGCGACGCGGCTTGGCCGAGCTAGGCGGGATAAGCCGGAAAGAGTTGCCGCCCTTGCTCTTCGCGGCGCACCATCAATCGCACGCGGCTTCGGCGTTCTACCCGAGCCCTTTCGAGACCGCGGCCGTCCTCTGCATGGACGGCGTCGGGGAATGGGCGACGACGACCGCATGGCTCGGTAACGGGCGCGAGCTGCAGCCGCTCTGGCAGATCGATTTTCCGCATTCCCTCGGGCTGCTGTATTCGGCTTTCACTTATTACGCCGGCTTCAAGGTCAATTCGGGCGAGTACAAGCTGATGGGCCTCGCGCCTTACGGCGAGCCCCGCTACGTCGACGTCATTCGCGAGCACGTCATCGACGTCAAGGAAGACGGGTCGTTTCGTCTGAACATGTCCTATTTCAATTACTGCACCGGACTGACGATGACGAACGACCGCTTCCACGAGCTGTTCGGCGGGCCGCCTCGCAAGCCCGAGACTCCGCTCACGCAGCGCGACATGGACATCGCGGCGTCTATCCAGAAGGTCACGGAAGATATCGTTCTCCGTTTGGCCCGTACCCTGAGAAAGGAAACGGGCTGCACGAACCTTTGCCTGGCCGG
Organism: Gammaproteobacteria bacterium; assembly: GCA_017577365.1. Lineage (GTDB taxonomy): Bacteria > Pseudomonadota > Gammaproteobacteria > Steroidobacterales > Rariloculaceae > ZC4RG20. Next base: position 33,331 of record PKRJ01000029.1, on the reverse strand, counting down.
CGGCGTAGCGCTCAACTGCGTGGCGAACGGCATCCTGTGGCGCGAGAAGGTATTCGATGACCTATGGATACAGCCCGCGGCCGGGGATGCCGGGGGTGCGATCGGTGCGGCTCTGGTGTCGTGGTACGAACGCCATGCCGACGCTCGTCCTCTGAATGGGCGAGACGCAATGTCCGGCTCGTTTCTCGGCCCTCAATACGACGCCGATCAGATCGCCAAGGCGCTAGACGAGAGCGGCGCGGTCTACGAGATCCTCGACGAGGAGTTTCTGTATCCGAGAGTCGCGAAGTTGCTCGCGGACGAGGCGGTCGTCGGTTGGTTCCAGGGGCGCATGGAGTTCGGGCCTCGCGCGCTGGGCGGACGTTCCATCCTCGGCGATCCCCGGTCGCCTCGGATGCAGTCCGTCATGAACCTGAAGATCAAATATCGCGAGTCCTTTCGTCCGTTCGCTCCGGCCGTGCTCGCCGAACGCGTCTCGGACTACTTCGAGCACGATGGTCCCAGCCCCTATATGCTGCTCGTCGCGCCCGTGAAGGCCGAGCGCCGAGTGGAGATGACGGACGATCAGAAGCGTCTGTTCGGCATCGACAAGCTGAACGTCGCCCGCTCGGACATACCCGCCGTCACGCACGTCGATTACTCCGCGCGGATACAAACGGTCCACGAGGACACCAATCCGCGGTTCTACAAGCTGTTGAAGGCCTTCGAGGCCGAGACGGGTTGTGCCGTGCTCGTGAATACCTCTTTCAACGTTCGCGGGGAGCCCATCGTCTGCACGCCGGCGGACGCGTACCGATGCTTCATGCGAACCGAGATGGATTACTTGGTGCTCGAGAATTTCGTTCTCGACAAGCGCAAACAGCCGAAAGTCGAGAAGGACGACTCATGGAAGACGGAGTTCGAGCTCGACTAGCGATCGCGACCGTATGACCGCAGCAGGCAACACGGTCACCTCTCGGGAACTGCGCAAGTTCGGCCTGATCATGGCCGCCATGATCACGCTGTTCTTCGGCCTGTTGATCCCATGGATCTGGGGCACGGGCGTATCCGTATGGGTGTTCGTCGTCGCAAGCGCTTTCGCGCTCGTCGCGTTATCGGTGCCGGCGCTCCTCGGGCCGGTGCATTACGTTTGGATGAAGATCGGCTTGGTTCTCGGCTGGATCAATACGCGCATCATCCTCGGTCTTTTGTTCTTTCTGATTTTCGTGCCGCTCGGCTTGCTATTGCGCCTGTCGCGCGATCCGATGCGGAGAAAGATCGATCGCTCCCTTCCGACGTATATCGAGCGTTCGGCCCAACCGGCGCCGAGCCATCTCGAGAGGCCGTACTGATGTTCGAGCTGCTGGTAGATATTTGGGGATTCATGAAGGAGCGGAAGAAGTTCTGGCTCGCTCCTCTGATTATCGTTCTATTGTTGCTAGGCGGCTTGTTGGTGCTGGCCCAGGGGTCCGCGGTCGCGCCGTTCATCTATACGCTGTTTTGACGTCGGACGCCTCGACACTTCGGCACGAGCACGATCCCTGACCTTTCGGCACTCCCGCAGCCGAGGTGCTGCGGGCAGGGACCGTGCCCGTCGCCGCGACGCCGTCGTTTCCGCGACCGCTCGTGCCGCCGAGCTGCGGCATGAAAGAGTGTGCGTGGAGGTCGCCGCTACTCGGGACGAACGAAGTAGGCGGTGGCCTTCCACTCGCCCTCCTCGAGCGTCATCGTCAGCGTCTCGAGTCCACTACCGTTCGCGAGCCCGATACGGTACTGGATAACGACGTAATCGCCCGACGGTAGACCGGGCAACGACGTCGAGTGTTTCGCGGCGATCAGCTTCCGTTGCTGCGGATGACCGAACTGCGTATAAACGTTCTCGGCCGCAGCCGCCCACTGATTCCGCGTGACCGATGCCTTGAAGAGCCTCGCGGCTGAATCCCAGCCCTCCCCGTAGGCGCCGGCGTCGAGGTAGGCGAGCCATGCCTCGCCGGCCGAGACGGCCGCTTTCTCGTGCTCGGAAGCCTGCGGCGGGCTCCCGCACGCGATGAGCGCGAAAGCCGCAAGGAGCGGCATCAGGACGAATCGTCGACGCATCGAGTTTCTCCTCCTATCCAATGACGGACTCAAGAATATCGCGTCAAGGGGATCCAGTATGGCCGTTCGTCAAGCCCATTAGCCGCTCACGTAGCAGATTGCCGGTTCGAGGTCGCCGACGGCATAGTTCCGAGTATGGAAGCGCCCACGAACGAGCGAGTCGGCAGATCGGACACTCGACCGCCGCAGGCGTCGATGTACTCGACGGCGCCGATCTTCCAGCTCGTCTTCTGGACGCTGTTCGGCGTGCTCTTCTTCCTGATCGTAAGACCGCTCCATCCGTTCCCTGACGTTCTTGCCGGCCAGAGCGCTGCGTCGGCAGCTGTCGGGCTCGTGTTCAGCATGTCGCTTGCGTGGGTCTACCGCGGGCTCATGAAGCGAGGGCGTCATCCGCACAAAGCCGCGGCCGTTCTCTTGCTCGCGAGTCCGATCCTCGGGCTTCCGTGGTTTGCCGCGAGCGCATGGATAGCGTCAACGATCGATCCGTTCGACTTTACGCGAGTGGCGCTGCCCGGCGGCACGATGTTCGCGCGCAATCAGCTACGGTACTTCCCCGCCGTAATGCTCTGCTGGGCGGTGACGTTCCTGGTCATGTCCACTCGCCGAGAGCAGCAGGTGCAGCGGGAACGGGCGCTGCGCGCCGAAGCGTTGGCGCACGAGGCCCGGATAAAGATGTTTCGCTATCAGCTCAATCCGCATTTCCTTTTCAACGCGCTGAACTCGATCGGCGCCCTGGCAACCGAGGCGCCGCAGAAGGTTCCCTGCATGATCGGCGAGCTTTCCGGCTTTCTGCGATATTCGCTGCTCGAATCGCCGAATCTCGTCGTGCCGCTTCGAGATGAGATCGCCGCGGCGCGCCACTACCTCGCCGTGGAGCAAGTGCGCTTCGAGGACGATCTGAAAGTCGAGATCGACGTAGACGACGCGGCGGCGTGTCGAGAAGTGCCCGCCTTCGTCGTGCTGCCCCTCGTCGAGAACGCCGTGAAGCACGGCCGCCAGGCGAGCAAGGTGCCGTTACGGATTCGTCTGGCTGCACGCGTCCAGGACGGATCTCTGTGGATCGAGGTTGCGAACACGGGCTCGTGGACGCAACGCTCCGGCGCGGCCGGCACCGGCACTGGGCTACGCAACGTCGGGCAGCGGCTCGTCGAGCACTACGGCGAGCGGAATCATCGGTTGGAAATCGCAGAGCAGGACGGCTGGGTTCGGGTTCGGATTCGGATCGATGAGCTCGAGCGATAGGCTGCTACGCGCCGTCATCGTCGACGACGAGCGTCTCGCGCGGCGAGCGCTGAAGTCGCTGCTCGCCAGCGAGCGCGACGTCGTCATCGTCGGAGAGGCGGGAAGCGTCGACGAAGCCGAAACCGTCATCAGACAGGAGCGCCCGGACGTCGTGTTTCTCGATATCCAGCTGCGCGGAGAATCCGGGTTCGACTTGCTCGCAAGGGACGCGGGGCCGTTTCGCACGGTGTTCGTGACCGCGTACGATACCTATGCAGTGAAGGCATTCGAGGTTCACGCCGTCGACTACCTGCTGAAGCCCGTCGATCCGGCGCGCCTCGCCGAGGCGCTGCGCCGCGTACGGGCGTCGGCCGAAGCCTCCCGCGACAGCGAGCCGGCAGCGTATCGGTACGACGATTTCTTCTTCCATGCCGACGAGCGGCGCCCGCGCTTCATCCGTATACGGGATATCGTGTTCATTCGGGCCGCGGGCAATTACACGGAGATCTACACGCCCAACGCGCGACCCGTGCTCGTCCTGCGTGCTCTCGCGGTATGGGAAGCGCAACTTTCCGGCACGCCTTTCGTGCGCGTGCACCGTTCCTTGCTCGTGAACTCCGCGTACATCGAGCGGATCGAGCGCGGCCCGAACTACACGTACGACCTCTACGTCAAAGGGTGGCCCGATCCGCTTCCGCTGAGCCGACGGCGCGCGCTCGAGCTCAAAGATCGCATCGGCCGCGTGTAGGCGGGGAATCGGCGCGCGGATACGCGAACCGGCCGGGAACGTGGTACAACTGCAGCCCTCACGAGAAGCCGTCCCGCGCGGCCGAAAAAACAAGGAGGGGAGATGAGCATTTCCGTGGAAAGCCCGCGCGGACGGGCCGCCTTGATGATCGCGCACTGCGCCGGCATGGTGGATCTCGTCGCCTTGTCGATGTGGGTCGGTGTCTTGACGACCCACTACGGCTTCGACGCTCAGCAGGCAGGCGGACTGCCCACTTTGTTCTTGACCGGCGTGGTCCTGGCGAGCGTCGCGCTGGCACCCCGCTTTCAGCGTCTTCCCGGCCGCAGGGTCGCCAGCGTCGGCTTCGCGATCTCTGCATTGAGCTTCTGGCTCGCCGCGGGCACTTCGCATTACGCCGCGCTCGCCGCGCTGCACGCGTTGGCGGGCTTGGCGGCCGGTTCTGCATTGAGCGTCACCCACGGCACGATCGCACGCAGCGCGAATCCGCACCGTCTGTTTGCGCTCGTAGGGATCGCCTTGGGCGTGTTCGCGGTGGTCTTCCTCGCCGGCACGCCGCAACTGATCGCGGCGTTTCGCGGCACCGCGCTGTTCCATACGTTCGCCGGTGTCATGGCCGTCGGCGCGTTGGCATCTGCGCTGGCCTTTCCCGCGCCCGCACCATTGCCGGCCGCCACGACGCATAGCGGAACCGGGCTTCCTGGCTTGCCGCGAGTGGTGTGGTTCGGTATCGCCGGAATCGCCTGCATGACATTGGTGCAGGCGATGACCTTCAGCTTTCTCGAGAACGTCGGCATTCATCGCGGCTTCACGCAGCAGGCGATCAACGGGGTGCTGATTGCGATAGGGCTCGTGAATCTGTTTCCGGCAGCGCTGGCTGCGTTGCTCGAGAAGCGCCTCGCGGCTCGCCGAGTCGTCCTGACCGGCCCTGTAGTGCAGCTCGCGCTGGCGGCGACGATCATGTTGTCCCCGGTATTCGGGCCCTATGCGTTCGCGGGATCCGTGCTGGCGGCCGTGATGGTGTTCACTCACACGTTCGCCTTCGGTTTGCTCTCACGTCTCGACACGAGCGGCCGCGCGCTTGCCGCCACGCCGGCGATGCTGATGGTCGGCTCGGCGATCGGGCCCTTTCTCGGCGGCACGCTGATCACGCTTTCCGGATACGAAGCGTTGGCGCTCGCAGCCGCGTGCCTCGCCGTGACGGCGGTGTCCTGCTTCTCGCGGCTTCCCGCCGTATCAAAGGGAACGCCGGCAGTGGACTCGGTGAGGGAACTCCGGCTAGGTTAACTGCGCTGATCGAGCTCGGACGAGCACAATCCATAAGCAAGGAATAAAGATGGTCATCGATCTCGTGAATAAGCGCGCCGTCGCGCTCGCGGCCGCACTGTTGATCGGAGCGCTGCCCGCGACGTTTGCGGCCAGCATGGAAGAAGCGCTCGAGCGTTTTCTGATCCAGGAGTTGCAGTCGCGCTATGCCCTCGCGCACGACCTGACCGACCCGGAGATGTACGCCGCCGTGTTCACCGAAGACGCCGAGCTTTATGGCGCGGGCGGCCGCTTGCTGGCCAAGGGGCGCGAGGCCCTGCGTGCGGTCGGCGTCAATGATCGAAAGCGCTTCAATGCCGGCGCGGCGGAAGGCGAGCGTTCGTTCGGTGCGCTGCGGCACGTCGTCACGAACTCCGTCATCGAGCTCACGAGTCCCACGACGGCAACCGGTTTCTGCTACGTGATGACGATCGTGGTGCGCCCCGGAGGCGGCCCGGAGATCCTCAGCCTCGGTCGTTACGAGGACGAGTATCGCAAGGTCGACGGCGAATGGCTGATCGCGAGACGCGAGATCATCATGGATATGGGGAACTCGGAGCTCGCGGAAGCGACGGGGTTGTTCGGCGGCCGCTGAGCGGCCGCCGGCGGCTCTTTTCGATCGATGACAACGTCGGCGCGCAACGAGAAGGTGACGCAATATATCGCCGTTCTGCCGTCCCCGCAGAAAGAGATCTGCCAATCGTTGCGCGAGATGATTCTCGGGCACTTTCCCGAGCTCCGCGAGGAGTTCAAGTACAACTACCCCGCCTACTACCACGAGCGGCAGAGGATTTGCTCGATCGGCGGCTTCAAGCGCCACGCCAATCTCGAGCTCGACTACGGCGCACATCTGCGCGATTCGCGGGGACGCGTCGAAGGCGTGGGCAAGAACATCCGCCACGTCAAGATTCGGTCGCTCGACGAAGTCGACACCGACTACTTCATCGATCTCCTGAGGCAAAGCATCGAGTACCACAGAAGCCGGGCCGCCTGATGCCTGCAAACCGGGATCCGGCCCGCGAAGGCGTCTACGAAGCGCGCGAACGCTCCGTCCCGGTCACGTCCGGCCTCTCACGGGATTCGAGCAGCGTCTTGTAGGCCGCGCCGGCGAGCGCCGCACCGGCGATCGGCACGACCCAGAAGAGCCATAGCTGCGCGAGCGCCCAGTCCCCGACGAAGAGCGCGGGACCGGTGCTTCGCGCCGGGTTCACGGACGTATTCGTCACCGGGATGCTGACGAGGTGAATCAACGTGAGTGCAAGTCCGATCGCGATCCCGGCGAAACCCACCGGCGCTCGCGCGTGCGTGGCGCCGAGAATCACGATCAGGAACATGAATGTCATGACGAGCTCGCTGACCACCGCGGCGCCCAACGAGTAGCCGCCGGGCGAATGCTCGCCGTACCCGTTCGCGGCGAACCCGGCGGCCGCGTCGAACTCGGGTGCGCCGCTCGCGATGACGTAAAGCACGGCCGCGGCAACGATCCCGCCGAGAACCTGAGCGACGATATACGGCAGGAGGCCGGATGCAGGGAAGCGTCCGCCGGCCCACAGTCCCACGGTGACGGCTGGATTGAAATGCGCGCCCGATATCGGCCCCAACGCATAGGCACCCGTGAGCACCGTGAGGCCGAACGCGAGAGCGACGCCCGCGAACCCGATCCCGAGCTCCGGGAATGCCGCGGCGAGCACGGCGCTGCCGCAGCCGCCGAATACGAGCCAGAAGGTGCCGAGAAATTCGGCGGTGAGCTTCGCACGCATCTTGGTACCTCCTCGCTCCGGCTGTATAAATTCGGGGACCCGATACAGCTTCGCAGCATAGATCTTTCCGGGCCGGGCGCAGAACTAGGTACGTCCGCGGACTCGAATGAAGGAAGCCGCACCGTGTCTTTCGAGATCGCGCCTTCATCATTTGTCTGGCTACGATCGTCACCGGACGCATTCTGGCGGAACGTGCGCTCAAGAATCTGTCCGTCGAGCAAAAGGCGTCATTGGTAGACGCGTTTCGTCAGCAGCGCGCGTACGGGCTTATCCCGATAGTCGCCATGTTGGCCGCCTTTTATCTGCTTCTCGGATATACGTCCGCGCCGGTACTGCTCGTCAATGCGATCTATTGGGCGGGACTCGTGGCATATCTCGCTTGGAGCCATTGGTTCACACGCATGCGATTGGCGCGCCTCGACTTGCCGCGGCCTTACCTGCGCCAGTTCGGTGTCGCTCGTGCGGTTCAATATCTTGGGATCGGTGTTCTACTGGCAGCGTTGATTCGGGAAAACGTACTATGACGTCGCCTTCGTGCGCGTCGGGCCGATCTGCCGGCGGTAATGCTGTAGACTCTGCCAAGGTACCTCGCTCTTGCGTTCGCGAGGCCTAACGCTAAGAAGGTGGGCAAGGATCGGGGGATGATTGCCAAAAGGATGAACGCCTCGGCACTGCTCGTGCTGAGCGGCCTGCTCCTGAATCTCGTTGCACTGGACGGCAAAGCGCAAGAGCGGCGATCCGTTCTGATTCCGCATCCGTCGTGGGACTGCTACTTGCCGCAGGGCATACCTGCCCCGGAAGACGGGGCCCTGATCTTCGAGATGAAGATTCCGCTCGATCGAATCGAGACGGTCGGCAGAACGCCTTACGGGCAGAGGAGCGTTGCGGTCGGACTGCAAGGCAAGGTCGAAGGGCCGCGTTTCTCCGGCGCCGTCATGGAAGGTGCTTTGGACTTCATGCTGACCCTTCCGAACGGCACGATCGAGATCGAGCAGGTTTTCGTGCTCCAAGCGGCCGATGGGAGCTATGTGTACGTGCGCAACGCGGGCACCGGGCCGAGCGCGGAGGACGTGCGAGTCGTGATGGATTTCGAAGCGCCCAACGCAAGCGCGCTGGCGTGGATGAATTCCGGCACGTATGTCGCCCGTCGCGAGCTCCGCTCGTCCGAGCGCACGCTGATCCTCCGCGTTTATGACGTCTCCGACGTGCCTGTCGATACGGCGCGGGCAACAGTGATCGAAAAGCCTGCGGACCTTCCCGCGCAGCCGTGGGACTACCGTCGAAAGGCCGAGGGCGAGCAGCCGGGAGAGAGGCTGATCGAGGAGACGGTGACGCTCGGGCAAAGTCAGACCGTCGGCGAAAGCAAGCGCGGCGGGCGCAACATCATTCCGATAACGGGCGGCGAGGTTCGCGGGCGCATCAACGGCAAGGTACTCATGGGCGGCGCGGATTACCAGAGCCTCTCACCCCCGGCCACGCTCGATGCTCGATATCTCTGGCAGACCGCGGACGGCGAAATCGTCATCGTGCGGAACGGCGGAACTTTCGGCGCGCTGGTGCCGGCGTTCGAGACGCGAGTCGACGGCCCGTACGCGTACTTGAACGACGGGCGTTATCTGAGCTCGAATCCTTCCGTCGGTCAGGGTTTCGTCGCGCTGACCTTCTACGAGAGCGCGGGTGACCCGACAGGGGAGTGACGAGAGTTCGGAAGACTGAGGAGCAAATTTCGATTGACAATGAGGGTTCGTTCACGTCTTCTTTCGCCGCCGTAGCCGCGCTGTCGCGGCGCGGCGATCTGATCAGGATTCGCAGAGGTTGCGGGACATGCAGCTCCGACGTTTTCGCGTAATCGCTTCTCTTTCTGCAGCGCTCTTCTCGCTCCCGCTCGCCGCCGAGCAGACGCTGCCCCCGCCGCTTCGGATCGATCCGCCGTCCGACGTTCCCGTCGCCGTGCAGATCCTGCGCTGGCGCATGCTCGACGGCGACGTCAACGCCCTGATGTTTCGCAGCATGGACAGCCTCTTCACCACCCGCACCGTCGCTCGCAGCGGCGACGTGTGGCGGCTGCCGCGAAACGATCACGCGCTCGATTTTTCGTACACCTGGCAAGGCGTGACGCGGCCGGCCGAGGAGTTTCTCGAGCGCACCTACACGAACGCGCTCTTGATCATCAAGGATGGCCGCATCGTCAGCGAGATCTACCGCAACAACAGCAACGAGCGGTCGCGATTCATCGGCTGGTCGGTCACGAAATCCGTGACCTCGGTGCTCATCGGCTGCGCCCTCGACGAGGGGCTGATCGAGTCGCTCGACGCGCCGATCACGCGCTATCTGCCCGAGCTCGCCGGCGGCGGCTACGACGGCGTCTCGATTCGACACATCATGCAGATGCGCTCGGGCGTCGATTACGAGGAGCGGTACGATTTCGAGAATCCGGGCATCGCCGCGAGCAACCATATCGCCTCGCTCGTCCGAAACACCGCGCGCTTCGCCGACGTCGCGCGCACACTGCCTCGCATTCATGCGCCGGGCGAGCACTTCCAGTACAAGACCATCGACACGGCGGTGCTCGGGTGGCTCGTGGAGAGAGTCTCCGGCGGATCCGTCGCGGCGTACACCGAGCGATGTCTCTGGGAGCCGCTGGGCGCGGAGTCCGATGCGTTCTACATCATGGACGGTCCGCCGGGAGTCGGCCGCGAGTTCAGCGGTGCGGGCTTCAACGCGACGCTTCGCGACTTCGGCCGGTTCGGCCAGATGATGCTCGACGGCGGCGTCGCGAACGGCCGTCGCATCGTCTCCGAGGAATGGGTGCGTGAGTCCACGCGGCCGACCGGTGACGAAGACCTGCGGCGAGGCGGCTACGGACTGCAGTGGTGGACGATGGGCGGCAGCGAGGCCTATTCCGCGATCGGACTCCAAGGGCAGTACGTCTACATCGATCCTGAGACGCGAACCGTCATCGTGAAGCTCAGCTACTTCCCGCCGGGAGACAACTCCGAGCTCGAAGGCGAGACGCTCGCGTTCATGGCGGCGGCTTCGGCTTGGCGGCCGGGTGACTGAGAAGACGCGCGGCCGCCGTTCCGCGGGCGGCCGCGCTTTCTGCCGCCTTCGAGGCGCGACACCGCGATCTGCATCGTTCTCGCGAGCTTCTTCCGGGGCCTTCACACGGCGTCAAGCTGACCGGTGGCCGTCCACAGTTAGAGCCGATAAGCTCATTCGTTAACAGCGCTAACGGGCTTGCCGCCAAACTAGCCCGGAAGCGGTCGCCTTCCCGCTTGGAATAAGCCAGTTCGATCGTGGAGCATCCAGAAAAACAATTGGTCGCCGGCATTGCCGCCCTATATCTTTTGCTTCGCCGTTAGCGGCGTTAACAGCCGACGACCCGGAGTTAAGCGTGATAACTTCCGGCGCGCGACATCGGCTTTGCCCGCCGTCGTAGCCTTGTGTGAGTCCGAGAGAACGTAGGCATGCAACCGAGCACGTACAAGCGCGGTGCCCTGATCGCAGCGTTGCTCCTCCCGATGGCCTGGGGGGCGAACGCTCATCACTCGACCGCGGAATTCGACTATACGAAGACCCTCACGATCGAGGGGGTCGTCAAGGAGGTTCAGTGGACCAACCCGCACTCGTACCTCCAGGTGCTCGTCAGCACCGACGATAGCGCGGAGCCCGAGCAGTGGTCGATCGAGATCGGCTCCCCGGCCATCAACTCCCGCATGGGGTGGCGCAAAGACTCGGTCAAGGTGGGGGACAAAGTCTCAATGGAGATCGCGCCGGCCCGTAACGGAACTCCTTACGGGACGCTTCGCATCCTGACGAAGGAGGACGGAAGCCAACTCCACGGCGTTGCCTCGAACGTGAGAGGCGAGAGGTTCGGAGGCGGCCAAGCGGAGTAGCCGCTGGCGGCAGTTTTATCCCGTAACGCGCCGATCCGAGAAAAGGGAAATACGTAGTGCGATCACGATCCGGCAACAGGCTTACTGCTTGCACGACGGCGGCGCTGTCCGCCTTCCTGCTGGCAAGCGGCCTCTATTCGCAGCAGACCCTCGCGAACGAATCCGTCCTGGCACGAATGCAAGGCGTGTGGATGCCCGAGCCGACGCCCGATGAGCTGCGAACGGTCGACGGAAAACGTCCGCCGCTCACGGACGAGGCGGCCGCGATATACGAGGAGCGAATCGCGCTCCGAAAAGCCGGCGATACCTCGTTCGATCGCACCACGTGGTGCGCGGGCCCCGGCATGCCGCGCATTCTGCTGATGCCCTATCCGTTCGAGATCATCAGCAGCCAAGATCGCGTGGCCTTCATCCATGGCTGGTATCGCTGGTTCCGAGTCGTCGACATGGCTGGCGATGCGGAGCCCGACTTCTTCTACCCGACGACGATGGGATTCTCCGTCGGCCGCTGGGAAGGTGACACGCTCGTCATTCGCACGGTAGGCCTCTCCGACGTCACCACGCTGGACGCCGCGGGCTTGCCTCATTCCGATGAGATGGTTCTGACGGAGCGCCTCCGGCTGCTGCCCGACGGGCGTTTGGAGAATCGGCTCACCATCGAGGATCCGCAGTTCTATACGTCCGCGTGGGAGGCACGGGTGACGTTCCGCCGCGATCCGAACGCACGGGTTGGCGATGACGTTTGCCCGGACCGGATCGCGATGGGCGAGCCGGCCGTGGAGGAGTGGCGATGAGCGCGTACGTCACGAAAGTTGCACTTGCGGCCGCCGCGCTCGCGCTGATGCACGCGGCTTCGGCACAGCCGCCGGCCTCGGGTGACGCGCCGAGCGCGAGCTCGAGCCGCGATCTCCACGGCATGTGGGAGCCGACGAGATTTCACGTGCTCACGGATGCGCCCTTGAACGCCGCCGGCGAGGCGCTCGTTCAGCGTAACCGCGCGGCAATGGATAGCGGTCGAATCATGCACACCGCGTGGACCAGTTGCCGTCCGGGCGCGATCTCGTCGATGACCATGCCGCGCGAGCTGATCATGATCATGCAGACGCCGCGCGAGGTCGTCATTCTGTACGAGATGCCGCGCATGATCCGCCGCATCGAGCTCGACGGCACCCACCCGAACGATATCGAGCCGAGCTACGTCGGTCACTCCGTCGGCCGCTGGGAAGGCGACACTTTGGTCGTCGAAAGCATCGGCTTCAACGGCTACGGTGAGCTCGACGCGCACGGCAAGCCGACGAGCACACGGCTTCGCACCGTGGAAAGGTTCACGAAGTCTGCGGACGGCGAACGCCTCGACATCGAGATCACGATCGACGACCCGGAGTACTACACCGAGCCGTTCACGATCCATCGCAGCTGGCGACGAGCCGAGGCCCGTCATCAGCACGAGTACGACTGCATGGAGAATCCCAGGCAAGAGGATTTCGCCAACGCTTACTATGTTCACGATCGCTACCGGCCGACCTGCATGCGGGTACAAGGCGAGGGAATGGAGCCGTCGCGCATGGTTTGCCGGCGGGAGGAGCAATAAGCCGCCGCGATCGACGCTGAACTACGTGCGTTGCAGAGCCCTGGAAAAAGGGCTCGCAACGTGCTCAGGCCATTCGAAGCTCTTTCACGAGCTCCAGCATCTCGAAGTATTTCAGTGCCTACTACTTGGGTACTGATTGGAGGGGGACATGCGTAACAGCATCGTGCGCCGGTCGTGCGCACTGGGGGTAATATCCAGCATAGCGACGGGCGCGGCCGCGCAGACACCGAGCTCGGGAATCGAGGAAGTCGTCGTCACCGCGCAGTTTCGCGCATCGGATCTGCAGAACACGCCCATCACGATCTCCGTGCTGGACGGAGACGATCTGCTGACGATGAACAAGACCCGCACCGAAGACATCTTGCGGGATCTGCCGGGCGTAGACGTTCGCCGTTCGCCTCAGGGCGCCTTCATCAATATTCGCGGCGTCACCAGCATGCAGGGCGGAGGCGAGATCGATCCCGGCATCACGTTCAACGTCGACGGCGTGTACAACCCGTTCCAGGAATCCTCGTTCATGGCGTTCGTCGACGTCGACCGCATCGAGGTGCTGAAGGGGCCTCAGGGCACGTTGTACGGACGAAACGCCATTGCGGGAACCGTCAACGTCATCACGAAGTCGCCGGAGCTCGGGCAGCTCGGCGGCTATATCGTGACGGGAGCCGGCAACTACGACGCGCGCAACTTCACCGGCGTTCTCAACGTGCCGGTCGCCGAGAAAGTCGCAGCCCGATTCGTTGCCGATTACAAGTACAACGACGGTTACCTGGACAACGGCAGCGACGACGCGGATATCCTCTCCGGCCGAGTCAAGGTGCTGTGGGAGCCCAGCTCGGACTTCCAGCTCGAGTTTCGCGGCGACTATGGCAAGTTTGGCGGGCAAGGGAATGCCCCCGCGATCTACCCGTTCGAGGGCGATCCGTGGAGGGCGTACCCCACCCCGGAGAAGCCTTCCCAGGATATCTGGCAGTGGGGAGCCGCATTCCAAGCCGATTGGAATCTGAAGCTCGGCACGTTGACGTATATCCCGGCGTACAAGCGAAAGAAGAACGACACTGCGACCGACGGCGGTAACGTCTTCATCCGCAGCTACATCTACGATTCGCAGTACACGCAGGAGCTGCGTTTCGCCTCGCACCAGACCTCGCCGTTCTCCTGGCTCGCAGGCGCATACTACTTCCGCGGCGTGAACGACGTCGGGTTGACGTTCGCTGCGACGATCGCCCAGCACGTCATCACGACCTCCTACGCGGCATTCGGCCAAGCGACTTATGAAGTGGCCGACCGCGTGCGCCTCACGGGGGGGATTCGCTATACCCGCGACCGGAAGGAGGAAAGCGGTGAGAACAGGGCCGGCGACATTCTCGTGTCGCGAATGGACGGCATCGAGTTCAGCTGGAACGAGTGGACCTGGAGAACCGCAGTCGAGTACGACGTGGGCGACAACTCCATGCTGTACGGCAGCGTCGCAACCGGCTTCAAGGCCGGCGGTCTCAGCCTCGTTGCCGGACCGAATGCCGCCTTCGATCCGGAAGAGCTGGTTGCGTACGAGATCGGCATCAGGAATCGGCTGCTCGACAGGCGCCTGACGCTCAACGCATCGATCTTCTATAACGACTACGAGAACTATCAGGCCGCCTTCGTTGCGCCGAATCCGGACTTCGGCGGCGCCGTGGTGCGCCGCATCGCGAACGCCGGCGACTCCGAAATCTACGGCGGCGAGATCTTCGCGATGTACGCTCCGACATCCTCGGTAAGGATCTCGGGCACGCTGGCGTACACGAAGGGCGAGTTCGGACGGTACATCGTCCCCACTCCTGTGCCCAACGTCTTCAGCGACTACAGCGGATCGGAGATCTCGATGCCTCCGTGGACGGCTACGATCAGCTACAGCCACGACATCCATTTGCGGAACGGCGCGCGAATCACTCCGCAGCTTTCGGGGCGGTATAGCTCCGACGTCTACCGCGACGCTCGCCGTTACGCGAATACCGGCGACTGGGGCCCGGCCGGAACGCTCGTGAATCCGTTGTCGTTCCAGGACGATTTCGTCACGGGAGAGTTCAGCTTGACCTACGCTCCGCAGGACGAGCGGTATCGGCTCACGGCGTACGTCAAGAACTTCACGAACGAGGCCGTGATCACCGGCGCATCGGGCACGCCGGGCGTGAACGGCAACGCGTATCTCGAGCCGCCGCGCACGTACGGCATATCCGCGCAGTTCAACTGGTGATCGAAGCAGGTGAGCGTTCCGCTTCATATTGATGAGGCGTTCCGCTTCGACGCGAGCGACGTCGCTGAAGCGCGGCTCCTGCCGAATCCGGCGGAGCCGCGCGCGCGACAGTGCGCTTCCAGAGGATCTAAGCACAATCCCGATGGACAGAGCGCCGTTGAATTCGCTACGGTGAGCCTTTTCGTCGTGCTCTGACCTGGTGGAGACATGCGGCTCACGCGCGAGGTGGTCATCGAGGCGGCGCGGGACATCGTCAACGAGTCGGGTCTCGACGCGTTGACCACGCGTCAGCTCGGCGAGCGGCTCGGGGTCAAGGGCCCTGCGATCTATCGATATTTCAAGAGCAAACAGGAAATCATCGATGCGATCGCCGTCTCGTTCTTCGGCAGGCTGAAAGAGCCCGAGCCCGGCTGCAAGTGGGAGGACTGGCTCGAGCGCGTCGCGAGAACGGCGAGGCAGGAGATACTGTCGCTCAAAGACGGCGCCAAGATCATCGAGCAGGCCAAACCGGTATTTCGCATCAGCCTGGAAAGTTACTTGCGTCCCCTGTGCGAAGCCGGGTTCAGCAGAAAGGAGGCGCTGTTCGCATCCCACCTGATCGGCCGTTTCGTCATGGGCTGGACGAAGGCCGAGCAAGAGCACGGCGGCCGTACGCCGCCGTACGAGGAAGGCCTGGATAGCGAGGAGGCTTTCGAGTACTGCCTGAAATCGCTGATTGCAGGCCTACAGCTGCGTCTCGTCGCCGCGCGCATGCAGGCGAAGCCCGGCCAGCACCAGCTCGGCATCTCGTATGCGGTACCACAACCGGAATCCGCGCGGCAGACGCTTCTTGCAACCGAGTCGGCGAACGGGTCCGGCGGCGACCCCGAACGGAAGGCAAGCACGAAAGATCCGGCAACAGCGGACTCGGAGTGAGTCCGTCAACCGAGCTTCGCGGTGAGCCGCTTCAGGACCTGCTCGTGGATCTGCAGATCGGAGCTCGAGTACAGCACGAAGCGGACCAGCCGTAGCGCGGAGAGTCGCGGCACGGTCTCGAGCACCGTTCCGATGGCGACTTCGGCCGCGGGTTCGACGGGGTATCCGAACACGCCGGTGGAAATCGCCGGGAACGCGATGGAGCTGCTGCCCTTCCCCTCGGCGAGCAGCAGTGCGTTCCGATAGCAGGATGCCAACAGCCGATCCGAAGGCTCGTCTCGGCCGTATACCGGCCCGAGACAATGAACCACCCATTTGTTCGGGAGATCGTACGCCCCGGTGATGACCGCCTCACCCGGCCTGATCGGCGCCAGAGCTCGACATTCCTCCGCGAGTCCCGGCCCGGCGGCCCGATGAATCGCACCGGCGACTCCGCCGCCCGGACGCAGCTCCGCGTTCGCCGCGTTGACGACCACGTCGATGTCGCGCTGGTCGGTGATGTCGCCTTGGCGGCATTCGATGGTAATGCCGTTCGGGGATTTCCAGTCCGCCATCGTGATCCTCTCGACGATTCGCTCGATCTCTCGATTCGAGCCTCGACCAAATGAGAGCCCGCACATACGAAGGCCCCGACGCTACTACCGGATATTAGTCACCTGCCTCGCGTCGCGGAACCGCGGCGCATGCCGGTCGAGAAGAGAGCGCTCTCGCCGGCTTCGTGTCACAACCGCGCGGTCTCGATCGTCTATGCTGGAGACCTGGACAGACGGAGGGTGTCGCATGGACGAGCGCACACGCGTCTTCGACGAGCAACGGCCGCGGCTCCTCGGCCTCGCGTACCGCATGCTGTGTGTAAAGGCCGACGCCGAGGACGTCCTGCAGGATGCCTATCTCCGCTGGCGCTCGGCCGAGATTTCCGAGATCGAGTCCCCGCAGGCCTGGCTCACGACCGTCGTGACGAGGCTGTCGATCGACCGTCTGAGACGCGCGCGCGTCGAGCGCGAAGCGTACGTGGGGCCATGGCTGCCGGAGCCCCTATCGGACCCGGACGTTCCGAGCCCCGAATCCGCTTTGGAGCTCGAAGGCGATCTTTCCATCGCATTCCTCGTCTTGCTCGAGACGCTGTCGCCGAACGAGCGAGCGGCTTTTCTCCTTCACGATGTCTTCGACGAGGACTATTCGGACGTCGCCGCGATGCTCGGCAAGTCCGAGGCCGCGTGCCGGCAGATGGTGCATCGTGCGCGCGAGCGCGTCACCGCGAAGCGCCGCCGCTTCGTCGTCGACGACAAGACGCGCGTCGAAATGCTCCGCAGGTTCATCGCCGCGGCGAGCGACGGGGACAGGGATGCCCTCATGGCGCTGCTCGCGCCCGACGCCGCGTTGATCTCGGACGGTGGCGGCAAAGCGATCGCGGCGCTGCGGCCGCTCTACGGCGCCGAGCGTATCGCGTGGCTCTTCTATGCGATCGCCAGGCGAGGCCGCGGCCGTGCGGAGCGAAAGATCGTTCGCGTGAACGGCCAGCCGGGCCTCGCCCAGTATTTCGATGGACGCCTTCACTCCGTCGCGGTGATCGAGACCGACGGCGAACGGATCTTCCGACAATACACGATCGCGAACCCGGACAAGCTCGGTTCGTTTGCGTGCATCTCGACGCTCGTCTCGGCCACGTGACTGCAATGCGTCACAAGTGACGTCGCTCGTGCGTCTTCAGGGCCGAGATATACCGACGCAAGGAGAAGCGACATGTACACCCGCTTGAGCTTCGACCCCGCAAGACACCGCGATGCTTTTCGCGCGATGCTCGGCCTCGGCGCCGCCGTGAGCCGCGCCGGCCTCGAGCCGACGCTGCTCGAGCTCGTGAAGATCCGTGCCTCGCAGATCAACGGCTGCGGCTACTGCATCGATATGCATACGAAGGACGCGCGCGCGAATGGAGAATCCGAGCAACGGCTCTATCTGCTTTCCGCGTGGCGCGAAGCGAATGTCTACAGCGAACGGGAGCGGGCAGCCCTCGCGTGGACGGAAGCCGTCACGCGGCTCGAGCATCAAGAGGTCCCGGACTCGGTCTACGAGCTTGCGAGGTCCCAGTTCACCGAGGACGAGCTCGTCGCGTTGACGCTGGCGATTGTGGCCATCAACGGCTGGAACCGGTTCTCGATCGCGTTTCGACGCGCCGCCGGCGACTACGAACCCGGCAGCCTCGACTCGATCCGTGCGGCGTTGAGCTCGTGAGGAGGGCATCATGCTTCGAACGCATTCGCCTCGTCGAACGAACGCCGCCGCCGCGCTCGCCGCGGCGGTCGCCTACGGGCTGGCCGCCCAGGCACAGCCCTCCAGGACGTCTGAAGCGCCGGCGGAAGAGACGCGGGTAACGCCGCTGCTCACGCTGCCGCTTGTCGGCATACCGGGGAAGGAAGCCTCGATGGTTACGGTCGAATACGCGCCCGGAGGTGCATCGCCGCCGCATCGTCACAACGCCAGCGTATTCGTCTACGTGCTCGAGCGCGGTCGTGATGCAGGTCGAGGGAGGGGAGGAAATGACGCTCGTCGAGGGCGACACCTTCCACGAGCTGCCGAGCGATATCCACGCGGTTTCGCGCAACGCGAGCGAAACCGAACCCGCGAAGATACTCGTCTTCTTTGTCAAAGACGAGGGTGCGCCGCCGACCGAGCCGCTGGCGCCGGGCTCTCGTTAGCAGCAGCAGGGCTCGCGCGCTATCGCTCCCCGCGGCACCGAAGGCCGGCTTGCGCGGTGCTGCGTGCCGTCATCACGCGGCGTGCGCCGGGCGGCAGGCGCTCAATAAGATCCTGTTTGTGAGGTGATGTGCCGATAGAGAACAAAAATCTTTCTAAACGATCCCATATCTGCATCTAGAGAGCCTCGCTTGCCCTTTTCGCGCCGCTAGCCGGTGACTTATAGTGAGAATCGCCTGCTGGGGGAGCAGGCAGCTCTCGGCCAAGGCCTCAGGCCGACGACCTTCGCGTATTCGCAACGTTATAACGACAAGAATCGGTCGACGTACCGACATATAGGGGGAGGCTTCCATGATGCAGACCCACTGTCCGTCTCGACGGACCGCTTTGAGCTCCGCCGTAGCCCTGGCCCTCGCCGCGCCCGTCTTGTCCGGTCCGGCACTGGCTCAGGACGAGGCGATGGAGGAAATCACGGTTACCGGCTCGCGCATCGTCCGTCGCGACTTCACGTCGAGTAGCCCGATTGTCACGATCGGCGCCGAGACGTTTGCTCAGACGAGCAGCATCGCCCTCGAGAGCGCGCTCAACCAATTGCCGCAGTTCGTGCCCGCGCAGACGATGTTCAGCGCCGGAGACGTGCAACCGAGTGCGTTCAACAATCCGGGCATCGTCACGCTCAATCTTCGAGGGATCGGGGCCAACCGCAATCTCGTGCTGATCGACGGACGACGTGCCCAGCCGGCCAACGCGCAGCTCGTGGTGGACATCAACACCATTCCCGCCGCCGCCGTCGAGAGCGTGGAGATCATCAGCGGAGGCGCTTCCGCGGTGTACGGCGCCGATGCGATGGGAGGCGTGACCAACTTCAAGCTGAAGAAGAACTTCGAAGGCTTCAACCTCACCGTTCAGACCAGCGGCACCGAGCAAGGCGGCGGCCGTGAAACGTCCATCAGCGTATTGGTCGGCGCCGGATTCGGCGGCTCCGGCAACGCGATGCTCGGTATCACCTACTCGGACCGCGAGGCGCTGTATGCGAGGGAGCGTGAGTTCTACGTGAACGGTTGGCGCAACGCGAATACGGCGGGCGGCGAGGGCCTTCCGTTCAGCAATATCGAGTTTGCGGCCAACAATCCGCCGAGCCCCGATGCCTATGCAGCGATCTTCGGGGCGGGCATGGCCGATCCGGGCGAGGAAGTCTACGTGAACCCGGACGGCACGCTGTTCCTGAACTCCGCGCGGGTCGGCGCCGTCGGGTATACCGGTCCGCTGAACGACGAGTTCTTCCTCCTCGGCCCGGGAACGGCGACTCCCGGCGTCGTGAGCGCCAATAACATGAATCAGATCATCACGACGCCGCTGGAGCGCTATGCGTTGTTCGGCCGTGCAAGCTACAACGTGACCGACAGCCTCAGCGCGTTCGTACAGGTTCACATGTCGCAACAGCACGTGGACACGGTGCTGAACTACGCGCCGGCGACGTCTCAGTGGTCGGCGACGATTCCGGTGGACGGCCGCCCGATACCGCCGCAGCTGCAGGCATTGCTCGAGTCCCGCGAAGACCCGACCGCGCCTTACACGTTGTCTCGTAACCTCGACTTTGCCGGTCCGCGACGCACCGAGAACACTACGGACATGTACCAGGTGATGGCCGGCGTCGAGGGGAGGATCGGCAGCACCGACTGGCGTTACGAAGCGTACATCTCGCACGGCAGGACCGCCTTGGTGACGGAGATGAAGGGCTTTCCGGGCCTCCAGAACTATCGAGAGATCGTGACGGCGCCCAACTTCGGCAAGGACTACTACCGGACCTCCGGGCCTCCGCTGTTCTTCGAGGTCAAGTGCACCACCGGCCTGCCGATCTTCGAGTACTTCACGCCCTCGCAGGACTGTCTGGACTCGATCGCGACGAACATGAGGCACTTGACCGAGACGGAGCAGGACATCATCGAGGTCAACTTCATGGGAGATCTTTTCGATCTTCCGGCTGGAACGGTGGGGGCCGCATTCGGCGCGTCGACGCGGGAAAACACGTTCACTTGGAACCCCGATCATCAACTCACCCGCGCGTCCACGAACTTCCCGATCGGGCTGTTCCCGTCGGCGCAGAGCGAGGGCAAGACCGATGTGAAAGAGATCTACGGCGAGCTGCTGCTGCCGTTGCTCGCGAACAAGCGGGGCGCTCGACGACTCGACCTCGAGATCGGTGCCCGCTACTCGGACTACAACATGGCCGGCGAGATCTGGACCTATAAGGGTCTGATCGACTGGGCCCCGACCGAATCCATCCGCTTCCGCGGCGGATACCAGTTGGCCAACCGTGCCCCCAACGTGGCCGAGCTGTTCACCGGAAAGACCACCAGCGTCGTCTTTTTCCCCGGCGGCGACCCCTGCCTCGCCAACACCGGCAACACCACATGGGGCAACCACCCGAACAACCCGAATCGGGCACAGGTCATCGAGCTGTGTAGCGAGCTCATTAATCGATCCACAGGTGGGAACAACGATTCGCCGTGGCATACGTCGCCCCTGTTCCCCGACGCCATCGTCGGTCCATTCCCGTTCCTCTTCCAGTTCGAGCTCGCCAACATCACCGGCAATCCGAACCTGCGCAACGAGGAAGCGGAGACGTGGACCTGGGGTGTCGTGTTGGATTCGCCGTTCAGCGGCATCCTGCAGAACGCGACGTTGGCGATCGACTGGTATCAGATCAAGATCACGGACGCGATCGCACCCACCAACGCTTGGAGCGTCTACGCGAAGTGCCTCAACGAGGACGGCGGCAACCCCAACTACGAGTTCAACGAGTACTGCGCGCTCATCTCTCGCGACCAGGACGGGTACCGCGCGACGGTCGATACGCCGTACTTCAACCTCGGCGGCATCGAGACCGCGGGCGTGGACGTGCAGCTCAACTGGGGTATCCAGCTCAAGCGAGGATTCTTGAACATCACTTCCGTCGTCAACGTTCTCGACTACTACCGCGATCAAACGAGCCCCACGGACCCGTTCGTGGAAAGCTCCGGCACCTTCCGCAGTGGTGGGCAGTTCGACTACCGCGTGTACAACACGGCGTCCTACGGAAGAGGTAACTGGAACGTGGGCGTGCGGCATCGCTACCTGCCGAGCATCGAGGCGGCCGACTACGCCACCAATCCTCAAACCCCCGTGCAAGGGGCGGGTAGCTATCAGATGTTCGACGCGTTCGGCAGCGTATCGCTGTCGGACAAAGTCACGCTGCGCGGCGGTATCGACAATCTGTTCGACATCGATCCGGAGATCGTGGGGCGTAATCCGGGCGTCACCGATGCGGCCGGCGTGACCATGCCGGCGTACTACGACGCGCTGGGGCGCAGATACTACATGTCGCTCGACGTGAGCTTCTAAACCCCTCGCGAGCAGAGGAGGGCGCGGTGACGCGTCCTCCTCGCTCCGAGATTGCGGTCCGATACGGTACTATCGCCCTCGGCATCGCGCGGAGCGTGTGTGAGCATGGGCCAACGGCCATCGTCCGGCGGGAGGGTCGCGACGGCGGAAATCGAGAGGGCCGAGCGGCTCGACGCCGCCGGCCGGCACGACGAAGCCATCGACTGCCTCGCGCGTGCCACGCAGCTCGGCAGCGTGGAAGCGAAGACCCGCCTGGCAAAGCGTCTCATCGTCGGTGACCGCGCGCCTCTGCTGCTCGCCCCCGGCGTGGACCTGATGCGCGAAGCCGCGGCAGAAGGAAGCGCGGAGGCCGCCGCGATACTCGCCGTGCTCGCGGCCGCAGGGCTAGGTGGTCGGCAGGACTGGGCTTCGGCACTCGAGCTGGCACGCCTCGCCGCGGCGCGCGGCTGGCGGCGCGCGGCAAGACAGCTCGAAGTGCTGGCATCGCTCGATCCTCGCCTGAATGCGACTTCGTGGGCGCAGGCTCCGTCGCCCATCGCGCTCCACGACGATCCGAGCGTTCGTGTGTTCCCGAGTTTTCTGAGCGGCGAAGTCTGCGCCTGGCTCGTCGAAAGCGCGCAGGGCCGCCTCGAACGGGCGAAGGTCTACGACCCGGCCAGCAAGACCGACCTGATCTCGGAAGGCCGCACGAACAGCGCGGCCACCTTCAATCTGGTGGAGACCGATCTCGTCCATCTCATGGTGCAGACCCGAATCTCGGCGGCCATCGGCGTGCCGTTCGCGAACATGGAAGGAACCACGGTGCTGCACTACGCCCCCGGAGAGCAGATCACCGACCATTACGATTTCGTCGATCCGTCGATCCCCGGGTACGAAGACGAGGTGCGTACGCGCGGCGAACGGATCGCGACTTTCCTCGTTTATCTGAACGAAGACTACGAAGGCGGCGAAACCGAGTTCTCGGTGCTCGGTATCCGACACAAGGGTCGGCGCGGAGAAGGTCTCTGCTTCATCAACGCGCTGCCCGACGGCACGCCGGACCGGCGCACGCGTCATGCCGGCCGGCCGCCGCTGCGCGGAGAGAAGTGGGTCTTCACGCAGTTCGTTCGGAGCAAGCCGGCAGTGCCGTTCTTCGCGGGATGAGCGATCGGGATCGTCTCGCGAGGACGTCGTTAGCCGCCGAAGCACCTTTCGGAAGCAGCGCCCACGCTTCACCGTGCGTCAGCGGCCGAAGCGCCACGACACGTCGAGCATTGCGCTTCGCGGGATTTCGCTGTGCACCGGCGGCGGACCGAACTCCGGGTGCTCGTCGTCCAACAGATTCCGAAGGAGGAGCACGAAGGCGAGATCGTCGAGCCGATTTCGGCGACATCGGCCGCCCTCGGACTGAAAGTCAGGTCCGCCTTGCACGATGTGCGGCGGCGTACCGGGAAAGAAGACATCGCGGTCGAACCGCGACGGAGCGCGGACGGCCCGCGACCACGCACCCCATAGAAGTCGCTGCGCAGCGGGCCTGAACGCGACGCGCATGCTCGGCAGCGATTCGGTTCCCGGGTAGTCGTTCGATTCGAGCTTGAGGCCGAGAGTCAGCTCCACCTTGTCCCCGAGTGCGACTCGATCCTGCACGAAGACGTTCCACCAGGGGTCGCGCGATTCGGGAATGAACCGTGCCGCGAGCCCGGGCTCGATACGATCACTCGAGCGCCGGTAGCCGGCGCCGGACCAGTCGCCGCGGAAACCCATTTGGTGCCGGCGCCACTCGTCGACCGCGGCTTCGCCGTTCGCTCTTATGGTGTTCTCCGTGTACATGCTCTTGCCGTACACGCGATAGTGGCCGCGCTCGCCGAGCGATCGCGGCCGATGAGGTCCTTGTCGAACGTTCCGTTGTCTCACTAGGGGAACTCGGCTGCCCTGCCTGCAGGTGCCTTCCGGGCGCCCGATTGTCGATAGCAATATCCTAACCGCGCGCCTGTCTCAACCATAACCCGATGGGGCGTGAGTCTCCTCATGTATAAGTTGCATATGCAACTACCCTGTGCGACGCTTTCGACACGATAGCCTGCGCGACAGCCGGTGACGGAGCCCGTCCGAATACTGATGCTCGAGGACAATCCCCTCGATGCCGAGCTGGTCGTTCGCAAGCCCCGGCAGGGCCAGCTTCGAGCGACTCATCGCGTCGTGGAGACCGAACGGGATTTCAGCTCCGCTCTCGCGGACTCCGCCCCTCACGTCGTCATCTCCGATTTCACGCTGCCGGGCTTCGACGGCTTGCTTGCCCTACAGATCGCGGCCGACGTCGCTCCGGGCACGCCTTTCATCTCCATTCCCGGGACGATCGGCGAAGAGCACGCCATCGATGCACTGAAACGGGGCGCGCCCGACTACCTCCTCGAGGACGACCTGAATCGGCTCGTGCCCGCGATCCAAGGCGCGCTACGGCAGGCCGAGATCGTGCGTCGACGCCAGGACATCACCAACACGTCGCTGGCATGGAATCTCTGCCAGGCGGTGAGCAGCCGCAGCGGTCGGAGCGCGCTCGCTACATCCGCCGGTCGTGCATTCGCCTATGTCCCGCGCGCGGCCAGGGCATGGCTCTGTCGGATGGCGGCGGCGGTGCTCATCGTCATGCTGGCTGGAATTCCCGAAAGCTCGGCGCAGAACATTCCGCGCACCGCGTCCGAAGAGAGCGTCAAGGCGGCTTACCTTTTCAAGTTCCCGGCCTACGTCGACTGGCCTCCCGACGTCTTCGAGAGCGACGACACGCCGCTCACGATCGGTATCGTCGATAGCGATCGCCTCGCCGACGAGCTCGCCGCGATCACTACGGGACGACGAGTGAACGGTCGACCGGTAGAGACGCGCCGCCTGTCGTCGAATGACGAGCCAAGCGGCGTGCACGTGCTGTTCCTGCCCGCGACACGCTCCGCCGAATTGCCGATCGCGGAGGAGGCCAGGAGCCTGCCGATCCTCACGGTCGGCGAGAAACCCGACGAATCGTCTGGCGCGGTCGTCTCCTTCGTGCCCGTCGACGGTCGCATCCGTTTCGAGGTGGATCTGGGCGAAGCGGAACGCCGCGGCTTGCGTCTGCACTCGGGCATACTGGCCGTGGCGGAACGCGTACGGGGAGCTCGGAGGTGATGTAGTCGTTCCGCTCGTGACGAGCACGACACCTCGGTGACACGAGCGCGTGTTCACCGTCGAGCGAACGACCCGAAAAAGCCTCGTGAAACGGCCACTCTGTCTTCTTTCCGCCGGACCTTGTGCAGGCGCGTAGTTCCGCGCCGCGCTCTCCACTTCGAGCGTCTCGAGATCGAGCGCTGAGAACCGACGGCTTTCTTAGGCATCTCGAAGCAAAGACGATTCGCGATACGCACGTGTTGGGCCGACGCGACGTCTGCAGGCCCACAATGAGTTGTCGATGAGTCGTCGAGTTGCCTCGACGGTACTGTGCGCTCGCGCTCGTCTACGTATTAATGCTGATCGCCGCCGCATGTTCGCCGACTTATGTTGATAGCGCCATGCAATTCCACATCCTCTCCTTCGAAGGGCCGGATCCATACGCGCGCGCCGGCGGCCTCGCTACACGGGCGGACGGTTTGGCGCGAACGCTCGCGGATCTCGGCTTCGATACTCACTTGTGGTTCGTCGGCGATCCCGAGCTGCCCGGCCACGAGGACGACGGACAATTGCATCTGCACCGTTGGGCGCAGTGGATCAGTCGCTACCACCCGGGCGGCGTATACGACGGGGAATGGGGCAAGCACGAGGACTACTCGCGCAGCCTCCCGCCTTATCTGGTCGACGAAGTGCTGCTGCCCGCGGTGCGGCGCGGCGCGCGCGCCGTCGTGCTCGCCGAAGAGTGGCACACCGCGCACAGCGTCATCCATCTCGATTGGCTTCTGCGCCAGCGCGGGATTCGTGACCGCGTGACGCTGCTTTGGAATGCGAACAACTCGTTCGGCTTCGAGAAGATCGACTGGGCGCGGCTCACGAGCGCGGCGGTCATCACGACCGTCAGCCGCTACATGAAACACGAGATGGCGTTGCTCGGAGTGGAGGCGCTGGTGGTGCCGAACGGCCTTCCGGACGACGCGTTCGAGCCCGTTCCCGGCGCCGCCTGCAACGCGCTGCGCCGGCGTTTTCGCGACCGCACGGTGGTCTTCAAGATGGCGCGCTGGGATCCCGACAAGCGTTGGCTCGCCGCCGTCGAGATCGTGGCCGCGATGAAGCGAGCCGGCTGGCGCCCGCTGTTGATCGCCAGAGGCGGCGCGGAGGCGCATGGTCGCGAAGTGCTACAGGCGATGAGCGACCTCGGCTTGTGTAGGATCGACCGGGCATGGCGTATGCCCGGCATCGACGGGATGCTGGATGCTATGCGCGACATTCCGGAGGACGTCGACGTCGTAAACCTCCTGTCGCACGTCGATGCCGATGCGCGGCGTTTGCTGTTCCGCAGCTCCGACGCGGTGCTCGCGAACAGCGGCCGCGAGCCCTTCGGGCTCGTCGGCCTCGAGACGATGGCCGCGGGCGGCCTCGCTTGCACGGGCTGCACGGGCGAAGACTACGCGTTGCCCGGACGGAACGCTTTGGTGCTCGAGACCGACCGGCCGGAGGAGTTCCTCGGCATGTTCGGCGCGCTGCGGGCGGCGCCGCTGCGGGCTCGCGCCATCCGGCAAGCGGGGCGGTCGACGGCCAAGCTCTTCACGTGGCCTTCGATCGTAGAGCGCGTGCTCCTGCCGCGTGTGGCCCTTGCGAGCCGCAAGGCTTCGTAGCACGGCGTAGCGCCTTCGTCGCCGGCGATTCAGCCTTGTTTCGAGGTGCGTTCGCTACTTGCCGAGTAGGACGATTCGTTTCGCCTCGGCGACGGCGAGCTCGAAGCCCGCATCCGGGTCGCGCAGGAGGCGCTGGGTGGGCATTGCATGCGCGCGGACGATCGGGTCGTCGCTCGCCTTCGCTCTTTGAAGAACCGACCCGATCGTTTCCTCGCCGAGAGCAACGAGCGCGCGGCTCAAGCTGAGCTGCACTTCCCGATCGCCGCGACCCAGCTGAGTGGCCAGCGTCTCGGCGAGATCCTTCTCTTGCCCTTTCGGCACGAGGACGACAGCGGCGCGCCACGCGCTCCTCGCGACTTCGTCGTCGGGGTCGCACAACAGAGACCGCGTGATCGCGGGCCACGTGGCGGAGTCCTTGATCTTGGACAGCGTGTGCAACGCCTGACTTCTGGCTTGCGCGCAATCCGAGCGAAGTTCCTCGAGCAATCTCGGCACGGTGAGCTCCGGCGGGAAACGGGTCAGCGCCCACGTGAGCATGTCCCGCACGAAGAAGTCGGGCTCGATCGCGCATCGAGCGACCAGCGTTTCGACGAAACTCGGTTTCGGATCGGCGCCGACGGCGAGAGCCGTGCGCAGACGCGTCGATCCGTCGCTCGCGGAAAGCCCCGCGACGAGCCGCGATTCGACCGAGCTCTCGTGCTTCTCGTCGATCGGCAGCACCTCTACGTCGCCATCGGTCGTGACTACGAGTCGGGGCTTCAGCCGCTGTGGTCGGAAAGGACGAAGGCGATCAAGCCGAGGATCGCGTTCGCGGCTTCGAGCTCGCCATTGACGATGACCCTCAGCTTTCCCTGCTCTTCGTAGTAAATGCAGTCGAGGCGCTTGCCGGAAGGGCTCTCACCTTCGGCGCGAAATGCGCCGCTCAATGCCGTCGTGAGTCGATAGGCTTCGTCGGGACCGATCGCTTCGATGTCGACCGTTGTCGAGACGAGCACTCGCCTCCGCCGGTCCGCGGATGGGGAAGCGGGATCGACTCCGGCCAAGGCGTCCAGGTCGCTTGCCGCGATGCGGTACTGCTTACCTATGCGGGACGCCTTCAGTCTTCCTTCTCGTATGTATCGGCGAACCGTCCGCACGTGGAGGCCCAAGCGTTCCGCGACCTCTTCCGGTGAGTAGAAGTCCTTACGCGCAGCCATGCGCATATGGTCCATATCGGACCCTATAGCGTCAAGAGTTAGGGAATAGAACGGACTATTAGGTAACCTCTCGTGCCTGCTCGGGCCGACCGGCGTCGCCCACGTAGGAGAGCCGGCGACGAGACCGCGGCCGTGCTCTAGCCGTTGTACGGCCTGCAGCACAGCAACCCGGTCGATACCGATGCGGCCTACGAAGGTCCACCGGACGCTTTCGGCACCCCGAGCGATCTGCTCGTCGGACAGGCGATCGGCGGCGTCAACGTCTTCGGAGGCGGCCTCGGCCTCTACGACGGCTCGGGCATCATCGGCGCCGTCGGCTTGAGCGGTGACACGTCATGCGCCGATCACATGATCGCGTGGCGTGTGCGCAGCAACCTCGGGCTCGACGTGTTCGGCGGAGCCGCCCAAGGCGTCAGCGGGCGACGCGAAGACGCTCGACGAAACGGGCCGGCGTCACCTCGGTTTGCTCGACGAAGACGCGAGCGAAGTGCCGCGGGCTCATCGCGCAGCGCGCCGCGAGGGCCTCCACGGTCAAGTCGCGATGCAGGTTGCTCGGCAGCCACTCGAGTAACGCATCGATGGCGTTGCGCTCGGTGGTCGGGCGAGTAAGAAACGCTGCGGGACGAAGTAAAGCATCTCGCGTTCGGTCATCAGGGGCCGCTCGACGGGCTCGCGCCCATGCTCGTTTGGGCGGCGTCGGCGGAGTGACGTAGGCTTGGCTCACCGCACCGTCCATGGAGGAGCGATTTGAAACCAGTGCACCCTGGACGAGGCCGAGCGCCGAGCCCGCGACCGAGGCCGGCCGCACCGAGCCACGAGACCGTCGAGAAGGAGCTACGGCGGCTCGCCGATCCGGAGATCGCGGACTTTCTCGCGCGATTCTTCAAGACCGGGCCGGGCGAGTACGGCGACGGAGACCGCTTCCTCGGGATCCGCGTGCCCGTGCTCCGAAAGCTCGCGAAGAAGTACCGGTCGCTCGGGCTCTCCGACTGTCGCGCGCTGCTGGTGTCGCCGTATCACGAGGCGCGGCTCCTCTCGCTGCTTCTCCTCGTGCAGGCCTACGACCGCGGGAACGCCGAGCAACGCGAGGCGATCTACCGGCTTTACCTCGACCACATCGATCGCGTGAACAACTGGGACCTCGTCGACGGCTCGGCCGAGCATATCGTCGGAAGACATCTCGAGAACCGTAAGAAGACGTTCCTCCACGGCCTCGCGCGCTCGCCATCGGTCTTCGAAAGGCGGATCTCGATCATGGCGACTTTTCGCTACGTGAAGGCCGGATCGTTCGACGAGACCCTGCGCATCGCGGATATGCTGCTGCAGGACCCTCACGACCTCATCCATAAGGCCGTCGGCTGGATGCTGAGGGAGGTCGGCAAGCGAGATCGCGCGGCGGCCGAGGCGTTCCTGCGGCCGCGCTACCGAAAGATGCCGCGTACGATGCTGCGCTATGCGATCGAAAGGTATCCGGACGACTTGCGTCGGCGATACCTGCGCGGCGAAGTCGAGCCATCGGCGTTCACGGTCACACCCGCGTCGCTCAGGTCGTGAGGGGCCTGCCCTGGATGCGGTCCCACAGGAACACGACGAGCAATCCGAGGCCGGTGATCGTCAGCAGGAAGTTCAGCAGGCCGCCGATGAGCGGCAGATTCACCGCGATCAGCACGAGCACGAGGCCGACGATCAATGCGACGGCGCCGTGCGCGGGCTTACCGATCCGCTCGAGCAGCCGCCGCCCGAACATGTGCGCGAGCACGATCTTCGCGAGATAGAGCCCGACGAGCCAGAGCAGGAAGCCGACGATCGAGATCGGCAGCCCGATCAGCGTGAACGCCGTCATCAGGGCGATGATCGGCACGGCGACGAGCGCGATCAGCCCGAGGCCCGCGGCGGTGGCGGTCTCGCCGAATCCGTCCAGCGAAATGCGCTTGAGCGGCGGAACGAGCCAGAGCAACAGGAGGCCCGTCACGAGCGCCGCGCCGAAACGCAGCGTCTGGCCCCACAGAAACTCGCCGACGCGAGTTACCGTGCCGGGCTCGCGCCGCCCGCGGCGCGCATCGTCGATCTCGGTGCGAACGCTGCCGTTGACGATGGCACCTGGTGCGATCTGGAGCGCGCTCTCGTCTTCGACGTGAGCGACGACGTCGCCGCCGATCTTCGTCTGCGGCAAGATGCGCACCGTCTCGGCGTAAGCGTGGACGTTGCGGCCGACGTCACCGCTGACGTCGAGCCGGCCGGCGAACCCATAAAGGTCGCGGCCTACCGGGGAGCCGATCGATGCTTCGCCGACGAAAAGAACCGCATTGCCGTCGATCGTTCCGGTCTCGCTGGTCGACAGGCGTCTCGCGAAGCCGAACAGGTTCCCGCCGATCTCCGATCGGCCGACGGAGACGGTCTCGCCGAAGCCGAGAACGTTGGCTCCGACCGTCCCGAGTATCTCGATGTCGCGCGCGCCGGTGACGAGGTCCCCTTGCACGTTGCCGCGGATCACGACTCGGCCGCCGAACGCGATCAGGTCGCCGGTTACCGTGCCGTCGATCTCGATGGTCTCGGCGAACGCGACCAGTGTGTCGTCGATGGTCTGATCGGCCGGCACGTTCAGCACGCCCTCGGATCGCCTGATCTCCAGCGCGTCGCTCGGCGGCGCGACGGTAAGCGTCGCGAACGCGAGCGCGAGCATCGCCGCGCCGTGACGAGCGGTGCGGCGCGAGAGCAGGATCGCGCACGCGACGAGCAGCGCGACCGCGGCGGCGCCGGCCAGTGTTTCGATCGTGGACATCAGCATCGAGCGTCCCTCCGTAGCCATAGTGACGAGCAGGCCGAGCAACAGATCGACGAGTCTCTCGGTCGTCAACGGATTCAACCAGCGCAGCGGCTGCGGCAGCCGCTGCAGCACGAGGAGATCGGCCAGAACGAGCGAGCTCGACGCGAGGCCGATCAGCAACGCCACGGCGAGCATGGCCCCGCCGTTCGCCCGCGCGAGCCGGAACGACGGCACGCGGATTGTCGCCTCTTGCGCCATGAACGCGGCGCGAAGCACTTGCTTCTCTTGCGCGAGCGCGAGCGCGCGCTCGGCGCACACCGCGCAGGCATGGATATGCGCGCGAACCCGAGCGGCATCGTGCGGCTCGAGCGCGCCGTCCGCATACATGGAAAGCTCGAGCTCGTTGGGGCAGCTCATGGTGGATCTCCTTGGAGCGCGCGGCCCGCGCCCCGCGCGAGCCGCGAGTTTCGCGATGCGTCGTGACCGGTTTCCGCCAACCGGCGTCGAAGGGCCTGCTTCGCCCGCAAGATCAGCACGCCGACGTGATTGCGTGTGATGCCGAGCGCGGCCGCGATCTCGTCGTAGCCTGCTTCCTGGTAGTAGGCGAGAACGAGCGGGATTCGATACTTCTCGGGCAGAGCGGCAAGCGCTTCGCCGACCTCGCCGACTCGTTCTTGCGACAGCAGCAGGCCGAGCGGGGACGGGCTCTCGGAGGGGGCGTCCAGCTGCTCGACGTCCTCGTCCGAGAAGAGCGACGCTTCTTTCGTCCGCCGGCGCAAGAGGTCGATGCAATAGTTGCCCGCGATGGCCAGGATCCAGCCCTCGAACGGCTGGGCCGGGTCGTAGCGGTCGAACGACCGATACGCGCGCATGAACACCTCCTGCGCCGCGTCCTCGGCCTGGCCATGGGATCCGAGCAGCTGGCGGCAAAGCCCGTGCACCCGCCGGTAATGGCGCACATACAGCTGCTCGAACTCGGCGTCCTTCGACATGGCCCCGCGCGGCGTACCTCGGCGCCCGAAAACCGGGCGACCTGCAATCGAATACGAGTAACGGGCGCGGTTATTACACTCGGCGGCGGGCCCGCAGGCACCTGGTCGCCCCGCTCATGGGCACGGCGCCAGGTCCAAGCACCCTTCTCGGGGCCGTCCCGGCAGGTCCGATCCAGGTCGACCCGATCGGCGATAGGCGGCTGTTGGAGCACCAAGAATCATCGAGCACGGAAACCGTGCTCGCGCTGGGAAGATCAATCGGGCTCGGCGACAAATTCGCATCGTGTGTGCTCAACGAGGAGACTCGCGCC
Source organism: Gammaproteobacteria bacterium (assembly GCA_017577365.1). Lineage (GTDB taxonomy): Bacteria > Pseudomonadota > Gammaproteobacteria > Steroidobacterales > Rariloculaceae > ZC4RG20. Next base: position 1,473 of record PKRJ01000029.1, on the reverse strand, counting down.
GAGGTGGACCAAGATCTCCAGGATGCCGCAAAGCTGGGAATCGCCGTTACGCCGACGTTCGTGCTCAACGGCGACGTGGTGCAAGGCGCGCAGCCCTTCGAAGCGTTCAAACCCCGGATCGACGCGCTCCTCGCGTCACGGTCGCTCTGAGCTACCGCGCGGACGCTTCTTCTGTCCTCGCTGCAGATCCTCCGTCTACCGCGACGCTACGAGTCGATTCGAGGGGTCGGTTTGGATGTCGACTTGAAGGCCTCCCGCATCGCCGCTTTCACCGCGAACGCGGCCGTCGAAAGCTCGTGACCGCGTCGGGTCATCAGCCCCACGGCCTTCTGCACCGCCGGACGCGACAGCCGCACGCAACGCGCTCCCGCGGCCGATACATGCCGCTCGCACAGCGCGGGCATCACGCTGACGCCGAGGCCCGCGGCCACCCATTGGCTGATCGTCGCTAGCTGATGGCATTCGAGCGCCACGCGCAATTTCATCCCTTTCGCCGCGAGCGAATCCTCGAGCAGCCGACGCATCGAGGAGGGCCGCTGCAGCGTGATGAAGTCGTGCTCGAGCAGCTCGGCCCACGATACCGTCTTCCTGCTGGCGAGCGCCGAATCCGCGGGAACTACCGCGACGAAGCGGTCGACGAAGAGACGTTCGAAGGCGAGCGTGTCGGTGTCCGGCTCGAATCCGAAACCCACCTCGACGCGGCCGGTCTCGACCATCTCCACGACTTGCTCCTGGATGACGTCGTGAACGGTCACCTCGACGTTCGGATGATGCTCGCGGTACTCCTTCAAGATGCGTGGAAGGATGTTCTGCGCGAACGACGGCATCGCCGCGATCGTGACGTGACCGCGCTGGAGCGTGAACCGTTGCCGCAATCGCTCTCGCACGTTTTCCCAATCGGCGAGCAGCTGCAGCGCCTGCGGCAACAGCGCCGCGCCTTCCGGCGTCAGGCGCACTTGGCGAGTCGTTCGAGCGAACAGTCTGCCGCCGAGCTCCTCTTCGAGATTCTTGATCGCGAGACTGAGCGCCGGCTGCGACATGTGTAATCGCTCGCACGCGCGCGCGAAGCTCAAAGTCTGTGCGACGGCGGCGAAGGCCTGCAGCTGGCGGGGCGTCATCGATTGATTTATGAAGCGGAATAATCCTCAAGAAAATCAAACTTAACAGGTGGAACATAGGGCGGCAAGCTTCGAGGGCGCGATTCTCGGGGGAGGACGAATGACAGGCTTCGACAAGAGAGTCGACAGCTCCTGGTTCCCGACGAGGTGCCGGAAATGACGCTGTGAACGGAGGCGAGCGATGCGTGAAGCGGTGATCGTCGGTGCCACCCGAACCGCGATAGGGAAATTCCAGGGCGCGCTGTCGCAGATTCCCGCCATGGAGCTCGGCGCGACCGTGATCCGCGCGTTGCTGAAGCGTTCGGGCATCGACCCCGCCGCCGTCGACGAAGTGATCATGGGACACGTGCTGACC
>PKRJ01000028.1 GCA_017577365.1 Gammaproteobacteria bacterium | reverse complement strand
CCCTTGCACCGTGCTCCGGCTGTGCGTGCCGTTCACCCACTCGCACGTCGCCCGCCACTTGAAGCGCGCGGCCTCCGGCGCCTCGGTCAGCGCCGCGCGCGCCGCGAGCAGCGCTTCCACGTTGACTCCGTTGTCCACTTTGATCGCGGTCACGTTCATGCCAGTCCCGGCTCGGCATCGAGTTCACGAGCGTGGATCTCGACTCGGTCGCCTATCAGGCCGGCGACCGCGGCGGGAAGATCCGCGCGGTGCTGGCGGCGCGCACGGGCACGAAGACCATTCCGCAGATCTTCATCGGCGGCACGCACGTCGGCGGCGCCACGGATCTCTTCGACGCGTGGCGGGACGGCACGGCGCGCGAGCTGCTGACGCGGGCCGGCGTCTCGTTCGACACGGACGTCGACCTCGACCCCTATTCGCTGCTGCCGAAGTGGCTGCAGCCCCGCAGGACCGCTTGAGCGAGGAGCACGAGATGACCACCGACACCCTCCCCGTCATCGACGTCCGCGACTTGCGAAATTCCGCGACGCGGCGTGCGATCGACGCCGCCTGCCGCGAGTGGGGCTTCTTCCAGATCGTCGGCCACGGCATCGGCGACGACACGATCGCCGCGCTGCGCCGGGCGATGTACGACTTCTTTGCGCTGCCGCTCCCGGCGAAGCACGCGATCCTACGTACGGCCGAGAACCCTTGGGGGTTCTACGATCGCGAGCTCACGCGGCATACGCGCGACTGGAAGCAGATCTACGACTACGGGCCGCCCGACGGCGGCGCGCTCGTGCCGCAGTTCCCGCGCGACCTTCCCGCGTTCCGGCCGGCCATCATGCGATTCTACGAGGCCTGCGACGCGCTGGCCCTCGAGCTCGTCCGCGCGATCGCCGCCAATCTCGGCATGCCGCGGCACGCGCTCGATCGCCACTTCCGGCCGGACCACACGAGCTTCCTGCGGCTCAACTACTACCCGCCCTGTCCGGCGCCCGCGCGGCCGGCCGACTCGAGCACCGCGCGCGGCGGCTATCTCGGCGTGAACGCCCACACCGACGCCGGGGCACTGACGCTGCTCCTCCAGGACGAGCAGCCGGGGCTCGAGGTGCTGCACGACGGAACGTGGCACCTCGTCGAGCCGCGCGACGACGCGCTCGTCGTGAACATCGGCGACATCGTGCAGGTGTGGTCCAACGACCGCTATCGAGCGGCGCTGCATCGCGGTCTCGTCTCGACCGACGTGGCGCGGTACAGCGCGCCGTTCTTCTTCAATCCTGCTTACAGCACGGAGTACGCGCCGCTGCCGTCGACGATCGATGAATTGCACCCGGCACGCTACAAGCCCATCCATTGGGGCACGTTCCGTGCACGTCGCGCGGCAGGCGACTACGCCGACGCCGGCGAGTACCACACGATCGCTCACTACTCGCTGTAGCGAAGGAGATCGCCATGGCATTCATCGATACGATTCCTGCACGGTGGGCGACCGGCGAGACGTTCGAGATGTACGAGCGCCAGCAGCGGCACTACGGCTACGTGCCGAGCTACGCGACGGTGTTCTCCCACCGTCCCGAAGTCATTCGGCGCTGGGCGGAGCTGCTCGCCGCGATCAAGCGGCCGATGGGCAAGCGGCGCTTCGAGCTCGCAACCTTCGCGGCCGCCCACGAGCTCAAGAGCACGCTCTGCACGCTCGCGCACGGCAAAGCGCTGCTCGAGTTCTTCTCCGCCGCAGATGTGATCGCCTTGGCGCGCGGCGAGACGCCGCCGTCTATCACGCCGGCCGAAGCCGCGTTAATGCGCTTCGCGCGGGCAGTGGCGCGGGATGCCTCGAGCATCACCGCCGGCGACGTGGCACAGCTGAAGACAAACGGTTTCTCGGACGCCGAGGTCTTCGATATCGCCGCAGTGGCCGCGGGCCGCGCGTTCTTCACGAAGGTGATCGAGTCGCTCGGGGCGGCGTCCGACGGGCCGCTGGAAGCGCTCGACCCCGAGCTGCGCGCCGCCTTGGCCGTCGGCCGGCCGATTCAGTTCGCCGAGCCCGATCGCCTGGACGAGCCCGAGTTTCGCGCTGCTGGCTGATCAACGCTCGTATGAAGAAGGAGACATGCCATGACCGCCACGCACACGGGTGATCGGGCGACATCCTCGCCGAGTCCCGGCGATCGGCTGCCGACGACGACGCTTCATTGCCTGCGCCCGCGACCGGCTCCCAAGGGCGGAATGCCAAGCAGCGCGAAGCCGGTCGGATACCGAGCTAGCCCCGCCGACTCACGCCGGAACCGCCCGATTGCGCTCGAATTTCGGCTGCCAGCGGTTCGTTATCGATCGCGGTCGAGCCACTCGATGATCTCCTCCGTGTGCTGACCGAGGGTGGGCGGCGGATCTAGCTGATCGCTGCAACGGCTGCTTCCGAGAATCCCGGCTCCCACGACCTCGACTCGCTCCTTCTCGGGCAGGCCTGGGATCGTCAGGGGAATACGCAGGGCGCGATTCTCGAGGCCCGGCAATTCCACCGCTTCTCCGACGGTTCGCACCATTCCGCACGGAATGCCCGCACGGCTCAGCTCCGCTTCCCACACGGCGGCATCGCGCGTCTTGAACACCGCGTCGAGCTCGGCCAGCAGTTCCGCCGCATTCTCTCGCCGTCGCTCCGGATCGCCGAAACGCGGATCGACGAGCCAGTCCTCGCGCTCGAGCGCGCGAGCGAGCTGCTCGAACTGGTGCTGTTGCACGACGCCGAGCGAAAGGTAACGGCCGTCGGCCGCCATGAAGATTCCAGACGTCGGCTGCCCGCTGTAGCCGACGTTGCCGGTTCGCTCGAGCGCCCGGCCCGTCACGAGATACGGCACGACGGCCGAGGTCATGAACGCGACCGTCGCGTCGAACATCGCGATATCGAGATACTCGCCTTCGCCGCTTCGCTCGCGGCGGAACAAGGCGGCTACGATCGCGAGCGCGGCGGTCTGCCCCGTCAGCGTATCGACGACGGGAAAGCCGACGCGCATCGGCGGGCCTCCCGGCTCGCCGCCGAGACTCATCATGCCGCTCGTCGCCTGCACGATATTGTCGATCGCGGGCCAGTCGCGCCTCGGCCCGGACTGACCGTAGCCGGAAATCGAGCAGTAAACGATATCCGGCTTCAACGCCTTCACCGCGGAATAGCCCAATCCCAGCCGCTCCATCACGCCCGGTCTGAAGTTCTCCACCAGGACGTCCGAACGTTGGATCAGACGGCGCGCCCTTTGGAGATCGCGCGGCTGCTTCAGGTCGAGCACGACGGACTTCTTCCCGGCATTGACCGCGATGAACGCCGGAGCCATGCCGTCGTAGCGCCGATCCGTCCCGTAATAGCGCATGGCATCGCCTTTCGGCGATTCGACCTTGATGACTTCCGCACCGAGAAGACGCAGCAGGTGCGTGGCATAAGGCCCCGCCATCACGTGGCTGAAGTCCGCGACGCGGATGCCCTCGAGCGCACGTCTCATCGGATCGCCTCCGTGCAGCGGACGGTACCGTTCGACGCGATACTTGCACGCGCCGTCGCGAGCACCGCCTCTCCGTCTATGCCGTAACGCGCGAGCGCCGCGGCATTGCGCTCCGCTTCGCGCGCGTACAGCGCATCGAAGCGCGCCTGATCCTCGGCGCCGATCGCTACCTCGACGACGCCCTGCTCGCGCGCGTAACGCCAGCCTTCCTCGACCGCGCGGCGGTTCTCGTCCGCGAGCGCTGCTTCCCACACCGGAATCGCGGCTTCGAGCACGCGGCGATCGTCTTCGGAGAGCGCATTCCAGCGCTCGATGCTCATCGCTCTCGCGGGGTACGCACCGCGCGGAATCGCGAGCGTCGTGTAGTACTTCGCCACTTCCGCAAAATGGAGCGCGCGAAACGTATCCGGCGGAGCGACGACGCCGTCGATGATCCCCTTCGCGAGCGCCGAGTAGACGTCGCCCATCGGCATGATCACCGGATCCGCCCCGAGAGCTTGAAACACGGGCAGCAGCTCGGTCGGCACGCGGATTCGCATGCCTTTGAGCTCGTCGAGCTTCGTCACCGGCCGCTCGCGCGTGATGAGCCCGGGCAGACTTCCTCCCTGTACCGCGAGCACTTTCAGGCCCGCGAGCTCGCGGTCGAACTCCGGATGACGGTCCGCAAAGCAGTAGTAGAGCGCGACTTGCTCTTCGATATCGCGCACCCCGCTGTAGAAACCGGATTGGGTGCGAATGAGATGTGCGCCGCCCTTGACGTAAATCGGAGTGATCAATCCGATGTCCGCGACGCCGTGCCGGAGCTCGATCAGCGAGTGCTGTGACGACATCAGCGCGCCCGCCCAGCTCGGGCGAATCCTGAGCCGGCCGTTCGATTCGCTCTCGACGAACTCCATCCAGCGCGAGTCGGCGCGGCTGAAAGGATGCGTCGGGGCATACGGCGTCGCGTACAGAAGCTCGACGACCGCGCGGCCGGCTGCCGCGTCCACCGCGGCGACGCCGGCCGGATCGCGAGCGCAGCCGGCGAGAATCAACGCAAAGGCGACCGCCGGCCTCATGCCGCCACCTCGCGGCGCAGGAAGTCTTCGACGATGCCGACCGCCGTGTCTCTGCTCCACGTCGCCGCGTTCACCATGTCCGCGGAGAGCATCAGCGTCGGCACGCCCGCCGCGCGCAACGCCTCGGCCGCGAGCAACGTGCCGGACTGTGACAGGCGGTTGTCGGGCGGAACGAGAACCACGGCGGCGTCGATGGCGCACCGCTCGGCTTCGCTGACCAGCCAATCGCTCATCCACGGCGGAAGGTGCAGCACTTCGTTCATCGAGCAGATGCGACTCGCGAGCGCCTCGAGCGGCCGGCCCTGCAGCTCGCGAATGTATTGCGCGCCGGAGAACGGCAGATACATCGACCAGACGAATACCGCGCCGGCGCGTTCCTCGAGCGCCTCGTAGAACGACGTATCGTGCCAGAGACCCGCACCGATCCACATGAGCCGCACGCGCTCGTTGAAACCGCTCGCGCCCGCGCGCACACGCTCCAGCACCTCGTCTCGGAAGCGACGCGCGTGCGCTACCGCCCAATCCGATCCTCGATGCCACTGTGGGATCATCGTGTTGGTCATCTGATCGTTGAGCGAGATCGGGCACGGCCGCGCGCTGCCGACGATCTCCGCCGTCTCGGCGAGCAGTTGCTCCTGCTCGTTGATGCGCTCCATGAGCCGGGCGAGCTCGCCGAGATCGAATTTGCGATCCGTCTTGCGCTCGAGCAGCGCGATCAGCTCGCGCATCTCCGCGGTCAAGAGGTCGATTCGACGCGCATCGTAAACTTCCTCCCAACGGCTCCGCGAATGGCGATACCACTCGGGAAGAGTGTTGATCCACGCCGGCGCTTCCAGAGGGAAGAAGTCGGTGCCGAGCGCCTCCGCCCAGATCGAGAAAACGTGCTGTATGCATTCGCAAGTCAGGCGCGCGACGAGCACGGTCGGACGCGGCAGCCCGCCCCACGGCGCCGTGGCCGGATCCGCGGCAAGCGTGCAGGCGAGACCCAACGAGCAGTAACTGCACCGATTCGGCGGGAACCCTTGCTCGTCGAGCGCGCCGAAATAGCGCTTCGACAGCTGCTTCGCGGAGATATAGGCGGACCACCACTGATTCGCGATGACGGGGATATTCATCGCGTGGAAAATCTCGTGCGGCGTGTCCGCCTGCGCGAGCGCGAACGGCTCGCCGCGCTCGACGACGCGAGTCTTGAGCTCCGCACCGAAGGCCTTCTGGAAAGCCTTCGCGGCGACCGTGCAGTCGAGCGGCCGGCGCGGCGAATAGGCCTTCGTGCTCATTCGAATACTCCTTTGGCCTCGAGCTCCGCGATGCGCGCATCATTGAGCCCGATCAGCGAACGCACGATCTCCCGGGTGTGCTCGCCGATCGCGGGAGCCCGGTACGGTGTGACCGCGACACGCGAGAACGAGATCGGCGTACGCACGTGACCGAAAGGACCGAGCTTCGGATGCGGCAGCTCGATCAGCGCGCCGCGCTCGCGAAGCGTCGGATCGCGCTCGACGAGATCCTCGATATCCTGGACCGCGCCGGCCGCGATGCCTTCGCGCTGCAGCAGCTCGACGAGCTCGAACTCGTCGCGCTCACGCGTCCACTCCTCGATCGGGCGGCCGCCCGTCAGACGCATGAGACGCTCGAGATCCTCGTCGTCGAACGCGGTGATCGCGATCCACCGGTCCTCGCCGCGCGCGGGATAGACGTCTTGCAGCCGCACGGCGGGATCGGCGTTACCCATTCGACGCGGCGGAACGCCCCGCTGCACGCTTTCGATCGCCTCGGCCATCTGCTGCACGCAAATCTCGTACATCGCCGCATCGATGTGGCAGCCGCGGCCGCCGCGAAGACGATGGCCGAGCGCGGCGATCGCGCACGCCGCCATGACGTACGGCACGATCACGTCCCCGTAAGGCACCGCGCCCGGCACGACCGGATCGCGATCCGGCCATCCCGTGAGAAACGTCCGCCCCGAAAGGGCCGCGCCCGTGCCGTCGACGCCCCATTCGCGCGCGAGCGGGCCCGTTTGCCCGTAGACGCTGCCGGACACCATGACGAGACCGGGATACGCGGCGGACAACGATGCGTAGTCGAGCCCGAGCTTCTCCATCGTGCCGGGCGAGAAATTCTCGACAACCGCGTCCGCCCAGCCGAGCAGCGGATCGATGATCTCGCGCGATTCCGGCTTCTTCAAATCGAGCGACAAGCTCCGCTTCGAAGTGTTCAGATGCGCGAACCACGGCTTGTCGTCCAGATCGCCGCGGCGAGACACCGATACCTGCACGTCGAGGCGTGAGAGACACGGACGAGTACGGCTCTCGACCTTGACGACGTCCGCACCGAGATCGCCGAGGACTTTCGTCGTGATCGAGCCGACGAGCGCCCAAGAGAAATCGAGGATGCGCACGCCGGCAAGCGGTCCTCCGCGCCGTTCGTTCGACAAATCGGTGGCGCGTTCGCGAAGCGCCGCGACTCTTTCCGGCGAGCTTACCGCCGCCGCGGTAATCCGGGCAAAGCGCGCGGGCCGCTTGATGCCGTCGCGCTCTTCCCAGAACTCGCGCGCGGCGAGATGCGGATCGGCCAGCACGTCGTCCGGCTCCTCGACGACGCAGGCGTTGATCCCGCGCCGCCGCCCCTCGGTACGGATCTCTTCACGCGTACGCGTACGGAAGAACGCGTCGATCGCTCGCTCCCACTCCGCGCGCGTCTCGGCGTCGAGCGCCGAGCGGTCGTAGCGCAGCCAGTCGACGCCGCGGAGCGGATTCGGCAACCCAACCTCGTCGATCCATCTCGACAGCGCCTCATTCGCCGGCGCTCCGAAGCGCCCGGTCATCAGACTGTGGAAACACCATCCGTCCGCGAGACGCCACAGACAGCGCACGGTCGCACGGCCGTAGTTCAGCGCGTTGCCGATCCGGTGGAGCTTGCGGCGATCGAACTGCCAACCAATCACGCCGTTGACGTTGCGGCTGAACGCGACTTCCTGAATGGACACGTCGACGTGCTGTCCGAGACCGGACCTGAGACGCGAATACCACGCGGCCATCGCGCCCGCCGCGGCCACCATGTCCGCGTGAAACGTGCACGCGTCGAGCGCCTCCTTGACCGGCGGCCGGTCCGGCTCGCCCGTCAGGCGCAAAGTGCCTCCCATCGCCGAAGCGACGAGCTCGCCGCCGCGCCAGCGCGAGCGCTCACCGCCGCTGCCGAAAGGCGTCACGGAAACGTGCACGAGCGCCGAATTCCACGCTTCGAGCCGCTCGCGCGTGATGCCGCGATCCGCGAGACGCTCCAAGCCCTGCGCGTCGACGAGAAAATCGGCACGCCCGATGTGCTCGGCGTCGATCGGGTCCACGCGAATCTCCGCGCCGAGCGTCGCGAGCAAGCGGCACAGCGGCCGTCTCGCCATCACCTCGTCCGCGACGACGACGGTGCCTTCAAGCGGTCGCACTCGAACACCTCCTGACGAACTCTGCGATGCGCACGGGCGTATCGTCGTCGGCTTGCCAACGTCGCGCGGTAAGCATCAGAACGGGCACCCCTGCAGCAGCGAGAGCGCGCTCCAACGCCGGCGCAGTCCAGGCCAGCGCCTCGTCCTCGCGTGCGAGCCAAACCACGACGCCCGCGGCACGCGCCGCGCGAGCGCGGCCGACGATCCATGCTCCGCGATCGAAGAACGCCCGCGGCGCGATCGATGCCGCGCGCAAATGCCTTGCCAGCGCTCGGACCAGGCCTCCGCGCTCGTCGTTCGCCGCGCGTGCCGATGCCGCGTCGAGCTCCGGGCCCAGCCGACCGAGCGCGAGCGCGTTCGCCTCCGAGACGATGCTCGCGCCCGCCGCCTCCGCCGCCTCGTGCAGACGCTCGTCGGGCGGCGTGGAGCCCGCGAGCAGCAGCCTCGTCGCGGCCGCCGTCGATTCCGGCAGCCGCAGCGCGTCGACCCAGTCGCACGGGTTCGTCCAGAGCGCCGCTCGCCCGAGCCTTTCGTACAAGGGGCCGTTCGCGACGCGCGAGCTCTCGAGCCGCGCGAAGCTGCGGCGGAGCGCGTTCGCGCGCTCGATCGCGTCGGGCAGCGCGTCGACATCGACGCCGAGCGCGCGCATCAGCTCGATCAGCGCGGTCTCGGTATGCGCGAGGCTCGACTCTCGCGGAATGAGCGCGATGTCGAAGACGAGCGGCTTCGGGCCGCGCAGCTTGCCGTGCTGCTGCAGTTCGCGCACGTAGTAATAGAGCCGATGGCTCGCGTCGTCGCTGCGCGAGAAGACGACCGTCTCGAGCGCATCGAAAACGCCTTCGTGCCATTGCTCGAGAATCGAGCGCGACCAGTACGGAAAGCTCGACTCGAGCCAGCGATCCGCCCACGGCGTCGGACGATCCGCTCGCCACGGCAAGTGACCGAACGGTCGACCGCTCGCGATGAGCACTTCGATCGGGATATCCGGGCCGACGAAACCGATGCCGCCGGAACCGTCACGATACGCCTCGAGCGGCTCGCGCAAGCGAAAGTCGATCTCCGCCACCGAAGTCTTTTCGTTCATCGGCCCAACCAATTCGGCAATGCCAGGACGATCGCGGGAAAAACGATCAAGAGTGCGAGATGCACGAGATCCGCCGTGAGGAACGGCAGAACGCCCTTGAAAATTCGACCGAGCGAAACGTCGGGGACGACGCGCTGTATGACGTAAAGGTTCATACCCATCGGCGGGTGAATGAAGCCGATCTCCATCGCGCGCACGAGAAAGATGCCGAACCAGATCGGGGACAAGCCCATGCCCGTGACGAGCGGCAGCAATATCGGCGTCGTCAGCAGCATGAGCGCGAGGCCGTCGAGCACGGAGCCGATCAGCAACAAGAACACGGCGACGAGCGCCATCGTCGCGACGGGACCCAAGCCGAGACCGACGATGAGATTGCCGATCGCATCGGCGAGGCCGGTGACGGCAATGAACGCCGCGAAGATCAGCGCACCGATCACGACGAGATAGATCAAGCCGCTCGTCCGCAGCGTTTCCTCGAGGGCGCGGCGCAAGCTCGCGCGGTCGAGCTTGCCGCGCTTCGAGCAGATGAGCAGGGCTCCGGCGGCGCCGACCGCGGCCGCCTCGGAGGCGGTGATCCAGCCGAAGACGATGCCGCCGATCACGACGAGGACGAGCAATCCGACGTCGGCGACACGCCGCAACGCTCCGATGCGCTCCTCCCAGGTGGCGCGCGGCGTCGGCGGCGCGAGCTCCGGCCGCCAACCGACGATGAGCGCGACGACGAGAAAATAGCTCAGCATCTGAGTGAGGCCCGGAACGATCGCCGCGGTGAACAACGTGCCGATCGACTGCTCGGCGATGATTCCGAAAACGATCAGCGCGCCCGACGGCGGGATCATTTGGCCGAGCGTGCCGCCCGCGGCGACGGTGCCGGTCGCGAGCGCGTCGGAGTAACCCCGCGCGCGCATCTCGGGCACGGCCACGAGCCCCATCGTTGCAGCCGTCGCGAGGCTCGAGCCGTTGATCGAGCCGAAGCCGGCGCATCCGGCGACCGACGCAATCGCGAGTCCTCCTCGGCGATGCCCGAAGAGCCGCGACGCGAATCCGAAGAAATCGCCGCTCGCACCGGCGATGAAGCACAGGTGCGCCATCAGCATGAACAGCGGCAACGTGCCGAGCTCGTAGCGCGACATCGTCTCGAAGACGAGCACGCCGGACTTGATCAGCGCGGGCTCGAGACCGAGCGTAAGAATCAAGCCGCCGAGCCCGGTGATGCCGAGGGCGATGCCGATCGGCATGCCGGTGAGCAGCAGGACCAGAAGCACGACCACGCCGGCGAGTCCCAGGCTCGGCTCGCCGATCATCGCGTCCTCCGACCCAGCGCGCCCCTGAGCGACAGCACGAAAAGCACGAGCAGCGTGAGCACGGCGGCGATGCGCAGCGGCCGATACGGAATGCCGAGCAGCTCGCTCGCCTCGTGACCGTGCCAGAGATCCGCCGCGATCCATGCCGTCCCCGCGAGCAATGCCGCGAAGAGCAGAGCTCCCGCCAACGCGTGCAGACGCAACACGCGTTCTCGCGACGTCGTCGACAGGCGCTCGAGCAGCAGATTCACGCGTGCATGCGCGTGGTCGAGCGTCGCGACGATGAGGCCGCCGCCCGCCGCGATCAGCACGACCGCCTCGATGATCTCGATGGAGCCGAGCAACGGAAACCGGATTTGCCGCCCGATCATGGCGAGCGAATCGACCGCGACGACCACGAGCAACGCGCCTCCGGCGATCCACACGAGCGCGTTTCTCAGCCGCTCCATCGAGACCTGACGATCAGTCCGGGAAAAGCACGACCGTCACGCGACGTGAGCGCCAATCGTCGATTCCGTCCGCCTCGGCCTCGCCGTCGATCCAGTCGATCTCGGGCTCCACCTCGAGACCGGCGCCGCGCAGTAAGCGAGCGACTTCCTCCGCGCGCCGCTGGCCGACACCGGCCGATTCTCGCAGGAGCGTGCCGTCGCTCAAGAGATGCGCGCCGCGCACGCCGGTGATTCGCACGCGGCGCGCGGGAAGGTCGCGCGCGATTCGAACGATCGACATGAGGTCGGACGGATGTCGGAAGGATACGCCTCGGTCGAAATCGAAATAGACGTCGACCGTTTGCGGCCCCTCGAGCGCGGGCCGCGGCTCGGGCTGCCCCGACGGATTCGGTGCGAAGGCGAGCCGTCCGGCGCTCGGCCCCGGCGGCCGCGGATTGAAGTCGATCGTGTAGCGCTCGTCGGCCGGCAACAGCGTGTTGCAGTTCGCGTCGATCTCCGGCATCACGGAGAGGCGCACCGGCTCGAGCACGATTCCGCCGCAGATCCGCGGCGCGTCCGAAACGACACCTTCGACCAGGACGAGATGACCGAGCATCGGCGGCGTGACCGGAGCACTGACGTCCGTCTGAATCGTCAAGTAATACGTCTCGCCATCGTACTCGGCGAGCCAGCACGGCACCGTGCGCGTGTCGCGCACGATCGGGCAGCTCACGAAGCTGATGCGCTCGCCGGGCGCCGGCGCCGCCTGGGCGGCCGAGGAGATCAGCAGAAGGAGCACCGCTCCTCTATGAGCACGACCAGTCATCAGAGCACACTCAAGAAATTCACTAGATCGATGCGCTCCTGCTCCGTGAGGCGCATGTTGAAGCGCCGATCGTAGAAGTCGACCAGCTCGCGCAACGTCGCGGCGGAACCGTTCGAGAAGTACGGCGCACGTGCCGCGAGCCCGCGAAACTGCTGCATCACGATCGCGCCGACGTCCTCGCACTTGCCCGAGATCAGCGCCCGCCCCGGATCCTGCGTGTAGATCACGCGGCCGTAGAACGGGTGCGGCGGCAGATCCTCGCGGCACGTGATCTTGAACAGCGGCAACTCGGGGAGCTTCTTCGCCCAGGGATCCTCCGGCGGCTCGAGCGCCCACGGATGATTCGTCGTGCCGAGGTCCATCCAGCCGTTCGCGGTATCCATCCCGGTCATGTGCATGCCGTGACACGTCGCGCACGTGCGCTTGGCCGGATTACCGAGACCCACCGTGTTGATGTGCATTGCGTCGCGAATCCAGAACGTGCGGAAGAAGAACACGTCGTGGCCGCGCTGCACGGACTCGCGAAAGGCGTTGCGCTCGCGTTCCTCGGGCGTATCGCCTTCGGGCAGGTTCGCCCATTTGTTCTCCATCGGAATCACGTAGCGCGTCGTGTTGTTCCCGAGCACGCCGTCCTGGCCCCTCTCCAGCGCCCGGGGCCCGAGTCCGGACGGCCCGTCCGGCTCGTCCAATCTGCCGGCGCCGTTCGAGTAGACCTGCGCCGCGTAGAGCTGCAGCTCGAATTCCCGGATCTTCTCGAGCTGCTCGGGCGTCAACGGCTTCGCGACCTCCATGTGCGTCCGCGCGGCCGATTGCGCTTGCGTCTTCAGCGTCGGCTCGCGCGCATCGGCCATCATGTTCATGTTGACCGGCAGCCCGGTCTCGGGATCGACCGCTGCGAGCATGCCGGTCTTGCCTATGAACGGCGAGACGCCGAATCTCGTCGATACGACGTACCGCAGGTTCGCCGCCGGCCGCGGCCGGCGATAGACGGAAATCTCGCGGCGCTCGCCGTCGATTCCATAGACCGGATCGGTGTTGCAGCCGGTCGGGTCGCGCACGACCTCGAGCGTGAACTCGGGCTCGATCGGTTGCCCATCGTCGCCGATCGGCGGCCACGGCAGCGCGATTCGGAATAGGCCGCGCTCGAGCAGCAACGAGTGCGACGCCGGATCGCCCGGCGGCAGGTTCGGGCAGTTCATGCCGTCGATCGGCGCGAAGATCGGATCGGTCCCGTTCGTCGCTTCCCAGATCTGCCTGATGCTCGCGACCGACAGCGACATGCCGTCGGCGGGCTGATGGCACGAAACGCACGCGCGCCCGTTGGTGCCGAGCGGCTCGAAGAACGGATGTCCCGCCGTCTCGATCGGCCCATTGGCGTTCACGATGCCGAGCCGCCCGAGCTCGTTGTCGTACTCGACGTACGCGGGGAATACGCGACCGTCGCCGGGCGGCCACCACCACTCACGCAGCTTCTCCGCGCTTCTCGACGGCGTTTCGGCCATGAGAAGCGTGGTGGCCGTGCAGGCAAGAAGAAAGACACAGAGATTGATCGAGCGATTCATCGTCGTCGGATCAGCGTTCGAGAAATCACGAGCTAGCGGCCACGTTCCGATGCGGCGCCGCGCATCGATTCGTTTCGTGATTGCCTCCCCGGGACGAGTCTAGCGCCGCGGGATCGGCACGGCTAATACGCGTCCCTGCTTGTGGTTAGACTTCTCACGTCTAACCGCGAGCCGGCGGGGTGAACGTACGGCGCACGAGGTTCACGAACTCACGCACGAGCCGCGACGGGTTTCCGTGCCGGTATGCGAGCACGATCGACACGGTGGGAACCGGCTCGCAATCGAGCGGCCGCACCGTGACGCCCGACGGCACCAGTTCCTTCAACGATTCGGGCAGCACCGCGAACCCCAAGCCCTCTCTCACGAGCTGGAGATGCCCGAGGATGTTGTCCGCGCTCGATACGTCGTGCGTTCGGATGCGCGCTTTGCGAAACAGCGCGGCGACCGCGTCGTACAGCGGCGGTGATATCACGCGCTCCATGGCGATGCACGGCATGTCCTCGAGACTCTTGATCGGAATTTTCTTGCGACGGGCGAGCGGATGATGCGAAGGCAAGGCGATGACGACCTGCTCGCGTACCAGCTCGATCACCTCGAGCCCCTCGGTGTCTTCCGGCTGACGCATGAACGCGACGTCGAGCTTGCCCGTTCTCAATCCGGACACGGGCTCCACCGCGTATCGGCTATGCAGGATGAGCCGAAGCTCCGGCATACGCTCGGCGACGAGCGACCGCAGCACCGGAAGGACTCTCACGTCGGCGGACGCGAACGTGCCGACGGCGAGCTCGCCCGCGAAACCGTCGGCGGCCTGGCGCGCCAGCCGTTTCGCGTGATCGACCCGCGAAAGAATGTCCTTCGCTTGCTGAAGAAAGACTCTTCCCGCGTCCGTCAAAGCGACACGATGGCGATTCCGATCGAGCAGCGTGACGCCGAGCTCCTCCTCGAGCTGCCGGATCTGTTGGCTCAGGGATGGTTGAGCGGTGCGCAAACGCACGGCGGCACGCGTGAAGTTGAGCTCTTCCGCGACGGCGACGAAATAACGTAGATGCCGGAGCTCCACCGCGAACGATTCTACCCTGCCTTCGTTTCGGCTCGACGCACGGCGTGGCAGCTCGCCTAACGCTCGTGCAGCGGATCGCACAGCCACAGGAACGTCGACGCGCGCCGCCAGCGCAACGCGGGCATTCCGGCCTCGCGGGTGATCCAATCCAGGTACTCGATCGCGGCTTCGGCCCGCTCGTCATCGACGCAAAGCGGCCGGCCGGGCGGCTCGACCCAGAGCGGCACGACCCCGGTCGATCGCCGCCCGTCGGCATGCAAGATCACCACGCCGAGCGCGCCGTGCACCGCGTCCGGGTGAAACGGCGCGAGCGTGTAACGGGGATCCGGCTCGAAGCCGAACAGCTTGCGACGGCGCGCCACCCACGCGGCGCGCGCCGGGTGGTCCTGCCCGGGCGAGAGCGCATGGGTCACGACGCACGCGTTGCCGAGGCCGTGAAATACCGGGCGGCCGTTCACCATCTCGATGCCGCGCAGCAAATGCGCATGATGGCCGACGACGATGTCCGCTCCCGCTGCGACGGCTGCGGCGGCGAGCGGCCGCTCGTAGGGCGCAAGCTTGGCCGGCGTGTGAACGATGCCTTTGTGCAGCGCGACGACCACGACATCCGCGTCGGCGCGCACCGCCGCGACGTCTTCCCGGAGCTGCCGTAGCGCCTCCTCCGTCACGTGCGCGAGCGGCGCGGCCGGTGCAACGGGACTTCCGTCCGCGGTCGCGATGCGAAGATAGTTGCATCCCGGCCGCTCCGCGGACGCCCAGCCGGCCTCGGGACCCACGCAGTTGTAGCTCAGCACCGCGATTCGTTTGCCGCGGCACTCGAGCCACGCAGACCGCCGTGCTTCGGCGAGCGTCGCTCCGGCTCCGGTGTGCTCGATACCGAGCCGGTCGAGCCGCTCGCGCGTATCCTCGATCCCTTCGCCGCCCCAGTCGGCGATGTGGTTGCCTCCGAGCGTGAGCGCGGTGAAGCCGCACCGCGCCAACGCGTCGAGATGCTCCGGAGCCGCGGGAGCCGCCGGCACGTCGCCGATCAGCTCCTTGCCGCGACGCGTATGGGGCACCTCGAGATGGCCGATCGAGACGTGGGCCGCGCGCACGGCGGGTGCGATGCCGGAGAGCCAGTGATCCGGCTCCTCGGCGTCGAGCACGAGATCGCCTGCGAGAAGAATCAGAACGTCGTCGGGATCGAGGCTTGCCTCGGTGAAGTCGACCAACGCTGCATCCTTCAGTAAACGGCCAGCGGGAGCTCCACGCGCGAACCGTCGGCTCCACCGAGAATCAGCGTGATGTTCGGCGGCGGATCGATTCGCACGTCCTCGAGGTTTCGTTGTCGCGGATCGGCGCCGGTCACGACCAGACGCAAGCGATAGCCCGCGTCGATGACCTCCGACGTCGGCGTGAGCGCGAAGCTCAACACGGCTTCTTCGCCCGCCGCGAGCGGCGCGTAGTCCGCTTCGAGGCCCGTATGCCACGGCAAACCGAGCGTGTCGTAAGGGGCCTCGCCCGTCTTGCGATAGGCCGCAGCGAGACGGCCGACCGCGATCACGGACGCGGTGCCGTCGGGCGCGAGCGTTTCGAGATAAGCGAACAGGATCGGCTCGGGCTGATCGGAGGCGATCTTCAAATGTACGACGGGATAGCCGATCAGCGTGTGCGGCCTCGAGAACGGCGGCGACGTGAAGCTTAAGCCCCGGCCGTGTTGCGAATCGATCCAGAGCAAGAAGTACTCGTCGGTCGCGACGTCGTAATTGACAGTGAACGTCGTCCGTGCGGCGTTCGCGCTATCCGCTCGCAGCGCGCGCTCACCGTTCTCGCCCTCGGCGAGATACCACGTCTCCGCAGGCGCACGCACGCCGGGCCATCGGTCGTCATGCCGCCAGTTTTCGCCGGGCGGCGCGCCGTTGAGCCACCAGGTTACACGAGGGGCGGGATCGTCGGGCGCTTTGTCACGCAGATGCTCGTCGAAGAATCGCAGCAGCTCGCCAGTGAAATCGAAATCGGGCGGCGTCACGCAATGCAAGCCCGGCCCGAGCAGCAGGCGGCTGCCGAGATTCTCGGCGGCGAGGATCACTTGCGCGGTCGGCTCGTCGCGCCAGTTGCTGAAGAAGTACGTCGCGATGCCGGACTCGCGCAACGTCTCGAGATACGTGTAAGGGCCGACCTCCTCCCAGAAGCGGTTGCCCGTCAGCTCCGACACGCTGTCTCGAAACGGCATGCCGTACCAGAGCAGAGCCATCGGCGTATTGCGTGCATGCTCGGCGACGGCTGCCCTCAGCAGACTCCCATCGTGATCCGCGTCGACCGGTACGCTCGCCAAGTCGTCACTGAGCGGCTCGTCCGGACGCGTGTTGAACTGCGCGGTAACCCCGCCTTTGCGAACGAAAGCGAATTTGTCGAGGTCGGTCGCACCGGCGAAGATCGCGCGCAGCGCGGGCGGCGCGGCCGTCGCGACGTGCACCGCGGTACCGCCGAGATACGAGCAGCCGAACATCCCGACCTTGCCGTTCGACCATGGCTGCTTGGCGAGCCACTGGACGAGATCGTATCCGTCGAGCGCTTCGGTCCGATCCTGGAAACCGCGCCGGGAGCCGAATGACGCCCCCTTACCGCGAATATCCGCGACCGCGAGCACGTAACCCGCGGCGAGCAGCGCCTCGTCCGCCGCGCCCGCGACGCGGGGGCCGACGACGCGTCCGTTCCCCGTCCGGTAGCGCGCGCGGTACGGCGTGAACGAGAAGATCACCGGATGCGGGCCGTCGAGCAGCACACCGTTCTCGGCGGGCCGCAGAATGTTCATCGCGAGCAACGTGCCGTCGCGCACCGACACGTAGAGGGATTCGCGGAAAGGTCCCGTCGGCGGCGGCATCTGTTTCTGCTGCACGCTCCAACGTTCGTCGGCACACAGGCGGCAGCTGGCTCCCGCGAAATCCCAGCTCGCATCGGCGTCGTCCTTGAGGTGCCAATCGAGCCAGCGCAAGCTGACGCGTCCCCATTCACCGCCGCCGGGCGCAGAGAACGTGCCTCCGTGACCGACCGGCAACGCGCCGAAGAACACCGGCACGCGGTCGATGCGCGCAACGTCGTCGCGCGCATTCTCGTGGGCGATGTCCGATGGACCGCCGCTCAAGTAGAGCGCCGGCGCATGTAGACGCGCGAGCTGCGACTTGTCGATTTCCACGCGGCTGCGCCCGCTGCCCGGCGTGATATAGATGCCGCTGTTCAAGACGAGCGTCGTATCGACGCGCGGATCGTGCGAGACCGCGAGCGCCTGCAGCCCCCCGCAGCTGTGGCCGCCGACCGCGACGCGCGAGACGTCGATGCGTCCCGAGAAATCGCCGCCTTTTCTTGCCGTCTCCCGCGTCGCCCAATCGATCGCTTCGAGCATCTGCGACGCTTGGGTCGCGTCTCGAGAGCCGTCGGCAGGCGGGGGCGGCCCGCCGCCCGGAACACCTAGCGCGACGACGACGTAACCATGCGAAGCGATGTGATACAGGTAGGAGGCATGCGCGAGACCGTTATTGCCGCAACCGCCGTTACCCCAGACGTAGAGCGGTAACGGCTCGTCGGGCCATTCCGCCGGACGATAGATCGTATGCTCCGGCAGCTCGGGCCGCGTTTCGACGACCGCCGGAAACGGCCCTCCTCCGGAGGGCTCGCCGACGATTTCCGCGGATGCTCGCGTGGCGAAGAACGACGATAACGCCGCTAACGCCCCGACGACGGCGAGCATCGCAGCCTCAGCGCGAGGAATGCATGCCGATCGATCCATTCCGGACTTTACCGATCGTTCTCGCTTCCCCGTCCATCGCGGCAAGACGCCGATGCAGACGTTCCCCGATAACAAAGCGCTGGTCAATCGACCGAAATCGGAGCAGATTACGCAAATGTCAGCTCAGATCATAGCTTCCTCAGTGTGGTCGCGGACAGTAGTCAAGCCGCGCTGTCAGGGCTAGATTTACAGAAAGTCCGTCCACCGTGACCTTCTCGAGCATGCGAGGGCCGAATCCAAGCGGCCGGAGCCACGGCCCCTGTCTCGTTGCGCTGTGCTGGTTCCTCGTTTTCATGTCGGCCAGCGTCTACATGCATTCGGGAAACGTGTTCGCGTCCGAGCAGATCGTCGCCTTCGACATTTCCCGCACCGAGATGTCGTTGGCATTCACGGGCGTCTACGTCGTCGGGGCGTTTTTCGCTCCGGTCCTCGGCTATCTGCTCGACCGCTACGGAGCACGCAACGTCATGCTGCTCGCTTCGATATGGTTCGCGATGGGTTTTCTCGCCCTGACGCATATCGATAGCTTTCTCCCGTTCGCCGTGGTTCTCGCCCTTTTCGTCGGCACGGGTCAGAGTGCCTTGGGCCAGCGCGCCGCCTCGCAGCTGCTCGTGCATCACTTCGATCGACGGCGCGGCATGGCTCTCGGGATCATGATCACGGGAGCGTCCGTTGCCGGTATCGTCACGCCGCCCATCGCAGTATATCTCCTCGAGTCCATGGGCTGGCGCGACGCGTACGAGCTCTTTGCGTTGATTTACCTGATCTTCGTGCTGCCGCTGATCGCGATCATCGTGCGAGCGCACCCGCGCTCGGCCGCGACGGTCCCCGCGTCGATCCTCGAAGCGTATGGGACCATCGTCGTCACCAAGACCTTCTGGCGCGCCGTCCTGCTTTTCGGCCTCATCGAGGGCGTGTACGTGGCGCTCAATGGTCATCTTTTCCTTCATTACACGGAGCTCGGCGTCGACTCGTATCGCGCCGCCGCGATCTTGTCGGCCACGTCCGGCGCGGCGCTCTTGTGCAAGCCGATCACGGGCTGGTTCATCGATCGCGCCGGCACGGCGCGAGCGACGTTGGTCGTCACGACGGCTTGCGCGGCGGCAATGGGCGCGCTGGCGATATCGTCGACTTATGTTCCGTTACTGGTGTCCGGCGTGTTGTTGGGTTTCGCTTTCGGCGGAATCATCCCCCTTCAGGCAACGACGCTTTCCCGTCACTTCGATACAAAGGAATTCGGAAGGGCGTACGGCTCTCTCCGGCTTTGCACTTTGCCGATCGCCGGCGGATGCGTCGTCTTCGTAGGCTGGCTGTACGAGAAGACGGACAGCTACGTGCCGAGCTTCGTCGCGTTCGCAGTCGTGTTCCTCCTCGCTTCCGGCATGAAGCTGATGACGAGTGCTCCTCCTTTGTCCAGGGCCGCGTCCGCCGGCAAGACCGCGTTTCAATAGGCCGCCGCCACTCTCGGGCGTTCGGTCCGCTGCCTTCGTATCACCGACGCGAGCTGACGCACGGCAGTTCGAATGCGCTCGTCCGGCGTTGCAGCGAACCCCAAAATCAGGCCAGACTGGCGCGGCTCCGCCACGTAACAAGCGGACATGGGACGACCGATCGTAAGGCGAGTCCCGCATGCACACGTGATGCGGTGATCCGGCACGTCGGCCGCAAGATTCACCGGCAGCCTCAATCCGGCCAACGGAAGCCGCTTGAGCTCGAGAACGTCACCCGCTTCCTCCGAGAGCGCTTCGATCAGCAACGCACGCCGGCGAGCATGAACCTCCCGCAGGCGTCTCAGGTGAGATATCAAGTGGCCCTGCTCGCAAAAGCGCGCGAGCACCAATTGATGGTGCACGCTTACCGAGGGGCCACTGCACTCGAAGCTCTGCGCGAGACGCGGTGGCAGCACCATGTAACCCACACGCAATCCCGGCGCGAGCATCTTGTTGAAGCTACCGAGATACAACGTGCGTTCGAAGGAATCGAGGGAATACAAAGGCGGGTAGAACGACCGCGAGAAACGGAAGTCACCGTCGATCTCGTTCTCGATGATCCAGGCCTTGCTCTTCGCCGCCCATTCGAGTAACGCCCGCCGCCGCTCGAGGCTCATCGTCACACCGAGTGGATAGTGATGGGAAGGAGCCACCACCGCGAGCTTCGCCGCAGGGGCGATAGCGCAGCCGCGACCGACGTCGATGCCGTCACCGTCCACCGGGATCGGCACGGGCGTGAGCCCGAGCGCCTGGAGCACGGCGCGTGACACCGGATCGCCCGGTTCCTCGAACCACACCAGCCGATTGGGCAACGGCAGCGATCGCACGACCGCTTCCACGAGCGGCCGAGAGCCGCTTGCGACGATGATCTGGTCGGGCGTGCAAACGATGCCGCGCGCTTCACCGAGATACTCGGCGATCGCCTCCCTCAGCGGAAGCTCGCCGCGAGGATCGGCCCAGCCGACGATGCGCGCCGCGTCTTCGCGCAATACCGCGGCGGAGAGCTTTCGCCAAGCTTTCCACGGAAAGTGGTCGATCGCCGGAACGCCGGCCACCAACGAGAACGCGTCCTCCGTTCGTTCCGAGGAATGCCTTCGGTTCGACGCGCGAGCCGACGGATGTCCGGCTGCCGCGAGCTTCGGCCGCAAATGAGACAAGAAATCGTCCGGCAGCGCATCGGCGACATAAATGCCAGCGCGCGGACGAGCGGTCACGTAACCTTCCGCGGTCAAACGCTCGTACGCCTGCACGACGGTCGTGCGAGAGATCCCCAGATAGTCCGCCAGCTCGCGCGACGAAGGCAGGCGACGTCCTCGACGTAACCGTCCCGATGCGATGGACTTGCGAAAGAAGTCGACGATTTGATCTTGAAGCGACCGAGAGGAATTTCGGTCGAGCACGAGCTCGTCGCAGAAAGCGGTGCGCCGGAGTCGCGACGCGCGCCGCGACGAGAAGAACGGCATGGGCCCTACGCCGTCAACCATGGAATCCCCCCTCCGGACCCACTAAGAAGGTAGCCGGCGCCGAAAGTATACCGCCGCGGGCTGCAAGCAAGATACGGAGCACTCACGAGATCTTCGCGCCGGGTTTGTTCGCGAACGTCCCGATGGGCAGAATACTTTCATGTCCGATCATCCCTCGAGCCCACACGTCTTCGACGAAGACGCGTCACCGGCCGTTCTGGAAGCGGCGGCCCTCGATAAGGCCGGCAGACATCGAGACGCCATTGCCGTGCTTTCCCGGGCGGCGATGGCAGGCGATCTGGTCGCGAAGCGCAAAGTAGGCCTTCGAATACTGCTGGGCGACCGGGCCCCCTGCTTGGGCGAGCAAGGCGTCCGGCTGATCGCCGAGGCCGGTATGCAAGGCGATGCCGCCGCCGCGGAGCTGTGCGCCGTTCTCGTCGGGGCCGGCATTTATCGTCGTCAGAATTGGAACGAGGCTCTCGACTGGCTTCAGCTTGCGGCGGAGCTCGGCTCCTCACGCGCGCGCGGTGCATTGGGCGTGCTGTGCAGCGATCCGGCGCTTGCAGCCGAGGCCGAGCGAGGTGAGGTACGAACCGATCATTGGCGCCGCCTTCGTGCCAACGTCGACATGGCGACGCTGTTGTTCGCCGACGTCGGCCGCACGCTCAACGTCGATCCGCCGATTCGCGTTTACGAACGGTTCGTCGATGCGCGCGTATGTAAGTGGCTCGTGACGAGAGCGCGCGGCCGGCTGTCACCCGCATTGGTCTACAACCCCGAGAGGCGAGCTCTCGAGAAAAGGCCCGAACGCACCAATACGTCCGCCGGGTTCACCTTGGAAGACGCCGATCTAGTGCAGATCGTGCTCCAGGCACGGATCGCCGCGGCGATCGGCGTTCCGTTCCGTCAATTCGAATCGCCTTTCGTGCTGCATTACGCGCCCGGCGAGACGTTCCACGATCATTATGATTTCGTCGATCCGGACACCCCGGACTACGACCAGGAGCTCGCGCGCAACGGCCAGCGTATCGCCACATTCTTGATCTACCTGAACGAGGACTACGAAGGCGGCAGCACGGATTTTCCCCGCCTGGGCCTCAGTCACAAAGGCAAGGCCGGCGAAGGATTTTGTTTCATCAACACGTTACCCGACGGCACCGCGGACTTGCGGACGCTGCATGCGGGACGTCCGCCACGAACCGGCGAGAAGTGGGTATTCACTCAGTTCATCCGCGATCGCGCGGTGGTGCCGGGCACTTCAACGGAGACGACGGCCGGTTTTCCAACCGTCATCTAAGCGCCAATCGGCCGTCATATCGGCAGGTTACGCTCGCGCACGCATCTCTTCCGCGGTGCATGGGCGGCTGCACGACCCGCCGTGCAGCCGCCCCAGGGGGGGGGGTGGATCGCTTCCTTGCTTCTCTCAGAACTGCACCGTCATACCGACGTAGTAGCGTCGGCCGAGCACGTCGTAATAGCCGGAATTGGTGACGCCCATCCCCGAGTTCGTCGGAGACCGCGACGTGATCTCCGGATCGCGATCGAACAGATTGTCTATGCCTGCACGCAGATTGATCAGCGACGTCGGCGTCCACGTCCCGACGAGATCGAAGATGTGGTAGTCGCCCGGTCCGACCGACGTCGTCTGCGGATCCGCGACGCTCGACGGATGCGGCTGCCCGGGCAGGAATCGGTGCCGCAGCGTGATGCTGAATCCGTTGCCTCGGTAAGCGAGCGAGTTGTTGATGCGGTAACGGAACTGTGTGCCCGTTCCGCTGTAATCCTCGACCGGTCCGCCCGCGACAGCTTGGATGCGGTCGTAATCTATGTAGTTGGCCAGGATCGTCCAACTGACGGTCCCCGGGATGTCGAAGCCGAGATCGCTCAAGGCCGCCGCCCAATTCACCTGGAGGTCATAGCCCGCGGTCTGCAATGCGCCTCGGTTGACGTTCACGAGGCCGATGGAGCCGGAGTTGCCCGTGCCGGGCTCGCGCCTGATGCGCTGACAGAACTCGTTCTGCGGATCGTAGCTCGGATTGAACTGCGGATCGAAACACTGCTGGTACGTCTGATCATAAGTCAGCGTTCCGATCGTGCCGTTGACCTCGATCCGGTAATAGTCGATCGAGGCGCTCAAACGCTCGAGCCACGGGCTGCTGAAAGGCGAGCGAATGACCGCTCCGAACGTCCACGTCTTCGCTTCTTCCGAGTCGAGATTCGGATTGCCGGTGATGTCGCCGAGCACGATTCCGCCCGGCGGCTCGTCCGCTCTGTAGTTCAGCGGATCCTGACTGTACTCCGAAGCTGGATCGTTGATCAGGATATTGCACAGATCGATGACGCGCTGACGATCCGGATTGCTCGGACGGTTACCCCAAGGAGCCGCAGTGTTCGCCAGGCACGGATCGCCGAGACTACTGGAGACGACGGTGGTCGTGTCGTTCTGGAACAGCTCGCCTACGTTCGGCGCGCGGTTGGCCAGGTTGTATCCGCCGCGGAACCGAAGGACGTCATTCACCTCCCAGTCGATCAGCGTCTTGTAGGTGCTCAGGCCGCCGACTACGTTGTAATCGGAGTAGCGATAGCCGAGATCGAGCTCGAGACGCCGAAACACCGGAACGTTCTGCACGACGGGCACGAGCAGCTCGCCGTAGATTTCGCGCGCCTCGATGTAGCCGTCGGTGGCGCCCGAGCCGAACAAGCCCGCCGGCAAGTCGGCGATGTTCTGCACCTGCTCCAGCTTGTCGACGTGGTAATCGAAACGGTTGCTGCGGAAGCTGGCACCGAACGCGGCGCGCATTTCGCCCATCGGTAACTCGGCGACTTTGCCTTGGAAGTTCGCCTCGACGATGTTCTGCGTCAGGGTCGTGAGGTGCACCATGCGCGCCTCGATCGCGCGGATGCAATCCTCGCTGATCTCCTTGTCGACGTCGAAGTAATGCAAACCGCTCGTGCAGCGAATGATCTTGCCGCCGAAACCGGCCGGATCGATCAGCGTGTTACCGGTGACCGTGGCGTTGCGCCCGTAGTTCGGCGAAGCAGCGAGCGCGCGCAGGTTCTCCACCGACACGGTGCCGGCCATGTGACTGACGACGCGTGTACGGCCATGCGAGCCGTAGAACTCCCACGTCCAGTCGTTGAAGGGCAGCTCGCCCATCAATCCTGTGGCCACCTGATACGTGGAGGTGTTGTTGTCGATACCGCGATCGCCGATCTGCCGCAGGGCCGGGCTTTCGAGGACGAAGGGCGCATTCGGATCCTCCCGCGACGCGAGAAGCTGCGCCAGCTCGTCCGGCACAGGCCATACCTGGGAGTTGGTGCAGCCGCCGGTCGGCGGGCAGCTCAAGCCGTAGATGCCGCCTTCCTGATACTCACGGAGCGTGTTCCCGTTCTCGTCGACCGACGGCGCATAGATCTCGTCGCCGTGCGGGATGACGACCGCCCAACCGCCCGCCGCAGGCGACCACACGCGTCTCGTCTTGTTGCTGGTGTCGGCGAATTGCAGCTGCGCGAAATAGGTGAGCTTGTCGCGGACCTCGTACGAGAGACGGCCGAACGCCGAGTAGCGCTCGAGAGGATTCGAGATCATGGTGCCGAGCTGGTTCTCGCGCAGCCTGCCCGACGAGTCGATATAGCGGTAAGCGATGTCCCCGGTGCCTCCGCCGTTGACGTAGCTCGTGATCAGAGAGCGTGCGCCGGTCTTGTCGACCGTCCAAGGACCGTTGTACCGCTCCAGACCGATGCCGCGATCCTGATAGATCGTGTTGTCCGCGTTGAAGAAGAACGGGCCCGACGTGCTGCCTCCGATTCCGCCGAATAGCTCGTCCACGGCGTCCTGCGACGGCCTGTTGTTCTGCCAGTTCGGGTTCCAGTAGACGTCGCTGAGACGCGAGGCAAGCCCGTAAGTCGAGGTCGGATCGGCCCAACCGGCTCGGAAGAACTCGCGATCCATGGAGTAAGCGGCTTCGCGCCTTGCGTGCTCGAGGCCGAGCATCACGT
Organism: Gammaproteobacteria bacterium; assembly: GCA_017577365.1. Classification (GTDB taxonomy): domain Bacteria; phylum Pseudomonadota; class Gammaproteobacteria; order Steroidobacterales; family Rariloculaceae; genus ZC4RG20. The sequence goes on along the minus strand of PKRJ01000028.1, from coordinate 18,502 downwards.
TGCCGCGGCTTCCATTGAGATTAACGCCCATGAGCGCGGAGACTCGCAGCTCATTGGCGTCGCCGTATTCCGTCGTTCCGTACTGGGTGCTGACCTCCAATCCCTCGAAATCCTTCTTCAGGATGAAGTTCACGACACCGCTGACGGCGTCGGCGCCGTACACGGCCGACGCACCGCCCGTGATGATCTCCACTCGCTCGACGGCCGCCGAAGGAATCGCATTGATGTCGACGATCAGCGCACCGTTCAGCGGTTGTCCGCGTCGGCCGTCGATCAGCACGAGATTCCTGTTGGAGCCCAAGCCGCGAAGATTCACCGTAGACGCGCCCGGTGTGTTCGTCGCGCTGTTCTGCACGTCCATCGTCGCGAACTGCGTGAGCGCCGGGACGAACTGAGGCAGCTGGTTCAACACGGTTTCGATGGCGACCGTGCTGATGTTCTCGAACGAATCGGACTCGAGGGTAACGATAGGACTGTTGGCGCTGAAGTCTCGCCTGACGATACGCGAGCCGGTGACTGTGACCTCTTCGATTCCCGGATCGCTTTGGCCGAAAGACGGCATCGAGGCCGGTGCGAGAGCGACAGCAACGGCTACCGCAATGGCTTTTCGCCCGACTCTGTCCGCAAACGGCGCGCCGCGAGTGTGGACACCTTCAGCCTCGAGCCTACGCGCATGCAATGCGTTCATTTCGCCCCCCCACATGAGCAATCGTGTCGTAGCCGAGTCAGGTCCGATCTCTTTCTCGAGATCCAGACGTAGCTCGTCCGCGCGCGTCGGAGCGGCGCGGACGAGTCGTGCGGTCGTGAGATACGCAGTTAGCGGGCAGATGATAGGAAGGATTCAGACGCCCGGTAGGGCCAGTTTCGATCGGCGCATAAGTCCAGATCGAGTGACGCTAGCGGTTAGCATTGGACACAGTTGCGCCCGACCAGCGACAGTCGGCGCACGCGGCGACCGGACGCGACGTCTCGTTCAGCACGTCGATCTACGCCGCGGGTCCGAGCACGACGCGTTCGGCTCGAAGCGCGTCGTCAACGATGGGGGAAAGCATGCGACACTCGAGATCGTGGATATCTATCGCGTTTGCGGCAGCGCTATTCGTTCAGCCTCTCGCAGCCTCGGCGGAAACGCAGACACAATCGAGCTCGCCTGACCGCACACCGAATCTGGTTGTCGGAATCGTCGTCGACCAGATGCGGCTGGACACGTTGTATCGATTCTGGCATCGATTCGGCGACGACGGCTTTCGGAAGCTGTTCGACGAAGGATTCTCGTTCGAGAACGCCAGCTTCGATTACATGCCGACGTTCACGGCGCCGGGACACGCTTCCATCTACACCGGCACCACGCCTGCCGTGCACGGCATCCTCGCCAATGCTTGGTACGTTCGTGAGCTGAAGCAAACGACGTACGTGACCGACGACCCTTCGGTATCGGCGGTCGGATCCGAATCCCAGGCCAGCCGCATGTCTCCACGCTGGATGCTCACGACGACGATCGGCGACGAGCTGTGGATGCATACGAACGAGCGCGCGAAAGTCATCGGCCTGGCGCTCAAGGATCGGAGTGCCATCCTGCCGGCTGGTCATACGGGCGCTGCGTACTGGCTGGATGAATCTACCGGCCGATTCGTCACGAGCACCTGGTATCGCGACGAGTTGCCCGATTGGTTGAAAGAGTTCAACGCGCGCGGCCTCACCGAGCGGTATTTGGCGCAGCCGTGGGAGCCGTTGCTGCCGCTCGAGGAGTACGTGGAAAGCCTGCCGGACGACAACCCCTACGAAGTTCCTTTCGCGGGCGAAGACCGTCCCGTCTTTCCGCACGACCTGCCCACCCTCGCACGCGCTCGCGGCTTCGGGCTCGTGGCTTATACGCCGTTCGGCGACGAGCTGCTGACGGAGTTGGCTCTGGCCGCTCTCGACGGCGAATCGCTCGGCCGTCGGGACGTGCCCGACCTGCTCTCGATTTCGTATTCGGCTCCCGACAATATCGGTCACCGTTTCGGCCCGATGTCGGTCGAGGTACAAGACACCTATCTGCGCCTCGACCGGCAGATCGCCCGTCTGCTTGGCGAATTGGAAAAGCGATACGGACGCGACGTGCTCGTCTTCCTCACGTCCGACCACGGAACCGGACACGTACCGGGCTACCTTGCGGATCGCTCTATTCCGGTCGGCGAGTTTCGGGACCGCGCAGTCGGGGAAGCGCTGCGTCGCTTCGTCGAGGAGCGTTACGGCGACGCCGATCTGATCGAGGCGTTCCACAACCAGCAAGTTTTCTTGGACCGCGAGCGTTTACGCGCCGCCGGAATCGATCGCCGCCGAATCGAAGAGGACATCGCGCACTTCCTTTTGGAACAGGAAGGCGTCGCCGGAGCGATCACGGGAACGGCGCTCCGATTCGGCAGCTTCAGCGATCCTCATCGCGCGAGACTTCAGCGCGGTTTCCACCCGCGCCGCTCGGGTGACGTGGTCGTCTGGATGGAGCCGCATTGGATCTCAGACTTCGGCGGGAGAGTCGCGGCGATGCACGGCTCGCCCTTCAGTTACGACACGCGTGTGCCGCTCGTTTGGTACGGTTGGACCGTTCCTGCCGGGCGCACGACGGAGCCGGTTCACATCACCGACATCGCGCCGACGCTGGCCGTGTTCCTCCGCACGCCCTTCCCGAGCGGAACGACGGGAACACCGATCAATCACTTGATGCGGCCGGCGGCTCTCGCGAAATAGCCGTCGCGACACTCACGCGCAGCCGCGCTCGTCGCTACATTTCACAGTAGCAGCGCGGCGGCGGCCCCCGAGACGCACGCGCATCTCCTCGATCACGGTGCGATAGTCGGACGCGCCGAAGATCGCCGAGCCCGCGACGAACGTGTCGGTGCCGGCCGCGGCGATCGTCGCGATGTTGTCGACCTTGACGCCGCCGTCGACCTCGAGGCGGATCGTGCGTCCGGTTTCGCGCATCTGCTCATCGAGCAGCGCACGGGCCGCTCGGAGCTTGCCGAGCGTCGCGGAAATGAACGATTGTCCGCCGAAGCCGGGATTCACGGACATCAGCAACACGACATCGAGCTTGTCGATGACGGGCTCGAGCAAGACGAGCGGAGTGCCAGGATTGATCGCGAGGCCGGCCCTGCAGCCGTGATCATGAATGAGCTCGAGCGTGCGGTCTACGTGTCGCGAGGCTTCCGGGTGAAACGAGATCTGGCCGGCGCCTGCCCTCGCGAACAGCGGGACGAGAGCATCGACCGGCTCGACCATCAGGTGCACGTCGATCAGGCAGTCGACTGCGTATGGCTTGATCGCCTTGCAGACGTCCGGGCCGATCGTGAGGTTCCTAACGTAGTGATTGTCCATGACGTCGAAGTGAATCCAGTCCGCGCCGGCATCGAGCACGTCGCGCACTTCCTCACCGAGACGCGCAAAGTCCGCCGCGAGGATGCTGGGGGCGATCACCGCCGGCTGCGTGGATGAGGTTCTGTCCAAGTCGACCTCCGGCGTGAGGATGGATGAAGAGGCGCGCTCATGCATACGCCGAACGGGCGCGCCGCGTTTCGACGGCGCCGACGACTTCGACGACGGTTCTCGCAATCTCCGGCGCCGTCAGGCCGAAGTGCTCGTACACCGCCGATGCCGGCGCCGACTCGCCAAATGTCGTTACGCCGATCACCGCGCCTTCTCGGCCGACGTACTTGCGCCAGAGATCGGGCTGTGACGCTTCGACCGCAATGATCGGCAGGTCCGGCCGCAGCACGCTCGTGCGATACGCCTCGTCCTGTCGATCGAATCGATTCGTGCAGGGCATGGAGACGACGCGCACAGCGATGCCGTCCGCCGACAGCAACCCCTCCGCTTCGAGCGCGAGGTGCAGCTCGGAGCCGGTCGCAAGGAGCGTCGCGCGGGCTTCGTCGGACTCGTGCACGACATAGCCGCCGCGCCGAATGTGTGCGAGGTCGGAAGGCTGGCGGGCACGAATCGGCAGCTTCTGGCGCGAGAGCAGCAACGCGGTCGGTCCCGTGCGGCGTTCGATCGCCGCTTCCCACGCACCCAGCGTTTCCAGGATGTCCGCAGGACGCCAGACCTCCAGATTCGGGATCAAGCGCAATGCCGGCGCGTGCTCCACCGCTTGATGCGTCGGGCCGTCTTCGCCGAGACCGATCGAGTCGTGCGAGAAGACATGGATGACACGCTGCTTCATCAGCGCCGCCATGCGAACTGCGTTGCGGCTGTAGTCGCTGAACGTCAGGAACGTGCCGCCGTAAGGAATGAAGCCGCCGTGCAGGCTCATTCCGTTCATGATCGCGGCCATGCCGAACTCGCGCACGCCGTAGCTCAGATGATTACCCGCGCGATCGCGCCCGGCGCTCACGCAACCTTCGAAGCTCGTGAGATTGGACGCCGTGAGATCCGCCGAGCCGCCGAACATCTCCGGGAGCCCCGGCGCGAGCCGATCGAGCACGCGCTGCGAGGCCTGGCGCGTCGCGACGGAGCCGGCGACGACCGCAAGCTCCTCCGCGGCGCGAGTCACTCTAGCGACATGACCTGCGGGCAAGTCGCCGCGCATGCGGCGCTCGAATTCGGCGGCGAGCTCGGGGAAGCTTTCGCGATAACGCGCCATGCGCGCGTCCCAGTCGGCGTGCGCGGCGTCGCCGCGCGAACGCGCATCCCACGCGGCGCGCACGTCATCGGGAATCTCGAACGGCGGATGCGGCCAGCCCAAGCGTTCGCGCGTGGCCGCGCATTCCGTCGCGCCCAGAGGCGCGCCGTGAACGGCGTGCGTTCCGGCTTTGCTCGGTGCGCCCTGGCCGATGACCGTCTTGCAGCAGATCAGCGTCGGCCTGCCGTCGAGCAGCCGCGACTGCCTCAACGCATCGGAGATCGCGGCGTCGACGGCATCGGGATCGTGGCCGTCAACGTCATCGACGACATGCCAGCCATACGCGCGAAAGCGAGCCGGCGTGTCGTCGGTGAACCATTCTTCGACGCGTCCGTCGATCGAGATCCCGTTGTCGTCATAGAACGCGATCAGCTTCGACAGCCGCAGGGTTCCTGCGAGGCTGCACGCCTCGTGACTCAGGCCTTCCATGAGGCAGCCATCGCCCAGGAATACGTAGGTGTGATGGTCGACGATCGAGTGGCCCGGACGGTTGTAGCGCGCCGCGAGCAACTTCTCCGCGAGCGCCATGCCGACAGCGTTCGCGAGGCCCTGGCCGAGCGGGCCCGTCGTCGTCTCGACGCCCGGCGTCACACCGGTTTCGGGGTGCCCGGGTGTTTGCGAATGCAGTTGCCGGAAGCGCTGCAGCTGCTCGATCGGCAGGTCGTATCCGCTCAAGTGCAGCAGCGCGTACAAGAGCATCGACGCATGGCCGTTCGAAAGCACGAACCGATCGCGATCAGGCCAGCGCGGATCGGCCGGGTCGTGCTTCAGATACTTCGACCACAGCACTTCCGCAATGTCGGCCATGCCCATCGGCGCGCCGGGATGACCCGATTTCGCCGCCTCGACGGCGTCGACCGCGAGCATGCGCAGCGCATTCGCCTTACGTCGTCTCAAGTCGTTCGTCGAATCGTCCTTCATCGGATCACCCTCACGCTCGACGCTTGATGTCCATCAACCGCAGGATCATCGGCGTCAAGATCAGTTGCAGCGCCAGGCCCATCTTGCTGCCCGGCGCACAGAGGCTGTTCGGTCGCGTCATCCAGGAACCGCTCAGCATCGACAGCAGATACGGGAAGTCGATACCGTGCGGGTCCGCGAAGCGAATGACCACCATGCTTTCATCGGACGAGGGGATGTCGCGCGCGATGAAGGGGTTGCTCGTGTCCACCGTCGGCACACGCTGGAAGTTCACGTGCGTTCGGGAAAACTGCGGGCAGATGTAGTTCACGTAATCGGGCATGCGGCGCAGAATCACGTCGACGATCGCCTCCTGCGAATAGCCGCGCGCGGCCTTGTCGCGATGGATCTTCTGGATCCACTCGAGATTGATGATCGGCACGACGCCGATCAGGAGGTCCACGTGTTGCGCGACGTTCGTCGAATCGCTCACGTACGCGCCGTGCAGCCCTTCGTAGAAGAGCAGGTCCGTGTCCGGCTCCGTCTCCGTCCAATCCGTGAAGGTCCCGGGGTCCTGCGAATAGCGCGCCGCTTCGGCGGCATCGTGCAGGTACTTGCGCGTGCGGCAGCGGCCGGTTTCGCCGTACTGCTTGAAGCTTGCGGCGAGCTCGTCCAACAGATTCGCCTCGGGACCGAAGTGACTGAAGTGACGTTCGCCTCGCGCCTCGTGCTCCTTCATCGCGGCACGCATTCCGCTGCGGTCATAGCGATGAAAAGCGTCGCCTTCGATCACGGCCGCCTTGATGTGCTCCCGGCGGAAGATGTGCTCGAAGCTGCGCATGACGGTGGTCGTGCCGGCCCCCGACGATCCGGTCACAGCGACGATTGGATGCTTGGCTGACATGCGGTTTTCCTCGTCGTGCTCAAGCCTCGACGCGGAACAGAGAGCGCTGCGCGAACAATGGCGAGCAGTAGGGTTTGTCGGTGCCGGCGGCGAACTCGGCGTGATATCGCTCGATCCGCTCGATCTCATGGCGCGATCCGAAGATCAACGGGACGCGCTGATGCAGACTCTGGGGCTCCATGGCCAGGATGCGGCCCCGGCCGGTCGAGGCCGCGCCGCCCGCCTGCTCGACGAGAAACGCGACCGGATTCGCTTGCGAGAGCAGGCGCCAACGTCCGGCGCGGTGCGGGTCCTTGGTGTCGTGCGGATACATATAGACGCCGCCGCGCATCAGGATGCGGTGGACGTCCGCCACCATCGACGCGATCCAGCGCATGTTGAAGTCGCGCGCACGGATGCCCGTCGCGCCTTCCTTGCATTCGGACACATACCGCTTGATCGGCGGTTCCCAGAAGCGCTCGTTGCTAACGTTGATCGCGAACTCGTAGGTCTCTGGCTCGATCGTGAGATTCGGATCCGTGAGGACGAAATTGCCGATCTCGCGATCGAGTGTGAAGCCGTGCGTTCCCTTGCCGATGGTGAGCACGAGCTGGGTGCAGGGTCCGTACAGCGCATAGCCGGCGGCGACTTGCTTCGAGCCCGGTTGCAGATACTCGGCGGGCGTCGGCGCGCCGCTGCCCTCGTAGCACAGCACGGAGAAGACGGTGCCGACGGACACGTTCACGCCGATGTTCGACGAGCCGTCGAGCGGATCGAACACCAGCAAGTGACTGCCGCGCCGCAGCTCGCTCCTGACCGGGATGGGCTCTTCGTTGTCCGCAGAGAGCATGCCGGCGACGAGACCGCTCCATTCGCAATGCTCGATGAGGAGCTGGTTCGCTATCACATCGAGGCCGTGCTGCTCCTCGCCTTGCACAGTCATCGCGCCCGGGACACCGTTGCCGCCGCCGAGCTTGCCCTTGCCGGCGACCGATGAGATGGCCTTCACCGCGGCGGCGACATCGATCAGCAGCGCGGCAAGCTCGCGCTGCTCGGCGTGGCAGTGCTCGATCAGGAACTTCGACAGGGTCGTTCGGCCGGAGTACAGGCGCATGCTTCGCCTCCTTTGCTGATTAGCGTGCGGAAGCGGATAGCGAGTCGTGCGGGTCCGGCCCTACATGTGCTACGAGCGGCGCACAAGGGGACGAGCCCCCCGCGAGCGCTTCGACTATCCGCTGCCGCTATCCGCTTCCTTCATCTGAAACACCCGCGAGGACAACAGATCTTCGGACGCAATGAGCGTGAGCTCTTCGACCGACGCGCGGGCGCCCTTCATCGCGCGCGCGAACAGTCGATTGGCCTGTCTGAGGCGGGCGCGATCCAAGGCGTTTCTGATCGAGCGCGCGTTCGCGAAGTTCGGTTGATGGATGCGACGCTCGATGTAGTTGCGCATGGTCTCGAGACTCTCCGCATCGAACCGGTAGTGCATGCGTTCCGCCATGAGCTCGGCGATCTGCAGCAGCTCTTCGGCCGAGAAGTCTGAAAACTCGATGTGATGCGCGATGCGCGAATGAATGCCTGCGTTCGCGCGGAAAAAGGTTTCCATCCGGTCCTTGTAGCCGGCGAGGATGACGACGAGATCGTTCCGATTCGCCTCCATCGCCTGCAGCAGGATCTCGATCGACTCCTGACCGTAGTCACGCTCGTTCTCCGGCCGATAGAGGTAGTACGCCTCGTCGATGAACAGCACGCCGCCCATCGCCCGCTTCAGCACTTCCCGCGTCTTCGGCGCCGTGTGGCCGATGTACTGCCCGACGAGGTCGTCACGCGTGACGGTCACGACCGTGTTGCGGCGCACCCATCCGAGCCGCTGCAGGATGTCGGCCATGCGGACGGCGACCGTCGTCTTGCCCGTGCCCGGATTGCCCGTGAAGCACATATGCATGCTGGGCTGCTCGGACTCGATCCCGACCTGCGCCCGCGCCTTGGCCACGAGCAGAAACGCCGCGATCTCGCGCACCCGCTGCTTGACGGGCGCGAGGCCGATGAGGTCGTTGTCGAGCTGCTCGATGACGTCGCTGACATGAGTCTCGGCGAGCATCGCCTGCAGGTCGACGCTCGGCGTAGAGGGCGCAACGGCTGGCGGGTTCGACGCGGTGTTCACTCGGGCGCTCCTTCGTTCTCGCGGACGGTGCGCAGCGAATACCGGACGCTACGGCCGGGCCCTTCAGTGCGTATGAGCTCGAAGCGCGGCTCGCGCGGCGGCCGATTCACGAGGAACGACAGGCGCACGCTTTCGAAGCCTCGCGTCGCGTCGAACGCGTTCACGCGGATGTAGCGATCGGGATAGGCCTTGCGACACGCATTGATCTCGTAGAGCACCGCGGCGGCATCCTGGACTTCGAACATCGGCAGGCCCCACATCTCCCAGTAGGTGTTGCGGGGATGCGGATCGTCAGTGAACTCCACGGACGGCGCCCAACCTTGTCGCAGCGCGTAGTCGACCTGGGCCCGGATCTGCGCGTCCGTGAGATCGGGAAGAAAGGAGAACGTGCCTTGAGTGATACGCATCGGGCGCTCCTGAAAACTCGTTGAATCAGCTCGCGGGCGTCGCAGTCGGGACGAAATCGACCGTGTCGGTCGAGGTGTAGTCGAACGTGACGTCGCGCCAGGTCTCGAGCGCCGCGCGCAGCGGCGTGCACCAGCGCGCCGCTTTCTCCAGCACTTCGGGGCCTTCGTTCCAGATGTCCACGCCTTCGTTGCGGGCCTGAATGATCGCCTCGAGCGCGACGCGATTGGCCTGCGCGCCCGCTTCGATGCCGTGCGGATGACCGATCGTGCCGCCGCCGAACTGCAGCACCACGTCCTCGCCGAGATACGAGATCAGCTGGTGCATCTGTCCCGCATGGATGCCGCCGGAGGCGACCGGCATCACTTTGCGCATGCCGGCCCAGTCCTGGTCGAAGAACAGACCGTGACCGAGATTCGCGGGCGTGAACGGCTCGCGCAGCGTGTCGTAAATGCCGGCGATCACCGCGGGATCGCCTTCGAGCTTGCCGACGACGGTTCCGGCGTGGATGTGATCGACCCCGGCAAGGCGCATCCACTTCGAGATGACGCGGAACGCGATGCCGTGATTCTTCTGCCGCGTGTAGGTGCTGTGACCGGCGCGGTGCAAGTGCAGGATCATGTCGTTGCGGCGCGCCCATTTCGCCATGCTCTGGATCGCGGTATAGCCGATCACGAGATCGATCATCACGATGACGCTGCCGAGCTCCTTGGCGAACTCGGCCCGCTCGTACATGTCTTCCATCGTCGCCGCGGTCACGTTGAGGTAATGACCTTTGACCTCTCCGGTTGCGGCGGAAGCGCGATTGACCGCCTCCATGACGAACAGGAACCGGTCGCGCCAGTGCATGAACGGCTGCGAGTTGATGTTCTCGTCGTCCTTCACGAAGTCGAGGCCGCCCTTCAACGCCTCGTACACGACGCGCCCGTAGTTTCGGCCGGACAAGCCGAGCTTCGGCTTCGTGGTGGCTCCGAGCAGGGGGCGGCCGAACTTATCGAGTCGCTCACGCTCGACGACGATGCCAGTCGCGGGCCCCTGGAATGTCTTCACGTAAGCGACGGGGATCCGCATGTCCTCGAGTCGCAGCGCCTTGAGCGGCTTGAAGCCGAAAACGTTGCCGATGATCGACGCCGTGAGATTCGCGATCGAGCCTTCCTCGAACAGGTCGAGCTCATACGCGATGTAAGCGAAATACTGTTGTTCCGTGCGCGTGCCGGGGCCGGTGTTCGGGACCGGATCGACGCGATACGCCTTTGCGCGGTACGCGTCGCAAGCGGTGAGGCGGTCCGTCCAAACGACGGTCCAGGTCGCAGTCGACGATTCACCGGCGACGGCCGCAGCCGCCTCCTCGGGCTCGACGCCTTCCTGCGGCGTGATGCGAAATAGCGCGATCACGTCCGTGTCTCGCGGCACGTAGTCCGGTTGCCAGTAGCCCATCTCCCGGTACTTCAGGACGCCTGCGTCGTAGCGGCCTCGCGCCTGGCGCTTGCCTGTCTCTGCCGTCGCTGTGCTCATTCGGGCTCGCCTCCTTTGCCGATTGAACACAGACTGGCGAAGAGCTACGGTAACGTGAAGTCACGATTTCTTACCGGCGAGCTAATGGATTCCTTATGCTCCCCGTGACGCTCCGCCAGCTGCAGGTGTTCGCGGCCGTCGCCCGACGTGCGAGCTTTGCGCGGGCAGCGGAGGAGCTGCATCTCACGGCGCCCGCCGTTTCCATGCAGATCAAGCAGCTCGAGTCGGCGATACGTTTGCCGCTGTTCGATCGCAGCGGCGGAAAGGTGACCCTCACGCTCACCGGCGAATACTTTCTCGTGTACGTGCAGCGCGTGCTCGGCGCTTTGAGTGAAGCGGAGAATCTCATTGCCAAGCTCCGCAAGGTGCAGACGGGCGTGTTGCACCTCGGCATGCTCACGACAGCGAAGTATTTCGTGCCGCATCTGCTCGCGGCGTTCATGAAGGAGCATCCTGGCGTGCAGCCGCGCCTGATGGAAGGCAATCGTCAGGAGCTTGTCGATGCGCTTCATCGCAACGAGCTCGACCTCGCGATAATGGGGCGCCCGCCGAAGGAGCTCGACACGCGCGCCGAGCCGTTCGCGAAGCATCCGCTCGGCATCATCGCCTCATCGCAGCATCCGCTCGCGCATGCGTCCGAGATCGGCACCGCCGAGCTCGCGCGCGAGCCGTTCATCATTCGCGAGCCGGGATCCGGCAGTCGTCAGACGATGGAAGCGCTCTTTCGCGAATGGCGCATCTCGCCGCCCGTTCTGATGCAGATGGCGAGCAACGAATCGATCAAGCAGGCGGTCATGGCGAATCTCGGTGTCGCGTTCATCTCGTTGCACACCGTTGCCGACGAGCTGCATTCGGGCAAGCTCGTCGCGTTGCGAGTGGATGAGTTGCCGTTGATGCGCGAATGGCAGCTAGTGCGCTTGAGCGCCCGGGTGCTTTCGCCGGCCGCCGAGATGTTTCGTCACTATGTTCTGGAGAACGGCGAGGAGTTTCTGCAACGATGGTTCGAACCGGCGCCGGCGCTCGTGCCTGCGTCTTTGCCCGCCGAGCCGGCGGTGAAGCCCGCGCGCAAGTCCAAACGCAAGCAGCCCTCGCCGAAGGCGCGACGTTCACCGGCTCGTCGGTGAACGCTTACAGTCAGCCTCGTCCGCGACTTATCGGCCCTCGACAACGCCACACAGGTGCTATTGGCCAGGCATTGAGAACTGGTCTCATTCTTCGCGATCGAGACTAATTCCAAGTCTGCAATAAAACTTGAGCTTTCACGTATCGCCGGCGGCAGCAGAGCTTACTTACACTCCGAGCCCGATCTCGATCTCATTCTCGACGTTCAATCAGGGAAAGGATCTTCGATGACCGGAAACGGCCTCACACGCCGTACGCTGTTGGCCGGCATGGCCACCATCGGAGTCGCCGCGAGGACGGAGAGAGCAGTCGCGGCCACGCACGGGACGTCTCCGATATACCGCGATTTCAACGACCCGTATCTCGAGCTCATCCGGTTGCTCCGAGAGGCCGCCGAGATCGAGCACGACCTCATGGTGCAGTACCTCTACGGTGCGTTCTCGCTCAAACCCGCGTATGCGGAGCTCGTAGGTCACCCGCAGCCGGGGTCGTCGTCGTTCCTCGGGATCACCGTCGAAGAGATGCGGCACCTCGGCGCGGTGAATCGGCTGCTGGTGGAGCTGAATGCCGCTCCGGTGCTTTCACGTCAGGATTTTCCTTACGATAGCGATATCTATCCGTTTCCATTCGAGCTCGTGCCGCTCGGCCTGGTCAGCTTGGCCAAGTTCACGTACTGCGAAGCCGCACCGGAGGCATTGACGGAAGTGGATGCCGCCGGCGACGGATCGACGCGGCTGCTCGACCAGCTGAACGAGTCGATTGGCGGCAGCGCCGCTCCCAATCACGTGGGACATCTTTACGATGCGGTGATCGAGACGCTGGGTGAAGTCAAGACAGCCGGTGCCGCCAGTATCGATTTCGACGCCTGGATCGAAGCGCTCGAGAACATCAAAACGCAGGGAGAAGTCGGCCATTTCGAGTTCTTCAAGTCACTGTATTCGGGTACCCATCCGGTATTCAGTGCAACTCGCGATGTGTGGAGCATTCCGACCGATGATGCGAAGCATCCGTGCTACCAGGTGCCCGTGAATCCGACGGCATATTCGGGACATCCGAACAGCATCGAGGATCCGGAGCTCCGAGCCCTGGCGTGGCTCGGCAATCTCAACTACTGGTCGATGCTGTCGCTGCTGGACGCGGGCTATCGGCGCAATTCCGCGGTAGAGCTGGCGCTTGCCCAAGCTGTGATGATGGGCCCCCTTATGTCCATCGCGCAGCACTTGCCGGCCAAGGGCGCGGCCGTACCCTTCGATCCGCTCAGCATGGGCTTCGAGCCCGGCCTCGACGCGGCGGCGGAACGCCGGTTCACTCGATTGTTGCTGACGGAGACTCGGGACTTCGCGAGATCCATCGAGCACCTGCTACCGGGAAGCTTCGCGCTGGAGCTTTACGATCAGCTGCTGAAGGAAGTGTGAGCGCCGCGTGGCGGTGTCGAGACGGCCGTGGACAGTGCTTGGGTTGTCGCCGCGACGACGCCTCCGAAAGCGGGTCACTTGAAGCCATCGCATACCGCGATGCTCAACTCGCGTCCGTGCCGCTTTTCCTGACCGTGACGATTCGGGTCGTATGGCCGAACCAGCCCGCGACCGTGGATTTGTTGCGGCGGCTAATCGGTATCTTCAAGCCGGTGGATAGCAGGCAATACCACTGATTGCCCTTCTTCACGATTTTCACGATGGCGCGTTTCGCCACCCAGTGGGCTCGATGGACGCGAAAGCCGGCTTCCCCCATGGCATCCGCGGCCTGCTGCAGAGAACCGAGAATCATGCAGTGCCCGAGGTCCGTGTAGACGTGCAGATAGTGAAGGTCGGAAGAAATCGCAATCACGTTCGTTCCCAGCGATTCGGGCAGCCGGCTCAAGAACTCCGCTCGGGCGGATTCGGCGTAGCGACCCGCTTCCGCCTTGTCGAGGTCGACAGTATCGGCCGAGCCGGCGACGTTGGGGTCTTGCGGATCGCCGAGCCGGCGGCGATGCGCGAGAAACGGCAGATTGATGATCATCCAGGAGGCCAACGTTGCCGGGGCAAGCTGGAGGAACTCGACCGCGAGGGCTTGCCACCAACCGCGGCTGGCGAAGACGGCTAGCCACTCACCGTCGTCCTCGAGAGGGCGCAGCCATGCCGGCGACGTCTGCTCCAGCAGGTAGCTCAACGGCGTGACGAGTAACGCGCCGCCGGTCCCGGCGACGAGCAATACGAGCCACGCCGGCAAGGAATTCATCATGTGTGGCAGAACGAGCCAGCTTGCCGCGTAGAGGGCTACGAGTCCGAGTCCGACGTGTACCACCCAGAAGACCGTTCTTGCCGCTACGCCCAAGCCCCGGCTAGCCTCGGGCTCGATCACCACGAAGGTAATGACGAGGAGAGCGCTGACGACCGCGATGGAGCGCCCGAGCGCCCAGGCTCCGAAAACCGTTCCGTTACTGACTACGGCGCTGCGATTCATACAAAGCGTCCAAGAAGCTACCAGGCGTACTCGAAGGTGAGTCCCAACAGCGGCAAAGTTTCCTCGTCTTCCTTTGCAGACCGCCCGGTCAGCACGTCGAACTCGTCGGGCAAGCCGGATGGCCCGCCATTCAAGTTGAGAACGTCCAGGAACAGAACGAGGTCCAGTCGGCCTATCGGGCGCCGATAGTCGACGCGAAAATCCAGCGCGTTGAACGCCCTGCCGCGGCCGACGTTCGTTTCGGTGATCTCCTTCGAGTACCGCACAGGCAGGTCGGGCGCCAGGACGTCGGCATGCGTGATGAACCGCTCCTCGGGGTATCCCGATCCGTATCTCCAGCGTGCCGCAATCTGCCAGCGCTCGTTGATTTCCCAGCGTCCGCCGAGCGCGACGAAGTGAACACGATTGAAATCCCAGTCGTACTCGCCTCGACCGTCATTGTCGTCGACGCGATACCGATTCCAGGAATAGACGAAATCGGCAGAGAAACCGTTGTCGAATGCGCGCGTGAGCACGACGTCGACGCCGCGGTTGCTGCCTTTGCCGTCGTTCGTGATCTCGCCGGTGACCCGGCTGCCTTCCACGAGGCGGCGGTCGATGCGCTGGGAGTATGCCTCCACCAGAAGATCCAGATTCTCGGCGATTCGAAAATCCAGCCCTGCGCCGACGTGAGTGAGCTTCTCGTTCTTCAGGCCGAAGTTGGCCGGATCGAGAGCGCGGGCCAGATTTCTTGGCGATTCGTAGAACACGCCGGTCGTCGCCGAGAAGCGTAGCGACGGCGAGAACTCGTAGTTGAACGCGATACGCGGCGACCAGAGATTCTCGTCACTGAACCCATCGCGGTCGTAACGCAAGCCCGTTCGAAGACGGGCTCGCCCCCAGTCGAACAACTGCTCTCCGTACACAGCGGAGTTCGTCTCGCTCTGGCGGTACACCGAATCGATCTCGTCCGGTTGCAGGACGATATAGTTCGCGCCGGGCGGGCGAGGATCGTCCGATTCGTAGACGAAGCGAATCCAGTCTTCGCGCAACGAGGTCGAGTAATCGAGATCGATGTTCACGACGTGCAAGCCGACCGAGAAGCGGCCCAGAGCGTTGCCCATCGTGATGTCGCTGCGCCAGCCGAGCTCCGTGTCCTTTTCGTTCACCGTCAACAGGCGTTCCCGCACCGGGATCTGGTCGGCGGGGGTCCCGTCCGGCACGAGGTCGTGATTCGCCTCGCCCTCCGAGGACACCTTATCGCTCTCACGGAAGTACACTCGGTTCGTCCATTCGCCGTTGTCGCCGAAGCGCCGCCGCCAGGTCACTCCCGTCAGCACCAGATCTTGCTCGTCGTCCTGCAGCGTCAGATCCTCGGTCCCTTCTCCCTTCCTTTTCGCAGCGAGGATGTTGTCGACGGTCCGCTCGTAAGTTTCCGGCGCGAAAATGACCAAGAGCTCGATCTCGTCGTTCTCTAGACGCGTTTTCGTCTTGAAGATCAGGTCGGTCGACACCGGCGAACCCAAGTCGTCTTCTTCGATGGTCTCGAAGAACTTGCCGAAATCGAAGCGGCGCGCCTGCACGAACATCGACGTATTGTCGTGAAAGCCGCTCGGCCCCTCGTAGATGGCCTCGATCCCCGCGAGATCCAGTCGCAGGCGGGCCACCGGTGACGGCGCGCCTTCCGCGACCTCGAGCTGGAGCAGCGACGCCTTACGCCCGCCGAATTCGGCGCTCCACCCGCCGGGTGAGAACTCGGCGCCGGTCACCGCGTTCGGAGCGAATATCGAGTAGCGGCCTCCGTTCACGATATCGGTCTCTTTACCGAGCGTTTGCTCGAAATGCGCGACTTGCGGGAAAGGGAAGCCGTCAATGAGGATGAGATTGTTCTTCGGCCCGTGGCCGCGTACCGAGAAGGCCGCGAATTCCCCGCTCGAAACGACTCCCGGCAGGCCGACCAGAGCACGCATCACGTCACTGCCGCTGCCGGGCGCGTTGGTCAGCTCGTCGCGCGTCAAGAAGCGTTCCGCTACCGAGCCGTCGGGATCGGCTCCTCGGGCTCGACCCACGACGACGACCTCTTCGTAGGTCGCCGCTTGCCGCCGCAGCTCGAAACGAAGCCGGCCCGTCCGGCGCTCGATGATCCGAACGGTCGGCTCTACCCCCGTAACGTAGCCATTCAATTCAGCGCGGAACGCGTAAAGGCCGTCGGCCAGATCCTCGAAGTACGCAGAGCCGTCGGGACCCGTGGTCGCACGTCTCGACTCGCCACCCCTGGATTCGGCAGTCACCACGACACCGGCCAGCGGCCTGTCAGTCACGGCGTCGACGATATCGACCAACATTGCGCCTGCGTGAGCGACACCGGACATCCCAACCAAGAGCAGCGGTAGCAACGTGCCACCCAGGAGGAGGTGAGAGACCCGACGAAGAAACATACGCTGAGCACCCTCTGATGCGCCCGAGAGGGTGCTGCATGATACGGACCGTCGCTGCGGACATGCGCTCCGCTGAATTAGCGGTGCGAAAACTGCATCAGCGGTTTTGCTGAGCGGCTAATGGCATGAGTGGTCGATCGGGAATGCGCGTCTCAGCAAAGACGCGCTCCGTCGAGCCGGAGCGACGCGATTTCAGTTAGCAGATCGGGGCGCGCGCCTTTGCCATCGAGCAGCGAGTGCGGCGAGTCACCGACCTGCCCACGGCGAGGATCAAGCGCCCGCGGAGGGATTCTTTAAATGAGAATCACTCAAGAAACGCCTCCGCGGAGGGCGACCCCGAAATCACAGGGAGCTGCTTACCCGGCGCCTCCGCAGCCGTGGCATATGGGCATGCGCCGTTTCGTCACCAGGGCCTTTCGCTCGACGCCGCGTTCTCGAGGGCGCACCGAGCGCGGTCGGGCGCTCCGGCACCCGCTCGTCGCAGCGCATCGAGCTCCTCGCGCGCGCTCGCGACGTCCGCTTGAAACTCCGGGTCGGCGGTGAGCGCCGCGAATACGGCGGACGATGCGAGCCGTCCTGCATCCACGTCGGATACGTAGTGCACGCCGCACACGACGCGGCTCTCGCCGTAGGCGCGGCCGCGCGCGAGGATGGCCGTGGCGTGCTCCGGCGCGACGTGGGCCAGCACGAGCGCGTACATCCAGCCGACGGCCGAATGACCCGACGGGTAGGAGCCGCTCGCCGCGAACTCCTCCGAGGTCGCGACGCACGTCGGGCCGCTCTCCACTACGAAGGGACGCTTCCGCTTATAGAGATCCTTCGCACCGCCAATGATCGGCGACACGTCGGCGACCGACCTGGCGAGCAGGCGCGACAGACGCGGCGTGGAGGCGTTGGTCAGATCGACGCCGAGGGCGCAGCCGAAGTCCGCGAGCAGCGCCGGGCCCGCCTCCGCATCTTTCGCAGCGAGCTCCCAGCGCGGCGTGCCTTCGAGTGCGCGGGTAGCGCGATACACGGCGAAATCGGCCTGGCCGAGCGGTGCGTCGTCCGCGGGCGGCGGAGGCAGGAAGACCTGATAGTCGGGAATCGCATCGCGTCCGAGATAACCCGTCAGACGGGCGGGCGCCATCGAGCTCGCAGGCGGAACCGCGGCGCCACCGCTCGCGCTTTGGGCGCCGGCGTCGCCGGCGAACGCGCCAAGACAGAGGCACAGAACTGCGATGCCACGTCGGTTCATGCTCGTCTCCCCCGAAAGCCGGCAGCCGTCCGGAATTGTCGGCGGAGCGGGGCCGCTTCAGCAAGGCATGGGAGGCGCCGGCGGGTCTGCACAGGGGCTCGCGTCACCGCATGCGGTCATTGACGAAGCACGGGAGAAGCGCTCGTGACGACACGTGGTTGCGGGGATGGTCAGTGGTGTTGTTGCGGACGCCGCGCGCGGCTCCAGCGCCGATGGCCTGCGAGCGCCAGGAGACCCAAGAGGCTCTGCCATCCGAAGGCACCACCGCCACCGCCGCTTCCACCGCTACCGCCATTGCCAGGAGGCGGCTGAGGCGACGGTTGAACGAACGTGCCGACACCGCCCGGATCACGAATCGCGCCGTTCACCAGACCGTCCGTATCGTTCGGACCGCCGTCCTCGATCGTGAGCTCGACGCACCAATCGCCCGACGTCAGGCCTGGCGTGTACTCATCGCTGCCCGGCGGCGGGCAGACACCTTCTCGTCCACGCGCCGAAGCCAGGCGGTTGCGGGCGTCCTCCACGAACGTGAACCAGTTGTCGTCGTACTTGCGATACACCGGCCGCTCCGGAATCGGAGCGCGCTGTGGGATGACGATCGAGACCGAAGCGCCCGGAGTCGGGAGATCGCGCACGACGAAGTCGAAGTATCCGCCGACGTTCTGAACCGAGTCGGACGCGATTCCGACCCCGGCAAGCTCTTCGGACAGAATTCCCGCACCTGCGCCGCCTAGCCGCTGAGCGCGCTCACCGAGCA
>PKRJ01000027.1 GCA_017577365.1 Gammaproteobacteria bacterium | reverse complement strand
GATCAATCAGGCGATTGCGCAAACGTCGGAGCTCGCGCGGGGATTGAGCCCGGTGCCGCGCGAGGCGGGCGCGACGCTCGGTCATGCGCTCGAGGAGCTCGCGAAGCGGTCGCAATCGGTTTTCGGCGTCGAATGCCGCGTCGAGGCCCCGGCGCGCTTCGACGAGAACCTGAGCGAGCAGTGCGCGAACAATCTCTATCGGATCGCGCAGGAAGCGGTCACGAACGCCGTCAAGCACGGTAACGCGACCGAGATCGACATTCGCGCGCGCGTCGGCAGGCACGGTCTGATGCTTACCGTCGAGGACAACGGACGGGGATTCTGCGCGCAGCGCTCGACGAGCGGCGGGATGGGGCTGCACATCATGCGTTATCGCGCCCGCGCGATCGGCGGTGAGCTCAAGATCGGGAACCGGACGGGCGGCGGCGCATACGTCTCGTGCTGGTGCCCGTTCGGGCGCCGGCAGCAGACCGATATGGACAAGTCGTGACGCTCGTCGAGCGGTAGGCTACGGGCGGCTGTCCGCGTGCAGCTCGCGGTCGTCGTCGGCCGGGCCGACGCGCACGAGCCATTCGCGCGTATCGCGTGCTTCGCCGCTATCGAGCCACGCGAACACGACGCTGTGCCACAGCACGCGCTGCACGTAGCTCCGCGTTTCGTTGTACGGGATGTTCTCGATCCAGATATCGGCGTCGAGCGGTTCTTGCGGCAGCCATCGCCTGGCGGCGCGAGGGCCGGCGTTGTAGCCCGCGAGCGCGACCGGCAGTTGACCGCGGAACTCGTCGAGCAGCGCCGCGAGCTCGGCCGCGCCGAGCAGGACGTTGGTCGCGGGCACGAGAAGGTCCTCGCGCTTGGGCGCGGGGAGACCGAGGCGGCGCGCCGCGCGTCGCGCGGTATCGGGCTTGAGCTGCGCGAGGCCGAGTGCGCCCGCGGCCGAAGCCGCGTCCGGCCTGAATAGGCTTTCCTGCCGAATCACGGCGTAGAGCAGCGTCGGATCGATGCCGGTCCGTTCCGCCGCCGCGAGGACCTCGGCGTCGTACGGCGTGGGATAAAGCAGCCGATAGTCGTCATAGACCTGCCGAGCGGTCGCCGTCGCGACGCCGAGATCGTACCAGCCCCAGCGCATCGCGAGATGGATCGTCTGCAGGCCGTCGTCGGCATCGAGCTCCGCCGAGCCGTGCTGCCATTCGAGCGTGGCGAGCCACGGCAGTCGGCTGAAGTAGAGCTCGCGTGCCCGCACGAACGGCGGAAGCGTCTCGAGCCTCGCGAGCCGGCTCTGGTCCGGCGGCACCGGGCGATGCCTCGGCGTCGCGCGCATGCCCAGCCGGGCCGCGGCCATCGCCGAATAGTAATTGTCCCGCGGCAGGATCGCGCGATAGAGCTCGCGCGCACGCTCGCGTTCGCCGGTCGCTTCCGCGGCGCGCGCGGCCCAGTAGCGCCAGCGCGTCTCGTCACGAGTCTCGCTGGACATTCGCTCGATCGTCTTCTCGACGAGCCGCCAGTCGCCGGCCCATAGCGCCGCGCGCGCGAGCCAGCCGAGGGCGTAATCGTCGAGGTCCTCGGGCGAGACGCGCGCGAAGTAGTCGAGGGCCTCGGTGCGCCGATCCCACGCGAGCCCGAGCGCGAGCGCGAGAGCGGCTCGGCTTCGGGCTCTCGCATCGAGCGCGAATCGATCGACGAGCGCCTCGTACCGCGCGAGCGCGTCGAGCGGTCGATCGCGCGTGAGGCGCCGCCAGCCGGCCTCGAGCGCGCCGTCCGGTAACGGCTTGTCGTCGCCGTCGAGCAGCGCGTCGAGCGTCTCGAGCGGACGCTCGAGAAGATCCGCCCAAAGGTTGAACGGGGCGGCGCGCTCGCGCGGCAGCCGGCGCGCGATGACGCGCGCGAACGCCGCCTGCCCGCTCTCGAGCAGCAACCGCACGCGGCGCTCGACGAGATCGTCGGTCAGAAGCCCTTCGCCGCGCAGCCACTGGAAAACGGGCTCGCACTCGAGCGGAAGCTGCCGGTCGGTCAGCCACAGGTCGAGGATCTCGGGCGCAAGACCTTCGATATCGTCGAGCGCGATACGCGCTCTGAGCGAGACGCAGCGCAGCCAGGCGTCGTCGTCGGACGCCGCGCGCGCCGCGTGCAGGAAGTCGCGCCACAGCTCGCGGCGCGCGAGGCTTTCGAGGCGCGCGCGGACGAGCATGCGCGCGACCGGCTCGCCGGCATGGCGCGCGAGGAAGGCTTCGGCGTGCTCGTCGGCCGCGGTCCTCGCGTCCTCGGCGCGCGCGAGCGCCGCGGCGATTCGCGCGGCTTCGAGATAGGGGTAGAGCGGGTACGCGCGCAGGTTGTCGCTGTCTTTGGCGGCGAGCTCCGGTCCGCCGGGCTCGGCGCTCGCCCAGGCCGCGAGAAATTCCGCGCGAACCTCGGCGAGCCGGGCGCGCGCCGCAGCGGCGTATTCCCATGGTCTCGGACCGCCGTCGGCCGACGACGCGCGGCCGCTCGAGCCGCGGACGTCCGCGGCTCGCTGCGCGTCGGCGACTCGATCGCCGAGCAGCGACAGGCCGAGCGCGGCCGCGCAGAACGCGGCGGCGATCCCCCGCGCGCGGCTCGAGCTCGACGTCGTTTTCGCTCGTCGCCGCGTCGTGCTCATCATCGGCGCGTATGCTGCGTCGCGAATCGCTGATGACGCTTCGTCGGGCGGCGCCGGCCTTCCGGCGCGTTGCCGGTGCCGGGCGGCTGGAAGCTCGGCACGAGGTGGTGCTTGCCGTTGCCGATCAGGTCCTCCCGTCCCATGCGCCGGAGCGCGTCGCGCAGCAGCGGCCAGTTGTTCGGGTCGTGGTAGCGCAGAAAGGCCTTGTGCAGCCGGCGCACCTTGAGGCCCTTCGGCACGTAGACCTCCTCGCTGTCACGCGAGACGCGTTTCAGCGGATTCTTTCCGGAGTGGTACATCGCCGTCGCGGTCGCCATCGGACCCGGGAGAAAAGCCTGGACCTGATCCGCGCGAAAGCCGTTGCGCTTCAGCCATAGCGCGAGCTCGAGCATGTCCTCGTCGGTCGTGCCGGGATGCGCGGCGATGAAGTAAGGAATCAGATACTGCTCCTTGCCGGCCTGCTTCGAGTAGCGGTCGAACAGCTTCTTGAAGCGGTAGTAGCTGCCGATGCCGGGTTTCATCATCTTCGACAGCGGGCCTTCCGAGATCGCTTCCGGCGCGATCTTGAGATAACCGCCGACGTGGTGCTGCACGAGCTCCTTCACGTACTCGGGCGACTCCACGGCGAGGTCGTAACGCACGCCCGATGCGATCAAGACCTTCTTGATGCCAGGCAGCGCGCGCGCGCGGCGATAGAGCCGGATCAGCGGCGAATGGTTCGTGTCGAGATTCGAGCAGATTCTCGGGTACACGCACGACGGTTTGCGGCACGCGGCCTGGATCTCCGGGCTCTTGCACGCGAGCCGGTACATGTTCGCCGTCGGACCGCCGAGATCCGAGATCACTCCGGTGAATCCCGGAACGGTGTCGCGGATCGTCTCGATCTCGCGCAGCACCGATTCTTCGCTGCGGCTTTGGATGATTCGGCCTTCGTGCTCGGTGATCGAGCAGAACGTGCAGCCGCCGAAGCAGCCGCGCTGGATCGTCACGGAGAAGCGGATCATCTCGTAGGCCGGGATACGCGCGTCGCCGTACGACGGGTGCGGGCGGCGCGTGTACGGCAGCTCGTAGACGCGGTCCATCTCGGCGGTCGTCAGCGGAATCGGCGGCGGATTGAGCCACAGGTCCACGTTGCCGTGCCGCTGCACGAGCGCTCTCGCGTTGCCGGGGTTCGTCTCGGCGTGCAGGATGCGCGACGCGTGCGCGTAGAGCACGGGATCGTCGCGCACGGCCTCGAAGCTCGGCAGCCGGATGACGGAATGCTCGCGATCGGCTCTGGGCACTCGGCGCGAGAATTTCACGACGTGCACGCCGGGCTCGCGCGTCGCCGGGCTTCGTCGCTCGGGCTCGAACGCATACGGGTCCGCGGGCTTCTCGATCGGGCCCGGCGTGTCGATATCGGTCGAATCGATCTCGATCCAGCCGGGCTCCGCGCGCGAGCCGACGAACGCGGTGCCGCGCACGTCGCGAATGGAGTGGAGCGGCTCGCCGGCCGCGAGCCGATGCGCGATCTCGACGACCTGCCGTTCGCCGTTGCCGAACACGAGCAGATCCGCCTTCGCGTCGAGCAGGATCGAGCGACGCACTTTCTCCTGCCAGTAGTCGAAGTGCGCGATGCGCCTCAAGCTCGCCTCGATGCCGCCGATGACGAGCGGCACGCCGGGAAAGGCCTCGCGCAGACGCTGACTGTAGACGATCACCGAGCGATCGGGCCTTCGGCCTCCGACGCCGCCCGGCGTGTACGCGTCGTCGCTGCGTAATCGCCGGTCCGCCGTGTAGCGGTTGACCATCGAGTCCATGTTGCCGGCGGTGACGCCGAAGAACAGGCGCGGACGTCCTAACCGCATGAAATCTTCCGTCGAGCGCCAGTCCGGCTGCGCGATGATGCCGACGCGAAAGCCCTGCGCCTCGAGCACGCGACCGATCAGCGCCATGCCGAAGCTCGGATGATCGACGTAGGCGTCGCCGGTCACGATGATCACGTCGCATTCGTCCCACCCGAGCGCGTCCATCTCCTCGCGCGAGACGGGCAGCACCGGCGCGGGCGTCAAGCGCGCCGCCCAGTGCTTGCGATACGAGAAGAGATCCTGCGCTTTGGGTGCGGTGAGCGTGGCCATCCTGGTCGACGCGGCGGAGGGTCGGTCCAAGTCTAACAGCGCACGTGCGGGGGGATTCAAGGCCGCTCAGTCGCCGTTCAGGTTCGGGAGGCTCAAATCGCGCCGTGAACGAAAGCGGGGAGAGCCGACATGAACCGCAATGCGCTATCGAAGCTTTGGGCCGCGGTCGCCGCCTCGTTGGCCGCGCTGCCCGTCGCCGCGGCGATGGACGAAGGCGAGCAGGTCGTGCGCGCGGCTTCGGGCTACTCGACCGAGCGCGAGCCGAGCACGCTTCGCGAGATCGGAACGCTCGAGGAGCGCCGTTTCACGCCCGAGGACCGTGCCGCGTTCGCGAAGAGCAGGGGCTCGTCGACCAAGAGCGCATCGACGCTATCGACGTACGTCCCGGAGCATTGGATCTACGACGCGAGCGTCGAGCTTCTCTTCGACGCGGACGGCGACGGTTTCTTTCGTTACTTGCTCGTGACGTTCGACGTCGACAGCTTGGACGACCGCGCCTGGGTCTACGCCGTGCTCTATCTGAGCCCCGACGGCGAGGTGTGGGAGCTGCTGCACGAAACCGACGATTTTCGCGTCGACGGAGCGACGTCGCGCGACGCGTACGAGGTCGAGGTCGAGCTCGTGTCGGGTTATCCTCCGGGCGACTACGATCTCTTGATCGAGCTCTACGACGCGAATACCGGGCTCCTCGTCGACGAGCTCGGCCCGGAGGAAACCTCCGCGTTCGCGCTGCTGCCGCTCGAGGACGAGGTCAACGACCTGCCGACGAGCGTCATCATCGTGGAGGAGGGCGGGGGCGGCGCGTTCGGTTGGCCGGGGCTCGCGTGGCTCGCAGGCTCGGGGCTCGCGCTGCGGCGCCGCGCGTCGCGCGCGGCTCGCGCGTGACGTCACGCCGCTGAACCCGCGTCGCGGAAGCTGCGGACCTCGTCGGCGATGAATCGCCCGAGCATCTCGAACTCGTCCCGGCGCGGGCTGCCACGCCGCCACGCGAGCCCGATGTTGCGGTAGTTGCTGTCGGGGAGTGGATACGTCGCGACTTGCGTGTTCTGCAGCAAGGCCGAGCCTTCGGCCATCTCCGGCAAGAACGTGACGCCGAGATCGGCATCCACCATCTCGATCAGCGTCAGCAGGCTCGATGCAGAGAACGCGCTCATTTTCTCGGTATCACGGATGCGGCACGCATCGATCGCGTGCTCGCGCAGACAATGGCCTTCGCGCAACAGGAGCACGCTGCCGTCGGGTAGTCGATCCGGCCGGTAGTGTCTCGGATCGACGAGCCGAGTGCCCTTGCGAACCGCGAGACGAAAGCGATCTCGGAACAGCACGATTCGCTCGATGCCCGGAAGATCGTAGGGCAGCGCGAGGAGCATGACGTCGAGCGCGCCGTCCATCAGCTGCTCGTGCAGCTTGTCCGTCACGTCCTCGTGCAAGTAGAGCTTGAGCGCGGGAAACGCCTTGCGCACGGCGGGTAGCACCCGCGGTAGAAGGAACGGTGCGATCGTCGGAATCACGCCGAGGTGCAACGGGCCCTCGAGCGGGCGGTTCTCGCGGCGCGCAGCCTCGGCCAGCGCCGCGAGGTCCCGAAGGCAGCGTTTCGCGCGCGCCGCGACCTCGCGCCCCGTCGCGGTGATCGTCACCTTGCGGTTCGTTCGGTCCACGAGGTTCGCGCCGAGCAGCGACTCGAGCTCACGGATCGCGACGCTGAACGCGGATTGCGACACGTGGCACGCCGCCGCGGCTTTGCCGAAATGGCGGTGCTCCGCGAGCGCGACGAAATAGCGCAGCTGCTTCACCGTCGGCAGGTGTGTCGGCACTGCCTCCATACGGAAAACCGAACGTCAAGTTCCAAATAATGCAATTTCTAGAATTATACGGATCGGGTAGACTGTGTGACTCGAGTCTACAGGTTATACGGAGACGAGAATGGCCATCGACATAGGGATTTCTGCGGAGGATCGGGCGAAGATCGCCGAAGGTCTGTCGCGCCTCCTCGCGGACACGTACACGCTCTATCTGAAGACCCACAACTATCACTGGAACGTCACCGGGCCGCTGTTCAACACGCTTCACGCGATGTTCGAGCAGCAGTACACGGAGCTCGCGACCGCCGTCGACGAGATCGCGGAGCGGATCCGGGCGCTCGGCCATTTCGCTCCGGGCTCGTACAAGGCGTTCTCGAAGCTGACGAGCGTTCAGGAAGAGGAAGGGGTCCCGTCGGCCGAGGAGATGATCCGGCAGCTCGTGATCGGTCAGGAAACCGTCGCGCGCACCGCGCGCGAGGTCTTTCCGCTCGCCGATGCCGCGCACGACGAGCCGACCGCGGACCTGCTGACCCAGCGCATGCAGATCCACGAGAAGAACGCCTGGATGCTGCGCTCGATGCTAGAGCCCGCGGCGGGCTAGACGCCGATCTTCGCGAGGGCGTCGGCGATCTCGCCGAGGACGCGCGCGAGGCGCGGATGCTCGGTCTCGAAGCGCAGCGTCGCGTCCTCGAAGCGCTCGCGCATCGAATGATGCTCGGCTTCGATGTCTCCCTCGAGGGTGCGTTCGATATCCGACGCGAGCGCCTCGAGCGCGGCGCGGGTATCGGCATCGAGCTCGGACGCGTCGGAGAGCTCGGCGCGTAGCCGCTCGAGCTGTCGTTTGAGGTTTTCTCTGGGCATGGTGCTGCGCGAGCCTCCGAAACGAGCGGCTTACTGGAGGTGATGGGCGCGGGCGGCGACGCCGGATGTCGCGGCTATCGTACTGCACGCGCCGCCGCGCGCGGGTATCGCGCGGCCGGGCGCGATCGTCAGTAGGATCGGGCGAGCGCGACGCGGCTGCGCCCCTGTGGGTCGACGTTCGAGAGCTGCCCGTCGAGCGCTCTCACCCAGCCGCGGCCCGCGTCGAGGCAGTCCGCGTCGTCGAGCCCGCATGCGAGCCACCAGGTTTCCGAGTTCGGCGCGCGCGAGACGAGGAAGCGGCTCGAGTAAGTCGCGGTGACCACGCCGTCGTCGGACGCGACGCTGAACGTGCGGCCGGCACGCTCGTCGCTCGCAGACACGAGCGCCGTCTCGGTGAGATCGGTCGTCGTGCACGACCATCGTCCGCCGAAGCGTCCCGTGCCGATCGCGCATCCGAAGACCGCGAGCGGCTCGGCGCACGCGTTGATCAGCGCGACTTCGACGCGATCGCCGAAATTGAATCGAGATCCTTCGCGCACGCACGCGTTACGCGGGCCGACCGCGCTCGTTGCCCGTGCGGCCGCGGGCGCGGAAGCGAGAGGCGCCCCGGCAGGTTCCGCGGGCATCCTGAACTCGATTCTCTCGACGACCGAGCGCGGCTCGCCGACGGGCGGGTAGCGCCAACGCATGACGGCCGCGCTCGCGGCGGCGTCGAAGACGCCCGCGGGCTCCGAACGGAGCAGCTCGGCGCGCTGCACGGCGCCCGACGTATCGACGGTCACGGCGAGCTCGACCCAGCCTTCGAGCTTGCGCTCCGCAGCCGCGGGCGGGTACTCGGGCTGGACCTGGATCAACGGGCGCAGCGGCTCGTCCGCGTCCGCGGTCGTGGGCGGAGACGGACGCGGCACGGACGCGCTCTCGGTGGTGGAATCGGCGCAGACGCGGCAGCTTTCCACGGTCACGACCGGCGAGGTCGTCGGCACGGCGACGCTCTGGCGACCCGCGCCGTCGACGACCAGCGTCACGAAAGGCTGACCGTCCACGAGATAGTCGACGCGCGAGCACTCGCGCCGGTCGGTCGTGATCTCGATCAACGAGCCCTCGAGCTCGATCTCGGCGGCGCAAGTCCCGACGATCCGGCTGCAATCGCAACGCAGTTGCGCGTCGGCGAGCTGAGCGGCGGCGAGCAGAGGGAGTGCACCGAGCGAGGCGAGTATGCGTTTCATCGGCTGCCCTCGAGAGGCGTTGCGCAGCAGACTCTAGCGCAAGTCGAGACCGCCGTCAGGCCGCGCCGGGCGTCGAACGCGGCGAGCGCCGCCGAGCGCGGAAGCCGCTCTGCCTCGCGACCGGCCGCGCGCGTCGTATCACACCGCTGTCTTACTTGTAGTCGAAGCGGATACGCGTATACGCGCGCTGCTCGATCGGCTCGCCCATGAAGATCCGCGGCTGGAACCGCCATTGCTCGACCGCGGCGACGGCCTCCCGGCGGAAATACGACGAATGCGATGCATCCGTCACCACGACGTCGCGCGTTCTGCCGTCCTTCGTCACCACGAACTCGACGTCGACCCAGCCGTCGAGCGCGCGCTCGAGCGCGCGGGCCGGGTACTCGGGAGCCGTATACGACACCATCTCGAGGGACGAAGCCGGCACTAGCCGCGCCGACTCGGCCTGAATGAGCTTCGCGCGAAGCTCGTCGCGCACCGCGCCGACGATCTCGGCGTCGACGGCGAGACCGTCCGCCTCGTCGATCCACGTCTCGGCCGCGGCGGTATCCATATCGGCGATCGCCTGACGCGCGCGCCCGATGAACGCTTCGAAGAGCCTCGAGCTCGCTTGACGACTCAGCTCGTGGCTCGAGTCGATCTCCCGCATCGCGCGCAGCCAGTCCTTCGCGCTTTCGCCGACCGGCGTCAGCAGCTGATTCTCCGCGAGCGCCGCGGTGAAAGAGGCGTGCGCCGCCACCATCGGGTCGACTTGCGGCGCCGGTCGTACCGGCGCCGCCGGCGCGGGCTCCGCCGCCGCGACTCGCTCGGGCTCGCGCTCGGGCGCGCGTTCCGGCTCGCGGGGCGCGGCAGGCTCGTCGTCGTCGTCGAGCACGTTGGAGCGCTGCGCCAACGCGGCCGCTCGACGGGTCAGCGTGTCGATGCGAATCGCGAGGTCGTTCGCACCGGTATGGACCGGGAAGACCTCGCGGATGCGCGCCACGGTCGCGCGCGCATCTTCGAACCGGCCTTGCTCGACGGCGGCATTCGCGCGCCGGAGCAGCTCCGTCGCGATGCGGTCGAGACCGTCGCGGGCTTCGGTGTTGTTCGGATCCTGCTGGAGCACTTTACGGAACAGCGTCCACGCGCTGTATTCCTCGGGCTCGACGAGCATGCCGGCCTCGAGCGCGAGCTGTGCCATCCGCAGCGGGTTGTCCTCGAGCGGGGTCTCGAGATTCGTGCGCCCCGCCTGGGACGGCTCGGGCGAAGGGACGGCCGGACGCGTCGAAACCGTCGCCGTGTACGTCTCGATCGAATCGTCGCTCGCCCACGGCTTCGATAGGACGAGCCAGATCCCGCCCATGCCGACGACGATCGCGCCAGCGAGCCAAAGCAGCGCGTCGGATTGCTTGGCCGTGTCCCGCTTGTCGTCCATGGCGCCCTCCCGAATCAATGAGCCCAAAGACGCCTCATGCTCTTCAGCTTGCCGAGCAAGCTATCCACGACGCCGCCGTCTTGCGTGGCCTCGACCGCGTGACGCTTCACGAGCTCCGGATTCTTCAGCAGCGTCCGGTGATGCTGAAGCGCGGCCTGGAGGCTCACGGCGCAACGGCCGGGCGAGAGCGGCTTGCGAAGGAACCGGAAGATCTGGCCGTGGTTGATCAGCCAGACCATGTCGAGGACGTCCCGGTGCGGCGACACCGCGATCGTCACGAGCTCCGGCAAGTGCTGCTTCAGGCGTGCGGTCAGCGACTGGATCGTCGCTTTGTCGTCCGAGATGTCGGTGATCAGGACGCCCGGCTTGTGCTCCTTCAGAATCTTGACGACTTGCACGACGTTCGTCGCTTTGTGGACCGGCAGACGGCCGCGCACCGCCTGTTGCACCGTTTCGACCATCTCCTCGTCGGTCGAGAAGACGATGACCCCGAAGCCCGGCGGCAGTTTCTTGTGCGGCTCGGTCGCAGGCGCAGGCGTCGCCGGGGCGACCGGCTTCATGTGAGCGGGAAGCACCGTCGTCGATGCGAACGAGCCGTCTTGCTGCTCGGTAGCGTTGCGGCGCTCGACTTCTCGGAACGTGTCGGCCTCGAGGATGATCTCGAGCGCTTCCTCTTCGTCGCCTTCGGCAACGGGTTCCGGCGGCGGTGGCGGCGTCGATCGCGCCAGCTTCGCCGCGAGCTCCACCGTGGCGCGCAGCTGCTGGGGCGGGCACGGCTTCGTCAGGAAGCGGAACACCTCGCCTTCATTGATCGAGCCCTCGACCGCGTC
Source organism: Gammaproteobacteria bacterium (assembly GCA_017577365.1). GTDB lineage: Bacteria > Pseudomonadota > Gammaproteobacteria > Steroidobacterales > Rariloculaceae > ZC4RG20. Next base: position 33,229 of record PKRJ01000027.1, on the reverse strand, counting down.
GAGGTCGGCGTAGCCGGTCAGCAGGATGCGCACGGTTCGCGGCGACAGCTTGCGCACCTTCGTCAGGACCTCGACGCCGGTCATCTGCGGCATGCGGTGGTCCGCGACGATCACGTCGATGTCTCGATCCTTGACGATGTCGAGCGCCTCCTGGCCGTGCGACGCCAGATAGAGGTCGAACTCGCGGCGGAACATGATCCGCATCGAGTTCAACACGCGCTGCTCGTCGTCGACGAACAGCAGACGAGGGCGGGAATCCGATTGTGCCTGCATTTCCATGTTCATACCGCCTCCGCCAGCGCCGCGTTATCCTCGGCATCCTCGGCGAGCAACGCTTCCGCGTCGTCGAGACCTTCGAGCTCCGGCCGCTCCTTCCTCTGACCGATCGGCAAGATGACGGTGAAGACGGAGCCTTTGCCGACCTCGGATTCGATCTTGAGCTCGCCGCCGTGCCTGCGCACGATCTCGTTGACGATCGAAAGCCCGAGGCCCGTGCCTTTGCCGACTTCTTTCGTCGTGAAGAAAGGATCGCAAATCTTGTCCATGATCTCCTGAGGAATGCCGCAACCGGTGTCGGCGATGCTGATCGCGACGTGCGAGTCGCCGTGACGCTTCGTCGTGATGACGATCTCCCCGCGCTCCTCGATCGCTTGAGCGGCATTCGTCAGCAGATTCAGGAAGACCTGGTTGATCTGCGACGGCGAGCATTCGATCTCCGGCACGTCGCCGTAGAACTTGCGCACCTCCGCTTTGTGCTTGATCAGGTTGCGCGCGATGATCAGCGTCTTGTCGAGACCCTGATTGACGTCGAAGCTCGCGACCGGCGCCCGGTCGAGTCGGCTGAAGTCCTTCAGGCTCTGCGCCATCTCGGTGAGATCGTTGAGGCCCTCGATGCTGTCCTGCGCGAGATCCTCCGCTTCCTGCAGGCAGGACTCGAGATCCTCCTGCTTGAGCATCTTCTTGACGTTTTTCAGCGCGCCGATGAATTGCGCCTGGAACGCGTTGCGGTCCTTGAACTCCTCCGCCTTCAGCGAGAACGCCTCGTTGCACTTCGCAACGAAGTCGCGGAACAGCTGCAGCCGCTCCTGGATCAGCACGGCGTTGTTCGAGAGATAGAGCAGCGGCGTGTTGATCTCGTGGCTGATGCCGGCGACGAGCTGACCGAGCGAAGACATCTTCTCGGCCTGCACGAGCTGAACGTGCGACTCCTTGAGGTTCTTCAACGCGTCGGCGAGCTCTTGCGTGCGCTCGGCGACGCGCTGCTCGAGCGATTGGTTGAGCTGCTCGAGCTCGGCATGCGAGCGGTTCAGCGCGCGATAGCTCGCCTGGAGACGGAACGCGGCGAAACCCACGACGATGAGCAGCGCGACCGAGTAGATCGACAGCATGAGCCGCGCTTCCTCGACCGTGCTCGCGGCGCTCCGGTACGCGTCGCGGGCGGCCGCTCGGACGAGCTCGGCGCGCTGCGGAACCGGGATTTGTCCGAGCTCGCGCAGGCGGTTCTCGAGCGGCTCCTTCGCCGCCGCGATCGCGAGCACCGTCTCACCGAGACGCTCGATCTCGCGCGGGATGTTGGCCCGGATGACTTCGTTGCCGTTGAGAGCCGCGACCATGTTGCGCAGCTCGGTCGCCGGCACCGTCCCGACCGGCGACGCGAAATCGAGCGTCGCGACGACGAGCTGGAACACCTGGCCAGCCTCCGCGTCCAGCAGCACGTCCCGCATCTGCTGGATGATCCGCGGCCCTTCGTCGCGGACGAAACTGACGTTCTGCGCGTACGTGCGCTGCTCGTCGAGAACCCTTCGGGCGAGATCCTCGACCTCTTTGACCGTTGCTGCGTAGCTTTCGACGCTGCGGGCCAGACGATCGCGCTGTCCGGCGGTGCCCGGTATCACGTCCGCCATCTGCCGCATCGCATCGGCGCTCGAGGCGACGCGGTTCAAGAGCGACGCGGCGGCGTCGCCGGGATCGCGGATCTCGCGTCTCGCCGCGTCGAGTGTCGCGATGAGCGCCGCGAAGTCCTCGCCGACGCGCTCGACCTGCGTCGCGATCTCGTTCTGCGACAGGTGCACTTCGAGCGGCAACGACCGCGACTGCAGCAGCAGCGACACGAGCATTGCAAGCGCTGCGACCGCCAGTACGATTGAAATCGCAATTCGTTTCATGACGGCCTGGTTTACATATCGGAACGGGTACCCTAGGCAAAGCGCTCGGCCGGTGCAGTGATAGGCTTCACAGAGCCAAACTCCGGAGTTCGGGAAACCCCTGCAGGCCCGTGCGGGATGGCCCTCCGCCCGCCTCGGGGAATCCCCGGGCGGGGAGGCGAGCCTGCTCCGCGGCTTCCGGTCCTCGGGCCCCGCGCTGCTTTTCGCTCCGTCGATCCGCTATCATGGCCCGACGCCTTTCCCTAGGGTGTCCCTCCCATATCGGCCGATCGGGCCGGAACTGAAACGACGGAACGAACCCTATGTCGACGACGAGCGCCGCGCCGCAAGAGCCGCTGCCGACGGTGGAAAATGCCGTTCCGGCTGCGGATCCGCATCCCGCGGCGGCGGAGGAGGCAGGAGCGGCCCGCCGGTCCGGCCGGTGCAAGAAGCTCGAGGCCCAGCTCCGTGGTGAGGTCGGCCGCGCGATCGCCGACTACCGCATGATCGAGGACGGCGACCGGGTCATGGTCTGCCTGTCCGGCGGCAAGGACTCGTACACGCTGCTGGACATGCTGATGAGCCTCGCGCGGCGCGCGCCGGTGCGTTTCGAGCTCGTCGCCGTGAACCTCGACCAGAAACAGCCGGGTTTCCCGGCGGACGTCCTGCCCGCATATCTCGAGCGGCTCGGCGTCGAGTATCGGATCGTGACCGAGGACACGTATTCGATCGTGAAACGGGTCATCGGCGACGGTAAGACGATGTGCGGGCTATGCTCGCGACTGCGTCGCGGCATCCTCTACCGCGTGGCCGACGAGATCGGCGCGACGAAGATCGCGCTCGGCCACCATCGCGACGATATCGTCGAGACGCTGTTCCTCAACATGTTCCACGGCGGGCGGCTGAAGGCGATGCCGCCGAAGCTCGTCAGCGACGACGGCCGCCACGTGATCATCCGGCCGCTCGCCTATTGCGCGGAGAAAGACATCGCACGCTACGCCCGCGGGCGGCAGTTCCCGATCATCCCGTGCAATCTCTGCGGATCGCAGGAGAATTTGCAGCGGGCGAAGATCAAGGCGATGCTCCGGCAGTGGGAGCGCGAGGACCCAGGCCGCACCGATCGGCTCTTCCGCGCGCTGCAGAACGTCACGCCGTCGCATCTCGCGGACCGCACGCTGTTCGATTTCGCGTCGCTCACCGCGACGCGCGCGCCGGCTGGCGCCGAAGCCGACATCTGACCGCCCCTCGCACTGAGAGCCGGGCGCGGAAGAGGCCTGCACGGGCTATTTTCCTTCGGGGCACGGCGGGGAGGGCCTGCACGGCGTCTGTCCCGTCCCGGGGGGAGTGCCCCTAGCCGCGGAGGCGAGCCGCGGCGGCGTGCCAGAGCAGCCCGGCCGCGAGGAGGACGAGGCCGGTCAGCCAGATGCGCGGATCGACGAAGAACGCGAGCCCGAGGCAGCCGGCGAGCCCGAGCCGCGCGACGGCGCGCGGATACCTCCGCTCGGCCGGGGCGAGCCGCAGCGCGGCGAGATGGGTCAGCGCGTAGTAGATCAGCACGGCGAATGCGCTGAAGGACCACGTCACCCGCACGTCGCCGGTCGCCGCGATGCCGGCGATGAGAAGCGCGACGGCGAGGACGGCCCACGTCGGGGTCGTCCTTGCGGCGTTCAAGCGGCCGAGAAACTCGGGAACGTCGCCGCGCCGCGCCATCGCGAGCACGACGCGCGACAGCCCAAGAAGCAAATTGAGCAGCACGCTCAGCATCGCGGCGATCGCGCCGACGACGAGCACGTGGTCCGCGTATGGTGCGGTGAAGCGTTTCGCGGCGACGGCGAGCGGGGCGGCTTGCCGCTCGGTCGCGGCCAGCAGCTCATCGCCGCCCGCGACGCCGACGGCGACGAGAGCGACGAGGACGTACGACGCCATCGCGATCAGCGCGCTAGCGACGATCGCACGCGGGATCGTGCGCTCGGGCTGCCGGACTTCCTCGCCGAGAGTCGCGATCCGCGCGTAGCCGGTATAAGCCACGAACATCAGCGCGGTCGCTTCGAGAAAACGCGCCACCGGCCCGCGCTCGCTCGCGCCGCCGACGAACGGCGAGAAATTCGCGACATCGACGGCCGGCAAGCCCGCGCCGACGAAGAAGAGAAGCGCCAGCACGGTCACCGACACGATCGCGATATTCGCCGCATTCGAGCGGCGGATGCCGGCGAGAACGACGGCCGTCAACGCCGCGATCGCGCCGAGCGCGACCGGCACGGCATGGCGCGGATCGAGGCCTAGCGCGTGCAGCAGATAGCCCGCGAAGCCGAGCGCCGCGGTCGCGGCGGACGTCGACTTCGCGATGAGAAATACCCACCCGGCCGTGAAGCCGGCGCGCGGTCCGAGCAGCCGGTAGCCGTATTCGTAAGTGCCGCCGCTGACCGGATACGCGGCGGCGAGCTGTGCGCTCGAGAGCCCGTTGCAGAGCGCGACGACGGCGGCGATCGCGAGCGCGAGGATCACCGCGGGTCCGGCTAGCCCCGCACCGAGCCCGATGCTGACGAACACCCCGGTGCCGAGCATCGCGCCGAGGCCCATCATCACCGCCCCGAACGGTCCGAGCTCGCGCTTCAGGGCGGCGGTACGGCCCGATCCGCCGGTTCCCGCGGTCACGCGCCCTCCGCCTGTAGCGTGAATACGCTCATTCGAAGCGCGGCGGCTCAGTTCTTGGACGCGTCGGCGCGCCCGTCGACTCGCCCCTCGACGCGCTCGCGGAGCGCCTCCATGGTTTTGGTCAGATCGCGCCGCAGCGTCGCCCGCACCATGAAGCGCGGGATCGGCACCGCCGGCTCGACCTCGAAATGGTGCACGAGCAGGACCGCGCCTCCCGTTTGCCGAAGGAATCGCCACGTGCCCGCCATGCGATGCACGGGGGCGCCGCTGATCCGCGTCATGTCGATGCGCTCGTACGGCGTGTAGTCGAGCCGAAAGACGTAGTCGAAGCGCGGGATGAAGAAGATCGGCTTGATCGTCTGCACGAAGAGCTCGGCGCGCCCGTCCTCGAGCCGCTCGATGCGTTCGCACGCGAGAACGTTCGGCACGAATTCCGGCGCGTCCTCGCACGCGGTCAGGACGGCCCAGATCGCTTGCGGAGGCGCGTCGATCAGCGCCGCGGTATCGACCGTGACCGTGCCGCTATCGATGCTCGTGCGCACCGCGATCTCGCCGGCCTCGATCGCGTCGCGGTCGATCCACTCGAGATCGGCATCGTCGGCCGCGGCCGTGCCGACGAATGCGAGCAGCGCGACGAGCACGAGGCCTCGCGACGCGGCGGCATCAACGAGCGTCCGGCTCATCGACGATCGGATTCTCGAGCTTGCCGATGCCGTCGATCTCGACCTCGACCCTGTCGCCGGGCCCGATCCACAGCGGCGGCTCGCGTCCCGCGCCCACGCCGCCCGGCGTGCCGGTCGCGATGACGTCGCCCGGCTCGAGCACGGTGAAGGTCGAGCAATACGCGATCAGCTGCGGCACGTCGAAATAGAGCTCGGCGACGCGCTCGTGCTGGACGGTCTCGCCGTTCAGCCGCGTCGTGAGCGTCAGCGCCGCCGGATCGGCAATCTCGTCCGTCGTGACGAGCCACGGTCCGAATGCGCCGCTGCGGGGGAAATTCTTGCCCGGCGTCCATTGCGGGCCGCGGCGCTGGTAGTCGCGCAGCGTGCCGTCGTTGAAGCACGCGTAGCCGGCGACGTGCTCGAGCGCCCGCTCCGGCGGAACGCGCCGGGCAGCCCGGCCGATCACGACCGCGAGCTCGCCTTCGTAGTCGTATTGCACCGATTCGCGAGGCCGGATCATCGGCTCGAGATGCCCCACGAGGCTGTCGGCGAAGCGGACGAAGACCACCGGATGCTCCGGGGGCTCGCGGCCCATCTCCTTGATGTGAGGCAAATAGTTGACCCCGACGCAGAGGATTTTCGTCGCTCGGTCGGGAATCGGCGGCAGGAAGCGCACGTCGGAGAGGGCGAGATCCGCCGGCAGCCCCTCCATGCCGCGCAGGAGGTTCAGCGCGCCCGCCGCGAGCACATCGCGTAGACCCTCGAACTCGCCGGCGAGCCGCGCGCCGGCGTCGATGATGCCGTCGCCGACGACGATGCCGAAGCTCGTCCGTACGCCGGTCGTGAAGCTGATCAACCGCATCCGAACCCCTCCCGTGCCTGTCCGATGCATTGTACGAGCGGCGGGGAGGCTCGGCGCGCCGCCGGGGCCTTCGGCGAGCCCGCCGCGGACTCAGGTGCCGGGCGGCGTCGCTTCCCGGACCAAGGCGTCGATCGCGGCGTCGAGCGCGAGCACCTTCTGGCCGCTCTCGCCGAGGCGGCGGACCGACACGGTATTGTCCGCGACCTCCTTGCGGCCGACCGCGATCAGCACGGGCACCTTCGCGAGCGAATGCTCGCGGACCTTGTAGTTGATCTTCTCGTTGCGCAGGTCCGCCTCCGCGCGCAGGCCCGCCGCGCGCAGCCGCTCGACGATGCTCGACGCGTACGCGTCCGCGTCGGAGGTGATCGGCGCGACGACGACCTGCAGCGGCGCGAGCCACAGCGGCAGCGCGCCGGCATAGTGCTCGAGGAGGATGCCGATGAAGCGCTCGAGCGAGCCGAAGATCGCGCGGTGCAGCATCACCGGCACGTGCTTCTCGCCGTCTTCGCCGATATACGTCGCGCCGAGCCGGCGCGGCATGTTCAGGTCGACCTGACAGGTGCCGCACTGCCACTCGCGCCCGATCGCGTCGCGCAGCGCGAACTCGATCTTCGGTCCGTAGAACGCGCCTTCGCCTTTGTTGTAGACGTACTCGAGGCCGAGCTCCTCCATCGCGGCCTTGAGCGCGGCCTCGGCGCGGTCCCAGACGGCGTCGTCGCCGACGCGCCGCTCGGGCCGATCCGCGAACTTGACGATGACGTCGTCGAAGCCGAGATCGCGATAGATGCCGAGGAGCAGGTTGCACACGCGGCCCGTCTCGGCCGTGATGTCGCGTTCCTCGCAGAAGACGTGCGCGTCGTCCTGCGTGAACGCCCGCACGCGCATCAGGCCGTGCAGCGCGCCCGACGGCTCGTAGCGGTGCACTTTGCCGAACTCGGCGAGGCGCAACGGCAGATCGCGATAGCTGCGCAGCTCGCTCTTGAATACCTGCACGTGTCCCGGGCAGTTCATCGGCTTCACGGCGAGCACGCGGTCGTCCTGGATGCGGCTCGTGAACATGTTCTCGCCGAAGGCTTCCCAGTGGCCCGAGGCTTCCCAGAGCTTGATGTCCATGAGCTCGGGCGTGTTGATCTCGAGATAGCCCGCGGCGGTCTGCCGCTTGCGGAGGAAGTCGACCAGCGTCTGGAACAGCGTCCACCCCTTCGGGTGCCAGAACACGGCGCCGACGGCCTCGTCCTGGAAATGGAACAGATCCATCTGCCGGCCGAGCTTGCGGTGATCGCGCCGCTCGGCTTCCTCGAGCTGCTCGAGATAGGCTTTGAGCTGCTTCGGCTCGGCCCACGCGGTGCCGTAGATGCGCTGCAGCATCGCGTTGCGCGCGTCGCCGCGCCAGTAGGCGCCGGCGAGCTTCATGAGCTTGAACGCTTGCCCGAGCCGGCCGGTCGACGGCAGATGCGGCCCGCGGCAGAGGTCGATGAAGTTGCCTTGCCGATACAGGCTGATCGGCTCGTCGGGCGGGATCGACTCGATGATCTCCGCTTTGTAGTGCTCGCCCTGCTCGCGGAAGAAGCGGATCGCGTCGTCACGGTTCCAGACCTCGCGCACGATCGGCTCGTCGCGCTTGACGATCTCGCGCATCCGTTCCTCGATCCGCTCCAGATCCTCCGGCGTGAACGGCTCGTCGCGCGCGAAATCGTAGTAGAAGCCGTTCTCGATCGCCGGGCCGATCGTGACCTGGGTGTCGGGATAGAGCTCCTTGACGGCTTCGGCCATCACGTGCGCGGCATCGTGCCGCAGCACCTCGAGGCCGTCCTCGGAGTCGCGGGTCACGATCTCGACGCGCGCGTCGCGGTCGATGACCGCGGTGAGGTCCTTGAGCTGGCCGTCGACGCGCATCGCGACGGCCTCTCTCTCGAGGCGCGCGCCGATGGAGCGCGCGAGCGTGAGACCGTCGATCGGCGCGTCGAACGCGCGAACGCTGTCGTCGGGAAGTGTAATCAGCGGCACTTTGCTGCCTCGCCGGAGGCGATTCGGGTTAAGCGGATAAGAGGGCGCATTGTACGATTAAGTCACCGCGCGTCGAAGTCGTTCGGGCGACCCGGCGAAGGCCGAGGCACGCCCCCGGTCGCCACCTACGCCCGCACGGGATCTCGTGAGGGCCGTTCACGGCATCCGCGACGCGCTGCGAGCGACGGAGGAGGTTGCGATGAGCGAGATCCAGGTGCGCATGTTCCCGTGCCTCGCCGACAACTACGGCTTCCTTGTCCATGATCCGGACACCGGTGCGACCGCTGCGATCGACACGCCCGAGGTCGAGCCGATACTTCGCGAGCTCGACGCGCAGGGTTGGACGCTCGGTTACGTCTTCAACACGCATCACCATCACGATCACGCCGGCGGGAATCTCGAGCTCAAAGAGAGGACCGGCTGCCGGATCATCGGGCCGAAAGCGGACGCGGCTAGGATTCCCGGGCTCGATATCGGCGTGTCCGACGGCGAGGAGTTTCGGCTAGGCTCGCGGCGGGTCGTCGTGCACGAGACGCCGGGCCACACGCGAGGGCACGTCGTGTATCACTTCCCGGACGATCGGATCGCGTTCGTCGGCGACACGCTGTTCGCGATGGGCTGCGGCAGGCTGTTCGAAGGCACCCCCGCGCAGATGTGGGCGTCGCTCGGCAAGATCGCCGCGTGGCCCGACGAGACGAGACTCTACTGCGCGCACGAGTACACGCAGTCGAATGCGCGCTTCGCGCTGAGCGTCGAGCCCGGCAACGAGGCGCTCAGGCGCCGCGCCGCGGAGGTCGACCGACTGCGCGCCGAGGGCCGGCCGACGGTGCCGACGACGGTCGCGCTCGAGAAAGCGACGAATCCGTTCCTGCGCGCGCGCAGCTCGGGCTTGCGCGAGACGATCGGTCTTCCCAACGCGACCGACGTAGAGGTCTTCGCGCGGACGCGCGCGCTGAAGGATGCCTTCAAATGACGGCGCGGCCTCGCCGGCTCGTGCGGCGAGGCCGCGCCCGTCGTTCCGAATGAGCCGGCGTCAGGTCGAGGCCTGACGGAGCTGCAGCGACCGGTTGAACTGGCGGATCTCGCGGTTCATCCGGTCGGCCACGCGCTGGGCCTCCGCGATCGCGCGATCGCGGTCGCGCGCACCGCCCGGCCGAGCATCCATGCAGGCCGCGTATTCCTCGAGCGCCTTGACGTACGCGGCGACCTTCTTGCGCGCCGCGTCCATCTCCTGCTGCGTCGCGGTCGCCCCGCGCGGGATGTCGTCGACGCTTTCTGTCGGCCAATCGCAGGCGAATGCCGGACCGCTGAGCAGCGCGGATACGGCGACGAAGCAGGAAACGCGTTTCAACATAAAGTGTCCCTCCGATATCTTGGCTCGATTCGCTTAGGCGGCCGCGAACCCTTCACACCGGCACTGTGTCGGCACGTCCCGCCGGATCTTTAGCCCGTCGGGGACGAGAGCGGGACGCACGCAAGCGACGGTCAGAACAGCTCGACGGTCCCCTGTTGCATGCTGGTCTGGCTCACACGGCGGCTCGCGGTATCGGGCAGGCGCTTCTCGAGCGCCTTCAGCCGCTCGGCGAGGTGCGAGAGCATCGCGCTGCCGCTCTTGCTGCGGACCGCGCTGTGGACTTCGACCCTGAGATCCGTGAGACGCGCGATCGCTTCCACGGCCGCGCCCAGCGCCTGCGTCGAGATGTCCTCGAACTGCAGGGAGCGGACCGCGTCGCCGACGGCGCGCTTCAGCTCCTCGTTGATCGGCGCGAGCTCGGTCTTCAGCTTCGCGCGAATCTCGCTACGCGCGGCCTCGGCACGCTTCAGCGTCTCGCCGATCCGCTCCTTCTCGCGGGTCGTCTGCTCGAGATCGACGGCCGCGAGCGCGCGCGCGTTCTCCTGCACGCGCGCGACGGCCTCGCGCGTTTCCTCGACGCGCTCGCGGATCTGCTCGTTGAACTCCGCGGAGCGCTGCGACAGCTTGCGCACCTCGTCGGCGACGACGGCGAAGCCGCGGCCGGCCTCGCCGGCGCGCGCCGCCTCGATGCTCGCGTTCAGCGCGAGGAGGTTCGTCTGCTCCGCGAGCGTTCTCGCTTCCTCGAGCACGCGGAAGATGCCGTGCAAGTGGCCGAGCATCCGCTCGGTATCGTTCGCCATCGCGACGCTCTGGCTGCTGACGTGAATGAGAGCGTCCATGAAGCTCTGCAACGCTTCGGCCGGGCTCTTGTCCCCCGCGACGCTCACCGCCGACGAGTTGTCCGCGGACAGGCTCGCCTCGAGCAGCTCCGCCTGCGACTTCGCGATGCCGTGCAGACGATTGAAGTTGCGCGAGAGCTCGGCCACCGCTTCGCCGATCAAGTTCTGAACCCGATGGATCTCGGCTTCGATCCCTTCGACGTCGCGGTCGAGAGCGCGATCGAGCACGCCGAGCACGTCGGCGATTCGGCTGTCGTCGGCGGCAGCGGCCGCCCGCCAGTTCATCCACGCCGCGGCCCCGGCCGCGACGACGGTCAGCGCGGCGAGCATTGCGGTCGGCCACGAATCGGCCGCGATCGCCGCGACCAGCGCCGCGAGCGCGAAGCCGGCCGGCGCCGCTAGCAGGGAACGTGAGAGCACCTTGTTCAGTTTCATCGTGTTCAGCATCAGGCAGGAGAATTCGTGCGTACGTTTGTATCGGCAGGAGCCGAGTAAACCTTAGGCTCGTCCGCCGCGCGGCCGACGTGCGCGAGCAACACCTTCGCGAGCTCGGGCAGGGGCACCGCGCGCTCGGCCGCGCCGAGGCGCATTGCCTCGCCGGGCATGCCCCAGACGACGCTCGTCGCCTGGTCTTGCGCGAACGTGCGTGCACCGGCCTCGCGCAGCGCGAGCAGGCCGCGTGCGCCGTCGGCTCCCATCCCGGTCAGCAGCGCGGCGACCGCGTTCGGCCCTGCGGAGTCGGCGAGCGACGCGAACAGGACGTCGACGCTCGGCCGATGATGGTTGACCGGATCGTCGTCCCCGAGGTGGAGGACGTAACGTCCGCCGCTGCGCATGACGCGCAGGTGCCTGCCGCCGGGCGCGACGTACGCGTGTCCCGGCAGCACGGTCTCGCCGTGCTCGGCTTCCTTCACCGTGATCGCCGCGAGCTTGTCGACGCGGCGCGCGAAAGGTCCGCTGAACGCGGCGGGGATGTGCTGCGCGATGACGACGCCGGGCGCGTCGGGCGGCAGCGCGCAGAGCACCTCGCGGATCGCTTCCGTGCCGCCGGTCGACGCGCCGAGGGCGATGACTCTGTCCGTCGTTCGCAAGTGACGCCGTACGGGCACGCGCTGCGATTCTCGGACATCGGTCCTCGACGCCGGCCGTGCGGGAGCCGGACGAATCCGCGCGAAGGCCGCGGCGCGGACTTTCGCGCGAATCTCTTCCGCGAGCGCGGTGAGGCCGTCCTGAATGTCGAGCTGCGGCTTCGTGACGAAGTCGACGGCACCGAGCGCGAGCGCGTCGAGCGTCGCTTCCGCGCCTTTCTCCGTCAGCGACGAGACCATCACGACGGGCATCGGGTGGAGCCGCATCAGATTGCGCAGGAAGGTCAGCCCGTCCATGCGCGGCATCTCGACGTCGAGCGTCAGGACGTCGGGCCGAAGCCGCTTGATCTCCTCCCGCGCACGGTAGGGATCGCTCGCGGTGCCGACGACCTCGATGGCCGGATCCTCGTTCAGGACGGCCGTCAGGAGCTGGCGCACGAGCGCCGAGTCGTCGACGACGAGAACGCGGATCGGTTTGATGGAGTTCGTCATGCTGCGGCCCACGTCCGACATGTGCGATCAGAAGAGCTCGACGGAGCCTCGCGGCGGCGCGACGCTCTTCAAGTAGCGAGTCTCCTCGAGGCCTACGTCTCTTGCGCCGAGCATCGGGAGCTTGCGCACGCGCACCCGGCCCGTCGCGGGGAACATCAGCACTCGGCGTGCCTGCTCTCCGCCGAGATCCTCGGCTTCGACGGGCAGACGCTCGGTCTCGACGAAGCGGCGCACGAACTCGATGTTGCGCGCGCCGACGTCCGAGAGCTGCGAAAGAATTCGGCCGCCTCCGAACAGCTTCACGCGTAGCCGCGACTTGTTCGCGCCGCGCGCGAGCAGCGCGTTGATCAGGCTCTCCATGGCGAACACGCCGTAGCGGTTGCTGCTCGAGATCGGAGCGCCGTGCGCGTCGCTCGGGCCGCTGTCCGGAAGCAGGAAGTGATTCATTCCGCCGATCGCGCGCACCGGATCGTAGATGCATGCCGCGACGCAGGAGCCGAGCAACGTCGAGATCAGCTCGTCCGCGGTCGCGACGTGGAAGCAGCCGGGCGCCAAGGTATGCACTCGCGCTCCGAGCCGTGCATCGTAGTAGCTCGTCTGACCGGACCCTCGCATGCTCGTCCTCATCTCGAGGCGTCCGCGACCGGCCGATACACCGTCCGCCTCTCGGGCTCGAAAAGGTCCGCGCAATGCGCTAGCCCCTCGGCATGGCCGGCGAACAGTCGTCCGTCGGGATGCAGCAGCGGCCGAAAGCGCTCGAGCACGCGCCGCTGCGCCGCGCGATCGAAATAGATCATCGCGTTTCGGCAGAAGATCGCGTGGAACGGGCCGCGAATCGGCCATACGGGGGTCATCAGGTTCATCGGGCGAAAGCGCACGAGGGCGCGCACCTCGGGGCGTACCCGCGCGTAGCCCGCTTTGTCTCCCGTGCCCTTCAGGAAGAAGCGCTTCAGGCGCTCTTCGCCGAGCTTCTCGACGCGCTCGAGCGGGTAGATGCCGAGGTCCGCGGTGCGTACAGCGCGGGTATCGAGATCCGTCCCGAGGATGCGCACCCGCGGATTCGCACCCAAGGTTTCGATCGCGGTGATGGCCATCGAATAGGCTTCCTCGCCCGTCGAGCACGCCGCGGACCAGAGCGACACCGGGCCGTTCTCGGCGTGCTTGCGCAAGAGCTCCGCGAGGATCGGGAAGTGATGTTCCTCGCGGAAGAACGCCGTCAGATTCGTCGTCAGCGAGTTGACGAACTCCTCGAACTCGAGCTCGTCCGTCTCGAGCTGCTGCAGGTACTCGGCGAAGCTCTTGAGCCCGAGCGCACGCAGCCGCCGCGTCACGCGGCCGTAGACCATGTCGCGCTTCGAGTCGTTAAGGCTGATGCCAGCGTGGGCGTAGATCAGCCGACGAATGCGCTCGAAATCGCGATCGTCGAAGCGGAACTCGCGGGCGGGACGCGGCGGCGTCGCGTCTTTTCCCGTTCCGCCCGGCGTAGGCCGGGCGGGGGAGTTTGGATCATGCGCGCGCATGAGACCGGCGGAGAACGGCGTCGATCAGAACTCCGTCCACTCGTCGTCGCCGGTCGTCGTCACCGCGGGCGCGGCGACGAGCTTGCGGACCGCATCGACGCGCGTGCTCGGGGCCCGACCGTTCGCCGCCGACTTCTTGCGCTTGTTGCGCTTCGCCGGCGCGACCTCGACGGGCTCGTCCACGGTTTCCGCGACGGCGACCGTCTCCTCCGACGCCTCCGCGTCTTCGGACTCCGCGTTGCGCAGGCGGAAGACGCTGACCGCGTGCATGAGCATCCGCGCTTGCTCCTCCATCGAGCTCGCCGCCGCCGTCGCCTGCTCGACGAGGGCCGCGTTCTGCTGCGTCATCTCGTCGAGCTGCGCGATCGTCGCGTTGACCTGCTCGATGCCCTGGCTCTGCTCCACGGACGCGGCGGAGATCTCGCTCATGATGTCGGTGACGCGCTTGATCGCGTTGACGATCTCCTCCATCGTGCGACCCGCTTCCTCGACGAGGGCGCTGCCGTTCTCGACGTTGCGCACCGAATCGGTGATCAGCGCCTTGATCTCCTTCGCCGCCTCGGCCGAGCGCTGCGCGAGCGTGCGCACCTCGCCGGCGACGACGGCGAAGCCGCGGCCTTGCTCGCCGGCGCGCGCCGCCTCGACGGCCGCGTTGAGGGCGAGGATATTCGTCTGGAAAGCGATGCCGTCGATCACCGAGATGATGTTCTCGATCTTGCGCGCGCTCTCGGTGATCGCGTTCATGCTCGAGACGACCTCGCGGACCTTCTCGCCGCCCTTGTTCGCGACGTCGCGAGCGCCTTGCGCGAGCTGGTTCGCCTGCCGCGCGTTGTCCGCGTTCTGCTTCACCGTCGTCGTCATCTCTTCCATGCTCGACGCGGTCTCTTCGAGGCTCGCGGCCTGCTCCTCGGTGCGCTGCGACAGGTTCGTGTTGCCTGCGGCGATCTCGGTCGACGCGCCCGCGATCGCGTCGCTCGCGGCCCGAACGTGCCCGATCAGCTGCTCGAGCTGCTCGATCGAGCTGTTCGTGCTCTGCTGCAGCTGCGCGAACGCGCCGCGGAAGTCGCCTTCGACGCGCTCGGTCAGGTCGCCGCGCGCGAGGCAATCGAGCACGCGCACGACTTCCTTCAGGTTGCGATCGGTGACGTCCATGAGCTTGTTGACCGACTCGCCGAGCACGCGGAAGAAGCCCGTCGCCTTCGAGACGTCCATGCGGCGCGAGAAGTCGCCTTCCGCGGCCGCCGCGACGAGATCCTCGACGTCGCGCTCCGCGGCGACCTGCGCCGTGCGATCCTCCCATTCGACGACGTAGCCGAGCCGCTCGCCCTCGTCGTTGAAGATCGGGCTCGTGATGAGGTGGATCGTCCGGCCGCCGATCTTGAAGGTCGTCGTACGGCTCTCGGTCAGGTTCTCGAGTATCTCGCGAATGCGTTCCTGGTTGCGATGGAAGATCATGAGATCCTGGCCGACGACCGTTTCCGCGCTGAACTCCGGCAAGTCGCCGCGGAACGCTTCCTCGTGCTCGGCGAACAGGCGCCGCGCGGCCGGGTTGATGTGGATGATCTTCAGGCCGGAATCCGCGATCATCACGGCGCCGCTCACGGCCTCGAGCGCGTCGCGGATTCGGCGGTTCTCCGCCGCCTGCCGGCGCTCGAACTCGAGCCGATCGGAGAGACTCCGCTGCATGTCGCGCAGGTTGGCGAGGATCCGACCCATCTCGTCGTCGTTCTTGATCTCGATCTCGGAGTCGAGCTTGCCCTGACCGATGCGCTCGAAGACCTCGGCCGCGTGCTTCGCGGGCCCGACGATCGCGCGGATGATCAGGAGGCCGATCACGATCGCGAGCACGACGCCGAGGGCGGAGCCGAAGATCGTCGTGTTGCGCATCTCGCCGTAGCGATTCTGCGCGTCCTCGTAGATCCGCTTCGCGTCCTCGATCTGCAGCGACAGAAGATCCTGCGACGCGAACGCCGCGTCCTCGTAGAGACGAACCGTCTCCTCGAGCTGCCGCACGCCCTCGGCGAACTCACCGGCCTCGAACAGGCGCACCGCCGGCATCAGGCCCTCGTCGAGATAGACCTGGCGGGCTTCCTGGAACGCCTGCGCGAGCTCCTCCTCCTCCGGCGAGCGGTCCGTCGCGAGATAGGCGTTCCACAGCTGGCCGGTGAACTCGATGTTCGCCTCGATGTCCGCGACGTAGTCGGCGACGGCGTCCATGTCCGCCTCGCCGCCGTGTAGCCGCGGATCGAGCAGCGCCATCTTGTAGAGCGCTTCGATGTCGGCGCGCATCAGGTCGTTGATCGTGCCGATCTGCTGCGACGGCAGGAGCTGATCCGAGTAGACGCTCTGCAGGCCGTTCTCGACGTTGCGCATGCCGTTCAAGCCGAGCAAGCCGACTTGGATCATGCCGATCGCCATCATCACGATCAGGAAACCCAGCTTCGCCTTGATCGTGATCTTGCGGAGCCAGGCGGGCGCCTTCAGCTTGAAGGCGGGAAGTTTTCTTATCACGTTTCTCATTGCGCGGAGGCCTCGTCGATGAGCCCGAGCTCGGGCGTGGTTATCAGCGACTCGATGTCGAGCACGATGATCATCCGATCCTCGACGGTCGCGAGACCGGCGAGGTAGTCGTCGTCGATCTGCGCGCCGAAATCCGGCGCCGGCTTCAAGTCGTCCTCGGTGATCGAGACGACGTCGGATACCGCGTCGACCACGATGCCGATCACTCGCTTCACGACGTTGAGGATCACGACGACCGTGAACTCGTTGTACGTGACGTCCGGAAGGTTGAACTTGATGCGCAGGTCCACGATCGGCACGATCGTGCCGCGCAAGTTGATCACGCCCTTGATGTGCTCGGGCGTGTTGACGAGGCGCGTGACGGCTTCGTAGCGGCGAATCTCTTGCACGCTCAAGA
This sequence comes from Gammaproteobacteria bacterium, assembly GCA_017577365.1. Classification (GTDB taxonomy): domain Bacteria; phylum Pseudomonadota; class Gammaproteobacteria; order Steroidobacterales; family Rariloculaceae; genus ZC4RG20. The sequence goes on along the minus strand of PKRJ01000027.1, from coordinate 16,689 downwards.
TATCGATGCCGTACGTCTCGTCGCCGAGACGAAAGAGCAGCAGCTCCCTTCGTCTTTCGGCGCTTTGCGCCTCGTCCCGTTGTCGAGCGGCGTTCATCACCGTTTTGCTCCCAAATTCCGCTGTCGTTGCGTTGCGGCGCGCGGCATCCGGCCACTCGTCCGCGCGCCGCGCTATCCGGTCCTCAATGCATCTGCGTCAGCATGTCCACGTCGAGAATCAACGCGACCCGGCCGTCGCCGAGGATCGTCGCCCCGGAGATCCCGGGCACGCGCCGATAGTTCGTCTCGAGGCTCTTGATCACGACCTGGTGCTGCGCGATGAGCTCGTCGACGAAGAGCGCCGCGCGGTCCTCCGCCGACTCGACCACGACGCAGATACCGTCCTCGATCTGCTCGCGGCTGGACGGCAGATGAAAGACGTCGCTCAACGAAACGAGCGGCACGTAGTCGCCGCGCAGATTGAGCACGCGTCCGCGGCCCGAGATCGTGTAAACCTGATCGGCCTTCGGCTGCAGCGACTCGAGAATCGCGGTCAGCGGCACGATGAAGATCTCGTCGCCGACGCGCACCGACATGCCGTCGAGAATCGCGAGCGTGAGCGGCAGGCGGATCGTCATCCGCGTGCCGTGTCCCGGCGTCGAGTCGATCTCGAGACGGCCTTTGATCGCTTCGATGTTCTGGCGGACGACGTCCATGCCGACGCCGCGCCCGGAGATGTCCGTGATCTTCTCGGCCGTCGAGAAGCCCGGCGTGCAGATCAGCTGCCAGACTTCGCGGTCCGAAGGATTCTCCGGCACGTTCAGGCCGCGCTCTGCCGCCTTCGCGAGGATCCGTTCGCGGTTCAGGCCCGCGCCGTCGTCCGAGACCTCGATGACGATGTTGCCGCCCTGATGGGCGGCGCGGATCTTGAGCGTGCCCGCGCGGGGCTTGCCGGCGCGCACCCTCGCGTCCGGTTTCTCGATCCCGTGATCGATCGCGTTGCGGACCATGTGCGTGAGGGGATCGGCGAGCTTCTCGATGACGCCCTTGTCGAGCTCGGTGTCCTCGCCCTCGAGGACGAGATTGACTTCCTTGCCGAGCGTCGACGCGAGGTCGCGCACGAGCCGCGGAAGACGGCTGAACACGAAGTTGATCGGAATCATGCGGACGCCGAGCACCGCCTCCTGCAGCTCGCGCGTGTTGCGCTCGAGCTGCGCGAGACCCTGCCGCAGCCGCTCGAGGTGCACGGCGTCGAAATCTTCGAAATCCGTCCGCGCGATCGTCTCGAGCATCGCCTGGCTGATGACGAGCTCGCCGACGAGGTTCACGAGCTGATCGATCTTCTCGACCGCGACGCGGATCGAGCCGGCGTCGTTACGACGATCCGCCGCTCGGCGGCGGTCCTGGTCCGCGCGTCCGGCACGCGCGGCGTCCGTCGAAGCGGGCTCGTCCGCGGCGCCTTCGAGACTCGACGCGTCCGCGGCCGCTTCCGAATCGCGCGACGTATCCGCGGCCGGCGCATCGATTCGCGTGATCTCGAGATCGCACTGGTCCTCGACCCACTCGAATGCCTCGCGCACCTGTGCCTCGGTCGCGGGTCCCTCGAGCTCGAGGGTCCAGCGCAGATAGCACGACTCGGGCTCGAGCTCCGCGAGCTTCGGCAGCGCCGAGTCGTCGCACTCGATCGCGAGCGTGCCGAGATCGCGCAAGAAGCCCAGAATCCTGAGGGGGTCGTTGCCGGTAGCGAACAGCGACCGGTGCGGCGAGAAGCGAATCCGCCAGCGAGACTCGGCGGGCGCGGCGCTCTTCTCGCGGCTCTCCCGCGCGGCCGCCGCCGGGGCGTCGCCGGGCTCGGACTCGAGCATCGCGTCGATCGCTTTGCGCGTTCGCTCGATCGCTTCGTTGTCGAGAGGGCTCTTGTCCCGGGCCGCGATCAGCATGTCGCGGATCCGGTCGACGGCCTCGAGCAGCAGCGCTCGCGCGTCCTCGGTCAGCGGACGCTGACCGCTGCGGATACGGTCGAGCAGCGTCTCGACGCCGTGCGTGAACTCGCCGACGAAGCCGAAACCGAACGTGCCCGCGCTGCCTTTGATCGAATGCGCCGCGCGGAAGATCGTGTTGATGCGCTCACCGTTGCACGACGAGTCGAGGATCTCGTCGTCGAGCAGCTCGCTTTCCATGAGGTCCAGGCCCTCGAAGCTCTCTTCGAGGAAGGCCTGGACGAACTGGGATACGTCGATGCCCATGGCCGGCGCCGCGTCGTTCCGTCAGCCGAGCACCCGCTTGATCGTCGTGAGCAGCGCCTCCGGGTCGAAGGGTTTGACGAGCCAGCCCGTCGCGCCCGCCGCTTTGCCTTCCTGCTTCTTGGCGTCGCTCGTCTCGGTCGTGAGCAGCAGGATCGGCGTGAACTTGTATTCCGGCAGCCCGCGCAGCTCGCGTACGAGCGAGATGCCGTCCATGCGCGGCATGTTGACGTCCGAGATCACGAGATCGGCCGGAGCGCTGCGCGCGAGCTCCAGGGCCTCGACCCCGTCGGCCGCCTCGACAACTTCATGTCCGGCTTCCTTGAGCGTGAAGGAAACCATTTGCCGCAACGAGGCCGAGTCATCGACTGCGAGAATCTTTGCCATGAGATTGCCTTGATCAGCGGTTCAACAGATGCGCGAGGCCGAGCGCCTCGAAGGCTTCGGCGACGCACGGCGACGGGTCGGTCACCACGACTTGCGGGCTCTCCGAGCGCATCGCGGCCGCGAGCAGCTGCACGCCGGCCGTGTCGATGCGCGTGACGCCGGCCGCATCGAGCGCCACGTCGTCATCCGCCGATGCGAGCAGCGCGCCGAGCGAACGATGCAGCTCCGCGATTCGGCGAATGTCGACTTGCTCGGGCAACCGGTGTTCGATCATTCGGGAGTCCGTCGTGAAAACCACACGCCGCTTGTATCGGCGGATCCGAGCAAGGCTTTAGGGCGTGAACGGTGACGAGTTCGCGTTTTTCGCAACGCGTACATCGGCGCGTCGAAAGGCTTCAGGCACGCCGAAGACGCGCGTGCCGACGCGCATACGGGGAGATGGGCGAGGAGGGACCGCGGCGGGAGGCGTTCAGCAGACCGCGAGGTCGCGAGGCGCGGGACCTCGACCGGCGCCGGCGATCGGGTAGGTGCCGTCGTCCGCGGCGAGGCCGAGCCACTCGAGGCTGGTTTCCGTGCTCCGGCGGGCCGCGGCGATGACGCCGCCGACCGCCTCGTTCGCGATGCGGCAGGCCTCGAGCTTCTCGAGGATGCGCGGCCATGTCGGCGATTGCGTGAGCGCGGGGTTCTCGCGGCCTTCGCGGAGCAGCGCGGCGAGCGGCGGCTGTCGAATCAGGGTCTCGACGGCCGCGAGCGCGCGGCGCTTCTCGTCGACGGCGTCGAGCAGCGGCGCGCTGTCCGTCGAAGCGAGCGCCGCGGCTTCGCGAGCGATCGCGTCCTCGAGCCCCCCGAGCGCGTCGAGCAGCGCGCCGAGTTGCCCTTCGGCATCGGCGGAGACCGCGCGTGTCGAATGTGAATCGGCGTTCGGCGTCACGATTCGGGTATCAGCGTCGCGGATTGTCGTGCGCGATCAGCGCCCGGGCGATCTTGCGCGAGTCGATGCGATACGTGCCGTTCTCGATCGCCGCGCGGATCTCCGCGACCCTCTTCGAGTCGACGGGGGCTCCGTCTTCGTTCTCGGCGCTGCGCAGCAGACGCTGCGCGGCGTCCGTCAGCGTGACGCGATCGCCTCCGGCGGACGCAGGGGCCTCTTTCGCCGCGTCGACGCGGCCGCCGCCGCGCCGCGCGGTCGACCTGACCTCGCTGGCCGCGTCACGCCCTGCGTCGATCTTCGTGCCGTTGCGAATCTCCATCTCTCATCCTTTCCGTCGTCGCCGCGTTCGAGCTCGATGTGCGAACGAGTCGGTTCGGTTATCGGCCGCGGCTCGCGAATCTTTAGCTCCGGGCTTCAGCTCCCGATCCGGACCGTACCGTCGGCCGCGACGACGCCTTCCACGATGGTCCGGGAGCGCACGTTACGTACCCGCACGCGCTCGCCTTCCGCAGCATCCGATAATGCCTCGCCTTCGGTGCGCACCGCCAGTGAGGATCCGCCGGCCACGAGCTCGACGCGCTGGCCGCGCCGCACGAGCGTCGGACGCGCGAGCAACGCGGCGGTGAGGACCGTCCCGGGCCGAACGGGGCGCTTCAAGACCAGACCTTCGGCGTCGTCGATACGCGTCAAATATCCGGCGCCGAGCCGCGCGACGTTCATCGGCTCGAGCTTCAGGTCCGACTCGGCGAGCGTCTGGCCGGCGGCGGCGGGCGCCGCGAGCACGACGACGTCGACGAGGATCTCGACCTCCACCGGAACGTACAAGGACCAGCCGGGCGGCGCGGGACAGCGCACTCCGACGCTCGTGACCGCCGTCACGCTGTGGCCCGGTGCCGAGAACGTCTCCGGGACGACGGGGCATGCCGGCAGCTGGAGCCGCGGGTCGAGTCGCGCGGCCTCGGCGGACAGCCGTGCGCCCGCCGGCGCGAACGAGCGCGCGGCCTCGAGCGCGTGCGCTTGCGCGAGCGAGCGGATCCTCGCGTGGTCCTCGAGCTGGGCCGCGCTCGCATCGAAGGCCGCGAACGCCGCGGCGGCGAGAGCGGCGAGCCGGCGTTTCGTTCCCTTGTTCATTCGCAACCGTTCACAAAAAACAATCATTCGGGACCCGGAAAGCAATAAGCGTGCCAGTCCATTCTTGCGCGCGAACGCCACGCAGCCATCGGGGCGGCGGGGGCGCATCCATGCGGCGGCGTATCCATGCGGGGGCGCATCCATGAGTGTCGTCGCGGGACCGTGAGCGGCCATGGACGGCCGCGACCGAGCGGCATGGACGCGCATATCGTACACCCGCAACCGCACGGCCGACGCTGCCGATGGACGGCCGCGACCGAGCGGCATGGACGCGCATAGCGTGTCCCGCGACGACACTCATGGATGCGCCCCCGCCGCCGACGAGCTGTCGCTTGCCCTACAGCTTTCGCGCGCCGCGCCGATAACGTCGCCATGGCACAGGTCCTCGAAAACGTCGATCGTTTGACGCGTCTCGTCGGCGAGAACCGGCTCGAGTTGCTGCTATTTCGCCTCGGACCGTCGAGCCAGCTTTACGGCATCAACGTGTTCAAGGTGCGTGAAGTGGTTCACAGTCCGCCGCTTCGGCGGTTTCCGCACGCTCATCCGCTCGTCGCGGGGCTCGCGCGCGTGCGCGGAGCGACCGTGCCGGTGCTCGACGTCGCGCGCGCGATCGGTCTGCCGTCGCTCACGCCCGAAGAGGCGCGCTACGTCGTGCTCACGGAGTTCAGCCGCTCGGTGCAGGGTCTGCACGTGAGCGGCATCGAGCGGATCATCAACGCGGGATGGGAGCAGATACGCCCGCCGCCGACCGACGATCCGGAGACGAGCTATGTGACGGCGATCACGTACTACGAGGATCGCCTCGTCCAGATCATCGACGTCGAGCGCGTCCTCGATCTCGTGATCGGTCCGGCGCCGGGCGTGTCCGCGCCGGTCGCCGAGGAAGCGAAGCTCATTCCGCACGAGAAGCCGCGCCGAGCGCTCGTCGCCGACGATTCCGCGGTCGCGCGCGCGCAGATTCGCCGTGCGCTCGAGGACATCGGCGTCGAGGCGATTCTCGTCAGCGACGGCAAGCAGGCGCTCGAGAAACTCGTCGGCTGGGCCGAGGAGGGGAACGTCGACGAGCGCATCGCGATGGTGATCTCGGATATCGAGATGCCGCAGATGGACGGCTACACGCTGGTCCGCGAGATCCGCCAGCATCCGCGCCTCGCACACCTCTACGTGATGATGCACTCGTCGCTGAGCGGCATGTTCAACCGGCAAGCGTGTCTCGCGGCGGGCGCGGATCTGCTGCTCGCGAAGTTCGAGCCCGACGAGTTCGCACGCGCCGTCATGGCCTATCTCGGCTCGTCGGCGCGCGGAGCGCAAAGCATGCGAGCCCGCGCGTAACGATCGCCCGAGAACGGATCGCGCTCCGGCGTCGATCGACGGCGGCGGGGCGGCAAGGGCGGCAAGTTCTTGCCGCTCGGCGGCAAACCTTTGCCGCTTTCGGCGCTTTTCTTCCGCCGATCCCCGCCGCAAACCCCCACGCTCCGAGCGTGACGGCGCGATTCGGCCGCATGGCACGGAGCTTGCTCGTGACCGCCCGAAACCCGCTTCGGGAATGTTCCGGATATGAGCAAGCTGATCGACGCCGCGCTCGGCATCCATCCCAAGGCGCTCGCCGTCGGCGCGCGCCGCCTCGAGGTGCTCGCAGCGAACATGGCGAACGCCGACACGCCGGGCTACAAGGCCCGCGATATCGATTTCCGCAGCGCTCTTCGTGAAGCCGCCGGTGCGCGGCTCGAGCGTACGCATGCGCGTCACCTGGCCGGACATACCGAGACCGCCGGCGAGCTCAAGTACCGCGTGCCGAACCAGCCTTCGCTCGACGGCAATACCGTCGATGCCGAGCTCGAGCAGACCGCGTTCGCCGAGGCCGCGGTGCGTTACCAGGCGAGTCTCGATTTCCTCGCGATGCGCATCGAAGGCCTGCGCAAGGCGCTGCGCGGCGAGTGATCGGAGGTATTCATCGTGAGTCTGTTTCGCATCTTCGATATCGCGGGCTCGGCGCTCTCCGCGCAATCGACGCGCCTCAACACCGTCGCGAGCAATATCGCGAACGCCGAGGTCGCGAGCTCGACGCCCGAAGGCGTCTATCGCTCGCGCCAGCCGATTTTCGCGGCGCTCTTGCGCGGCGAGCGCGGCGCCGCACGTGACCAGCTGCCCGGGGTGCAGGTGCTCGGCATCGTCGAGAGCCAACGGCCGCCGCGCGTCGAGCACATGCCGGGTCATCCGCTCGCCGACGAGAACGGCTACGTCTACTTCCCGGCGATCAGCACCGTCGAGGAGATGGCGAACATGATCTCGGCGGCGCGCAGCTATCAGAACAACGTCGAAGTCGCGAGCACCGTGAAGCAGCTCATGCTGCGCACGCTGCAGCTCGGACAGCGCTGATCGACCTAGAGGACGCCATGACGAACGCGATCGACACCGACACGCTCGGCCGGCTGGGGCTCACCGGCACGACGAACGCGCGCCCGAAGGATCGCCTCGGGCAGGAAGAGTTTCTCGAGCTCATGGTCACGCAGCTGCGCAATCAGGATCCGTTCAAGCCGATGGAGAGCGGCGATTTCCTCGGCCAGATCGCGCAGTTCGGCACGGTCTCCGGAATCGGCGACGTGCAGAAGTCGCTCGCGGAGCTCGCGCAAGCTTTCCGCGGCGCGCAGACGCTGCAGGCCGCGTCGCTCGTCGATCGCGAGGTGCGCGTCGCGGCACGCGAGGCGTGGCTGCCGCCGGACGGCCGCTTGCGCGCGAGCGTCGACGTGCCGGCCGGCGTGACGAACGTCGCGGTGGAGATCTACGACCTCTACGGCCAGAAGCTGGCGACGCTGCCCGTGGACGAGGAGGGCGGGATCGAGTGGGACGGCACGCTGCCGGGCGGCAAGCGTGCGGAACCCGGTTTCTACGAGGTCCGCGCCATCGGCGACGTCGGCAACGAATCGTACGAGCTCGAGGTGCTCGTCGCCGGCCGTGTCGAGAGCGTGAGCACGGGCGGTATCGGCGGCGTGTCGTTGACCGTGACGGGTCTCGGCGTCGTCGATCTGGCGAGCGTGAGAAGCATCGCGTGAACCATCACGGGCGCTGCGTCTCGGGAGGCCCGGTTGCCCGGGTGAGGCGTCGGCGCCGAAAGGAAATTCGAGGAGAGCATCTATGCCGTTTCGTACAGCTTTGAGCGGTCTGAACGCCGCGTCGGCCGACCTCAGGGTCACCGGCCACAATATCGCGAACGCCGGCACGACGGGCTTCAAGCAGTCGCGCGCCGAGTTCGCCGACGTCTTCGCCGTCGCCTATGCGGGCATCAGCCGCACGGCGGTCGGCTCCGGCGTGAAGCTCGCCGCGGTCACGCAGCAGTTCACGCAGGGCAATATCAACTTCACCGGCAACAACCTCGATCTCGCCCTGTCGGGCAAGGGATTCTTCGTGCTCGACGACAACGGCGCGAGGAGCTACTCGCGCGAAGGCGCGTTCCAGATCGATCGCGAAGGCTACGTCGTGAACGCGGCCGGGCAGCGCCTGCAGGCCTATCCGGTGCGAGACATGCTCGACGGCACGTTCGAGACCGGAGCGCTCACCGATCTTCGCCTCGCGACGACCGATTCGCCGCCGCGGCAGACGACCCGCGTCGAGGCGGACTTCAATCTCGCGGCGAACGCCGAGGACCTCTCGGCCATACCGTTCGATATCGATGACCCCGCGAGCTATGCGTTCACCACGTCGCTCACGGTCTACGACTCGCTCGGGCAGCCGCATACCGCGCAGCTGTTTTTCCGTTCCGTCGGCTCGTCGAACTGGGAAGGTTATCTCGCGATCGACGGTCAGCAGGTCGGCGGCGCTGCCGCGCTCGAGTTCGACGCGTCCGGAGCGCTCGTGCAGCCGACGGGCACCGTGAACTTCGGCACGCACGTGCTCACGAACGGCGCGGCCCCGCTGTCGATCGAGTTCGATTTCACGCGCGCGACGCAGTACGGCACCGCGAGCACCATCAACGGGCTGCGTCAGGACGGCTACTCGAGCGGCCGGTTGACCGGCATCGACGTCGACAAGACGGGCGTCGTGTCGGCGCGCTTCACGAACGGGCAGTCGCTGCCGCTCGGCCAGATCGCCATCGCGAACTTCGCGAATCCGCAGGGCCTGCAGCAGATCGGCGACAACCAATGGGTCGAAACGTTCTCGGCCGGTGATCCGCTGCTCGGCGTCGCGGGCAACGCCGACTTCGGGCTCGTGCAGTCCGGCGGCCTCGAGGCGTCCAACGTCGATATCGCCGAGCAGCTCGTGAACCTGATCACCGCGCAGCGCAACTTCCAGGCGAACGCGCAGGTCATCAGCACGGCCGACGCGGTCACGCAGACGATCATCAACATTCGCTGAGCGTAAGCCGTGGATCGATTCCTCTATGTCGCGATGAGCGGCGCGCGCGAGGCCCAGATCGCGCAGGCGGTCGCGACGCACAACCTCGCGAACGCGTCGACGACCGGATTCCGCGCGACGCTCGCGGCCGCCACGCACGTCGGGCTCGCGGGGCCGGGGCACGCGGCGGCGCGGGCGTACGCGGTGACGCAGGGCTACGGCGTCGATTTCACGCCGGGGCCGCTCAACTCGACCGGCCGAGACCTCGATATCGCGATCGACGGAGACGGCTTCATCGCCGTGCAGGCGCCGGACGGCAGCGAGGCGTATACGCGCGCCGGCGATCTCGTCGTCGACGCGCTCGGGATGTTGACGACCCGATCCGGTCATCCGGTGCTCGGCGACGGCGGGCCGATCGCGCTGCCGCCGTTCGAGTCGCTCGAGATCGGCGTCGACGGCACCGTCAGCATCCGGCCGCTCGGGCAGGACGCGGCGGGTCTCGTCGCGATCGAGCGCATCCGGCTCGTCAATCCGCCGCCCGCGGACTTGCGCCGCGGCGAGGACGGTTTGCTCAGGATGGCCGAAGGGCTGCCGCTTCCGCCGGCCGACGCGAACGTGCGCGTGCGCTCCGGAATGCTCGAGGGGAGCAACGTGAGCGTCGTCGCGGAGATGGTTCGAATGATCGAGAGCGCCCGCGGCTTCGAGCTGCAGGTGAAGCTCATGGATACCGCGGAGCAGAACGATCGGGCTTCCGCGGAGCTGATGAGACTCGGCTAAGGCCGGGTTCCCGAGGAGTGATGCGATGAATCACGCACTGTGGATCGCGAAGACCGGGCTCGACGCGCAGCAGACGCGCATCTCCGTGATCGCGAACAATCTCGCCAACGTCAATACGAACGGTTTCAAGAAGGGCCGCGCGGTCTTCGAGGATCTCGTCTACCAGAACGTGCGTCAGCCGGGCGCGCAGTCTTCGCAGGAGACGCAGCTCCCGTCGGGCTTGATGCTCGGCACCGGCGTGCGCACCGTCGCGACCGAGAAGCTCTACACGCAGGGCAATCTCATCCAGACGGACAACGCGCTGGACGTCGCGATCGAAGGCCGCGGGTTCTTCCAGGTGCTGATGCCGGACGGCACGATGGCCTACACGCGCGACGGCGCGTTTCAGGTCAACCGCGACGGCACGCTCGTCACGGCCGCCGGCTTCGAGGTGCAGCCCGGCATCGTGATTCCCGAGAACGCGCTCAACGTGTCGATCAGCCGCGACGGCATCGTCGCCGCGACGGTGCCGGGCAGCGGCACGCCGATCGAGATCGGCATGCTGCAGCTCGCCGATTTCGTGAATCCGGCCGGGCTCCAGGCGATCGGTCAGAACCTGCTCGTCGAGACGGCCGCGAGCGGCCCGCCGCAGCTCGGTATGCCCGGCATGAACGGGCTCGGCACCGTGATGCAGGGTGCGCTCGAGAGCTCGAACGTGAACACGGTCGAGGAGCTCGTGAACATGATCGAGGCGCAGCGCGCTTACGAGATCAACTCGAAGGCGATCTCGACGGCCGATCAGATGCTGCAGTACGCGAACAACAACCTCGGCCGCTAACGGACGCGCGTAGCCGCGTCGTGGCGCTCGGCCCGGACGATCGAGGGATCAACGAATGAGCGATACGAGTTTCGAGTCACGATGGCGCGCGGCGGCCGTGATCGCGTCCGCCGCGCTCCTTTCCGCGTGCGCGACGGGACCCGGCATCCATCACGGCAGCGATCCGCGCTTCGCCGCGACGCTGCCGGCCGAGCCTCTCTCGCCGGAGTACAACCAAGGCGCGATCTATCAGCCGGCGTTCGCGCAGAGCCTGTTCGAGGATTACAAGGCGCGGCGCGTGGGTGACGTGCTGACCGTGCTGCTCGTCGAGCGCACCGAGGCGCAGAAATCGGCGAACGCGTCGACGTCGAAGGACGCGTCGGTGCAGCTTCCCGCGCCTTCGCTCGGCGGCCGCACTCCGACGCACAACGGGGTGCCGCTCTTTCCGATCGAAGGTGCCGCGACGCGCAGCTTCGAAGGCCAGGGCGGCGCGGCTCAGAGCAACATGCTCGAAGGCTCGATCGCGGTCACCGTCGCGAACGTGCTGCCGAACGGCAATCTCGTCGTGCAGGGCGAGAAATGGGTGCGCATCAACCAGGGCGAGGAATATATCCGCTTGCGCGGCATCGTCCGGCCGGTCGATATCGCGCCCGACAACACCGTGCTCTCGACGCAGATCGCGGACGCGCAGGTCGCGTACGGCGGCACCGGCGTCGTCGCGTCGTCGAGCGCTCCCGGTTGGCTCAGCCGCTTCTTCTCGAGTCCGCTATGGCCGTTCTGAGCTTCTCGGCCGCCGCGCGCGGCCTCGTATCGCATATGGGTCGGCTCGTGGCGCTCGGCGCGCTGCTCGCCGCGGCGTTCGCCGCGAGCGCCGAGGAACGCGTCAAGGATCTCGCCTCCGTCGCGGGCGTGCGCTCGAACCAGCTGGTGGGCTACGGCCTCGTCGTCGGCCTCGACGGCACGGGCGACCAGACGACGCAGGCGCCGTTCACGACGCAGAGCCTGCGGAACATGCTCGCCCAGCTCGGCGTGACGATTCCGCCGGGCACGAACCTGCAGCTCCGCAACGTTGCCGCGGTGATGGTGCACGCGGACCTGCCGCCGTTCGCGAAGCCCGGCCAGACGATCGACGTCACGGTCTCGTCGATCGGCAACGCGACGAGCCTGCGGGGCGGAAGCCTGCTGATGACGCCGCTCCGCGGCGCGGACGGGCAGGTCTATGCGATCGCGCAAGGCAATCTCGTCGTCGGCGGCTTCGGCGTCGACGGCCGCGACGGCTCGCGCGTCGCGGTCAACGTGCCGAGCGTCGGCCGCATTCCATCCGGGGCAACCGTCGAGCGCGAGGTCCCGACGGCTTTTCATCTCGGCGACAGCATCGTCCTGAACCTGCACCGTCCGGATTTCACGACCGCGCGCCGCTTGAGCGACGCGATCAACGGATCGTTCGGCCCCGAGACGGCGAACGCGATCGACGCGGCCTCGGTGCGCGTGCGCGCGCCGCTCGATCCGAGCGCGCGCGTCGCCTTCGTGTCGATGCTCGAGAACATGACGATCGAGCCCGGCGCGCCTCCGGCCCGCGTGATCGTGAATGCGCGCACCGGCACGATCGTGATGGGCGGCGACGTGCGCGTGCTGCCGGCCGCGGTCTCGCACGGCAGCCTCACGGTCACGATCACCGAGAGCTTCGACGTGTCGCAGCCGCCGCCGTTCTCCGACGGCGTGACCGTCGTCACGCCGCGCTCGGACATCGAGGTCGAGCAGGGCGGGTCGCGCATGTTCCCGTTCGGCCCGGGCACGACGCTCGAGGAGATCGTGCAGGCCGTGAACGGCGTCGGCGCCGCGCCGGGCGATCTCGTCGCGATCCTCGAAGCGTTGCATCGCGCCGGCGCGCTGCGCGCCGAGCTGATCGTGATCTGACCGGGAGCAGGTCATGACGCCCGAAGCCGCCGCCGCGTTCACGTTCACCGATTTCAACGGTCTCGCCGCGCTCAAGCGCGATGCGGCTCGCGAGACGCCGGAGGCGAAACGCGCGGTCGCGCAGCAGTTCGAGGCGCTGTTCCTCGGCCTCGTGCTGAAGGAGATGAGAGCCGCGGGGACGATCGCGGGCGGACTGCTCGACGGCGACGGCGTACGGTTCTACCAGGATCTCTACGACCGCCAGCTCGCGCTCTCGCTCTCGCGGGGGCGCGGCATCGGTCTCGCGGACGCGATCTTTCGCGAGCTCGGCGGCGGGCCCGAGGCGCGCGATGCGGCGGCAGGTGGGATCGCATCGCCAGAGGCGGAAGGGAGGGGTGCGTTTCGCGGCCTTCCCGACCGCGAGGCGCTACGCGCACGTCTCGGCGCGGCTCCGGCCGCGCCGCGGGCCGCCGGGCCCGAAGACGAGCTCGGCGCGTCGCCGGAAGGCTTCGTCGCGGCGATTCGGCCGCACGCGGAACGCGCGGCCAAGGCGCTCGGCGTCGACGCCGACGTGCTGATCGCGCAGGCCGCGCTCGAGACCGGCTGGGGCCGGCACGTGATCCGCGCCGCCGACGGCCGGTCGACGCTCAACCTGTTCGGCATCAAGGCGTCCGGCGGCTGGCACGGTCCCAAAGTGAGCGTCCCGACGCTCGAGTTCGTCGGCGGGGTGCCGGAGCGGCGCCGCGAATCGTTCCGCGTGTACGGCTCGATCGCCGAGAGCTTCGACGACTACGTGGCGCTCGTCCGCGGCAGCGGCCGCTACCGCGAAGCGCTCCGGGCCGAGACGCCCGAGGCGTATATCCGCGCGCTCGCCGCCGGCGGCTACAGCACCGATCCCCGTTACGCGGACAAGGTCCTCGCGATCCTCGAGCGCGGCCTACCGGGCGCGCCGCTCAAGCGGACGGAGGGATTGGCCGATAGCACGTTGACGGCCGGGCATCCGAAGGATGACCGGCTGCTCGGAGGCAGCACATGAGCGTTTTCGACGTCGGCGTCTCGGCGCTGTTCGCGGCGCAGCGGCAGCTGCAGGTGACCGGTCACAACATCGCGAACGTCGGCACCGAGGGCTACAGCCGCCAGCGCGTCGAGCTCGCGGCGCTCTCGCCGCACGGACCGAGCTATGCGTCGGTCGGCCGCGGCGTCGAGGTCGTCGGCATCGAGCGGGCCGTCGATCGGTTCGTGAACTTGCGCCTCGAGATGCGTCTCTCGGCCGAGGCGGAGCAGCGCACGATCGCCGAGTTCGCGGCCCAGGTGAACAACTTGCTCGGCGACGCCGAGTCGGGGTTGGCGCCTGCGCTGAAGCAATTCTTCGCCGCGGTGCACGACGTCGCGAACGATCCGACGTCGACCGCGGCACGCCAGGCGCTGATCACGCAAGGCGAGTCGCTCGCCGATCGCTTCGCGCAGCTCGACGCGAGAATCCAGGACCAACGTGCGATCGCGAGCGGTCGGATACGCGCGGGCATCGCGGAGGTCAACGATCTCGCCGCAAGCATCGCGGAGCTGAACCGCGACATCGTCGACGCGTGGGGGCGAGGCGGCACGCCGCCGAACGACTTGCTCGACAAGCGCGACCAGCTGGTCCGTCGGCTCGCCGAGTTCCTGCCGGTCAGCTCGGTGGAGCAGAGCGACGGCAGTCTCAACGTCTACGTCGGCCGCGGCCAGGCGCTCGTCGTCGGCTTCGAGGCGACCACGTTGTCGGCGCGGCCACTCTACGGCGATCCGGACCGGCTCGCGATCGGTTACGAGCAGAACGGCCGCTTCATCGATGTGACGTCGTTGCTCAAAGGCGGCGAGATCGGCGCGTTGCTCGACGCGCGCACCAAGCTGCTCGATCCCGCGAGCGCCGAGCTCGGTCGAATCGCCGTCTCGCTTGCCGAGACGTTCAACGCCGTGCATCGCGCGAACATGGATCTCGACGGCGAGCTCGGCGGCGACTTCTTCTCGTTCCTCGCGCCGTCGCCGACGCCGGCGGCCGACAACTCGGCGACGGGCCTGCCCGAGGTCTCGATCGTCGACGTCGGCGAGCTCCAGGCCTCGGACTACGAGCTGCGCTTCGACGGCACGTCATTCGTCGTGCGGCGGCTCGCGGACGGCGCGGCGGTCGCGTCGATTCCTGCGGGCGGCTCGGCCGTGGTCGACGGGCTCTCGATCGATGTGTCCGGCGTCTCGGGCGCGGCGATCGGCGACACCTTCCTGCTGCGGCCGACTTCGATCGCGTCGATGCTGTCGGTCGCGGTTCGCGACCCGCGCTCGATCGCGGCCGCGCTGCCGATCCGCGCCGTGCCGGCCGACGGCAACGCGGGCGACGCGGAGATCGTCGGCATCTCGGTGCTCGATCCGACCGATCCCGCGCTCCGCGACGCGATCGACATCGCGTTCGTCAACGGCGAGTTCGTCGTGGACGGCACGACGGTGGCGCTCGATCCCTCCGGCGAGACGACGATCGAGGCGAACGGCTGGCGTATCGTGATTCGAGGCACGCCCGAGGAAGGCGACGTGTTCTCGGTCGGCGACAACGCCGGTGCGGTCGGCGACAACCGCGGCGCGCTCGCGCTCGCGGCGCTCGAGACCGCGCGCACGATGATCGGCAGCACGGCGAGCTACGGCGACGCCTACGCCGGGCTCGTTGCGCGCGTCGGCGTCGAGACGCGTCGCGCCGAGATCAACGCGGACGTTCAGGCGCGAATGCTCGAGGAAGCCTGGGCGCAGCGCGAGAACGTCTCCGGCGTCAACCTCGACGAGGAGGCCGCGAACCTGATCAAGGCGCAGCAGGCGTATGCGGCGGCCGCGCAGGTGATCGCGACCGCGGGTCAGATGATGGACACGCTGCTCGGGATGTTGCGCCGATAACGGGTCGGCGGGGGCGAGCCCGAGCGGAGACCGAACGTCATGCGTATCTCGACCGCACAGATCTTCAAGAACGGCTTGACGGCCATCCACGACCGACAAGTCGATCTCTCGCGCACGCAGCAGCAGCTCGCTACGGGCAAGCGTCTGCTCACGCCGGCCGACGACCCGGCCGCGTCCGCGCAGGCGCTGAAGCTTCGCGAGCGCATCGCGTCGATCGAGCAGTACGAGCGCAACGCCGAGCAGGCCGCGACGCGGCTCGGCCAAGAGGAGGCCGTGCTCGTAGCGATCGGCGACAGCCTGAACCGCGTTCGAGAGCTCGCGGTGCAAGGCGCGAACGCGACGCAGACGCCCGAGAGTCGGCTCGCGATCGCGCGCGAGCTCCGGCAGATCCTGGTCGGGCTCCTCGACGCGGCGAACAGCCGTGCCGCGAACGGCGAGTACCTCTTCGCGGGCCATCGCAGCGCGAATCAGCCGTTCCTGGTAGGTCCAGACGGACGCGTCGAGTACGCCGGCGACGACGGACAGCGGGAGATCGAGCTCGCCCCGGGGCGCCGGGTCGCGGTCGGCGACAGCGGCTCGGCGTTCATGACGATCCCGCGCGGCAACGGCGTCTTCGTCGTGACGCCCGACGCGGCGAACACGGGCACGGGGCGCGTCATCGACGCCGAGGTCGTCGATCGTTCACAGCTGACCGGCGAGCCTTACACGATCGTGATGACGGCGCCGGACGCGTACGAGGTTCTCGACGGCGACGGCAACGTCGTCGCGACGGGGGCGTACGCGGCGGGTCAGAGCATCGATATCGGCGGCATGCGCGTCGTGCTCGACGGAGAACCCGCCGCGGGCGACAGTTTCCGTATCGAGCCGGGCGCAACGACCTCGATCTTCGCGATCGTCGACGAGCTCGCCGAGGCTCTCGAGGCGGACGTGTCGACGCCGGGCGAGCGGGCGCTCCTCACTCACCGCGCGACGAGCGCGTTGCTCGATATCGATCAGGCGATCGACCGCGTGCTCGAGCTCCGCACGAACGTCGGTGCGCGGCTGAACATGATCGACAGCCAGACCGACGTCAACGCGGATCAAACGCTCGATCTGACCGGCGCGCTGTCGAGAGTCGAGGATCTCGACTACGCCGAGGCGCTGAGCCGTTACGGCCTGCAGCTCGCGGCGCTGCAGGCCGCTCAGCAGACCTATGCGCAGGTCTCGCGGCTGTCGCTTTTCGATTGGTTGAAGTGATTCCGGTGCAAAAAACCGTGATCGAGTCCTCAGTTTCGCGTTCGAGGAGTCAGGGGGTGGACTAAAGC
>PKRJ01000026.1 GCA_017577365.1 Gammaproteobacteria bacterium | reverse complement strand
CGTGATACGCTGCCGCCCGGAACGCGGGTTCAGGTCACGGGCTTCCAGGCGAAGGACGGCTCGCTCAGCGCGAACTCGACGGGCGTCGTGTTCCCGGACGGCACGAGCCTCGACCTCGGCGGTACCCGAGTAGACGAATAACGCGCGGCGCACCCTGCCCTCGCGCCGCCAGGGTCGCACGGACAAAGGAACGGGGCCGAGAGGCCCCGTTTCTTTTTCCCGAGCCCGGCAATTCGGGTTTCGCGGACCCGCCGTTCGGGACAATACCGCGCCGATCAAGTATATTGTCTTGCTGTTTCCACACCACCCTTGTTTGCCCGCGCGGCGAAGGAGAAATAGAGATGCCGCTCGTCAACATGAAGCCAGTTCTGGCCGAAGCGAAAGCGCAGGGATACGCGGTCGCGGCCTTCAACCCGGTCGACTATGCATCGATGAAAGCGATGGTGGCCGCAGCCGAAGAGCTGAATGCGCCGGTCATCGTTCAGACGTCCGCAAAGACGATCAAGTACTACGGCCATCGCGCGCTCGTCGAATGGATGCGCGAGATCGCCGGCGAGTCGCCCGTGCCGGTCGTGCTGCATCTCGATCACGGCAAGGATCTCGACATGATCAAGAAGTGCATCGAGATGGGCTGGACGTCCGTCATGATCGACGCTTCCGAGCATCCGTTCGAGAAGAATCTCGAGCTCACGAGCAAGGTCGTCGAATGGGCGTCGGCCGCCGGCGTCGGTGTCGAGGCGGAGATCGGGCAGATCATGGGCGTCGAGGACGACATGGTCGTCGACGAGAAAGATTCGCACTATACCGACCCGGAAGAAGCCGAGCGCTTCTGCCGCCAGCTCGATCTCGCCGCGTTCGCGGCCGCGGTCGGCACGGCTCACGGCTACTACAAGGGCGAGCCGGACGTCCGCTTCGAGCTGATCGAAGAGATCAACAAGCGCACCGGCGTGCCGATGGCGCTGCACGGAGGCACGGGCCTTTCGGACGAGGTCATCCAGCGCTGCATCAAGCTCGGCTGCGCCAAGATCAACATCTCGACGAACCTGAAGCACGTGTTCATCGACAGCTTCGTCGAGTATCACAAGAACAATCCGAAGGACTACGAGCCGCTCCGCGTGCTCGGCGCCCAGTTCGAAGCGCTGAAGGCGCTCTTCAAGGAGAAGATCGCGCAGTTCGGCGGCACGAATCGCGCCGGCGAGGTGCTCGCGAAGGTCGCATGAGCGAAGCCGACATGATGAAAGCTCTGATCTTCGACTGCGACGGGGTCCTCGTCGATACGGAGCGCGACGGTCATCGCGTCGCGTTCAACCGCGCTTTCGCCGAGATCGGGCTCGACGTCACGTGGGACGTCGATCTCTACGGCGAGCTGCTCAAGGTCGCCGGCGGCAAGGAGCGGATGCGTGCGTACTTCGACAAGTTCGGCTGGCCGGCCGAAGCGAAGGACAAGGACGCCTTCATCCTGGACCTCCACAAGCGCAAGACCAAGATCTTCAAGGATCTGATCGCGAGCGGGCAGCTGCCGCTGCGCCCGGGCATCAATCGCATCATCGACGAAGCCGCGGCCGCCGGCATCCGGCTGGGCGTCTGCACGACGTCGAACCCGGATTCCGTCGACGGCGTGCTCGACCTGATGGGGCCCGAGCGCAAGAAGAAGTTCGAGTTCGTTCTCGCCGGCGACGTCGTCTCGCGCAAGAAGCCGGATCCCGAGATCTACAACCTCGCGAAGGAGCGGCTCGGCCTGCCCGGCTCGAGCTGCATGGTGATCGAGGACAGCCGCAACGGATTGCTCGCCGCGCACGGCGCAGGCATGCCGGTCCTCATCACGACGAGCACCTACACGATCAACGAGGACTTCAGCGAAGCGGTCAAGGTCGTGCCCGAGCTCGGCGACCCGCCGAACGTGCGGGTTACGCTGGCTGACTTACAAGCGCTCGCGGCGAGCGCGGCCTGAGGCCCGACAGTAGCCGCTGGGGAGGAGACGAAACATGCAAGAGATCACGCTGGCCGACTTCGAGCGCGCGATCAAAGCGGCCGCCGAGACGGCGTTGCGCAACGAGAAGTACTTTTCCGAGCTCGATTCCGCCGCGGGCGACGCCGATTTCGGCGTCTCGCTCGCGTCGGGGTTCCGGGTCGTGCAGAACGATTGGGACCAGCTCGATCGCAGCTCGATCGGCGCGTTTCTGCTGAAGATCAGCATGATCATCAGCAGGAACGTCGGCGGCTGCTCGGGCCCGATCTGGGGCACGGCCTTCATGCGAGCCGGCATGCTGAGCCGCGACAAGACGAGCATCACCCTCGAGGACCTCGAGAAGATGCTCACCGCGGCGATCGAAGGCATCCAGCAGCGCGGCGGTGCCGTCGAAGGCGACAAAACGCTGCTCGACGCGCTGATTCCCGTGCGTAACAAGATCAAGGAGTACGTCGGCAAGCCTGACGCGGATCTGCGCGAGGTGCTCCGCGAGGCCGCGGCCGTCGCGACGGAGGCCATCGAGCGCACGAAGAATTGGGTCGCGAAACGCGGCCGGCAGTCGTTCACGGGCGAGCGCAGCGTCGGCACGCCGGACCCCGGCATCGTCGCGATCGCCACGATGCTGAACGATATCTGCAAGGCGGTCGGCGTCGAGCCGGCAAGCCAGGCGAGCAACGGATAACACCAGCCAACCAATCGGGGGACCAGACATGAAGAAGTTCGTCAACGATCCCGCCAATTTCGTCGCGGAGATGCTCGAAGGCGTCGCGCTCGCGAATCCCGAGATGCTGCGTTACGTGCCCGAGTACAACCTGATCTACCGCGCCGACCGCCCGAATCCCGACAAGGTGTCGGTCGTGCAGGGCTCGGGCAGCGGCCACGAGCCGGCGCACATCATGGCCGTCGGCCCCGGCATGCTCGACGCCGCGGCGCCGGGCAACGTGTTCTCCGCGCCGCCGGTGGACTACTGCTACGAGTGCATCAAGCGCTTGGCCTCGCCGAAGGGCGTCCTGGTGCTGATCAACAACTACCAGGGCGACCGGATGAACTGGGACATGGCCATCGAGATGGCGCAGGCCGAGGGCATCAACGTCAAGAGCTTCATCATTGACGACGACGTCGCCGTGCAGGACTCGACGCATACGGTCGGCCGACGCGGCGTCGCCGGCAACTTCTTCGTGATCAAGGCCTGCGGCGCGGCCGCAGAGCGCGGCGCGAGCCTCGACGAGCTGCTCCGCATCGCGCAGAAGGTCAACAGCCAAGTCCGCACGATGGGCGTCGCGCTCACGTCGTGCACGCCGCCCGCGAAGGGCAAACCGATCTTCGAGATCGGCGACGACGAGATCGAGGTCGGCGTCGGCATTCACGGCGAGCCGGGCCGCCGCCGCGACAAGCTGAAGCCCGCCGATGCGATCGTCGACGAGCTCTTCGACGCGGTCTTCAACGACCTGCCGTTCAAGTCGGGCGATCGAGTCGCCGTGATGATCAACGGTCTCGGCGGCACGCCGATCAGCGAGCTCTACGTGCTCTACCGCCGCGCCGCGCAGCGCTGCAAGGAGAAAGGGCTCACGATCGTACGCAACTACGTCGGCGAGTACTGCACGTCGCTCGAGATGGCCGGTGCGTCGCTGACGCTGCTGCGCCTCGACAGCGAGCTCGAGGACCTGCTCGCGGCGCCCGCAGAGGTCGCCGTTCGAATCTTCTGATCCCTTGATCCGACCGCACTCCGGCGGCGCGGCTCCCGCGCCGCCGGCACTCGACTCGGCGACGGTCGTCGCCTTCGATCTCGACGGCACGCTCGTCGACTCCGCACCCGACCTCGCCTACTGTCTCGGACAGGCGCTCGAGTCGCTCGGCTTCGCGGCGCCGAGCGAGGCGGATACGCGCGCGTGGGTCGGCGACGGCGTCAACGAGCTCGCGCGGCGAGCGCTCGCGAACGCCCGGCCGCTCGCAGGCAGCGCCGCCCAGCGACCGTCGCCCGGCAGCGGGGACTTCGAGACGCTCGTCGAGACAACGCTCGATGCGTTCTCGCGCTGCTACGCGGACAACCTCTTCGTGCGCAGCCGGCTTTATCCCGGCGTCGTCGAGACGCTCGACGCGCTCGCGGCACGCGGTGTCAGGCTGTGCTGCGTGACGAACAAGCGCATCCGCTTCGCGAACGCCTTGCTCGAGCAGGCCGACCTCCTCGATCGGTTCGAGCTCGTGATCGGCGGCGACAGCGTGCCCGAGAAGAAGCCGAGCCCCATGCCGCTCGACGCGGCGGCGGAGCGACTCGGCGTCGCGCCATCGAGCGCGGTCTTCGTCGGCGACTCGCATCAGGATCTCGCCGCCGCTCGCGCCGCCGGCTGGCGTTTCGTTTGGGTAAGCTACGGCTACCGGCAACTTTCCGCGGCGGAGCTTGGCGGCGCCGCGGCGATCGACTCGCTTCCCGAGCTCCTCGACAAGCTCGGTGCGCGCTGACACGAGCGCCTCACGGGCTCGCCGCTTCTACCCTATTCGGACTTCAGGCGTGGGCGCCGTCGGCGGCTTCGCCCGCGCCCCATGCGCCGCACGAGCCCCGTGAGCGCTCGAGAACGCCGTCTCGTCCCACTTGTGGAACCTCGTGTCCGGTAGCGGCATCGCAGCACACCGACCTCGGCGCCCGGCCTTCGACGTTTCCATTGCGAAACAGGCGCTTCCGCCTTCCGGGCGTACTGGCACGAGTAACGCATAGCGTCCGCAGTGCAACGAGCCGACGGCGGCCACACGGCCGGTCCGCCGCACGACCAAGAGCAGAAAGAAGTACCCGCATGATCGCCAACGCTCTCGCCGATCTTCGCCACGGCGCTCGGGCCGTCGTCGGTCGTCCGACATTCGCCGGCGTCGTCATGCTGACGCTTGCGCTCGGCATCGGTGCGAACGTCGCGATCTTCTCGATCGCGCAACACATCCTGCTGAGGTCCTTGCCCGTTCCGGAGCCCCACCGGCTCGTCAACCTGAACGACTCGCAGCGACCGCTGGTGCAGATGTATCCGAATCGGCTGCCGATCTTCCGTGCTTCGGCGGGCGGCGGACCGGAAACGCTGTTCAGCTACCCCATGTTTCGCGATCTCGAGCGCGAACAGGAGCCGTTCGTCGGGCTCGCGGCGCATACCTTCTTCGAGGCGCGTCTCGAGACCGGTAACGGCTCGCGCTTCGCCACGGGCGCGCTCGTCTCCGGTAGCTATTTCGCGGTGCTCGGTCTTCGGCCGGCTCTCGGCCGCCTGCTCGGCCCGGACGACGCTCGAGTCGACGGGCATGCCGAGTCCGTCGTGTTGAGTCACGCCTATTGGCAGAGCGAGTTCGGCGGCGATGCCGGCGTTCTCGGCAAGATTCTCAGGGTCAATGACGTGCCGTTGACGATCGTCGGCGTCGCGCCGCCCGGCTTCCACGGCACATCGGTCGGCACGCGCGCGAACGTTTTCGTGCCGATCACGATCTCGTTCGATTTCTCGAGCACCGGCATCTCCGACTTCGCGGCCGCGAGCGCGATTCCGAATCATGACCGTCGCGCGAGACGCGCAGCGGCGAGATGGCGGTCCGTGCGTCGCTCGGGGCGACCCATGCGCGGCTCGCTTCGTTGCTCTTCGCGGAGTCGCTCGTGCTCGCGCTGCCCGCGGCACTGCTGAGTCTGCCCGTCGCGTCGCTGTTGCTCCGTCTGGCGAGTCGCGTGCCGAGGATGCCGGAAACGGCGTCCGAAGCGAGCGTGAGCATGGCCGCGGCGCTGCTGGCGATTGCGGTCGCCGTGGGATCGGCGGTCGCCGTGGGGCTCCTACCGCTGCGGCGCCTCGTGCGCGTCGAGCCCGCGAGAACGCTGCAGTCGCACGGTGCGAGGCAGACCCTGCCGAAAGGTGTCGCGCGCTTCCGGGCTGCCGTCGTGACCGTGCAGGTCGCACTGTCGATGGCATTACTGACGTTGGTGGGCGTCTTCGCGCAAAGCGTGGCGAACATCGAGCGCATCGATCTCGGCGCCGACATCGACTCGGTCGTCATGTTCACGTTGTCGCCCGCGAACAATGCGGTGGGCACGGACATCGCCTCGCTGATACCGATCGCGGAAGCCCTCGAGGCGGTACCCGGCGTGTCTGCCGTGGCGTGGACGAACTCGCGCCCCGTGCTGTCCCTCGAGGGCGGCGTGATTTACCAGGCGACCGTCGATGGCGTGGACGCCGCCGCGGTCCCCACGGCGATCGAGATGGTCAGCGCGGATTTCTTCCGGACGTTCGGCATCGAGCTGATCGCCGGCCTCGGTTTTGGCGACGCGAGCAACCCTCG
The DNA here is from genome assembly GCA_017577365.1 of Gammaproteobacteria bacterium. Lineage (GTDB taxonomy): Bacteria > Pseudomonadota > Gammaproteobacteria > Steroidobacterales > Rariloculaceae > ZC4RG20. The sequence goes on along the minus strand of PKRJ01000026.1, from coordinate 38,364 downwards.
AGGGGTCATCGTCAATCGACGGTTCGCGGAGCGCTTCGGGCTTACCGCCGAGGAGCTGGTCGGGCGCTCCGTCACCGCCGGTTTCACGTTCGATGTCGTCGGCGTCGTCGAAGACATGAGGTTCGCAAGCGTCACCGACGACATCGAGCCGCAACTGTTCGTACCGTCCGTCCCCGGGTTCGTCTGGGCCGGGCCCGCGACGTTCTATGTCCGTAGCGACCGGCCGACTGGGGAGATTCTGAATATCATTCGCGACGCTGTCACTCGCGTCGACCCCACGCGCCCGATCACGAACCTGCAGACGGTGGAGGATCAGTTTCGGGAGAGTACGGCCGTGGTGCGCTTCTTCACCAGAACCTCGTCGGCGTTCGCGCTGTTCGCGACCGCCCTCGCGGCGGTCGGCCTCTACGGCCTGCTTTCGTATTCCGTCGCACAGCAATCGCGAGACTTCGGCCTGCGCTTCGCGTTGGGCGCGCCGGCCAGTCGCATTCGCTGGACAGTGCTGCGGCAGGTGACCGGCATGGCGGTCATCGGCATCGTGCTGGGAAGCCTCGCAGCGGTCACGGCTGGCCGCGCGGTACGAAGCCTTCTGTTCGGCGTCGAGGCTACGGATCCGGTCGCGCTCATGGCCGCGGCCGTCGCGCTCGCGGCGGTCATGTTCGCAGCGGCGTACATTCCGGCTCAGCGTGCGGCCCGCGTCGATCCGATAGCCGTGCTGAGATACGAGTAAGCACTACGCGCGGAGTCTAAGTCCGCGCGTCGCGCCTGCCGATCGCCTTGGCTGGATGGGCCGCGGCGACGCGTTAGCGCGACGCGCCTTCGTATCGTTCGAGCCCCAGCGGCGTCGGACCACCGAGCGCCCAGTCGATGAGCTGCACCGTGTGCACCACTGGAATCCGCGCGGCGGACGCGAGCTGCACGATGCAGCCGATGTTGCCCGTCGCGACGACGTCGGCGTTCGTGCGCGCGATGTTCTCGATCTTCCGATCGCGTAGACGGTCCGCGATCTCGGGTTGAAGCAAGTTGTACGTGCCGGCCGAGCCGCAGCAAAGGTGCCCTTCCGGAATGGTCCTCACTTCGAAACCCAAGTGCGCGAGCAGTGCGCGCGGTTGCGCATCCACCTTCTGACCGTGCTGCATCGAGCACGCGGAATGGTATGCGACGATGAGCCCGAGCCGACGCACGGGCTGGGGTATGACGATCTCGTGGAGATACTCGCTCACATCGCGGACGCGCGACGCGACCGATGCCGCCTTCTCGGAAAGCGACGGATCGTTGCGGAACAAGAACCCGTAATCCTTCAAGTGCGTGCCGCAGCCCGACGCCGTCGACAGGATCGCGTCGAGCCCATCGCCTTCGATTTCCCGTTGAAGCGATTCGATCAGTGTGCCGGCCAGGCGCCGGTTGTCGTGCTCGCGTCCGAGATGATGCACGATGGAACCGCAGCAGCCCGGCACCGAGACCACTTCGACGCCGGCCGCGGTCAGCACGCGCCTCGCGGACGCGTGAATCGCGGGAGCCAGCACGGACTCGACGCAGCCTTCGAGCAACGCGACGCGCCTCGCCGGCCGCGCTGCGGGATGATCGACACTCGCCGACGCCCGCGCGGACGGCGGCATATCAACCCGCCGCGCGGCGATCCGCGGATCGAAGCGCGCCTGCAGCAAATCGCGAAGCCGCGACACACGAGCCGGCATGAGCGCGAGCAGCGGCCTCGCGAGCATGCCGAGCCGCATCGCGGCAGCGAAGCGCTTCGGATACGGCAGCACTTCCGCGAGGGCCCATCGCACAAGACGTTCGCGCAGCGGCCGGCGATAGGTCCGCTCGATGTGCATCCGCGCATGATCGATCAAATGCTGGTAGTGCACGCCCGACGGACACGTCGTCATGCATGCGAGGCACGACAGGCATCGATCGACATGGTGCACGATCTCCTTCGTCGCGGGCCGGCCTTGCTCGAGCATGTCCTTGATCAAGTAGATTCGCCCGCGGGGGCTGTCGAGCTCGTCGCCGAGCAGCACGTACGTCGGGCACGTCGCGGTGCAGAAGCCGCAATGCACGCACTTGCGCAGGATCTTCTCGGCTTCTCGGAGATCGGGATCGGCGAGCTGATCGGCAGCGAAACGCGTCTGCAAGGTGCTTCTCCGCTCAGATCTCGGGGTGCGGCCCCAAACGCCCCATCCGTCCGGGATTGAGCCGTCCCGCGGGATCGAACGCGGCCTTGAGACGAGCGGCGAGCTCCGCGACCTTCGCCGGCAACGGCGGGAAAACTTCGACGGACTCGCGCAGCGCGCGCGGCGCTTTCCACAACGTCGCGTGGCCTTCCGGAATCGCCGCGCGCACGCGCTCGATCGCGACGTCGTCGTATCCGGCCCAGATCAGACCGCCGCCCCAGTCGAGCAGGTAACGGTCGGGCTCGATCGCGGCGACGACTTTCGGCGCGCTCGCAGGCGGCACGGAGATCCGCACGACGCAGCGCGACGCCGAAAGCTCCGCGGCCGAGCCCGTCGTCGCCCAGAACGCGCGCGATTCCGCGTCGCGAATGAGCTCGACGTCGACACCCGCATCGAGGGCGTTCAGCAGACCCCCGACGCGGGCGGCGACCGACTCGCCGTAGCCCTCGACGCGCATCGCCGCCCCGCGCTGCGGCACGTATGCGGCCGCGGAAACGTCGTGCGGCGTCGCGAGCGCGCGCGTCAGGATCGCGACCGCCGCGTTCGCATCGCGCGCGGGCACGATCACGGTCGTCTCGGTCTCCGGCGCCGGCGCGACCCGCACCGTGACCGTCGTCAGCACCGCGAGCGTTCCCCACGACCCCGCGAGCAGCTTCGGCAGATCGTAGCCGGTCACGTTCTTCACGACGCGCCCGCCGGCCTTGAAGCCGACGCCGTCGCCGCTCACGGCCTCGAAGCCGAGAAAGTGATCGCGCGCCGCGCCCGCGGAGAGTCGACGCGATCCCGCGAGGTTCGCCGCGATCACGCCGCCCAGCGTCGGTCCGCCGCACGGCGCGGCGCCGAGCAACAGACCGTAATCCGGCGGCTCGAAAGCGAGCCGTTGACGATGCCGCGCGAGCTCGGCCTCGATCGTTGCGAGCGGTGTCGCGGCGCCCGCCGTCAGCACGAGCTCGGCCGGCTCGTACGCCGAGATGCCGGCGAACGCGGAAAGATCGAGCACGTCCGCGTCGACTGGAACGCCGATCGAACGCTTCGACCCTCCGGCGACCGGCTCGAGCGCGCCGGGATGCGTGCGCAGCAGCTCCTCGAGATCCGCGCGATCGCGGGGCTTGAGCGCCCTTCGTTCGATGTCCGCGCCGATCATCAGAAGCGCGGCAGATCCGCGAACCGGCGCGGTGCGGCCGAATGCACGTGCTCGCGGCCGAGCTCCGCGCAACGGTGCAATGCCGGATAGACCTTGCCGGGGTTGAAGCGCAGCGCGGGGTCGAACGCGCGTTTGACGCGATGCTGGATCTCGAGATCCGGCTCGTCGAACTGATAGGTCATCAGGTCGCGTTTCTCGAGGCCGACGCCGTGCTCGCCGGTCAGCACGCCGCCGACGTCGACGCAAAGCTTCAGGATCTCGTTACCGAACGCCTCCGCCTTCTCAAGCTCGCCGGGCACGTTCGCGTCGTACAGGATCAGCGGATGCAGATTCCCGTCGCCCGCATGGAAGACGTTGGCGACGCGGAGCCCGTAGCGCTGCGACATCTTGCCGATCTCCGCAAGCACGTGCGGCAGCTGCCCCCTCGGGATCGTCCCGTCCATGCAAAAATAGTCCGGACTCAGACGTCCCACGGCGGGAAAGGCGGCCTTCCGTCCGGCCCAGAACGCGAGCCGCTCGGCCTCGCTCGTCGAGACCCGGCAGCTCGTCGCGCCCTCTTCCTCGGCGAGACGCTGCACGCGCCCGAGCAGCAAGTCCACCTCCGCGCCCGGACCGTCGAGCTCCACGATCAGGAGCGCCTCGACGTCGAGCGGATAGCCGACGTTCACGAAGGCCTCGGCCGCATGAATCGCCGGACGATCCATCATCTCCATGCCCGCGGGCACGATCCCTTCGGCGATGATCCGCGCGACGCACGCGCCGGCCTCCTCGACGGACAGGAATCCGATCAAGAGGGCACGAGCGGTCTCGGGACGCTTCAGGATCCTCACGGTCACTTCCGTGACGATGCCGATCAAGCCCTCCGAGCCGACCGTGAGACCGAGCAGGTCGTAATGACCGCTGTCGAGATAGCGCCCGCCGAAACGCACGATCTCGCCTTCGGGCGTGACCATCTCCACGCCGAGCACGTTGTTCGTCGTGAGCCCGTACTTCAGGCAGTGCACGCCGCCCGAGTTCTCCGCGACGTTGCCGCCGATCGTGCACGCGATCTGACTCGACGGGTCCGGCGCGTAATAGAAGCCCCGATCCGCGACCGCGTGGCTGATCGCGAGATTGGTGACGCCGCATTGCGCGACGACGCAACGATTCGCGTAGTCGATCTCGAGGATGCGGTTGAATCGGCCCATCGCGACGACGATCGAATCGGCCGCGGGAATCGCGCCGCCGGACAACGACGTGCCCGCCCCTCTCGGCACGATCCTGATCCCTTCGGCACTCGCGTAGCGCAGGATCGCCGCGACCTCGGCCGTCGTATCGGGCAGCACGACCGCGAGCGGCTTCTGCCGATAAGCCGTGAGCGCATCGGTCTCGTACGCCGCGAGCCGTATCGGCTCGTCGATCACGCGCTCGGGGGCGACGATGCGGCGCAGCGCCGCGACAATCTCGTCGCGACGGGCAAGGAGCTGGGGATCCGGCACCGGGAGGCTAATCATGGTCGGCGACATTAAACACCACGCCGGCGGAGCGGGCGAGCGCCGCATCCGCCGCGAGGAAGGCTTCCAGCGTCGACGTCACGGAACGGACCTCATCGTCGATGGTCTGCGGCTCTCCCGCTTCGAGCACGACCGGCGATGCGATCTCGATCCGCTCTTCCGCGACGCCGTGACGCGCAAGGAGCGCGGCGATGGCACGCGCGCGGTAGCGCGCGAGCCTCTCGAGCGCGTTGCGCGGTATCGCCTCGTTCTCGACGAGCGCGTCGAAGAGCGCGCGGTGGTAGTCGCGGCGCTCGGCCTCGACGACCGCACCGCTTGCGTCGCGAGTGAAATACGAGGCGATCGTCTCGACCCGCTCGACACCGAGACGCTCGACCGCGATCTCGTGCAGCACTTCGCGCTGGAACGGCACGTCGAGATCGATCGGCTTGGGGCGGGCGATCTCTTCCGCGCTCGCCGTCTCGAGCGCGACGTGGAGCTCGATCTGCGCGGCCGCGAGCGCGTCCCGATCGACCCGCTCGTCGGCGGCGCCGTGAACGCGAATGCCGATCCTCGGCCGCGCGAGCAGCGCGTCGGCCAGCGCTGCGAGCGCTTCTGCCCCTTCCGGATCCGGCTCCGCTTCGCCGGGCCGGAAGCTCACGGCGTCGAGCGTTGCGCCGTTCGCCGCGCCCGCGCGCGCGAGCGCATCGAACGGCCGCTCCGCGATCGTCATGAGGTGCTCGGTCAGCGTCTCGGCAAGTGCCTGCGGCAAACGAGTGCCGTCATTCGCTTCGAACGGCACGGTCATCGCCGCTTCGCCGTCGGCATTCTCGAGGAGCGCAAGACCGAAAGCGATGCGCGCGTCCTCGTCGGGGTCGGCGGATGCGCCAAGCTCGAGCCCGCGGCCGCGCAGCGTTGCAACGCCCGCGAGATCGTCGCCGCGTTGCCGGTACTCGATCTCCGCGTCGATGACGCCCCGTTCGATCCTTCTTCCCGCGTGACGCTCGGCATGCCGCGCGATCATCGCGGCGGGAATCTCCTCGAAACGGAGCGCGACGTCATGTGCGCGGTCTTCGGCGTTCCTGATCGATAACGACACGCGGCCACCGTCCGTGAGCTCGGCATCCAGGTCGGCATGGATCAGACGATCCGCGCGAAACTCGGCCTTGCCGGCGACAGCGACCGCGCTCGCGGCAAAGCCTTCGCCGAGCCGCGCGTCATGGACGGCGAGGTCGACGTCGCGCAACGCGATGACGCCATCTTGGCTTCGCCAATCGATCGTCATCGAGCCGCTCGACGTGCCGTCCGCGACGCTGCGCCCCGCGATCCACTGGCCGACTCGGCCGAGATCGACGTCTTCGACGGCGACGCGCGCGGAGACTTCGCGCCGTGCGGGCAGAATCTCTCCTTCGGTGCGCACGCGGCCGCCGGCCGCGTCACCGATCACGAATTCGAACGCGGCCGGCGCCGGAGCATCGAGATCGAGGCCGCCGACCGCGAACGTCACTCCATTCAATCGGCCGGCGCCCGCAGTGGAGCTCGCGGGCCACTCGATCACCGTCGCGTCGATCTCGAGCCGCTCGATTCGATAACGAAGGTTCTCGAGCCACTCGTCGACGCGCCGCAGCACCTCCCGCGGCGAGTCGACCTTGATCTCCGCGCGCTCGATACGGACCGCATCGAGCGCGATGCGCCGACCGAGCAGCGCCGCGGCGCCGAAATCGAGGACGGCGCGCTCCGCGGACAAGGTCGCGCCGTCGCTGCCGACGGTCACGCCGTCGAGCGTCAGCCTCAGCTCGAAAGGATCGACGCCGACGCGAGTCGCGGCGGCCGTTCGGCCGGGCGCCGCATAGGCCCACCGCTCGAGGCTCGTCGCGACGGCATAGGGGATCACACCCCATACGCCGACGGCGAACGCCACGACGACAATGGCAGCCGCGGCCGCGGCGCGCCGTGCAGCGCGGCTTCGCACGAGACGCCGGCCGATTCGCCGCCCGCGCACCGCGAGCCGGCGGCCGGTCCGTCCGATGGGGCGACGTGAGCTCATGGTTCGGACGATCATACTCCCAAGCGGACACCCGGCTTTGCGCAGATTCCGCTAAAGGTATAAGGTGGAAAGCAATGATGCCGATCGAATTCCGGGGGAGCGAGCATCGCGGATCTCGGTTTTGCGCTCTCGGCGCGCTCGGCTTTCGGCAGTCGGAGTAACCGTATGAGCCGTCCACTTGTCGCCGCGGCCGTGGTCGCGGCCGCGATCGTCCTGATCGCCGCGGTGTACTTCTTGCTCGCGCCGTCGCCGACGGCACCGCCCGGCGAGCGCGCCGCCCCGGCGGTCGAGCGCGGCGACGCCGCGCGCGAAACGATTGCGAAGTACAGAGAAGCCGGCGACGACGGTCAGGTCGATTACGACGAGATCTTCGCCGAGGCGCAGGAACACCAGCGTGAAGGCCGGCTCGCGGATGCACAGCTCCTCTACTTCTTCGCCGCGCGCAACGGTCATGCACGGTCGGCGTTCGAGCTCGGCACGATGTACGACCCGCTCCACCACGACCCGTCGAGAAGCCTGATGTCGAAGCCGGACGCGTTCCAGGCGTATCGGTGGTATTCGCAAGCGCTCGAAGGCGGCGTCGGCGAAGCGGCCGGTCGGCTCGACGCGCTCAAGCGCTGGGCCGACGACGAGGCGGCGCGCGGCAATGCCGAGGCCGAGCGCCTCCTGCTGCAATGGAAATGACACGATGCGAGCCCGAACGATGCGATTAGGACTCACCGCTCTCTTGATCGCCGCGACGGCCGCGATGCACGTGGCCGCGGAGGCCCAGCAAGCCCGCCCGCTGACGGTCGAGGGGAAGCGCGCGCTGTATCAGCGCGTCATCGCCGTCCCCGGCGCGATGCTGCTCGACGCGCCCGGCGCCTCCACCGCGTACGCGCAACCCGTCACGCCCTTCACCGTCTTCTACGTCTACGGGCGCGAGACGAGCGACGGGCGCACCTATGTGCAGGTCGGCGTCGACAGCAACGGCCGCATCGACGGCTGGCTGCCCGCGGAGCAGGCCGTCGATTGGCAACAGACGCTGACGATCGGCTTCAAGGATCCGGCCGAGCACCCGCGCGTGCTGCTCTTCGAGAATCGCGACGCGCTGAAACGCCTCGTCGACACGAACGACGTCGCGGGCTACGAAGCGCTCCGCGAGCAGGCGATCGCCGGCAACGTCGAAGGTACGCCGATCGCCGCGATCCAGCCGGACGGCTTCATCGATATCCGCCGCAACTTCTATCTGGTGCCGATCCTGAGCCACGAGGACGTGCTGATCGGCCCGCATCAGGGTCGGCTGCTGCGCGTCGCGAGCGTGCCGCTCCGCGATCCCGCGAACGACCCATACCGCGCGGCAATCGTGTTCGTGATCGATACGACGCAGTCGATGCGGCCGTATATCGAGCGGACGCGCGAGATCATGCGCGACGTGTACGCGGAGATCGAGCAGGCGGGCCTCTCGGACAAGGTCGCGTACGGCCTCGTCGGCTTCCGCGACAGCACGGACGCGGTGCCGCAGCTCGGCTATGTTTCCCGCGTGTTCGCGACCCTCACGGGGAGCGGCGACGAGTTCCTGTCGCAGGTCGCCGCGGTCGACGCGTCGAATATCTCGAGCGAAGGTTTCAACGAGGACGCGTATGCTGGCGTCCTCGAAGCAATAGAATCAATGGATTGGCGTGACTACTTCGCGCGTTACGTCATATTGATCACCGACGCGGGCCCGAGACTCGCGGACGATCCGCGCGCAACGACGGGCCTCGACACGAGCGATCTCGCGGCGCGGCTCTCGGACCTTCGGATCGCGCTGTGGACGATCCATTTGAAGACCGAGGTCGGCCGCGAGACCCACGCGTTCGCCGAGCAGGAGTATCGAGCCCTCTCGACGGTCCCCGGCATCGGCTCGTTCTATTATCCGATCGAGGCGGGCGACGTCGACGATTTCGGCGAGGCACTCGGCGCGATGATGCGTCAGCTCACGGCGCAGGTGGCCGCCGCGGCGCAGGGCTTCCAACCGCTGCAGTCGATGCCGGCGATCGATTCCGGGGCCGACGGCGAGCTCTCGGCATTTCAGCAGAAGGTCGCGCGGCTCGGCTATGCGCTCAGGATGGATTACCTGCAGCAAACCGACGACGGCGGAGCGCCGGCGCTGTTCGATGCGTGGATGATCGACCGCGACCTGGCCGATCCGGACGAGCGCTCGATCGACGTTCGCGTGCTGCTCACCCGCGATCAGCTGAGCGACCTGCACGACGTGCTGCGGCGCGTCGTCGAGCGGGCCGAGGAAGGCGCGCTCGCGCCGCAGAGTTTCCTCGACGAGCTGCGCAGCCTCGCCGCGATCATCAGCCGCGATCCCGAGGCGGTCCAGGCCGCGGTCGGCGGCGGAACGACGCTTGCGGAGCTCGGTTACATGCGCGAGTACATCGAGGGGCTGCCGTACCAGAGCGAGGTCATGCACATCGACCTTTCGGATTGGCAGCAATGGTCGGCGGCGCAGCAGTTCGAGTTCATCAATCAGCTCGACAGCAAGGTCGCGTACTATCGCGCGCTGCACGACAACGTCGACCTGTGGGTCTCGCTCGACGGCGGTCCGGTCGACGGCGATTCCGTCTATCCGTTGCTGCTGGAGGCCCTGCCCTGAGCGTCGACGCCGTCTACTCGCTGCGCAACGTCACGAAAACGTACGGCGCAGGCGGCGTCGAATTTCGGCTCGACATCTCCGAGCTCGACGTCCCGAGAGGCGCTAAGCTCGCGCTCGTCGGCGAGAGCGGCGCCGGCAAGAGCACGCTGCTCGAGCTGCTCGCGATGATCCTGAAACCGAGCGAGGCGGAGCGCTTTCTGTTTCGTCCGCTAGCCGACGGTGACGAGCTCGACGTCGACGCGGCGTGGCACATGGACGCGTCGGACCGGTTGAGCGTCTGGCGCAGCCGTCATATCGGCTACGTGCTCCAGCACGGCGGGCTGCTGCCGTATCTGACCGTGCGTCGGAATATCGAGCTGTCGCGCCGGCTGCTCGGCCTTTCGCTCGGTAACGTCGCCGAAGAGCTCGCGGCGCGTCTCGGCATCGAGCAGCAGCTCGACAAGCTGCCCGCGGCGCTCTCGGTCGGACAGCGCCAGCGCGCCGCGATCGCCCGTGCGCTCGCGCACGACCCGCCGATCGTGATCGCCGACGAGCCCACGGCCGCTGTCGATCCGCTGAACGCGCAGCGCATCACGCGGCTCCTCGCGCGGCTCGCCGACGAGCGCAACGTCACGCTGATCGTCGCGAGTCACGCGCACGAGCTCGTGCGCAACGCCGGCTTCACGCTCGTCACGCACGAGATCGAGCACGTCGACGACGTGTCGATGTCCGTCCGCGTCTCGAGTCGAGCCAAGGCCGCCGCCTGACCCCTCTCGCCGTCCCGGAGCTCTCGACGATTTCGCTCGAACCATGTCACGCGCGGTACCGCAAGATTCCATCGACCGGCCAGCTGCACAGGGGCTGACGCGCGCACGAGCGCGCCTCGTCGCGGGACTCGCCTTCGACGACTACCGTCACGAGTGGGTGCTTTCGAGCTGCTCCGTCCTCGCGCTCGCGGCCGTGCTGATTCCGCTTCTGGTCTTGTTCGGGCTGCGGTACGGCATCATCGCGAACCTGCTCGATCCGCTCGTCGAGAATCCCCGCTATCGGGAAATCTCGCCGGTCACGAGCGGTCACTTCACGCCGCAGTGGTTCGACACGATGCGAGCGCGCGGCGACGTCGCGTTCGTCGTGCCGCGGACGCGCTCGCTCGCCGCAACGATCAAGCTGCGCAAGCCCGACAGCGACGTCGGAAGGATCGTCGACGTCGAGCTGATTCCCTCGGCGGCGGGCGACCCCGTGCTCGGCCCCGAGCTCGAGGCTCCGGAGGGTTTCCGGACCGCGCTCTTGTCGTGGTCGTTGGCCGAGCGCCTCGGCGCTTCGGCGGGCGACCGCGTCGAAGGCATCGTGACGCGGACGCGCAGCGGCGAGGTCGAGACGGTGCGTTTGCCGCTCGAGGTCGCCGGCGTCGCGCCGCCGGCCGCATTCGCGCGCGACGGGCTCTTCGTCTCGGGCGCGCTGCTCGTCGCCGTCGAGGATTTTCTCGACGGGCGCGCCGTGCCCGAGCTCGGCTGGGACGGGAGCGCGCCGCGCCCTGCGGATCGCGCGTTCGCAGGCTTTCGGATGTACGCGCGCACGCTCGACGACGTCGCGACGCTCAGGGCCTACTTCCTCGATCAGAACATCGACGTGCGCACGAGCCTCGCGGACATCTCGCTCGTGCAAACGCTCGATCGCAACCTCGGCATCGTCTATTGGATCATCGCGGCGATGGCCGTCGCGGGCTATTGCCTGTCGTTCGCGACGAGCGTCTGGGCGAACGTCGACCGCAAGCGGCGCGAGTTCAGCGTGCTTCGTCTGATCGGCTTTCGCACGCGCGACATCGTCTGGTTCCCGATCGTGCAGGCGGCGTTCACGGCCGCCGCGGCGTGGGCGCTCGCCTGCGGCGCGTATTTCGCCGTCGAGGCGCTCCTGAACGGGCTCTTCGCCTCGAGCATCGGCGGCGGCGAGCCGGTCTGCCGCATCCGCGCGTCGCACCTCGCGCTCGCGCTCGTGCTGACTCTCGTCGCCGCGACGCTCGCGGCGGCCGCGGGCGGCTACCGCGTCTCGAAGCTCGAGCCGTCGATCGGGCTGCGCTAGCCCTCCCCCCAGGCCTCGAGGCAAGGCTCGATGCCGTGAGCCTTCGCGGGACCGCTGCGAGCACTTCCCTGTGCGCTGCGGGCTCGCCATCCGTGGCTCGCACGCTCCCGCGAAGACTCACGGCATCGAGCCATGCGTAGAACCGCGCGCTGGTTTGCACGTCGGCGATGCAGTGCAGGCCCGCCGACATGGCACGCGACTTGCTCGAGGACGCGGAACGGAAGGAGGTTCCGTGTTGCGCCTCGGAATGATCGGACTCGGCCGCATGGGCGGCAACATGGTGCGGCGGCTTCGCGCCGCGTCTGTCGACGTCGTCGGAACGACGCGCGACGAGGAGACCGTCGCGGCGCTCGCGGCCGAGTGCGGAATGATTCCGGCCGCCTCGCTCGACGAGCTCGTCGCGGCGCTCGATCCCCCGCGCATCGTGTGGCTGATGCTGCCTGCGGGCCCGGTCACGCGCGAGCACGTCGATCTGCTCGCCGAGCGCCTCGAGGCGGGCGACATCGTCGTCGACGGCGCGAACTCGCACTATCGCGACGCCATCGAGCACGGACGAAAGCTCGGCGAGCGTGGCCTATGGTTCGTCGACGTCGGCGTCTCGGGCGGGATCTGGGGCCGCACGGAAGGCTACGCGTTGATGGTCGGCGGCCCCGAGCGGGCGGTGAAACGCCTCGAGCCGGCGCTCCGCGCGCTCGCGCCGGCGCCCGACCGCGGCTGGCTGCATTGCGGTCCGACCGGCAGCGGCCATTTCGTGAAGATGGTCCACAACGGTATCGAGTACGGCATGATGCAAGCGTACGCCGAGGGCTTCGCCCTTCTCGACGCGCGCAAGGATTTCGATCTCGATGTGGCCGCGATCGCCGAGGTCTGGCGCCACGGCAGCGTCGTTCGGAGCTGGCTGCTCGATCTGATCGCGCCGATCCTCGAGAACGAGGCGAAGCTCGCGGATGCCGCTCCCGTGGTCGCCGACTCGGGCGAAGGCCGCTGGGCCGCGATCGAGGCCATCGAGCGCGGCATTCCCGCGCCGGTGATCAGCACCGCGCTGATGATGCGTTTCGCCTCGCAAGGCCGCGCCGATTACGGCGCACGCCTGCTCGCGCTGCTGCGCAACGCGTTCGGCGGTCATTCCGTGCAACGCGAAGCCGATCGGACATGACGAGACCGTGCCGCTTCGTCATCTTCGGCTCGACCGGCGATCTTGCGACGCGGAAGCTCTTGCCGTCGCTCTACGACCTCGACTGCCGCGGACTGCTCGACGAGGGCCTGCGTCTCGTCGCGCTCGCGCGCCGCGACTGGACGACGGAGGATTTCCGCGCGGAGCTCGAGGCGCTGATCGCGCGGCAGCGCGCGGTGGACCGCAACGTCGTCCGGCGCTTCGCGGGGCGCTTCGATTTCGTGTCCGGCGATTACGGCGACCCGTCGCTTTACCGACGACTCGTCGAGCGGCTGTCGGACGGCGCCGCGTGCGAGAACGTCGCCGTCTATCTCGCGGTGCCGCCGACCGAGTTCCTGAGCATCGTGCGTCGGCTCGATGAGGCGGGACTCAACAGTCTCGCGGGACGTCATCGGATCGTCGTCGAGAAGCCCTTCGGCAACGATCTCGAAAGCGCCCAAACGTTGAACGCGGAGCTGCATCGCCACTACGACGAGGATCAGATCTATCGCATCGATCATTTCCTCGGCAAGAACACGGTGCAGAATCTGCTCGTGTTCCGCTTCGCGAACGCCGTCATCGAGCCGATTTGGAACCGTCACCACGTCGATCACGTGCAGATCACGGTCGCGGAATCGGGCGGTATCGGCGATCGCGCCGGCTACTTCGATCGTGCCGGCACGCTGCGCGACATGATCCAGAACCACCTGCTGCAGGTGCTCGCGCTCGTCGCGATGGAGCCGCCGGCCACGCTCGAGGCCGACGACCTCCGCAACGAGAAGGAAAAGGTGCTGCGCTCGGTCCGGCCGCTCGCCGCCGAGGCGATCGACGCCGCCGCGGTGCGCGGCCAGTACGACGCCGGCGAGCTCGACGGCGTCGCCGTGCCCGCCTATCGAAGCGAGCCGGGTGTGCCGCCGGACTCGAGAACCGAGACCTTCGCGGCGTTACGCCTCTTCATCGACAACTGGCGCTGGCGCGGCGTGCCGTTCTATCTCCGCACCGGCAAACGCCTCGCGACGACCGCGTCGCTCGTCGCGATCCGCTTCCGGGACGTGCCTCAAGCCCTCTTCCGCCGAACGCGCTGCGAGCAAGCGGAGCCGAACTGGCTGCTCTTGTCGATCCAGCCGGAGGATACGATCCGCTTCGAGCTTCAGGCGCGCGCGCCGGGCTTCGACATGACGCCGCGGACGCTGCGCGTCGACGCAAGCGGGCACGTTCCGGAGAGCCGCCTAGACGCGTACGCGATGCTGCTGCTCGACGTGATCGAAGGCGATCGGAGCCTGTTCATCCGCTTCGACGAGGTCGAGACGGCGTGGCGCATCGTCGAGCCGGTGCTCGAGCGTTGGCGGACCGACGACGCGCCGCTGCATCGCTATGCCGCGGGCTCCTGGGGCCCGCGTGCAGCGGACGACTTGTTCGAGCGCCCGCACCAGCGCTGGCGGAACCGCGCGTGAGGACCGCGATCCGCTGGCACGTCTACCCGACGCCCGATGCGCTCGCCGATGCGCTCGTCGATGCGATCGCGCATCGCGCGCGGCAGCGCATCGCGGCCCGCGGGCGGTACACGATCGTGCTGACCGGCGGCTCGACGCCGAAGGGCCTCTATGCACGCCTCGCCGGGATCGACGCGGACTGGTCGAAGTGGACGATCTATTTCGGCGACGAGCGCTGCGTGCCGTCCGGTCACGCGGAGCGCAACGACGAGCTCGCGCGGTCGCTGTGGCTCGCGCACGTGCCGATCCCGGACGACCGGATCCGTCCGATCCCGGCCGAGCTCGGCCCCGAGCGTGCGGCCGAGGCGTATGCGCGAGAGCTCGCGGGGATCGGCCGCTTCGACACGACGCTGCTCGGCGTCGGCGAGGACGGCCACGTCGCGAGCCTCTTTCCCGGGCGGTCCGAGGGACTCGGCGACGACGCGCCGGACGCGATCGGTGTGCGCGCTTCGCCGAAGCCGCCGCCCGAGCGCGTCAGCTTGAGCGCGCGCCGATTGCGCGAATCGGACGAGATCGTCCTGCTCGCCACGGGCGGCACGAAGCGCGAGGCGATCGCCCGCCTCGCGCGGCTCGATCCGTCGATCCCGGCGAGCGTGGTCGCGAGGGGCGGCGCCGACGTCTGGCTCGACGAGGAGGCGGCCGCGGACATACGATCGGCACGTGAGCTGGATCGTCTGTAGCTTCGTCGCGGCCGTGGCGGCCCTCCTCTCGGCGGCGCCGTCGGCGGTGCGCGCGCAACCGTTCGAGCTCGTCAGCGGCTATCTGACCGCGGTGAACGATTATCGTCATCGCGGCCTGAGCGAGAGCGGCGGCCGACCGTCGCTCGTTCTCGGCGCGGATTTCCAGCATCGGAGCGGTTTCTTCGCCGGTGCATGGACCGCGCAAATCGAGACGCACGGCGTGAACGAAGACGATACGGAGACCCGATACAAGACCGCGTACTACGCGGGCTTCGCCCGGCACGTATCGAGCTGGACGTTGACGCTCTCGGCGACACGCTACGCCTATCCGGGCCTTGCATACGATTACGATTACGACGAGCAAACGGCCGCGGTCGGGTTCAAGGATCGCGTGTTCGCGACGGTGTCGTACATGGACGATCTTTTCTCCGCCGGTCATGCATGGCACGGCGAGATCGGCTTCGCGCTGCCGCTGCCGCTCGATATCGAGCTCGGCGCCGCGATCGGACGGCTCGACGCGTCGAAGCCCGAGCTCGACTACACGCACTGGAATGCGGGCGTCTCGCGCACGTTTCTGCGCCGCGTCGGCGTCGATCTTCGCCGTTACGGCGCGAGCCGCTACTACTCGAACGGCGTTGCGACGACTCACGGGGACGAGTGGGTCGTCGCCGCGTCGTTCGCGTTCGGCGGCCGATAAGCCTCGCTCTCGGACCCGTCGAGCTTGAGCCCCGCTCAGCGCGTCGCGGCGCGCATCACCGCGCACACATTCACGTCCGTCACGGCCTCGAGCGCATGACACGCGCTCACGGTCCGTTCCCGACCGCGCGCGACGATCGTGCGCCCGAGCACGTCCGCGATGCTCGAGGCGTCCATGCCCGGCGCGCGCTCGAGCAACAGCGCGACGACACCCGATAGATGCGCGGCGGCAAGGCTCGCGCCGGAAAAGAACCCGTAACCCGCACCCGGCGTCGTCGTCAGAATCTCTTCCGCGGGCGCGGGGAAGCCTCGGCCCGCCCGCGCCGAAGACCGCGCGACGAGCACCGCCGGATGCGACGAGGGAAACGAGAGCCGCTCGGCGTCCTCGGCAGGATCCGCGGCGACGATGACGATGCCGCGCGCGGCGGCCTCGTCGAGCAATAGCTCGAGCAGCGGATCGCGCGGGCCCGCGAGACTCAAATTGATCACGTGCGGACGCTCGGCAAGCGCGAGCTCGAGCGCCTTCGCGAGCGTGAAGCTCGAGCATTGCGCGCGGCTCGGGTCCGCGGGATGCGGCCAGCACGCACGCAGCGCATCGATGCGCGCGTCGGGCGCGACACCGACGATGCCCTCGCTGTTGTTCGCCGCCGACGCGATGACGCCGGCGACCGCCGTGCCGTGAACGTCGGCCGCGTCGCGGCGCTTCGGCTCGACGAAGTCGCGCCGAAGCTCGACGCGACCGTGCAGCTCCGGATGGGCCGAGTCGATCGCCGAATCGATGACCGCGACGCGAATGCCCTTCCCCGTCGCGAGCCGGTGCGCGGCCTCGATGCCGAGATCGAGCGCGGCGGGCTGCAGGTCCGCGAGCGGATCGTCGTAGCGCGCGAGCGTCTCGAAGAGCTGCACTCGCTGCGCAAGTCCGACCCTCGGATCCTCGTTCAGCGCCGCGACGACGGCGGCGACGTCGCGCCCTTCGGGCACGACGAGCACCTCGCAATACACCGCGAGCGAGCGGATCGGCCAACCTTCCTTCCGCTCGAGGCCGTGCTCCCTCGCGAGCTCGTCGAGCAATCGATCGACGTCCGGCGGCGCGGCGCCGTAGCCCCGCCGCCGCAGATAGCGCGACTCCGGAGGGCCGGTCAGCGTCAGCGGCGTCGCCGCCCCTTGCGCGACGGTCACGAGAATCTCGCGCTCGCCGACATCCTCGCGCGCAACCATGCCCGTCGACGCGCAGGCACCGAGCAACGTCACCGACGCCGCGACGCAGAGCCAGCGTCCAACGGTTCTAATCGTCCGCGCCGTCATGGGTCGGTAGCGAATAGGCACGGGCCGCGAAGCGGACCCGCCGGTCGTCGCGCAGTCGCCGCACGAGGTCGTCGAGATCGGCGTCGGTCGCACGGTCGTCGACCAGACGCAACGTGTAACGCCCGACCCTCGGACTCGGGCCCGCGACGATCTCGGCTCCGAGCGTCTCGATCAGATCGCGGAGCTCGTCGTCGGAGATATCGGCGAAGACGACGTCGACGAGCATCGGCGCGGCCTCGTCTCGAGTCAGCGTCCGGTACGGCTCGACGGGCTCGCGCGTCCCGACGACGAGCGGCGCGACCGACGCCGCGATCGCGACGACCGCGATCGAGGCGGCAACGGCCCACGCCGCCGTGCGGAGCCCGCGCATACCGCGCGATGGACTGCCATCGAGCGTCCGACGGAGCCGTTCGAAATCCCGCTCCGCCGAAAGCGGCACGACCGGCCGATCGCGCACGAGCGACGCGAGCGCGCGCTGCTCGACGAGCTCGGTCCGGCACGTCACGCAGCCGCGCACGTGACGCTCTACGCGCTCGCGCTCGCTGGAGTCGAGCGTGCCGTTCACGAGCCACGGCAGGAGCAACGCGGCCTCTTCGTGACTCATGGCGTCGTCCGTCATTTCGACGAATCCTTGCCGAGACGCGGCAGCAGCGACTTCAACTTCGCGCGGGCGTGGAACATCCGCGTCTTCACCGTGTTGACCGGGCAGCCGACGATCTTCGCGATCTCGTCGTAGGAGCAGCCGAAGAAGTACGTCAGCTCGACGACGGCGCGCTGCTCGGCGGATAACGCTTCGAGCGCACGATCGAGCAGATCTTCGAGCTCCACCCGCTCGGTGGGTGCCTCCTCGGACGGAAAACGTTCAATGCGCTCGTCGATTGGCGTGATGTACCGCACGCTCCACAACCGCGCGCGCCGAACGCGTTTCATCGCCTTGCGGTAGGCGATCCCCATGATCCACGTCGCGACCTTGGAGCGCCCTTCGAACGACGCCGCGTCGCGCCACACGACGAGCATCACGTCGTTGACGGTCTCCTGCGCGATCTCGAGCTGTCCCGTGAGCCGATACGTGAAGCGCAGCAGCGGGTGGTAGTACTTCCGATAAAGCGCATGCAACGCCTCTCGGTCCGCGTCGCGGATTCGGCCGAGGAGCTCGGCATCGGCGCGATCGTCGTCGGCCTCGGTTTCGTGCTCGCGTTGCCGGTCGATGCTCATCGAGATGTCCCGCCCCCTGCGTCGTCAAGTCTACGTCGACTCGCGGTCGTCTGCAGCGGATTGAACCTTCGCCGCGACTCAAGGGCACTCACGCATCGATCCAGCTCTGGGAGCGCGTGACTCATGCGACGATCGAGACTACGGAATCGCTCCGGCGCCGCCCCGCGATCGTGGCGGGCGACACTTCTCTCGGCCGCTCTGCTCGCGCTGGCAGCCGGATGCGGCTCGGGCTCAGGGGGTTCTAGCGGCGGCGGAGGTTCCGGCGGCGGAAATCAGTCGCCGCCGGGAGGCGGGTCCGGCGGCGGCGGGAGCGGCGGTAACGACGATCCGGGCGAGCCGGTGCTCGAGCCGACGTTCGCATCGATTCAGGAGCTCGTATTCACGCCGATCTGCACGGCGTGTCATATCGGCGCGACGGCGCCGCACGGCTTGCGGCTCGACGCGGAGAACAGCTACGGCCTGCTCGTCGGCATTCCGAGCGCGCAAGTCCCGTCGCTGCTCCGCGTCGCGCCGGGCGATCCCGACTCGAGCTATCTGATCCAGAAGCTCGAAGGCACCGCGGCGGTCGGGGTGCGAATGCCGGCGAACGGCTCGCCTCTGCCACAGGCGACGATCGACGTGATCCGTCAATGGATCCTCGACGGAGCGCTTCCGGAGCCGTCCGAGCCGCCCGCTGCGCCGATCCGCGTGACGTCGTTGACGCCGCTGCCCGATTCCGAGCTCGCGGAGATGCCGCCGAACGTCATCGCGCAGTTCGATCGCGAGCTCGACGCCACGTCCGTCACGGCCGAAACGTTCACGCTCGAGAGAAGCGGCGGCGACGGCACGTTCGAAGACGGTAACGAGGTCGCGATCGTCGCGGCATCGGTCTCGGTGCCGTCGAGCAACCCGATGTCGGCCGTGCTCGATCTCACGGGCGTCACGCCGGTCGAGGATACGTATCGCGTTCGGCTCGCGGGGGCGGGCCCCACGCGGATTCTAGATATCGACGCGAACGCGCTCGACGGCGAGTTCAGCGGCACGTTTCCGTCGGGAGACGGCGTGCAGGGCGGGGATCTCGTCGCGGAGTTCGTCGTGTCCGGCATCCAGCCGACGCTCGACTCGATCCAGGCGCACGTGCTCACGCCGATCTGCTCGAGCTGTCATACGGGCCCCACGTCCGCGATCCTGCCGTCCGGCCTGGATCTCTCCTCCGCCGACGCAAGCTTCGCGAGCCTCGTCGGCGTGCAAAGCCTGGAGGATTCGGCCATCGCCCGCGTCGAGCCCGGCGATCCGGACTCGAGCTATCTCGTCCAGAAGGTCGAGGGCACCGCGGCGGTAGGCGAGCGAATGCCGCTCGGAGGCGAGCCGCTCGACGCCGCGACGATCGCAGCGATCCGCAACTGGATCGCCGCCGGCGCGGAGCGCTGAGGAGCCACGCTCGATGAGGTGGCGGATATCGACGACCTTGCTCGTCGGCGCCGCGCTCTGCGCGCCGGCGGCCTTCGCCGAGCCCTATCTTGCGGTGCAGAGCGGATTCAAGTGCTCGATGTGTCACATGAATCCGTCGGGCGGCGGCATGCGTAACGTCTACGGCAACGCGTGGGCGCAAAACGAGCTCGCTCGAAGGGTCGTGACGCTCGGTGCGGAAGACGCGCCGGGCTGGCTCGGCGAGATCAACCGATATCTCGCCGTCGGCGGCAACGTTCGCGCGAGCTTCGAGCACGAGGATGTGCCGGACGGCGATTCGCTATCCGAGTTCGAGCTCCGCCGCGCGGATCTCCACGCCGCGTTCCGCGCGGTGCCGAACCTAGTCACGCTCTACGTCGACGAGCGGATCGCGCCCGGCGGCGCGATCGCCCGCGAAGCTTTCGCTCTAGTGACGCCGGCGAACGGCCGCTACACGATCAAGGCCGGCAAATTCGTCCTGCCGTTCGGGCTGCGCCTCGAGGACGACACCGCATTCGTGCGGCAGATCACCGGCATCAACTTCGATACCGCCGACCACGGCGTCGAGCTCGGCGTCGAGCTGCCGCGCTGGTCCGCGCAGCTCGCCGTGACGAACGGCACCGCGGGCGGCGGCGAGAGCGACACCGGCAAGCAGACGAGCCTGCGCGGCGCGTACGTCGCGCCTCGCTTTCGCGTCGGCGCGAGCTACAACTACAACAACGCCGCTCTCGGCGATCGCGAGATGGTCGGTGCCTTCGTCGGGTTTCGCACTGGGCCGATCAGCTGGCTCGCCGAGGCGGATCTCGTCACCGACGACGTCGACGGCGGCGAGCGCGACGCGGAAGTCACTCTAGTGGAGGGCAACCTGCGCTTCCGGCGCGGGCACAACCTCAAGGTCACGTACGAGTGGCACGACCCGGACAACGACGTGGACGAGGACGAACGCGAGCGCTACAGCATCGTCTGGGAGCATTCGCCGATGCAGCACGTGCAGTCGCGCATCGGAGCCCGCTTCTACAACGGCGTGCCGGAAGACGCGGTGAGCAACCGCGACGTGCTGTTCGCGGAGCTCCATCTCTACTTCTGATGCAGGCCTGGTCGCGCGAGCCCGGGGACCGCGTATCCCCCACGCGGTCCCCGGACGTCTCCTTGTCGCGCTCAGAATCGATACGTGACGCCGACGCGAACGGTTCGAGGCTCCTCGGCGCGGCTCATGCGACAGTTCACGACGCTGCAATCGATCCTTTCCGAAGGAAGCCCGGGCCCGTCCTCGACGGCGTCGAGACCTTCGACATAAGCCTCGTACCAGTAGACGATATCCTTGCCCTTCTCGTCGAACGCGTTCAGCAGCTCGCCGTAGAACGTCATCCGGCCCGCGGTGTACGCGGCGCGCAGGTTCACGTGCGTCTCGCTCTCGGCGCGGACGGAGTTGTCCGGCAGGAGCGCGTACGGTCCGAGATAGCGGAGCCGCACGCTCGCCTCCCATGGGCCGGTCACGGCCGAGACGCCGAGCTGCCCCGCGTGCTCGATCGCCCCGTCGATACGAAAGCCGCCGTCGACCTCGCTCGCATAGCGTGCGCGGCTGCCCGTATAGACGGCGTCGATGCCGAGCCACTCGATCGGCCGCCAGAACGCGGCGATCTCGTAGCCGCGCCGCTCCGACGCCTCCGACGGCTCGACCGAGTTCGCGTCGCCGACGAAGACGAGCTCGCTGTCGAGATCGAGCCACCAATACGCGGCCGTCAACGTCAGGTCGCCGACCTCGAAGCGTGCGCCCGCCTCGTAGCCCGTGCCTTCGACGAGCCCGGGCACGGGCTCGTCGCGGTTCACGACGCCGCGCGCGTCGTTCGAATGAAAGCCGCGGCCCCAGTTCGCATAGAGCTCGACGTTATCCGTCGCGGCCCACGCGGCACCGAGCTTCGGCGAAACCTGGCTGTCGCGCTCGCTGCCCGACGCGCTGCCGGGCGATCTCGCGGTGACGTCGAAATCGTAGACGTCGCCGCGCAAGCCCGCGAGCACGCGAAGCCGCTCGGTCGGCACCCATGTCGCCTCCGCATAGACGCCGAGCGAGGTCTCCCGGATCGCGTTGTCGCTGATGTTCTCGACGAAGAGCGCGTTCTCGGTGTGATCGAGCCTGACCCTGCCGATATCGTCGTAGCGCAGCTCGCCGCCGACGTCGACGTCGAGCGCCGCGCGCTGCACGAGGTTGCGCTCGATACGGCCGCCGAGCGTCCAGCGCCGATCGGCTTGCCTGATCTGATAGTCGTACGTCGGGTTCGACAGCATGCTCCAGTCGTAATACTGGAGATACCCGGTGGCGTTCCAGCGCTCGCCTTCGAGCTCGGCGCCCGCGATCCAGCGCGTCGTCTCGCCGGTCGCGGTCGGGTCGAGCGAGCAGAACTCGTCCGCGCACACGGGCGTGCCGATCGCTCGCTCCGGGATCTGCTCCGTCGGCCGCCACGTCGCGCGATAGCCGTGGAGCGTCAAGTCGAGGCGGCCGAATCCGGTCTCACGCGCGTACTTGCCCCAGACCGACGACAAGTCGAGGTCCTCCTCGAGCTGCCACGGGCCGTCGTAGGTCTTCCACTGAGCGGCTCCGGTCAGCCGGCCGGACGCGACATCGGTGGTGCCGCCCGTCGCGATGCGCCGCCAGCCGAATTCGCCCGTCTCGAGCGACACGAACGGGCGATCCCAACCGTCGATCGTCTCGATGTGCGACGAGCCCGCCATCGAAAAGTCGCCCACGCTCGCGCGATACGGGCCTTTGCGGTACTCGATGCTGTCGATGATCTCCGGCATCAGCCCGTTCACGTCGAGATAGCCCTGGCCGTGCCCGTGGCTGCGCAGGTTCCACGGCACGCCGTCGATGTACGTCGAGAAATCGGTGCCGTGATCCAGGTTGAAGCCGCGCAGGAAATACTGGTTCGCCTTTCCGGTCCCCGAATGCTGGGCGGCGATCAGGCCCGGCACGGCCTCGAGCACCTCGGCGACGCGAAGCAGCGGCCGCACGGCGAGGTCGGCGCCGCCGACGCGCCCCTCGCTTGCGGCGCCGGCGGCTCCGACGAGCCGGGTCGCGCGGCCGAAAACGACGACCTCCTCGATCGACGGACCGGCGTTCTCTTGCGCGTGGAGACCGGTCACCGGCAGCAAGCCGGCGGCCGCGATACCGCCGAGCGCTGCGGCGATGTGGGCGGCGAGAGGAGCCCGAGTCAGTTCGATCGACGCTGTGGCGCTCATGGTTCGTGCAATCCGTGCAAAGCTGAAGCCGCCGCGATACTGGTCGACGGCACCGGATCTGTCACGCAATTAACGGTTGTTAACGGTGAATGTTAACGCTTGATTTTCCGCAAGTTTCAGACCTACGGCCGACCGCGCGGCACGGTCGGCGCCCGCCGGTACGCGGGACGCGGCGGGTATCGGTGCGCTCCGCCAAGACGTTAGAAAAGCACCCCGATTCCGTGGAGAATGGCGACCTTGCGCCGCCGGAAACACTCCGATCGGCATCACCCATGGGGAGCTTTGGCACGCCCGGGCCGTCACGCCCTGGG
Organism: Gammaproteobacteria bacterium; assembly: GCA_017577365.1. GTDB lineage: Bacteria > Pseudomonadota > Gammaproteobacteria > Steroidobacterales > Rariloculaceae > ZC4RG20. Next base: position 15,328 of record PKRJ01000026.1, on the reverse strand, counting down.
CTCGATATCCGGCATGTCGACCGAATCGATCATCGAAATCCGCGGACTCTCGAAACGCTACGCGAGCGGCTTCGAGGCGCTGAAGAACATCGACCTCGACATCCGCCGCGGGGAGATCTTCGCGCTGCTCGGTCCAAACGGGGCCGGCAAGACCACGCTGATCAGCATCGTGTGCGGCATCGTGACGCCGACGGAGGGCCGCGTCACCGTCGGCGGCCACGACATCATCCGCGATTACCGGGCGGCCCGCGCGAAGATCGGGCTCGTGCCGCAGGAGCTCACGACCGACGCGTTCGAAACGGTCTGGGCCACGGTCAGCTTCAGCCGCGGCCTGTTCGGTAAGCCGCCCGATCCCGCGCACGTCGAGAAGGTGCTGAAAGCCCTCTCCCTCTGGGACAAGAAGGACTCGAAGATCCTCGCGCTTTCCGGCGGCATGAAACGCCGCGTGATGATCGCGAAGGCCCTGTCGCACGAGCCCGAGGTGCTGTTCCTCGACGAGCCGACCGCGGGCGTCGACGTCGAGCTGCGGCAGGACATGTGGAACCTCGTGCGCGAGCTCCGCGACTCGGGCGTGACGATCATCCTCACCACGCACTACATCGAGGAGGCCGAGGAGATGGCCGACCGCGTCGGCGTCATCAACCGCGGCCAGCTTGCGGTCGTCGAGGACAAAGCCGTGCTGATGAGGAGCTTCGGCAAGAAGCAGCTCACGCTGCACCTCGCCGAGAAGCTGCCCGCGGTGCCGTCGGAGCTCGACGGCTACGACCTCGAGCTGAACCACGACGGCTCGGAGCTGATCTACACGTACGACACGCACGCGGCGCGGACCGGAATCACCGCCCTCCTCGGCGACCTGCAGCGCGCCGGCATCGCGTTCAAGGACCTGCACACGACGCAAAGCTCGCTGGAGGATATTTTCGTCAGTCTCGTGAGAAGATCGGCATGAATCTCTACGCCGTCAAAGCGATCTATCTCTTCGAGATGGCCCGCACGTGGCGGACGCTGCTGCAGAGCATCGTCTCGCCGGTGCTGTCGACGTCGCTCTATTTCGTCGTGTTCGGCGCGGCGATCGGCTCGCGCATCGACGAGATCGAGGGCGTGAACTACGGCTCGTTCCTCGTGCCGGGCCTGATCATGCTGTCGCTCTTGACGCAGAGCCTCGCGAACGCGTCGTTCGGCATCTATTTTCCGCGCTTCACGGGCACGATCTACGAAGTGCTCTCCGCGCCGATCTCGTATGTCGAGATCCTGCTCGGCTACGTCGGCGCGGCGGCGACGAAGTCGGCGATGCTCGGCCTCATCATCCTCGCAACGGCCTCCTTCATCGTGCCGGTGCACATCGAGCATCCGGTCTGGATGATCGTCTTCCTCGTGCTCACGTGCGTGACGTTCAGCCTGCTCGGCTTCATCATCGGCATCTGGGCGCAGAGCTTCGAGCAGCTCCAGCTCGTGCCGATGCTGATCGTGATGCCGCTCGCGTTCCTCGGCGGCACGTTCTACTCGATCGAGATGCTGCCCGAGGTCTGGCAGAAGATCACGCTGTTCAATCCGGTCGTGTACCTGATCAGCGGCTTCCGCTGGAGCTTCTACGAGATCTCCGACGTGCACGTCGCGGTCAGCGTCGTGATGACCCTGGGCTTCCTGTCGATCGGTCTGATCATCGTCGCGTGGATATTCAGAACCGGCTACCGGCTGAAGGCGTAACGTGACGGTTTTGTGATCAACTCGACGGAAAGCTAGCAGTCGCGCGGCTCGCCCGCCAATACCCGCCGCGTTTCCACAACCTTATCCACAGATTCTGTGGATATTCGATGACGGCGCTGGGCGTGCGCTATCGCTCTTCGCGGGAGCGTGAGCGGCAGGATGCCGCGACCGCAGCGCGCAGCACGTGCCTGCAGCGCTCCCGCGAAGAGCGATAGCGCACGCCACGCCCTCCGCGGCGACTCGAGCCGCGCCGCCTCCCTGCCTCAGAACTGGACCGCGAAGCCCGCCGTGTACCGTCGGCCGAGCACGTCGTGCAGCGCTTCCTGCGCTTGCGTCGAGCCGAAAAAGTTGAAGAACCCGGCGACGATCGGCGGATCCTCGTCGAAGACGTTATTGACGTTCGCGTAGACGCGCCACGTCGTGCCGCCGGGCCGATCGAGCGTATAGCTCACCTGCAAGTCCGTGTAGAGCGCGGCATTCACCGTGTTGTCGCTGATCGTGACGCCAGTCGAGCCCGGGGGGAGCGTCACGTTGCCTTCCGCATCGTCGTTGTTGCGCTTGCCGCCGCCGATGTAGCGCTCCTGCACGAAGACCGAGAACGGCCCGCGGTTCCAGATGAAATGCGCCGTCGCCTTCCAGCGCGGGAGGCCGGCGAGGATATCTCCGGCCTCGTTGTCCTTCGGCGCACCGATATTCGTGATCGAGTTCTCGTCGAGATAGCTGACGAGGCCGCGCAGCGCGATCGAGCCGTTGCCGAGCTCCGTGGTGTACGTCCCTTCGAGGTCGACGCCGCGCACCTTCGCCGCGGACACGTTCAGGAACACGTTCCGCACCTGGGTGATGCGTCCGACCGGCTCGCCGGGCAAAGGCTCGTCCGAGCGAGTGATGAGCTCGCACAGCTCGAGCGCGCCCGCGTTGCAATCGTCGATGATGCGCTGCACGCCGAGCTGATCGATCGCGCCCGCGATATCGATCTCGTACCAGTCGGTCGCGAGCGAGAGACCGGGCACGGCGTTCGGCTGATAGACGAAGCCGATCGTGAGCGTATCGGCCTCCTCGGGATCGACCTCGGGATTGCCGCCGATGATCTGGCCGAACGCATAGCTGATATCGCCGAGCAGCGGATCCTCTGCGGAGGCCCCCTGCCCTTGCGCGTCGAAGCGCTCCGCGAGCGTCGCGGCGCGAACGTCGCGCGAGAACGTGCCGCGGAGGCGAAGCGGCTGCACGATCTGCCAGTCGAGACCCGCCTTGTAGGACCAGATGCTGCCGCTTCCGGAGTAGTCGGCAAGGCGAGCCGCGAGATTGAGGTCGAGCCGATCCGCTGCCGCGGCATCGGCCACGATCGGGAACAGGAACTCGCCGAAGATCTCGCGGACCCGAAAGCCGCCCTGGATATTCGGAGACGTCGAGAACTGGAATCCGGTCGCAGTGCCGGCGAAGCCGAGCGGGATTCCCTGAATGCCGCGCGCAGGATCGTTGAACGGAACGACGACGGCGCTCTGATCGTTGGTCGGATTCGTCACGTCGTCGACGACCTGGTCGATCGTGTCCTCGCGGAACGAAACGCCGAACGCGAGCCCGGACGGCCCGGCCGAGCGCTCGGTGAGGATCTCGCCGTTCATCACGACCTCCGCGAAGGTCTGCTCGAGATCGGCGAGCACGCGCTTCGTGCCTTCGGTCGCCCACGCGATCGCCTCCTGCGACGCGCGGCCTTCTCCGAGCAGGTCGAGCGGAACGCAATCGCCGAACGTCGCCGGATCGAAGAGCGCCGCGCGGCAGACGATCGATCCGTCGGGCGCGAAGACCGAATCCATCGCGATGAAGATTCGATCGACGCGCGGATAGTTGAACTCGCGTATGCGGTTCTCGTTGCGACCGAGCTGGTAGTAGCCGTCGAGCGTCCAGCCGTCGAATATCCCGCCGCCCGAGAGCTCGGCCCGGAAACCCACGGTTCCGGACATCGTCTTGTTCTCCTGCTCGAAGCGCGCGACGCCGAGATCGCGAGTGCTCGCGAGCCGCGAGAAACCGACCGACGAGAGCCCTACCTCCGCCATCAACGTGCGCACCGACTCGGGCAAGAACGCGTTATCGGCGAACAGGGTCGCCTGCCACGGCCCGAACATCAGCGACGTGAACGCCGGCGAGTTCGTCACGCTCTTGCCGTAGATGAGCTGCCCGAAGAGACTCAGGCCGTCGGACAATTGGTGCTCGTAGCGCAGGAACGCGCTCTCGCGATCGATGCTCGGCACGAGTCCGCCTTCGCCGCCGCGATCGGCCTCGATGTTGTCGCCGCTGCCGCCGCCGAACTCGGGCGCGATCGACTGCGACTGGGTTCCGGTGTCGAGCACGGACAGTCGGCTCGTCTGGAACGGCGCGACCGAGCCGTCCGGCAGGAACATCAGCCGATCGAGCGGGGTTCCGGGCGCGCGAATCAGCCCGCCGAACGTGTACTCCGTCGATACGACGTTCGGCGCGATAATGAGCTGAGGCCCGACCGCCCCTCCCGACGCGACCCATTCAGGGTTCGTCACCGTGCCCCACCCCTGGTACCAATCGCGGTCCTCGTAGCCGTCGACGCCGCGCGAATCGTAAGCGTCCGCGGACGCGATCAGGTGGCCGCGCTCGCCGATTTCCGTGCCATAGGTCACAGAGGCCTCGAAGCTCTCCGCGTCGCCGCGGTCGGTGATGCCGCCCTGCAAGTGCGAATCGAAGCCGACGAATTCCGTGTTCAGCACGAAGTTCGCGACGCCGGCGACGGCATCCGAGCCGTATGCGGCCGATGCCCCGCCGGTCACGACCTCGACGCGCTCGAGAATCCCCTCCGGGAAGACGTTGATATCGGTCGTGCCGAGTCGATTCGACGACACGATGCGGCGGCCGTCGAGCAGCACCAGCGTGCGGTTCGAGCCGATCCCGCGCACGTTGAGGTTGCTCGCGCCGGCGCTGCCCGCGAAATTGAACTGCGTCTGCGGCGTATCGTTGTTGAAGAACTGCGGCAACTGGCTCAGCGAGTCGATCAGGTTGCCGGGCGCCATCGCCTGGAGATCCTGACTCCCGACCGACGTCACCGGCGTCGGCGTGACCATGCCCGTTTGCTGAATGCGCGTGCCGGTGACCACGACTTCCTCGACCGGCCGGGGCTCCTGGCTCGGCGCCTGCGCGCCGGCGATACCGGTGACGAGCGAAAGCGGCAATGCGAAGGCACCGGCCCCGAGGAAATTCGACGACGCGCGAGACGAACGACGCCGGCTCGAGGCGTCCGGCGACGGGCCCGATTTCCGAACGTTCATGGCTGCTCCTCGCGATCTCGATTCGAAGATCGCTCCGGGACTGCGACCCCAACGACACCCGAAGCTCGATGTGCCGCACGACGCGGTCACCCAGCGGGCGGACTCGCGCGGCGCTCCTGCATCAGAAGCCCGCGCCTCGGTCTCGAGAAAACAACGTCCGTAGTGAGTGCCCCGAAATTCGAGCAACGTTCATGCCATTCGGCGTTGTTTTCTTGATCGCGCGAATGTCGGGCGGTGGCGAAAGCACAACGTCGTCATCGGGACGGGCGGCGGCTTTCGCTACTCGAGTCGTCCGCGAACGAAGAAGAGCGCGGCCGTGAGCGTGACGGCGGCGATCAGCAAGATCGGCACGAGCGTCTCGAGAACGACATCGGGCGGCAGCGCCTTGAGAAAGGATCCCTGGACGATCACGAGGAAGTGCTTCAACGGATCCGCTTGCGCGAGCGCCTGAAGCACGGGCGGCATGTTCTCGACGGGCGTCGCGAAACCCGACAGCAGCACGAGCGGCACTCCGGCCGAGAACGCCCCGAGGATCGCCTGCTGCTGCGTGCGGCTGATCGAAGAGATCATGAGCCCGACGCCGACGACCGACAGAATGAACACGACGAGCGCGGCATAGAGCAAGAGCACCGAGCCGGTGAACGGGATGCGGTACAAGAAGATACCCGCCGCGAGCATCACGGACCCGAGCACGGTGCCGATGACGACCGCCGGGATGCACTTTCCGGCGATGATCTCGAGCGGCGATGCCGGCGAGACGAGAAGCTGCTCGAACGTTCCGAGCTCGCGCTCGCGCGCGATGGACAGCGCCGTGATGATCAGCGCCGAGAACATCGACAGGATGCCGACGAGCGACGGCACGGTGAACCACAGGTACTCGAGGTTCGGATTGAACCAATGCCTCACGTCGATCGCGATCGTCCGCGGCGGCCGGCCGCCGCGCAGCACGGCAAGGTCGGCGTTGAGCTCGGCGACGATCGACTGGAGATAGCCGAGCGCGATCTGCGCCGAGTTGCCGCGCCGGCCGTCGAGCACGATCTGCACGTCCGCGGGAAGACCGGCCTCGATCCGGCGCGAGAAGTCCGGCTGGAATGCCATCGCGGCGAGCACGCGGCGCGCGTCGACGGCTTCCGCGAGCGCATCGTGCGATTCGACGACCAGCACGTCGCCCGCCATCCGCGTCGCGCGAACCCGCTGGACGAGCTCGTGCGACCATTTCCCGCCGTCGAGGTCGAGCACCGCGAGCGATACGTTCTCGACCTCGAGCGTCGCGGCGAACGCGAAGACGAAGAGCTGCAGCAGCGGAGGGCCGATCAGCACGGCGCGCGTTCGGGGATCCCGCAGCACGCTCAGTATCTCTTTGCGGATCTGCGCGACGAGCCTCTGGAACCTCATCCGCCCGTCACTCCAGCCGTTTGCGCGTATTCCGCGCGGCGAGGGCGAAGAGCACCCCGCCGATCGCGACGAGCGCCGCGATCGACCGGGCGAACTCGGACCAAACGTCCCCGGTCAGGAAAAGCGTTTGCAGGCTCTCGACGAAGTAGCGTGCCGCGACGACATGCGTGAGCCATTGCAGCGGCAGGGGCATGCTCTCGATCTCGAACAGGAAGCCCGAGAGGAGCAGTGCCGGCAGGAAACCGGAGAAGAGCGCGAGCTGCGACGCGACGAACTGGTTCTTCGTCGCCGCCGAGATCAGGAGCCCGAGGCCCAAGGCCGGCACGAGGAAAGCGCTGCCGAGCGCGAGCAGCGCGAAGACCGAGCCGCGCATCGGCACGCCGAGGACGTGCTCGGCGGTCAACGCGCACGCGAGCGTGGCACCGAGCCCCAGCACGAAATAAGGCGCGAGCTTCCCGACGAGAAACTCGCCGATGCCGATCGGCGACGCGATGATCGCCTCCATCGTCCCGCGCTCCCATTCGCGCGCGACGACGAGTGCGGTCAGCATCGTGCCGATCATCGTCATCACGATCGCGATCGCGCCCGGCACGATGAACGCCCGGCTCGAAAGCTCGGGGTTGTACCAGAACCTGGGCTCGACGCGCACGCTCGGCCCACGCTCTTCGTCGACGCCGGCCTCCGCGCGCTGCGAAGACCACCACGCCTCGGCGACGCCGCGCGCGTAGTTCGCGACGAAGCCCGCCGTATTGGGTGCCGCGCCGTCGGTCAGGACTTGGAGCCTGGCGGGCGTGCCTCGCTCGAGCGCCGCGTCGAAATCCTGCGGGATCACGACGAGGCCGCGCAGCTCGCCCGCGACGACGAGCGGCTCGAGTTCGCGTCGATCGCGCGCGAAGCGCGTATCGAAATAGCGGGTCGCGGCGAACGCCGCGCCGAGCTCGGCGGACGCGGCCCCCTGATTCTCGACGACGACGCCGACGGCGACCTCGTCGATGTCGAGCGATACGGCGAACGCGAACAGAAACAGCAACACGACCGGCAGGACGAACGCGATCAGGAGATTGGACGGATCGCGCACGATCTGAAAGCTTTCCTTGCGGACGATCGCCAGGAGGCGCGCGGCGTTGAAACGGCGGCGGCTCGTCATGCGGCTCGCTCCTCGACGCCCGCGTGCGACTCGATCATCGCGATGAACGCGTCCTCCATCGTCGGCGCGGGATTCTCCGCGCTCGCCGCCGCGGCCTTGAGCTCGTCCGGCCGCGCAAGCGCGATGAGGCGCGCCCGATGGATCATCGCGACGCGGTCGCAGTACTCCGCCTCGTCCATGAAGTGGGTCGTGACCAGCACCGTGACGCCCTTGCGGACGAGACCGTTGATGTGCATCCAGAACTCGCGCCGCGTGATCGGATCGACGCCCGAGGTCGGCTCGTCGAGGAACAGCACCGCGGGCCGGTGCATCAGCGCGCAGGCGAGCGCGAGACGTTGCTTGAAGCCGAGCGGCAGCTCGTTCGGCGAGCTGTTCAGAAAACGGCCGAGCTCGAACGTCTCGACCATCTCGTCGATGCGCCGGCGGCGCAAAGCGCCGGCGATGCCGTAGATACCGGCGAAGAACTTGAGGTTCTGACGCACCGACAAGAGCCCGTACAGCGAGAATTTCTGCGCCATGTAGCCGACGCGCTGCTTCGCGTCGCCGCCCGCGCGCGCGAGATCGATTCCGGCGACCTCGGCGCGCCCCGACGTCGGACGCAACAGGCCGCAGAGCATCTTGAACGTCGTCGACTTGCCCGCGCCGTTCGGGCCGAGCAGGCCGAAGATCTCTCCCGTGCGGACGTCGAACGTCACGTCGTCCGTCGCCGTGAACGTCCCGAAGCGCTTCGTGAGGTGCCGACACGAGACCGCGATCTCGGTGTCGAGGCGAACGGGCTCCATGCGCTCCGCGAGCGGCGAGCGCCCGCCCGGCCCGCCGCCGAGCAAGTCGATGAACGCATCCTCGAAGCGCGGCGCGACTTGCCGCATCGTGCCGCCCTCGGCGCGGGCGAGCGCGTCGACGGCGGCGAGCGCGGCGCCGTCCGGCGCGAGCGGCGCGGCCCGGGCCGCGTCCGCCGCGCCGCCGTCGGCACCCGCTAACACGACTCGCACCGCCCGGCCTTGTATGACGCCGTCGCGCACGCCCGGCAGGTCGAGCGCGCGACGCAGCACGTCGCGCCGCCGATCGTCGACGTCGAGAATCAGGAACGAGCGCGCGGCGACGCGCTCTCGGAGCTCGCCGGGAGGGCCGGCGAACTCGATTCGGCCTTCGTCGAGAAGCAGCACGTCGTCGCATCGTTCGGCCTCGTCGAGATACGACGTCGACCAGACGACGGTCATGCCCTCGGCCGCGAGCCGCCGCACGATGTCCCAGAGCTCGCGCCGCGACAGCGGATCGACCCCGACGCTCGGCTCGTCGAGCAGCAGCACGCGCGGGCGTGCGAGCAGCGCGCAGCCGAGGCCGAGCTTCTGCTTCATGCCGCCCGAAAGCTTGCCCGCGAGCCGACCGGTGAACGGGCCGAGCTCGGTAAACGCGAGCACCTCGGCGAACGCGCGTTCGCGTTCCGCCGCCGAGAGCCCCCGCAGCTTCGCGTGAAGATCGAGGTTCTCCTGGACGGTCAGATCCTCGTACAGCCCGAAGCGCTGCGGCATGTAGCCGGCGAGCACGTGGATCTCTTCGGCGTCGCGCACGGTGTCGCGGCCGGCGACCTCGATCCGCCCTTCGGTCGGCGCAAGCAGCGCCCCCATCAGGCGCATCAGCGTCGTCTTGCCCGCGCCGTCCGGCCCGACGATCCCGGTCAGCCGACCGGGCTCGATCCGCGCGCTGATCCCTGAAAGCGCCCACGTCGTGCCGAAGCGCTTCGCGACGCCGTCGAGAACGATCGCGGCCTCGCCGTGCATGTCACTCCGCGTCGTCGAACGTGACCGTGACCGGCATGCCCTGGCGCAGCCCCGAGTCGGGGTCGATCACGACGAGGCGAACGCGATAAACGAGATCGGTCCGCGCCGTCGCCGTCTCGACGGTTTTCGGCGTGAACTCGGCGCGCGGCGACACGAAGCCGACCTGCGCGCGATAGCTGCGGCCCGCATCCGTGTGCACGCGCACCCGCATTCCGGGCGCGACGCGCCCGAGATCGGGCTCCGCGACATAGGCTCTGATCCACACCGGCTCGTCGAGCGACAACGTGTAGACGGGCTCACCGGCGCCGACGATCGCGCCGGGCTCGCGGATGCGAGTGATCAACGTGCCGCTCGACGGCGCGTACAGCCGCGCGTCCTCGAGATCGGTCTCGGCGATCGCCGCCTCGGCGCGCGCGAGCTCGAGCTCGGCCTCCGCGGCGGCGATCTCCTCGTCACGGAAACCGGCGCGTGCGAGCGCGAGCGCCTCCTCCGCCGCGCGAAGGCGAGCCGCCGCCTCGTCCGCGCGCGCAGCCGCGAGATCGACATCGCTCTTCGACGTCAGCCCGCGCTCGTCGAGGCTGCGCTGCCGTGCGAGCTCCTGCTCGGCGTTACGCAGCGCCGCGCGTGCCTCGGCGACGCTCGCCTCTGCCCGCTCGATCTCCTGCGGCCGGTTGCCTGCCCTGACGAGCTCGAGCCGCGCCTCGGCGATGCCGACGCGCGCCTTCGCCGCGCGCAGCGCTTCGCGATACGGCTCGTCGTCGAGTGCCGCGAGCAGCGCGCCGGCTTCGACGCGATCGCCCTCCTCGTAATGCATCTTCGCGAGACGTCCCGCGACGCGAAAGCCGAGGCTTACCTCGCGGATGTCGACGTTGCCGTAGAGCGTCAGCGGTCGGTCGTCGGCGCGCTGGCTGCGCTGCCAGCCGAATACCGCAAGGGCGGCAAGCAGCAGGACGACGACGATCGCGATTCGCCTACGCATCCCGCTTCGCCTCCGCGAGCAAAGCTCGCACGTTACGCCGCAAGATCTTCTTGATCCTCGCCTTCTGCGCCGGCTCGAGGCGCGACCATCCGGTGAAACGCAACGCCGACGCCCGCGCGACGCGGAAGATCAGCGCCTGCCCGATGATCGTGAGAACGGTCAACCGATCGTCGGCCGTCGGAGTCCTTCGTCCGCGCACGCGCGCGACCAGCGCCGCGAGACGCGCGAGCAAGCGACCCTGCAATCGCTCGTAGAGGATCTCGAAAGCCGGCGACGGCTCCTGCTGCTCGCGCACGATGATCCCGGCCCAAGCCGCCGACTCGTCGGACGACAGCACGTCGACGAAACGATCGAGCAGCTCGAAGATCCGCTCGAGATATGCTGCTCGTGCGGCGCTCGCCGCGATGCCGGTCGCGAGCGCCGCTTCCATCTCCGCGGCGACCGGGCCGATACGCGCCGCGACCATGTCGACGATCCGCTCGACCACCGCGCGATACAGCCCTTCCTTGCCGCCGAAGTAGTAGGAGATCAACGCCTGGTTCGCGCGCGCTTCGCTCGCGATCGCCTTCGTCGTCGCGGCGTGATAACCGTCGCGGCCGAACACGCGAATACCGGCATCGATCAGCGCGTCGCGCGTCGCGCCGCCGCGCGAGAAGCCTCCACGGAAGCGACGCGCCGATCCGCCGCGGGTAGCCGCGTCGTGGCGCGTCTTCGCGCTCGCGCGGCGTGCCGATTGCCGCCGGTCCATTCGTTCATCTTAAACGTGCGTTTAATCTTGTCAAACGTTCGTTTAAGAAAACGCCCCCGAGGCGGCGAGCGCATTCGCGCGCCACGTGATTCGGACGGAATGTCGAGCGAGCGCGAGTGAGCGACAATGGACGGCACGGCGCGAAGAGGGCTCGCGGTGGTCGAGATTTCGGCGTTCGCGCCATGTCGCGAGAATGTTTCGCACCATGTCGCGAGAATGGTCACGCGCCTCACGGTGGCCAAAAAGACAAGGGGCCGGAGCGCTACATCGCCATGCGCTCCGGCCCCTAGGCCCTCCTCCCCTCGAACCTCGAGCGGTCGTGCACGATGTGCCGCCGCCGAACCGATTCGAGGCTAGCTTACGGAACACTGCGCGTCAACGATCGTCCCCGATCCGGTACGCTCCTCGTTCCGGCGGTTGCGCGAGAGCCGACGTGCTCTCTTCCCGCCCTGCGCTCGGCCTTCGCCCTTCATCGCGTTGGCGAGCGGCCTTCGCGCCGACGTGCGGTCTCGCGACGCGAATTCGATCAGTTTATCGCGAACGCGGCTCTACGGCACGAGGGTCGAACGAAAGCTTGGGATTCGTTCGCATTTTCAGAATGTGTACGCCGTCACGAAACGTCTCGGGCGCGCCGCGGCGTCGCTCGAGCCGCGCACCGTCTCGATGCACGGACACCGGGCCGGGGCACCGCGCGCGAACATGAATGAGAACTGAATCTCATGCTTGACATTCTCGTCGCGAGCCTACGACAAAAAACTTGTGCATCGCCCACTTGCCATTTCTTCCTCGAAGTCGCAGAGTCTGGAATGTGAAGACCGCGATGCGTCGTTTCTCGATTTTTGTGTTCGTGCGTAGCCGTGAGTGAACAATTCGCTGTCGTCATCGTCTCAATAGATGACGAATTGGGAAGGGCTGCGGCACGTCTCGTGCAACGGGGGGAGACGTGAGCAGGCTGACGTAAACATGCCGGCGACCTCCTGCGACAGGGGGGCTCGCGCGCGCCGGAGGGAAGGAGATGTCTATCTCTATCGAAGAGGAACCGAAACGTTCGGATGACTTCATCGAGACGTTGAGCTCTTTCAGCCGGCTCCATCGCGCTCAGCGCTGGGAAGGCACTTTCGGGGATTTCCTATCCCAAGTCCTGCCGACCAATCCGGCCGCCCTGGCCCGGACCAGCCACGAATACATTTGGGACATGCTGCGTTGGCACGGCCGTCAGGTCGATCCCGACGCACCGGACAGCACCGCCGGCCGCGAGCTGTTCAAGCGTGAGCTGTTCGGAATCGACGAGGCATTGAGTCGCGTCGCTGACTACTTCAAAGCCGCGGCGGCCGGATCCGACGTCGGCAGACGCCTGCTTCTGCTGCTAGGCCCGCCCTCCGGCGGCAAATCGACGCTCGCGATTCTGCTGAAGCGCGGGCTCGAGGAGTACAGCCGCACCGAGGAGGGGGCACTGTACGCGATCAAAGGATCCCCGCTGCACGAGAACCCGCTGAATCTCATTCCCGCAAGCCTCCGCCCCGAGTTCCGCGAACGCTACGGCATCGAGGTCACCGGCGAGCTGTCCCCGTGGGCCCGCGACTTCGTCGAGCGCGAGTTCGAAGGCGATTTCGTCAAGGTCCCGGTCGAGCGCATCTTCATCTCCGAAGCGTCCCGCGTCGGCATCGGCACGTACGCGCCGCACGACCCGACGACGGCGGATATCGCCGATCTCGTCGGCTCCGTCGACCTCGCGAAGGTGGCGCAGATCGGCGACGAGGGCGACCCGCGTGCCTGGTCGTGGTCGGGCGCCGTCTACGCGGCGAGCCGCGGCATGCTCGAGATGATCGAGATCCTGAAGGTCAAGCGCGAGTTCCTCTACCTGCTGTTGACGATGACGCAGGAGAAGAACGTCAAGGTCTCGCGCTTCCCGCTGATCCACCTCGACGAGACGATCGTCGCGCATACGAATCTGGCCGAGTTCCACAAGTTCCTGCAGGAGAAGGAGAACGAGGCGCTGCTCGACCGCATGGTGATCATCAAGGTCCCGTACGCGCTCTCGTACAAGGACGAGGCCCGGATCTACCACAAGCTCGTCTCCGGCGCGCCGGCGTTCCGCGACGTGCATCTCGACCCGCACGTGCTGAACCTCGCCGCCGTCTTCGCGATCCTCACGCGCCTCGCGCCGACCGAGCGCGAGGGGCTCGATCTTTCGAAGAAGGTGCGCATCTACGCCGGCGAGGCGGTCGAGGGCGTCTCCGAGACGGAGGCGATGAAGCTGCGCCAGGAGACGCCGGACGAAGGCATGACCGGCGTCAGCCCGCGCTTCGTGATCAACGCGATCTCGAGCGCGATCACGCGTAGCGACACGAAGAGCCTCACGAGCATGGAGGTCCTGCTCGCGCTCAAGGACGCGATCGAGCACGACGCACGCATCGACTCGAAGACGAAGAAGGCGTGGATCGACCACCTCGTCACCGCGCGGAAGGACTTCTACAACCGCTGGGTCAAGGAGGACGTGCATCGGGCGATGTTCGCTTCCTTCGAGGACGAGGCGCAGCAGCTTCTCGAGAAATACCTCGACGAGGTGGAGGCGTCGCTCGATCACCGCGAGATCACGGATCCGATCACCGGCGAGACCCGTCCGGCGGACGAGCGCTTCCTGCGCTCCGTCGAGGAGAAGATCAAAGTCTCCGACTCCGGCAAGCTTTCGTTCCGGCAGGAGGTCGTGCGCAAGGCGATGGTCGCGTTCAAGGCCGGAGAGAAGTTCAAGCTGTCGAGCCACGCGCGCATGCGCGAGGCGATCGAGCAGTATCTCTTCGAGGAGCGTCGCGACGTGCTTCGCCTCGTCACGTCGACCGCGCGTCCGGACGAGGAAGCGAAGCAGAAGATTTCTGTCGTGCAGGAGCGGCTCGTGAAGGATTACGGCTACGACGAGCACAGTGCGAAGGAAGCGCTGAGCTACGTCACGACGTTGTTGGCTCAGGAGTAACGACTCGAGCAAGCGCTCGAACGGCGGCATCGATGACTGGAATCGGCGACAACCCGCAACCCGCCCGCTTCAACAGCTGGTACGACCTCTTCTCGCGCGGCGCGCGCGATTGGCTGCGGCACGACGAGAAGATCCGCGAATCCGTCCGCGAGCACCTGCCGCAGGCGATCGCCGGCGGCGAGGTGATCAACGAAGGCACGCGCACGGTCAGGGTGCCCGTCAGGATCCTGGAGCACTATCACTTCAGGCTGCGGCGCACGAACGAAACCCACGGCGTCGGCCAAGGCGACGTGAAGCCGGGAGACGTGCTCGGCTCCCCTTCCCGCGACGCGGGCGCCGGCAAGGGGCCCGGGGGGCGCGAGGAAGGCGAGGTTCAGCTGCTCCTCGAGCTCAAGATCGACGACATCGTCGACTGGCTGTGGGAGGAGATGCAGCTGCCGAACCTGAAGCCGCGCGTCGGCGCGTCCGAGGAGTCGGACTGGATACGCGAAGGCTGGGACCGCCGCGGTGCGCGCTCGCGGCTCGACCGCCGCCGCACGTTCAGGGAGCTCGTGAAACGCCGCGGGGCCGAAGGCTCGTTGCCGACGTTCACGGACGAGGACCTGAGATTCCGACAGCTCGCGAGACGCCGGCAGCCCGCGGTGCACGCCGTCGTATTCTTCCTGCTCGACGTCTCGGGCAGCATGTCGGAGCGGGACAGGAAGCTCGCGAAGGCGTTCTTCTTCTGGGTCGTGCAGGGCTTACGCCGCGAGTATCGCTCGCTCGATACCGTGTTCGTCGCGCATACGACCGACGCGTGGGAGTTCACCGAGTCGGAATTTTTCAAGGTCGCCGGAACGGGAGGCACGGTCGCGTCGACCGGCTTCGCGAAGGTGCGCGAGATCATCGACAGCCGCTACAGCCCGGCGCGGCACAACATCTACCTTTTCTACGCCTCCGACGGCGACAACTCGGTCAGCGATCGCGCCGAGGCGCGGGCACTGCTGACCGGGCTCGCGAACGACGCGTGCTACAGCGGCTACGTCGAGGTCGGCTCGGCGCCGGCGAGGCGGCTGACGACCGAGACGGGCCGGCTTTTCGCGGAGATCGCCGCGGCCGGCCTCCCGGCCGGGAGCTACGCGGTCGACGACTTCGATGCGATCTGGGACGCCCTTCGGCACTTCTTCTCGGCGGAGCAACAGGCCATCGAGGGGGTGTGAATGAGCCAGGCGGAGACGACGAACGGCTGGCGCGCGTACGTGAAGCCGCTCGAGGAGCTCGCGGAGCGCTCCGGCCTGACCTTCTACCCGGTGGATTTCGAGGCCGTGCCGGAC
>PKRJ01000025.1 GCA_017577365.1 Gammaproteobacteria bacterium | reverse complement strand
CATCACATGCTGGTGCACGAGGGCGGATTCAGGATCGAGAAGGACTATCGGGACCGGTGGTTCTTCCGGCGGCCGGATGGGCGTGCGGTGCCGGCGTGCGGGTATCGGCCGGAGGATGTGACGGATGGCGGGGTCGATGCGGTGGAAGAGTATTTCGGCAGTGACGCTTCCGCGGAGGTGCCGCTTGACGCTTCCGCGGAGGTGCAGCTCGACGCTTCCGCGGAGGTGTCGAACTGCGCTTCAGCGGAAGCGTGGAGGCGTCCTCCGACGGAAGCGTTCAGTGGCGTTTCGAGGGAAACGCCGAGGGTCGCTGTTGTGTGACTCGATGGGTCAACTTCGACCGAGGTGCGTCATTGAAATAGGTGCGAATGGTCGGTTCATGCGCGCGCAAAGATAGATCGCGCAGAGGAGCCGCGCGAGGCGCAAGCCGTGCAACTCAGTCTCCGGCTCGGGTGGACGTGCCTTCGCCGGGCGTGATGAACAGCAGGCGCGACGGCCGATGCACCTTCGCGGCATGCCAAACGCGGCGCGGCACGACGACGAAATCGCCGGGGAACGTACCGAGCTCGCCTGCGATGAGGCGTGGCCAGAAGGTATCATCGACCGGGAGCGGTTCGACCGAGGCGTCAGGGCGAACGCGAAGATAAGTCGTATGCAGGTTCAGCGACATGGCGAGCTCCCGACCGGCCCTGAGACTACGGCAATACTACCCCGGCACCGCGCTCGCGCCCTAGCGGGTCTCGCACGAAGGAGGGCGAACGATGGCTCGAAAGCCCCGGATCGGCATCAAGCGCGCGTACGACGCGCCGACGAAGTCGGACGGCCGGCGCATCCTCGTCGATCGCCTGTGGCCGCGCGGCCTGAGCAAGGAAGACGCCGCGCTCGACGAGTGGCTGAAGGAGGTCGCGCCGAGCAACGAGCTTCGGAAGTGGTTCGGCCACTCGCCGGATCGCTGGGACGAGTTTCGCAAGCGATATCACGCGGAGCTCGAGCGAAACCCCGAGGGGCTCGACCGCCTGATCGAGCTTTGCAGCGCCGGGCCCGTCACGCTCGTGTTCGGCGCGAAGGACGCCGCCCACAACAACGCCGTCGCGCTCAAGGAGTATCTCGAGCGCAAGCTCGGGTCGTAGCCGCTCGCTACCTGCCTGCGATGGCGGGCGCTACAATCCGCCGCCTGCGATGCGGCGGGCGGTCGTACGGCGCGCAGCGGCGGACAAAGGATCTTGATGCATGATCGAGTCGAACGGTCGGCGCGCCGGGCAGGGCGATAGCGCGGCTCGCGTCCGCGACGAGCGCCCGACGCTCTCCGAAGCCGGCACCAGGCCGATTCGTGCACTCTGCATCACCGAGGATCTCGATCGTCCAACGTCGGCGACGTTCATCGGGCTCGCGCGGGCCGGTATCGATATCACTGTCGCGTGTCCCGCGAGCGCGACGCGCAAGGACGAGCTCGCGACGGCCGGCGTGCGCGTGCTCGTCGATGCGACGAAAGAGTGGCTTCGTCCAAGCGGGCTGCGCGCGTTTCGCGAGGAGCTCGTGAATCGCCGCTACGACATCCTCCACCTGTTCAGCAACAAGGCGCTGCAGTGGGGGCTCGTCGCGAGCCGCGGCCTGCCCGCGCGGATCATCGCGTACCGCGGCATCGTCGGAAACGTCAGCTTCTTCAATCCGATCGCTTGGCTTCGGTTCCTGAATCCGCGCATCGACAGGATCGTCTGCGTCGCGGACGCCGTGCGCGATTATTTCCTCGCGATGCGGCCCGCGCGTTGGCGCATCCCCGAGCACAAGCTGGTTCGCATCTACAAAGGTCACGATCCGGCGTGGTATGAGCACGAGCCGGCCGATCTCGCCTCGCTCGGCGTGCCGGCCGGGGCGTTCGTCGTCTGCTGCACGGCGAACTACCGTCCGCGCAAGGGCATCGAATATCTGGTCGATGCCGTCGCCGCGTTACCGCAAGACGTGCATCTCGTGCTCGTCGGCTCGATGGACGACCCGAGGCTCTCACGGCGAATCGAGCGAAGCGGCGCGGCCGCGCGGATACATCGCGTCGGCGTCCGCCACGATGCTCCCGCGATCGCCGCCGCGGCCGACGTGTTCGTGCTGCCGTCGATCAAGCGCGAAGGCCTCGCGCGCTCGCTGATCGAAGCGATGATCATGGGCACGCCGCCGGTCGTGACCAATTGCGGCGGGAGCCCGGAGCTCGTCGTGCACGAGGAATGCGGGCTCGTCGTCCCGGTGCGGGATTCCGCGGCGCTCGCGGCCGCGGTCGAGCGCCTCCGTCGCGACGCCGATCTCCGTCGGCGGCTCGGCGACGCCGCCCGCCGGCGGATCCTCGAGCACTTCCGGATCGACGGCACGATCGCGGCGACGCTCGCGCTCTATCGAGAGCTCGCGGGCGGCTGAGCCAAGAGCGTCACGGCGCTGCCGCGCTCGCTTTGTCGAGCTCGTCCAGGTCTTCCCGCGTAAGATCGAGCCGCGTCGCGCGCACGAGGCTCTCGAGCTGCTCGAGCGAGGTCGCGCTCGCGATCGGAGCGGTCACGCCGGGCTGCGCGATGAGCCACGCGATCGCGACCTCGGCGGGCTTCGCGTCGTGCCGCGCCGCGACCGCATCGAGGGCGCCGAGGATGCGCAGGCCGCGCGGGTTCAGAAATTTCTCGATCATGCTGCCGCGCGGGCTCTTCGAAAGATCGTCTTTCGAGCGGTACTTGCCGGTCAGGAAGCCCGACGCGAGGGCGAAATACGGGATCACGCCGAGTCCCTCGCGGACGCACAGATCACGCAGCTCGCCTTCGAAGATCGAGCGCTCGTACAGGTTGTAGTGAGGCTGCAGCACGGCGTAGCGCGGCAGGTTCCGGCTCGCCGAGACCCCGAGCGCCTCGCGAAGCTGCGCGGCGTCATAGTTCGAGCAGCCGATCGCCTTGACCTTGCCGTCGCGCAGCAGTTGCTCGTAGCCGCGCAGCGTGTCGTCGATCGGCGTCTCCGGATCCGGGAAATGACTGAGATACAGGTCGATCGCGTCGATCTTGAGGCGCCTCAGCGAGTCCTCGGCGGCCTGGACGATTCGCTTCGACGACAGGCCCTTCTTGTCCGGCGCGAGCTGGGTGCCGACCTTCGTGATGATCACGGCTTCGTGACGCTTGCCGGAGCGCGCGAGCCAGTTGCCGATGATCGTCTCGGATTCGCCGCCCTTGTTGCCCGGGACCCACATCGAGTACGAGTCGGCGGTATCGATCGCGTTGAAACCGTGATCGAAAAACGCGTCGAGCAGCTCGAACGAACGGCGCTCGTCGACGGTCCAGCCGAAAACGTTACCGCCGAACACGAGCGGGGCGATCGAAAGTCCCGTTTGACCGAGGGGGCGTTTGTCCATTTCCGCTCCTGATCTGGATGGTCGATGAGTCCGTAGCCCGAGCGCCCATTCGCCGGGCGCCGCGGCAGGCAAAGGACTTATCGTAGACGTCGAGGCCGCGATGTGCATCCAGACATTCGCCGGGCAACGACGCCGAGGCGCGGCTCGATTGGACGCGTGGTCCATGCCGTTCGCGCGGCGCAGATCCTGAGGCACGAGTCAGGGGCGGCCATGCCGGCCGCCACGACGTCGAGGTTCGGCGCGGAAATCGGCGGTTAGAGCTCCGCGATCGACCGCTTGCCCCGAGCAGCACGGCGGTGGGCCGCGCCTAAGCAGAGCGCCGCCACGCCGATCGCCAGCAGGCCGAGCGTCGAGGGCTCGGGTACCGACACCAAACGCGTAATGAGTGTTCCCGACGTACGGTCGAGCTCGAGCGTGAAGTCGTCGGGAACGCCGCTGAACGCGAACGTCACGTCGGCGCCGATCGAGATGCCGGCGCCCGCCGTCAGGAACGGAAGGACTTGCCCCGGCGTGAACGCGAAGCCGTCGAGGAAGCTCAGCAATATTTCGCCGCCCGTGATATCGATGAGCCCGGAGACGTCGAGGAGATCGAATTCGCCGGCGCCCAGTCCGGCGAGCGTGCCGAACCCGCTTTGCGTGACGACCGCACCGCCGATTTGCGTGATATGAAACGTGTCAGGATCGAGGTTCTCGGGATCGAGGTCCAAACGGGATCCGGCTCCGGTGACCACGACGGTCGCAGTCGAGCCGGCGGCGTTCCCGATATTGACCACCGTGCAAATCGGTCCCACCCCGAACTGCGACGTCTGCGTGCACGCCGAGGCCGTCGGCGAGAACGTGAGTTGTCCTCCTCCCGAGATCGTAAGGGTGCTCGTCCCTTGGCTTGCGAAGTCGATCGCGGACCGCCCGGCTTGTTGCGCGCCCAGGAGCTCTATCGTCGAACCGGCGCCCGAGATGGTGATCTGAGCCGGCGCCCCTGAAGGCGTGCTGCCCGTGACGAGACGCCCGGTCGTGAGCCTCGATCCGCCGTCTACGATCAGCGTCGTGCCGGTCGGACCGGAGCTGAGCGAGAACACGCCGAGATCGGGGCCGGTGTTGGTGTCGTTCGGGCCGATAGGCACGTCGTGCTGGTTGAAGTCCGCGTCGACGACCACGAAGCCGTCCGTAATGATTCCGGCCGAAGCGCCATGGGCTGCAATTGCGGTGGCGACGGCGCAGGCGACCTGTAGTGCCGTTCTATTCGTTCTTCTTCTTCTTCTTCTTCTTCTCGTTCGACCCTGCTTTCCGAGTCGGTCAGCTCCGTGCCGCCAGCGAAATCGATGACCTCCCGGCTTCAAGAGATGCCTGAGCGATCGCCGTTTCGCCCATGCGTTCGCGCGGTTCCATCCGAGAGGTGCTGATTCGCGCGGAGGACACGACGTCGCGACGGATAGTAAGCAGCACCCCGGACCTGCCGCATGACCCAAGTGGGCCATACGCGCAGCGAGGCAGTGCCGTCCATAGCCACCGAGCGTGTCGATCGGATGGCCCACGCTTGGTCGCGGACGTTATGTCATACGACCTAGCGACCGGATGCCGCATGCAGCCCTTCGGTCGACGTCGATGACGACGTGGCGCGCGCCGGGCGTCGGTCGCGATGAGTCGAGGCCCGTATCGATGGCATTAACGCACGCGATGGAACTATCGTAGACGTCGAGGGCCGGATATCCATTCAGACGTCCGCCGGGCGACGAGCTCGTCGAGCCGCGGCGAAAGCGAGGGAAAGCCATGATCGAGCTCGTGATCACGCGCCGGCAACGGAGTCTCGGAGGGTTCGACGTCGGCAGGGTGCTGCCGTACGCGAAGCGGAGGATGGTCGGCCCGTTCATCTTCCTCGATCACATGGGGCCGCTCGATTTCGGGCCCGGAATCCCGCGCGACGTCGATATTCGTCCGCACCCTCATATCGGTCTGTCGACGATCACGTATCTGTTCGCAGGCGAGATCATGCATCGCGACAGCGTGGGCTCCGAGCAGCCGATCAGGCCCGGCGAGGTGAACTGGATGACGGCCGGCCGCGGCATCACGCATTCGGAGCGATTCGAGCGCGCCCGCCGCGAGGGCGGACCGCTGCACGGGCTGCAGACCTGGGTCGCGCTGCCCGTCGAGGACGAAGAGACCGAGCCTTCGTTCGCGCACCACGGCGCGGACGAGCTGCCGAGCTTCGACGATGACGGCGTGAGCGGCCGTTTGATCGCCGGCGCGCTGCTCGGGCTCGAATCGCCGGTCCCGACGCACTCGCCGATGTTCTACGTGCATTGGCAGCTCCGAGCGGGGCAGCGGGCGACTCTTCCCGCCGAGCATTCGGAGCGCGCGCTCTACGTCGTCGGAGGGTGGATCGAGCTCGGGCATCGCCGCTTCGGCGAGGGCGAGCTGCTCGTGCTCGATCCCGGCTACGACGCGACGTTCTCGGCCGTCACGCGCGCGACCGTCGTCGGGCTCGGCGGCGAGCCGGTCGGGCCGAGATTCATCGATTGGAATTTCGTCTCGTCGTCGAAGGAGCGGATCGAGCAGGCGAAGGCCGATTGGCGCGCGGGACGCATGCAGCTTCCGGTCGGCGACAGCGAAGAATGGATTCCGCTGCCCGACGAGCCGCGCGCGCCGCCGAACCCGATGTCGTGATCGCTCGCGGATTCGCGAGACCGATCAGTGCTTCGTCCGTACGAACTCGTACTCGGGAGGCGGAGCGCACTCCTGAGTGAAGACCTGGATCGTCTCGCTCACCTGGCGCGCGGCGCCGATGGCCTCGACGAGACCGCCGCGCTTGGGCGCCCATGCGAAGTCGAGATGCTCGCCGCGCATCTCGAGCCGCGTTCCATCGGTGAAGACGAGGAAGAGCTGCTGCTCTGCGGAGCGGGGATTCGCCGCGGTGACGACGGCCGCAATCGTTTTCCCCGCGAGGCGCGCGATTCCTTTCTCCATGTCGTCGAGCGTTCTTTCGTTCTTGTCGTTCTCGAGTACGTGCTTTCCGGCCGGCGTCGCTGCCGGCGACGTTCGCCTCCACGGCCGTATATAGGATAACCGGCCTCGCGCCTCGTTCGAAAACGTGACTCGCGTCACGTAGCGCGATGCTCGTACGCGCTCGCCTTTCGGAAACACGCAATACCGTCGCCGCGGCGATTCGCCGAAAGTATCGCCGCGGGGTGCAAGGAGGCCCCCGCTTAGCCAAGGAGGCCCCGATGCCATGACGAGCAACGAGACCTACAACGATGACGTGGTCCGTCTCTTTCTTCTCGCGGCGACCGTTTGGGGCGTTATCGGCATGGCGGTCGGGGTGCTCGTGGCCGCGCAGCTCGCGTGGCCGGCACTCAATTTCGACATTCCTTGGCTGACCTTCAGCCGACTGCGCCCCGACCACACGCTCGGCGTGATCTTCGGATTCGGCGGGTCCGCGCTGATGGGCACGTGCTACTACGTGGTCCAGCGCACCGGGCATACGCGCCTCGCGCTCGAGAAGCTCGCGAAGTTCACGTTCTGGGGATGGCAGCTCGCGTGCGTGCTCGCGGCGGTGACCGTTCCGCTCGGCATCACGCAGAGCAAGGAGTACGCGGAGCCCGAGTGGTTCGTCGACATCCTGATCACGATCGTCTGGGTCGCGTTCGGTGCGGTGTTCTTCGCGACGCTCGCGAAGCGCCGCATCAAGCACATCTACGTCGCGAACTGGTACTACGGCGCGTTCATCATCGCCGTTGCGCTGCTGCACGTCGTGAACAACCTCGCCCTGCCGGCGACGCTCACGAAGTCCTATCCGATCTACTCGGGCGTCGTCGATGCGATGGTGCAGTGGTGGTACGGGCATAACGCGGTCGCGTTCTTCCTGACCGCCGGCTTCCTCGGGATGATGTACTACTTCGTCCCGCGGCAGGCCCAGCAGCCGCTGTGGAGCTACCGCTTCTCGATCGTCAATTTCTGGGCGCTGATCTCGATCTACATGTGGGCGGGTCCGCATCACCTGCTCTATTCGTCGCTGCCCGATTGGGTCCAGTCCGTGGGCTCCGTGTTCTCGCTCGTGCTGCTGATGCCGAGCCTGGGCTCCGCCGCGAACGGCCTGATGACGTTCAACGGCTCGTGGGACAAGGTCAGGACCGACCCCGCCGTGAAGTTCATGGTCGTCGCGCTCGTCTTCTACGCGGCGTCGACGTTCGAGGGCTCGATGCTCTCGATCAAGTCCTTGAACTCGTTGTCGCACAACACGGATTGGACGGTCGCGCACGTCCATTCCGGCGCGATCGGCTGGGTCGCAATGATCACCATCGGCTCGCTGTACGCCATGGCGCCGCGCGCGCTCGGCCGGCCGCAGATGTATTCGATCCGCGCGATGAACGTGCACTTCTGGATGCACGCGGCCGGACTCCTGCTGTACGTCGCGTCGATGTGGACGGCCGGTATCGTCGAAGGGCTGATGTGGCGCGCGACGAGCCCCGACGGAACGCTCGTCTACAGCTTCCTCGAGAGCCTGATCGCGGTGAAGCCGTTCTACCTGCTGCGCTTCCTCGGCGGAGTGCTGATAGTCGCCGGGATGGGCGTGATGGCGTGGAACATGTGGCACACGGCGGAGCATGCGCGCGCGAGGCTGATCAAGGCGATCCCGATCCCGATCCCCGAGCCTCCGCCGCAGTACGCGCGGTCGACCACCTAGGAGCCGAGCGATGAAGCTTCAATACCGACACTTCGCAGCGATCGAGAAGCACGCCGGGCTCCTGGGAATCCTGATCGCCTTCATGGTCGCGTTCGGCGGTCTCGCGGAGATCACGCCGCTCTTCATGAAGGCGCACGAGACGCAGCCCGCCCCCGGTATCGAGCCGTACGATCCGTTGCGGCTAGCGGGACGCGACATCTACGTTCGCGAAGGCTGCTACGCGTGTCACACGCAGATGATCCGCACGCTGCGCTTCGAGACGCAGCGCTACGGCGACTACTCGGTGGCCGGCGAGTTCGTCTACGACCGTCCGTTCCAGTGGGGATCGAAGCGCACGGGCCCGGACCTCGCGCGCGTCGGCGGCAAGTACAGCGACGAATGGCACAGGCTGCATCTGCTCAACCCGCGCGCCGTGGTGCCTGAATCGAACATGCCGGCCTATCCGTGGCTCGCGGACGCGCTGGTCGACGCGAAGGACGTGCAAGCGCGGATGCGCGCGCTCAAGCGGCTCGGCGATCCGTACGACGACGCCGAGATCGAAGGTGCGATCGAAGCGCTCGAGGGCAAGACCGAGCTCGACGCGCTCGTCGCGTATCTACAGGGACTTGGCACGCAGGGAGAGCGCCAATGACGCCGTTATACGGACATATCGTCGGCTTTCTGATTCTGCTCTTGATGTCCGTCTTCCTCACGATCTGGTTCTGGGCATGGCGGCCGCGGCACAAGCCGACCTTCGACGCGCTGGCCGCGATCCCGATGCAGGACAACGATCCGCGCGAAGCGCCGGATAACTGAGGTGCGACGTCATGAGCCCGTTCTGGTCCGGTTGGGTCATCTTTCTGATCGTCCTGAATCTCGGCATTGCGCTGTTCCTGTTCGTCTGGGCGCAACGCATGAAGATTCCGACGCAGCCCGACGGCACGACGGGCCATGCGTGGGCGCACGGCGTGCTTCGCGAAGGCGTGCGCCGCTTGCCGCTGTGGTGGGTGATCCTCTCCGCAGCGGGGTTCGTGTTCGCGATGGTCTATCTCGTGCTCTATCCCGGCTTCGGCGGGTTCGGCGGCGTGCTGGGCTGGACGTCGGCGGGAGAGCACGAGCGCGAGGCGGCCGAGAACGCGGCGCGGCTCGAGCAAGTCTTCGCCGTGCTCGACGAGATGAAGCTCGACCAGGTGCCGTCGGGGCATCCGGTCGCGCGGCTCGGCCGTCAGCTCTATCTCGACAACTGCGCGGCGTGTCACGGCACCGACGCGACCGGCCGCACGGCGCTCGGCGCGCCGAATCTCGTCGACGGGAAATGGCTGTACGGGGGCGATCCCGACACCGTCGTGAAGAGCATCCTCGACGGCCGTCGCGGGACGATGCCGCCGTGGGGCGAGGCGCTGGGCCGGGACGGGTTGGTCCAGGTCACGAGCTACGTGCTCGCGCTCGGCACGCCGGCTGCCGAAACGATGACCGAAGGCAAGGCACGGTTCGAAACGACGTGCGCCGCGTGCCACGGCCTCGACGGCAAAGGCAATCCGGCGCTCGGCGCGCCCGATCTGACCGACGAGGATTGGCTGTACGGCGGCGACTTCGCGAGCGTGATGGCGTCGATCCGCGACGGGCGCAGCGGTCAGATGCCCGCGTGGCGCGGACGGCTGAGCGAGCAGGAAGCGCGCGCGGTGGCCGCGTGGCTGTACGCGCGCGGCGAGAAGAAGCCGCTCGCGCGCCGCGTGGCAGACGAGACGATCGCGGCGGCGCCGAGCGAAGGCGCGGCGTATTGAACGTGCGAGGTGCGGCGTGACGAGCATGATGCCTTTCGGTTGCTGCGGCTTCGACCCGAGCGTCGTGCTCGGAGCCGCGAAAGGTCTCGACGACGCGCGTCTCGCCGGGAACGAGACGGCGCGGCGCGAATCGCGACGCACCGATCGCAACGCCTGGTATCGATCGGGCGTCGTCTGGCTCGCGGCCGCGCTCTTCGTCGCGATCCTCGCGGCGTGCGTCGTGACGATCGTGATCGCGCTCTCGCAGCCTTCCGACGCGCTTCCCGACGTCGGCGAAACCGTGTTCCGCGTGCCGCTCGGTGTGATGATCGTCGGGCGGTGAGCGGGGACGCGCGATGGGCACATGCTGCGCGAGAAAAGCCGGTAACGAGCACGCGGCGCCGGGCTCCTGCTGGCACTGCGGCGGCCCGCTGCCCGCGGAAGATCGTCTGATTGCGACCGTCGCCGGCGAGCGGCGCGCGGTCTGCGGCGAGACGTGCCGCGCGGCCGCGGAACGCATCGACGCGCTCGGCCTCGCGAGCTACTACGACATGCGGGCCGCGCCCGGACCGAAGCCGGAAGCCGAGGGCGCGGCGGAAGCGGCGGTGTGGCAGCGGCCCGAGATCGCACGGCACGTGATCCGCGATCTCGGCGACGGGCGCCGCGAGACGCTGCTCGTCGTCGACGGCGTGCGTTGCGCCGCGTGCGTCATGGTCGTCGAGCGCGCTTTGTTCGCCGAGCCCGGCGTCGAGGACGTCGAGATCAACGGGGCATCGAAGCGCGCGCGGGTCGTGTGGCGCGAAGCCGAGACCTCGTTGCCGCGCTTGCTCGATGCGCTCGCGCGCATCGGCTATCGCGCGCTGCCGCTCGACGCGGAGGCGCTCGACGACGTGCGTCGGCACGAGTCGCGCTCCGCGCTGAAGCGTCTCGTCGTCGCCGGCTTCGGCGCGATGCAGGCGATGATGTACGCGGGCGTGCTTTATCTCGGCGACCCCGCGTCGCTCGACGTCGCCGCGCGCGATCTGTTCCGCTGGCTCGGCTTCCTCGTCGCGACACCCGTCGTGCTCTACTCGGCGCAGCCGTTCTTCGCGGGCGCGATGCGGTGTCTCAAGACGCGCCGGCTGGGGATGGACGTGCCGGTCGCGCTCGCGGTCGCCGCGATCTACGTCGCGAGCCTGATCGAAGCGATGCGCGGCGGCGTGCACGTCTATTTCGAAGGCGTGTCGATGTTCGTGTTCTTCCTGCTGATCGGGCGCTACGTCGAGATGCGTGCGCGGCATCGCGCGAGCGACCTGACCGACGCGCTCGCGCGCCTCACGCCGCCCTATGCGGACAGGCGGCTCGCGAACGGCGACCTCGAGCGCGTCGGTGTTCGCGAGCTCATGCCCGGCGATCGCGTGCACGTCGCCGAGGGCGGCGTGATTCCCGCCGACGGCGTGCTGCTGTCCGAGCGCTGCCGCGTCGACGAGGCGCTCTTGACGGGCGAGTCCGCTCCGGTCGAGCGGCGGCGCGGCGAGACGCTCGTCGCGGGCAGCGTGCTCGTCGACGGTCCGGTCGATCTTCGCGTCGAGCGCGTCGGCACCGAGACCGCGCTCGCCGGCATCGCCGAGCTCGTCGCGCGTGCGCAGGCCGCGAAGCCCAAGCTCGCGCTCGAGGGCGAGAAGACCGCGTCGCGCTTCGTGCTGCGCGTGCTGCTCCTGACCGCGGCGACGGCCGCGGCGTGGGCCTGGTTCGATCCGTCGCGAGCGTTCGCGGCGGCGCTCGCGGTGCTCGTCGTGTCGTGCCCGTGCGCGTTCGCGCTCGCGGTGCCGGTCGCGGTCACGCGCGCGCTCGCGGTGCTCGCGCGGCGCGGCGTGCTCGTCGTGAAGCCCGACGCGATCGAAGGGCTCGCGGGCGCGACGCACGTCGTGTTCGACAAGACCGGCACGTTGACGGAACCCGATCTCGAGGTCGTGCGCGTCGATGCGCGCGATTCGATGTCTTCGGCGGACGCGTTGCGTCTTGCGGCGGCGCTCGCGAGGGAGAGCCGGCATCCGGTCGCGCGCGCGATCGCGGCCGCTTGCCCGAACGCGCCGCTTCCGGCGGCGACGAACGTCGAAATGCATGCAGGTCTCGGCGTCCGCGCGACGGTCGGAGGACGCGAGCTCAGGCTGGGGCGCGCCGATTTTGCCCTCGAGGGTAACGCGGCGACTTCCATGGACGAGGACGCGGTGCTGCTCGCCGACGATACCGGGCCGATCGCCGCGTTCCACCTGAGCGAGCGGCTTCGACCGGACGCGCGGATCGCCGTTCGCGCGCTCGAGCGGCAGGGCGTGCACGTCACGATCGCGAGCGGCGACTCGGCACAGAAGGTGCGCGCCGTCGCGGAGCGACTGGGGATCGACGATTGGCACGCGCGGCAGGCGCCGAGCGACAAGCTCGCGCGCCTCGCGGCGCTGCGCGAGCAGGGCGCGCGGGTCATCGCCGTCGGCGACGGCGTCAACGATGCGCCCGTGCTGGGCGGCGCCGACGTCGCGGTCGCGATCGCCGAGGGCGCGGAGCTCGCGCAGGCGACGAGCGATATCGTGCTCTCCGGCGGCAAGCTCGAGCACCTGGCGCCCGCGCGCGAGATCGCGGCCGAGACGCTCGCGATCCTCGAGCAGAATCAGCGATGGGCGTTCGCGTACAACATGGCGGCGGTGCCGCTCGCCGCGCTCGGCTTCGTGCCGCCGCTGCTCGCGGCGCTCGGCATGTCCGTGAGCTCGCTCGTCGTCGTGCTGAACGCGATGCGCATCGGACGCGGGATCGAGCGTCGCGAACGGCAGGCCGATAGAGCCGCGCCGATCGGCACGGATCGGAACGGCGCCACGACGTTGGAGGTGCCGGCCGCATGAACGTGCTGCTCGTCATGATTCCGCTGTCGCTCGTGCTGCTCGCCGGCGCCATCGCGGCGTTCTTCTGGGCGGTCGATCACGACCAGTTCTCCGATATGGAGACGCCGAGCCTGTTGCCGCTCGATGACGATCCAACGCGTCCGCCGGTGACCGAATAGCGCGGTTCGCGCCGTTTCCTGACGACCTCGAGATCGTGGATGCGTCCGCCGAGCTCGAGCTCGGCTCGTTGTCCGGCGCGAATCCGCGTGACGTAGAACTCGTCGATCAGTGCCGTGACCTTCACGCGATCCACGTCATCGATCTGACCGAGACGCTCGCCGCGGCCTTTGGACTCGCCGACCTCCGCCGACAACGCGGTCAGCTGTCCGCTTGTCGGCGCTTTGATGACGAGGTTCTCGAGGTTCGCGCGCGCGATCGTCAGGTTGCGCTCGAGCTGCTCGACGGTTTCCTGAAGAGACTCGATCTGGGCGAGCCGCATGCGATCGTCCGCCTGCTGGCTTTCTATCGTCACCGCCCGCCGGTGCAGGTAATACTCGAGCTCGTCGGCGACCTCGTCGTAGGCCTGGGGCGTGATCAGACAGCGCTCGACCAGCTCGGCCCGTCGCTCCTTCAATCGCGTCAGCCGCTTGATGTGATAGTCGATCTCGACGAGGCTGCTTTTCAGGCTCAGCCGATTCTGTTCCAACGCCAGCTGCGTGTTACGCAGATTGTTGAGTTGCTCCGAAACCTGCGCTTCCCGCGAGATGACGTCGAGCTGAAGAGCCGTGTTGCTGAGACGGAGCAGAGGTTGTCCAGCCTCGACGAACTGCCCTTCCTCGACGAGCACGGCTTCGACGCGGCCGCCTTCGATCGCGTCGAGATACACGGTCGTCAGCGGCGTCACGGTGCCGCGGATCGGAACGTAGTCGGTGAACGGTGCGCGGCGCACGGTCGCCATCGTCAGTTGCCTCGTCTCGACCGTGTACGCATTCACGCTGCCGACGCGCACGGCGTCGCACGCCAATCCCGCGCCGGCGATCAGCGTCACGGCGCCGAGGGTCAGTTTCGGCCACGACCGCCTGCGTGTAATCGGCCGGTCCATTGCGCCGTCGACCGGGCGACGGCCGATGGAAGCATCGGAGACGGGAATCATCGGACACGCCTCGTCGGCGAGGAACCGGCGCCGCGCGGCGGCGCTTCATAGCCAGTCGAGACTCGCATATCGCTCGCCCGTCAGGCTGAGGAACAGGCCCTCCAAGCTGGTGAAGGGCTTGTCGGCAGGACCTCGCTCGTCGTCCGTCGACGGAGGGATGGCTCCTTGCCAGATCAGGCGGCCTCCCTTGTGGATGATGGCCGCGTGATCACAGAGCTTTTCCGCCGTATCGAGGACGTGCGTAGTGAGGAACACGGTGCGGCCGAGAGCCGTGAAGCGGCGTAACCACGATTTCATCAGAGCGACGCCCGCCGGGTCGACGGATTCGAAGGGTTCGTCGAGGAACAGCAGCTCCGGACCGTGGAGAATGGCCGCCGCGAACGCTACTCGCTTGCGCATTCCGGAGCTGAACTTTCCGAGCGGTTTGTCGGCCTCGCCGGCGAGGTCGAGCGCGTCGAGCAACTCGTCGACGCGGCGCCGCGTTTCCGCGGCGCCCAGGCCGTACATGCGCCCGTGGAACGTCAGGAATTCTTCGGCGCGCAAATAGTCGAACAGCCCCAAGTTCTCGGGCATGACGCCGATTCGGCGCTTGAGCTCGACGGACGAAGAGTCGAAGCGTTTTCCGAAAAGACGCACAATGCCCGACGTCGGATCGGTCAGCCCGCTCAGGCAGGCGATCGTCGTGCTCTTGCCGGACCCGTTCGAGCCGAGGAAACCGAACAGGCTGCCGGCGCGCACGCTGAACGTCAGCGATTCGATCGCCGTGACGTTCCCGTAGCGCTTGGAGAGCTCGATGACTTCGATAACGTTCGGCATGTCACGCCCGAGCTTCGACTTGAAGCAGGATCGAGTCCCGGCGCCGATCGAATACCGTCGGCGCGCGTTTCAGCGTCCAGGAATAGACGCAGAGAGCCGCCGCCAATGCGCCGATCGGCACGTACCAGTACTCGACGAGCGGAGCTTCGTCGAGCCAGGTGCCGCGAACGATCAAGGGCAAACCGACGAGCACGGCTACGACCAGCAATGCTAGACCTCGGCGCGGATCCCGGCTCCAGCGCCGCTCGTAGTCGCCCCGGTACGGTATCAGCACCGAAGCCCAGATGCCGACGGAATGCAGGACCAGCAACAACGCCATCGACTGCGACAACAGCATGACGAGCATCGTCGGCGTCGACGGTGTCGGCGCCGCGACCAGCCACAGGAGCCATGCGAGCCCGAGATAGGCTGCGCCGATCGAAGTCGTCGCCGCGGCGAACGATCTAACGACGTCCGCCCCGGAACACGGTAGGAGCAGGTAGCGGCGAAAGCCGGCGCCGTCGAAACCGAACACGTTCATCGCGAGCGGAAGAGTGACGAGCCCGAGGCAGCCGCCGAGAAAGTAGGCGACCTCGAATGCCGTCAGCGAGCCGCTCGCGTCGGAGTGATGGAAGCGGCCGACGACGTACGCGAGCAGCGGCAAGAAGAGGACCATGTTGACGCGAACCCGGGTATTGCGGAGGTAGAAGCGCATCGCTTGAGCGACGAGCGGTGCGCTGCCTCCCCATACCGCTGCGGCAGCGTGATCGACGAGGCTCGTCGAGCAGACCGCGCGGAGCCGAGGAGAGCGCTGTGCCGCCGCCCGATGCTCGAGCACGGCCAGCAGCACGATCGCGGCCAGGCACCAGAGCCCGAGCACGAGCGGCGGGGCGTTTCCGTCTGCACCCGTCAGGATGTCCGCGGTCAACGCAGGGGGCGTGAACGGCGCGACGGCGGCCCAACTCGCCGACCATCTCGCGGTTGCCTCGGGAGTGCTGATGAGGATCGGCGCGAGAATCACCAGCTGCAGCGACAAGAGCAGGACGAAGGAACCGAAAGGCGTGGCCGCGAGACGGTCGGCCGACACGACGAGCACGTGGGCCAATAGGTAGTTCGCGAGAAGGAGCAGCGCGGCCGATGCGAGCGCGAGCGGCCCGGGCACGACGTCGAGCAGCCAAGCGGCGAGCGCGAACCCTCCGTACGCCGCGATGCTCACGAGCCACAGCGGCTCCATCAGCCCGATACAGTGACGCATCCAGAATCGTTGCAGAGCCGAGATAGGATAGGCGCGCAGGGCCCGGTCCGAGAACGTTTGATGCATGCCGAAGCCGAGCAGGACCGAGCCGCCTATCGTGCTCACGAACACCGCGAAGAGCACGAAGCGCACGACCGGCCGGACGACGTCGTATTCGGCTGCCGTGGCAAACGCGCTGATCCCGGCGGCGAGCGCCCACAGCGCGATCACGGCGACGACGATCTGGAACGCGACGTAGCCTACGGTGCGAGCTATGCTACGACGCACGTGCGCCCATTGCAGGCGGTACCGCAAGGCGACGAGCCGTAGAAAGAGCGCCACGCCACGGCTCACGGCATTCCTCGAAGTATCCGCATCCTGTCCCGTTCAACGCTCTCGCTTGGAAAATTCTCCTAAACGAGAATAACCAGAATCGGCACGATCAGCAAAGCGGTGCCGGCATCATCGTCGGCGCCTTCGGGGTTGTCGCGGTGCCGTCGGCGTCGAACAAGCCGAACTCGCCCTTCGCTACGAGTAAGGCGAAGGCGCGGTCACGACGCGCGTGCGGCGGCGAGGTCCTTCCTGACGTGCCGCGCTGCGAGCGCGAAGTGGACGGCGGACCAAGCGCTCGTCACGAGCACGATGAGCAGGAGCGCATAGCGGAGCGAGTCCGTTCCGAAGCGTGCCCCGAAGTGGTCGCTGACCATGCCGACGACCAAGGGCCCTACGCCGGTCGAGATCAGGTTCACCAGAAAAAGATAGAAGGCCGCGACGACCGCTCGGCGCCGCAACCCGGCGAGCCCCTGCATGATCGCCGTGACCGGCCCGAGGAACATTTGCGTGAACAAAGTCGCCGCGACCAGCGCGATGAAGGCCGTGGTTGGAGTGTCGGTCAGATAGACGACGCCCGCGAACGGCGCCGCCGCGAGGATGTAGATGGCGCACGACCACGGATACCAGCGCTCGTCGCTTTTTCGCCTTGCCAGCTTGTCCGCGAGGTATCCGCCCGCAAGGACGCCGACGCCGCCGCCGAGACCGTATGCGACCGCCATCCAAGTGCCGACTTTTCCGCTGCTGAGCCCGTATGCGCGGATGAAGTAGCTGGGCAGCCAGACGGCGGCGGCGAACGAGCCGATTCCGTGTATCGCGCCGGCGAGTGGGAGGTGACGCAGCGACGGCCGGCTCCAGAAATAGCGAATCGTGGCCGGCAGGCTGGGCGTCTCGCCGCTGTCGCCGAGCCGCTCCGACAGTCCGCGGGGCGGTTCCGCGAGCGTTAGGCGCGTCAATGCGGCGAGCAGGAGACCGGGCAGGCCGACGACCGCGAAGGCGACGCGCCAATCGAAGAGCTCGTTGAGCCAGCCGCCGGCGAGGAACCCGACGACGAAGCCGAGCGGCACGTAGAGATAAAAAATGCCGAGGGCAAACGCGCGCCGTTCCGGCGGGAAGTAGTCCGAGATGAGCGATTGGGCAGGAGGAGAAGCACCGGCCTCGCCGATCCCGACGCCGACCCTCGCCAGAAACAAGGTCAAGAAGCCGGTAGCGAGACCGCACAACGCCGTCGCCGCGCTCCAGATCGCGATCGCGACCGAGATCAGAGTCACTCTATTGTAGCGGTCCGCCATCCACGCGACAGGCAATCCGAGCGTGGCATAGAACAGACCGAATGCGACGCCACCGAGCAGCCCGAGCTGAGAGTCGGAGAAATCGAAGTCTCGCCGGATCGACTCGAGCAGGATCGACAGGACGTTTCGATCGGTCCAGGCGAAGATGCCGATGACGACCAGAAGCGCGAGGACATAGCCCTGGCGGCTCTTCGTCGTCACGAACGACTCCCCGCCGATGGTGTTGCTCAATGTTGCCACGCGTGCTCCTTGTCCGATTACTTAGCATCCGAGGTGTCAGCCGCGGTATCCGCCGCTTGCAGTGATCGTCGATAAAGCTTGCCGGTCGGGGCTCGGGGGACCGTCTGGACGTACTCGATCCGCTTCGGCAGCTTCATCGCCGAGAGTCGGCTCCCGAGGAACCTCAAGATGTCCGCTGTCAGATGCGGCCCGGTCTCGACGCCGGGCTCGACCTGGACGAATGCCTTCGGAACTTTTCCGAGCAGCTCGTGCTTCACCCCGACGACGGCACAATCGGCGACGAGCGGGTGCTGGACAAGCGCTGCCTCTATCTCCGCGGGGTAGATATTCATGCCGGACGACAGGATGAGATCCTCTCGTCGGTCGCAGATGAAGAGATAACCCTCTTCATTCACGTACCCGACGTCTCCGACCGTAATGTAGTCGCCCAGGTAGGCGCGCCGCGTCCGGTCCGGATCGCCGATGTACTCGAAGCGGTCGCCGGTATGCGGTTTCAGGTAGATCGTGCCGACCCTGTTCGGCGGCAGCTCGGTACCGTCGTCGCCGACGATCTTCACCGCCGCTCCGGGAATGGGCCGGCCGACGGTCCCGGGATACTTCATCCATTCCCCGGGCGAAACGATCGTGCCCTGGCCTTCGGCCGCGCCGTACGACTCCCAGATGATCGGACCCCACCATTCGAGCATCCGTCTCTTGACGTCGATCGGGCACGGGGCACCCCCGTGCGCGACGAAACGCAACGATCGCGTCGAATACTTTGCGCGGACGGACTCCGGGAGCTTCAGCAGCCGCACGAACATCGAAGGCACCATGAAGCTGGTGGTCACTCGGTGCTCGGAGATGAGTCGGAGCAACAGCTCCGGCTGCCAGATGTGCACCAGGACCACGCGATGCCCCATGTGCAGCGCGGTCACGCAGCCTTCGAGCGGCGCCGAGTGGTAGAGCATCGACGTGCAGAGGTGCACGTTGTCGCTTTCGATCTCGATGCCCAGCGAGCGATGCCACTCGATCTTGCGATGGAGCGCCGTCGAGGCATTGCTCAAAGGCAGCTTGACAGCTTTCGGCCTGCCCGTCGTCGCGGAGGTGTAGGGCATGACGCGACCCGAGCCCGACCGGCGCAAGGGCCTGCTCGAGTGCGGCTCCGTGAGCTCCGTCAGCGGCATATACCCGGGCGCGTCGCCGATGCAGACGAGCAGGTCGGCCGCGGAGGCGGCCTCGGCGAGCATGCGGAGCCGTTCCGATCCGAGGCGCTCGTGCGCGATCACGACGCGCGCGCGAGCATCGGACAGCACGAATTCCAGCTCGCTCTCGGACAAGTGCCAGTTCACCGGCACGACGTACAGATTTGCCTGCACTCCGGCCAGATACGCCGCGAGGTATTCGGCGCAGTTCGGAGCGACGATCGCGATCGAGTCGCCTTCGGCGAGACCGGCCGCCGAGAACGCCCGTGCGAGCCGGTTGACGAGCGCGGCCAATCGTCCTCGCGTCCACGTCTCGCCCGACGGATCGACGACGGCGATGAAATCCGGATCCAGCTCCGTAAAGTGCTGAGAATCGCTGAGCATGTCGCTGTGATTCCGTCTTGCGATGACTGCCGTGGAGCGCGCCGGCTCGACGAATCGAACGAAGGTCTTGCGCTGGTGCCGGTGCGGCAGCGACGCCCATTCTGGCTCGATGCGAAATAGTTGTGAAAGCGAAAATATGCGCGAGGCGACGGATTATTCGCGAGAGCGGGATCAGGGAAGCGAAGATAAGCTCGTAAGAGATGTCGAAGTCCCCGAGCTTGGCGAGCGTTCTCTGCGAATTGATGGCCCGGGCCTGCAACCGGACACCGTCGTCGGTTTCCCTGGATACTCGTCTGCTCGACCTCGACCTCGATTCGCTAACCTTCGTCGCGGTGCTGGCGCAGGTCGAGGCGCTCTACGAGATCGAAATCGGAGCGTCCGAAATGGCGGGGTTGCTCGAGGCTTCGAGCATGAACGATCTGTGCATCGGGCTCGAACGCCTCGTCTCCGAGTCTGAGAGACGCGCCGAGCCATGTCGAAATCGTGCCTTCCCGATCGACTAGGGACGGTGAGCGAACAAGCTCGAGATCGGATGGAGAGGACGTATGCCCCGCATGATCTTCGTGAACCTGCCGGTCGCCGACCTTCGCGCGTCGATCGCGTTTTACCAGGCGCTCGGATTCGAGAACAACCCGCACTTCACGGACGAGACCGCCGCCTGCATGATGTGGAGCGAGGCGATCGGCGTGATGCTGATCACGCACGAGAAGTGGCGCACGTTCACGAGTCGGCCGATTCCGCCTGCGACGTCGAGCGAGGTCATGCTCGCGTTGACTCGCGATGGCCGCGAGGAAGTGGACGCGATGGCCGAAGCGGCGGCCGCGAACGGCGGCGCCGCCGACATCAATCCTGTGCAGGAGCTCGGGTTCATGTACAACCGAAGCTTCGCGGACCTCGACGGGCACGTGTGGGAGGCGTTCTGGATGGATCCCGCGGCCGTGCCGGGCAACGGATGACGCGCTACTCGCTGTCCGGCACGGCGGCTTCGGCATCCTCGTCGGAGGGGTCGAAAGGGCGCCTTGGCGGGCGTCGCGGGCTCTGCTTCAATGGGGGTCCCGACGAGGGAGGTGAGCGATGCCAAATCGCAACGAAGCGCTACGAGGCGCGGAAAGCTCGAGCGTCGGCCTGATCGACGCCGAGCGCCGCCGGGTGATCGTCGGCATGCTCGCGTTGCCGGCGGTCGTTTCCGCGTGCACCGAAGCGTCGGCGGCGCCGGTAATTCGCGTCCATCTCGGCCCCTCGTGCGGGTGCTGCCGCGAATGGGTCCGACATCTCGAGGCGAACGGCTTTACCGTCGAGACGTTCGAGGGCGGCAACAACGAGGCGCGTGCCCGGCTCGGCATGCCCGTCCAGTACGGCTCGTGCCATACGGGCGAGATCGAAGGGTACGCGATCGAAGGGCACGTGCCGGCGAGCGAGATCCTTCGCTTGATCGACGAGCGGCCGCAAGCGGTCGGCATCGCCGTGCCCGGAATGCCGATCGGCTCGCCCGGCATGGACGGCCCCGCGTACGGCGGCCGCGTCGATCCGTACGACGTGCTGCTCGTGCGCCGCGACGGCAGCGCCGAGGTCTATCGCGCGTATCGCTGAACGCGGCGCGCCCGGTCATCGCTTCGCCCCTCGAACGGCCGGCCGAACGAGCCGGCGGGCGCTAAAGGTTTTCCGGTTGCAGCCGATAGCCTGCAGACGCGACGCCTCGCGCGTGCAAGCCGCCGTGCACCGGCATTCGAATCGTCAATCGGAGACCGTAATGCGTCGATTCACTGTGATCGCCACCGCCCTTCCTCTGCTGATGTCCGGTAACGCGTCTGCAGACATGCTCACCGATGCCGTGAAAGAAATCGGTATCAAGACCTGCCTGGCAGCCATCGGCAGCGCAAGCAAATCGCATTTGGAGAAAGCCGATTACGGTTACCACAACATCTGGGCGACGAAGGACCCCGACAAAGCCATGTTCAGCTCGCTCGTCGTGAAGGATTATTCCGACGGCGATTCTCACATCAGTATCGTCGCGTCGCCGCGGGGAGACGGCTGCGACATCCAATGG
Organism: Gammaproteobacteria bacterium; assembly: GCA_017577365.1. Classification (GTDB taxonomy): domain Bacteria; phylum Pseudomonadota; class Gammaproteobacteria; order Steroidobacterales; family Rariloculaceae; genus ZC4RG20. The sequence goes on along the minus strand of PKRJ01000025.1, from coordinate 26,902 downwards.
ACGGAGACGTACGTGCAAGAGCAAGCATGTCCCGTTCTGCGCGAAACCTTGTTTCGCAGCTTCGAATTCGGCGGCGAAGTGCTGGGAGGGTCCATTCAGCTCACGAACGACGCCATGTCCGTGTACCTGACGCCGTCCGAGTCCGGGAAGGCCTGCCTGGTGACGCGTTGCGAGCTGGTTCTGGGATACCCTGTCGAGCTGTAAACCAGCGCGTGCCGGCGTGAAACCCTTGCACGCCGCGCGCGCTCAGCCGCGCCGCAAGTGCCGCGGCCAGATGCCGCCGCGGCCGGGCGCGAGGATGCCGTTCGGGTCGATCGCGTCCTTCAGGGTCTCGTTGAACCGCCGCAGCATGCCGCCGTTGAACGAGTACGCGCTCGCGATCGCGTCCTGGAAATAGGGTGCCGCGCGGTACTCGGCCCAGCCGTGCTCGGCCGCGATCGCGACGAGCGCCTTGAGCGTCTCGGCGTCGCGTGCCTTCGATTCCCGCGTCGCGAGCCGCGTTCCGCCGCCGCTCGCGAAACCCGCCGAGAAGAAGAAGCTGAACTGGTACCAGTTGACCGGCGTGCTGATCGCCGAGATGCGCGTCGGCACGCCGCGCTCGCGCAGGAAGTCGCCGAACACGCGCTGCGCCTCGAAGACGGCGTCGGCGCTGCGCGGGATCACCGCGAAGAAGCCGACGTGATTCTGCTGCCACGAATCCGGCAGCTCCTCCGTGCGCCCGAGGCTCTGCCACGTCGCGAGGCTCGGAATGCCGAGCGACGAGCGCCAGAGATAGTGCGGATCCGGCACGAGGCCGCGCTCGATCTGCTCCGGCGTCAGCGGCAGCGGCACCGACACGCCGTCCGTGAAACGCGCCTCCGGCGCGTGGCGCGCGATCACGGTGCGCGCATAGTCCCAGTTCGCGAGCGTCGTCCGCTCGGAGCCGAGGAACTGGAGCTCGACCTGCCACGAGGGCAGACCCGCCGCCGCGGCGAGCCGATCGAGCTCCGCCTCGTTCGCGCCGCCGCGCCGCGTGGCCGCCTCGCGGAACTCGGTATTGCCCATCAGCGCCGACAGCGGGCTCGTGTAGAGCGGCTCGCCGATCATGAAGAGATCGGACAGATAGTTCACCGCTTTGATCAGCGGCCTCAGGTCCGCGCGCTTCGGCACCGTGACGAATCCCGTGCGGTAATGCTCGGGCGCGGGCATGAGACGGAACGCCATCTTCGTCACGATGCCGAAGTTGCCTTGCGCGAAGAGCCCCGTCGGATCGGGACCGAACGGGTACTTGTGCTCGCCCCACGTCGGCGCGTTCGGCACCGCGCCCATCCCGGTCCGCATGAGCTCGCCGTTCGGCAGCACGACCTCGAGGCCGTGAATCGCGCCGGCGTGGTCGCGGTAGTAGCCGAGCGTGAAGCCGAAGCCGCGATCGAGCGAGTTGCCGAGCGGGCCGCCCCAGCCGGGATTCGCGCAATCGATCCAGACGTTGAGCCCGCGTTCCTGGATGTGTCGGTACAGATCGAAATACGAGACGCCGGGCTCGACGATCGCGAAGTTGCGCTCGTCGTCGACCTCGATCACGCGGTTCATGCGCTTCAAATCCACGACGACCGAGCCGCGCATGCTCGGCGCGGGACCGCCGTACGCGAAGTTCTTGCCGGTCGAGATCGGAAAGAGCGGGACGCGATGGCGGTTCGCCGCGCGGACGACCGCCTGCACCTGCTCGACGCTCGCGGGCGCGACGGCCGCCGAAGGCAGCAGCTCCTCTTCGGGATCGGGGGCCGGCGACCAGTAGTCGCGATACGTCGCGAGGTCCTCGTCGCTCGTGAAGACCCACTCGGCGCCGACCGCGTCCGCGAACGCGCGTATCGCCGCTTCGAAAGTCTCGGCGCTGATTCCCGGCGGTAAGACGGCCATCGCGTTCCGCTCAGCGCACCACTTGAATCGCCTCGGACATTCCCTGCTCGAACGTGCTCCAGCCGGAATTGATGCCGTATGGCGCGCGGTGGAAGACGGCCTCGATCCTGCGGATCTGGCCTTTCTCGATCTTGAAGATCTCGGCGAGCTGCCACGTCCAGTTCAGACGGTCGTGGTCGAAGAAGCCGAATGCGAAGACGTTGCCGCGCTCACGGTCGACGGCGACGAAGCGGCGATCGCGAATCCGCGAGACGACGCCGCGCAGCGCTTTCTCGAACTGCTCCTTGCAGCCCATGACCCTCGTCTCGCCGGTCTCTTGATCCGTTCGCGGAACGTTCGTCGTCTTGATACCGTTCTCGTAGCGCTCGCAGTCGTCGGTGAACGGATAGTAGCCCTTGCCGTCGTTGCGCTGCAGGCCGTCGAAGTAGTAGTTGGCCGTGACGATGAGCTCGTCGCGCGACATCCGCTCGCTCTCGGGAATTTCCTCGAGGAAGATAGGATGCGGCGCACCCATCGCGTCGACGGCCTCGCCGGTCGGCGGGAACGGACGATTCGAAGCGGTGCCCCCGCCGAACAAGTCGACCTCGGGCCGTATCACGAGCTGCTCGACCTCGGTGATCTTGTCATTCACGATCTTGAGCCGAAGCGCGATCGCGACGAGATTGCCCTGGCCGTCGTTCATGCCGGCATTCGCGAGGTTCTCGCGCACCGTGCCGATGAACGCGACCTGCTGCGTCTCGACGTCGGGCACGTAGAACTTGTAACGGCCGTAACCGGACATGCCGTACCACAGGCCTTCGTTACCGAGCGGGAGCTGGATGCCGTTCTCGGTGAAGCGCGCGCCGATCGCGAAGAGCTCGGGGCTCGGATCGTTCTCGAGCATCGCCTCGAGATAGCGATCGACGAAGCCCTCGAGGCAGGCGCGATCGCAAGGCGGGTTGGAATCGGGCCGTTGTGCCGCGGATTCGAACGCCGCGCCGAGCACGACGACGGCGAGCAACGAACGACGCATCGCGAGCTCCCCCCGGAACGAGACGAGTCCGAGTATAGCGATGGCCCGCCGGCGCGGCACGGTGGCGGACTTTCGATGTCCTTTCGAGCGTTTACCCAGGGAGATGACAAGTAAGCTTGACATCGGTCGGCAGATGTGCAAAGTTAACTTTGCATTTCGCTAAGGATCTTTGTCATTCGGGAGCCGATTCGATGCCCGACTGGCGATGGCCCCGGGGCCAAGCGGTCGCCCTAGGACGGCAGCCCGACGCGGAGTCGCAGCAGACGCAAGGGTAGGAAAGCAATGAAACGAGACAAGCGAATCCTTTCGCTGTGGTCTCGTCTTCATCGTAGCCGTTGCGATCTCGTCGACGCTGATCAAGATGGGCTGGTGGCTCACGAAGCGATGACGCCGGGGCGCTGAGATGAAGAACCGCATTCGAGCGCTTCGCGCCGAGCAAGGGTGGAGCCAGGCCGAGCTCGCCGAGCGCGTGGGCGTTTCGCGGAACTCGATCAACGCGATCGAGAACGGCAAGTTCGACCCGTCGCTGCCGCTCGCATTCCGCATCGCCGACGTCTTCGGCCTCAAGATCGAGGACATCTTCCTGCGCGACGAGGATTCGTCGGGACAGCGCTCTGCCCGAACGGAATAGCCGCGGGCGCCTCGCGCCTCGGCGTGCGGCCCGGACGTGGTAGCCTATCGGCAGCCGCCCCGGGCGGCGTGAAGATCAACGAGAACGATTGGGGGCAAGATGATCCCGCGATCTTTCGACATGGCCGCGGTGCCGCGGCGATCGACGGGCCCGCGCAAAGCGCTTTCGCTCGTGCTCGGTCTCGTCACGGCGCTCGTCGCCGCGTGGCCCGCGTTTCGAGCCGTCGCGCAGGAAGGCGTCCTTCCGCAGGAAGGCTATATCGCCGGCGTCGTGCGCAGCGCGTCCGGTCCCGAGGCCGGCGTCTGGGTCATCGCCGAGACGGACGACCTGCCGACGAAGCTCACCAAGATCGTCGTCACGGACGACGAGGGGCGCTTCGTTCTACCCCAGCTGCCGATGGTCAACTACCACGTGTGGGTGCGCGGCTACGGGCTGCGCGACTCGAAGAAGCAGTACCTGCGCCCGGGCGACCACAACGTCGTGCTCGAGGTCGAGCCCGCCGCGACGCCGGCCGAGGCCGCGAAGGTCTATCCGGCCGACTATTGGCTGTCGCTGCTCGAGCCGCCGAAAGAAGAGGAATTCCCGGCCGCCGGCGGCAGCGGCCGCGGGCTCGCCGTGCAGAGCCAGGCGCAGTGGATCGACGTGCTGAAGCTCGGCTGCAACTTCTGTCACCAGATCGGCAACGCGGCGACCCGCTCGTTCGATCACTGGAGCGACGAGTTCAAGGCGCAGGAAGGCCTGACGAACGCAACGTCCGTGCAGCTCTGGGAGCGGCGTCTGCGCACCGGCCCGCGCGGCACCGAGATGTACGCGCGGCTCGGCTGGATGGGCCCCGAGCGCAGCCTCGAGGTGTTCGCCGACTGGACGGACCGCATCGCCGCGGGCGAGCTGCCGCCGGCGCCGCCGCGCCCGCAGGGCATGGAACGTAACGTCGTGATCACGATGTGGGACTGGGGCACGCCGACGTCGTACATGCACGACGAGATCACGACGGACAAGCGCAACCCGACGGTCAACGCGAACGGCCCCGTGTACGCCGTGTCGAGCGGGCACGGCAAGATCACGGTGCTCGATCCGCTGACGCACATCACGCACGAGATCGTGATCCCGACGCGCCAGGATCCGACGCAGATGTCGACGCGTTTCCCGCCGCCGATTGCCGCGTCGCCGTTCTGGGGCATGGCGCATCACTGGGGCAAGGAGCAGCCGTCCGATCCGCACAACCCGATGATGGACGGGAAAGGACGCCTCTGGCTGACGTCGGCGATCCGCGCGCCCGCGAACCCGGCATGGTGCCGCGCGGGGTCGTCGAACAAGTTCGCGCAGTACTTCCCGATCAGCAACGCGGGGCGGCACGTGTCGTACTACGACCCGAAGACGGGCGAGTTCACCCTGATCGATACGTGCTTCACGACGCATCACCTGCAGTTCGCGTACGACGAGGACGAGACGCTGTGGCTGAACCCGCTGATCAGCGAAGGCTATCTCGGCTGGATCAACACGCGGCTGTTCGACGAGACGGGTGACGAGCAGGCCGCGCAGGGCTGGTGCCCGCTCGTGATCGACACGAACGGCGACGGCAAGATCACGAAGCCGTGGAACGAGCCGGGCCGGCCGTTCGATCCGTCGCGCGATACGCGCATCGGCGGACAGGTCTACGGCGTGCAGCCGAGCCCCGCGCCGGGCGAGGAGGACGTCGTCTGGGCGTCGCTCACGGACTTCCCGGGATATCTCGTGCGCCTGACGCGCGGCGAGAACCCTCCGGAGACGTGCCTCACGGAGCTCTACCGCGTGCCGGAGCCCGGCTTCGGGCCGCGCGGTCTCGACGTCGACCGCAACGGCGTCGTATGGACGTCGCTGGCCGGCAGCAGCCACATGGCGAGCTTCGATCGGCGCCAATGCACGGTGCTGAACGGCCCCGAGACGCACGATGGCGGTCATTGCGAGGCCGGCTGGAAGCTCTATCGCACGGACGGCCCGACGCTCAAGGGCACCGACGTGCCCGCCGACTTCCAGTACTACAACTGGGTCGACCTGTGGAACGCGTCGGGGCTCGGCGAGAACGTGCCATGGACGCCGGGCGGCAACTCGGACGCGCTGCTGATGCTCGATCCCGAGACGGGCGAGTGGCGGAAGTTCCGCGTGCCGTATCCGCTCGGTTTCTATCAGCGCCTGCTCGACGGCCGGATCGACGATCCGAACGCGGGCTGGAAGGGCCGCGGCCTGTGGGCGAACTACGGCACGCACCTCGTGTGGCACATCGAGGGCGGCCCGGGCACGAAGCCCAAGATGGTCAAGTTCCAATTCAGGCCCGACCCGCTCGCCCACTGATCCCGTGAGCGAACCGAAAGGGGCCGGACTCCGAGCGAAGAGTCCGGCCCCTTTCTCTTCTCAGACGCCTGGCTCGCCGGCCGTGCGCGCGTCGTGACGCCTGCGGCGAACGCGAAACGCGCGAACCCCGCGCAACCTCGCGGCGACCGCGACGGGCCGCCGCCATCCGCTCGCGTGCGCGGCAGTCGTGAACGTGCGTATCGCCGGCCGCCACTTCAGCAGCGAAAGCGTCCCGTGCTCGTCCTCGACGAGCGCGGTACAGCTCTCGACCCAATCCCCGTCGTTGCAGTAGAGCAGGCCGTCGACCTCGACGACCTCGGCCTTGTGGATATGGCCGCAGATCACGCCGTCGACGCCCGCTTCGCGCGCCGCGGCCAGCGTCGCGTCGCGATAGCGCTCGACGTAGCGCTGCACGAATCCGAAGCGATTCTTCACGTGCTGCGCGAGCGACCAGTACGGCCGCCCTGCGAGCTCGTGGAGCCAGTGAACGAAGCGATTCAGCGCGAGCAGCGATCGACACGCGTGCGCGCCGATCCAGACGCTCAAGCCCCGCCCGCGCACGATCGCGTCGAAACGGTCGCCGTGCATCACGAGCAGCGTCTTGCCCGCGCGCGTCGTGTGGATCGTTTCGCTCGAGAGCTCGACGTTGCCGAGCGCGGCGCCGTCGTACGCGCGCAGGGCGTCATCGTGATTTCCGGGAACGTAGACGACCCGCGTGCCTTCGTAGCTTTTCTGCAGAATCGCGCGCAGCACGTCGGTATGGCTCGGCGGCCAGTAGAAATCGCGGCGCAGACTCTCGAAGTCGATGATGTCGCCGACGAGATACAGCACGTCGCAGCGGGTGCGGCGCAGGAAATCGAGCAGCAGGCTCGCCCGGCACTCGCGCGAGCCGAGATGCACGTCGGAGATCCAGACGGCGCGAAGCGCGTCCAGGCGCGGTGAATCGGTCATCGGCTCGGGTAAGCCTCTGTCGGTGACGAGAAGATCGGCGCGCAGTGTCCCACGACGGCGCGCCCCGGACCGCCGACAACCTCTCGGATTCGGGATCGAGCAGGACGACGAGCACGCTCAGGCGAGCGATGGTCGGCGAGCCCGCCCCCTCGGGCAGGGCGGGCGCATCCTATCACATGGGCACGGCTCGGAAAGGAATGTCGGCGATCAGCTACGCGACGCGTGCGCCGCGATCACGTCCGCGACGCAAGCCGTCAGGCGCTTGCCCGTCTCGATGTCGAGAAACTCGTTCGGGCCGTGCGCGTTCGAGTGCGGCCCGAGCACGCCGGTCACGAGGAACTGCGCGTTAGGGAAGCGCTCGCCGAGCATGCTCATGAACGGGATCGTGCCGCCGGTGCCCATGTGCATCGCGTCGCGTCCGAAATAGGTTCGCGAGGCTTTCTGCACCGCGTCCTCGAGCCACGGCGCGGTCGGCGGCGCGTTCCATCCGGCCATGCACGAGTCGATGTCGAAGCGCACTCGCGCGCCGTACGGCGGATCGCTCTCGAGCGCGGCCTTGACACTGCGCGCCGCGGCTTCCGGCGCGACGCCGGGCGGCAGGCGGAACGACAGCTTCACGCTCGTATACGGCCGCAGCACGTTGCCGGCGTTGCCGAGCGCGGGCAACCCGTCGGCGCCCGTGACCGACAGCGTCGGCCGCCACGTGGTGTTCAGCAGCGATTCGTACGGGTCCTCGTCGACCGGCCGCATGCCGGCGACGAACGGAAACTTGTCGTGCACGGAGCGCCCGAGCACGGCCGCCGCGGCGCGCGCCTGGCTCTTCCGCTCCTCGGGAATCTCGACGTGGAACTCGTCGAGCAGGATCCGGCCGGTGCGCGCATCCTCGATGCGGTCGAGCCGCTCGCGCAGGATCCTGAAGCTCGACGCGACGATGCCGCTCGCCGTTCCGGAGTGCACGCCCTCGGTCAGCACGTCGACACGCAGGATGCCGGTCAGATTGCCGCGCAGCGAGGTCGTGAGCCAGAGCTGATCGTAGTTGCCGCATTCGGCATCCAGGCAGACGACGAGCGAAGGCTCGCCGATGCGCTGCGCGAGCGCCTCGACGTACGCGGGAAGATCGGGGCTGCCGCTTTCCTCGCTCGCCTCGATCAGGATCACGCAGCGCGCGCGCCGGATGCGCTGATCGGCGAGCGCGCGAAGCGCACAGAGCGAGCCGAACATCGCATAGCCGTCGTCCGCGCCGCCGCGGCCGTAGAGGCGGCCGTCGCGGAGCACCGGCGTCCACGGCGCGAGCCCTTCGGACCAGCCGGTGAACTCCGGCTGCTTGTCGAGATGGCCGTACATCAGCACGGTATCGTCCACGTCGCCCGGGCATTCGATCAGGAGCAGCGGCGTCAAATTCGGCAGGCGGACGATCTCGACCGTCGAGCCCTGCGGCGCGTGCGCCTCGGCCCACGCGCGGAAGAGCTCCGCCGCGCGGTCCATGTGCCCGTGCGCCTGCCAGTCGCGGTCGAAGGCCGGCGACTTGCTCGGAATCCGGATGTAGTCCGACAACGCGGGCACGATCGATCGGTCCCACTCGTCGTCGACGAAACGCTTCAGTCGCTCGCTGTGCATCGCACACCCGTCCGAAAGAGAGTGATCCATTCTGACACCCCCGCGGTGCCGCGCGCATCCGTCGCGCCTGACCGGCCGGCTCGCGTCGCGTATAGTCTCGCGGTGTCGAAGGCGGCATCATCGATGCGGCCGGGTCGCGCGAACCGGGGGGAGTGACATGCGTTGCCATCGGCTTGGCTTGTTCCGACGCCTGACGTTCTCGATGCTCGCGGCCGCGTCGTGCGGCGGCGCGAACGCGCAGACCCCGGCGGGGCCCGAGTGGTGGCCATCCGAATGGGGGCCGGACGACGAGCGCGGCGCGGCGAATCGCGTGACGCCGGCGAAGGTGCTCGAGGCGGTGTCGTTGATCCGCGAAGGCCGCATTTACGAGCTCGGCCGCAACTACGAGCCCGGCATGCCGATCTTCGGCAACCGGCACTACAGCCTGACGATCCCGGGGCTCCCGACGGTCGTGGTCGGCGGCGAGAACCGCGTCGTGTTCAACGACGAGATGATCAGCGGCGAGCTCGGCCAGCTCGGCACGCAGTTCGACGGGCTCGGCCACGTCGGCACCGAGATCGACGGCGACTACGTTTTCTACAACGGCTTCAAGCTTTCCGAGTTCGGCACGTCGTACGGGCTCACGAAGCTCGGCATCGAGAAAGTCGGCGCGCTGTTCACGCGCGGCGTGCTGCTCGACGTCGCGCGCTACAAGGGAGTCGCGCGGCTCGATCCGACGTACGTCATCACGGTCGAGGACATCGAAGGCACGCTCCGCATGGCGGGCATCGACGAGATCCGCGAAGGCGATGCCGTGCTGTTCCATACGGGCTGGGGCCAGCTCTGGAAGGTCGACAACGAAGCGTACGGCGCGAGCGAGCCCGGGCCGGGCATCACCGCGCTGAAGTGGCTCGCGGAGAAGAAGATCCTGCTCGTCGGCGCGGACAACTTCGCGGTCGAAGCCTCGCCCGGCGAGAATCCCGCCCGGCCGCTCGAGGGGCATCAGTGGTTGCTGTCCCGCGGGATCTACAATCTCGAGAACCTGGACCTTGCGGCGCTTGCGGCCGACCGCGTCTACGAGTTCGCGTTCGTGTTCGCGCCGCCGAAGCTCGCCGGCGCGACCGGCGCGCCCGGCAACCCGATCGCGGTTCGATAGCGGAGTTTCACGATGCCGCAGATCAAGGTCTATCACCCGCCGGGCACCGCACCCGGAACGCTCGTCACGGCCGAGCCGAGCGGCACGCTGTCGATACGGCTCATCGATTACACGACGCACGAGGTCGTCGAGCGGATGCTCGACGATGCCGCCGAGTGTAGGCCGTATCTCGCGCGCGATTCGCGCACGTGGATCCAGGTCAACGGCCGACCGGACGCCGACACGCTCCGCGCGCTCGGCGCGCATTTCGGGCTCCACGAGCTCGCGCTCGAGGACGTGATCAATCTCGGCCAACGGCCGAAGGTCGAGATCGACGAGGATCAGGTCTTCATGATCCTGGCCCTGCCCGGCTACCGCGACGGCGTTCTCGAGCTCACGCAGGTCAGTCTGTTCGCGGGCGAGGGCTACGTCGTGTCCTTCTGTCCGCTCGAGGAGGATCCGTTCGAGCCGATCAGGAAGCGGCTGCGCGCGTCGGTGAATCGATTACGCACGCGCGGCGCGGATTACTTGCTCTACGCGCTCATCGATTTCGTCGTCGATGCCGCGTTCCCGCTGATCGACGAGATCAGTGAGCGCATCGAAGCGATCGAGGACGACCTGCTCGAGAATCCCGATGCCGAGACGCTCGCCGAGATCCACGCCGTGCGGCGCGATCTGCTGCTGCTGCGACGCGGGCTGTGGCCGCAGCGCGACGCGATCCACATGCTGATCCGCGAAGGCTCCGAGCTCATCGAGGAGCGGACCCAGCCGTATCTTCGCGACTGTCACGATCACAGCGTGCAGATCATGGATCTGCTGGAAAGCTTTCGCGACATGTCGTCGAGCCTGCTGGACGTCTATCTCTCGAGCATCAGCCAGCGGACGAACGACATCATGCGCGTGCTGACGCTGATCGCGACGATCTTCATTCCGTTGACGTTCATCGTCGGGCTGTACGGCATGAACTTCCAGCATCCGACGAGCCCGTGGGCGATGCCGGAGCTTCACTGGTATTACGGCTACCCGTTCGTGTGGGCCGTGATGCTCACGGTCGTCGGCGGCATGCTGTGGTACTTCAAACGGAAAGGATGGCTATGATGGACCGTATGGCCGCATCCGGCCGATCGGGACTATAGTGGCCGTGCCCGGCCGGACGGCCGAGCGCACGAAACGAAGAACGAAAAGGAAGGCGGGAGACGTTCATGAGAAGAATCGCTATCGCTTGTGTGCTGACCTTGCTCGGCGCGGGCTTCGTATCGGGGGCCGCGCTGGCCGACGACGCGCGCGCCGCGGACCGCGCCGCCATTCAGGAGCTCATGTGGCGTTACGTGCGCGCGCTCGACACGTTCGACGCGGAAGCCTATGCCGCCGTCTTCACCGAGGATGGCAGCTTCGGTCAGACCAAGGGCCGCGAGGCGCTGAAGCAAATGATCCGCAACCTCGCGCAGAACCGCACCGCGGACTCGCCGCCAATGTATCACATGATCGCGAACACGCACATCGAGTTCATCGACGAGAACACCGCGCGCATGCATTCGTATTGGATGACGGTGTTCGGTGCCGCGGGGCAGGGCAGCGCGCCGCGCGTCGCGGCCGCGGGGCGCGGCGTCGACGAGCTCGTGCGCGTGAACGGCCAGTGGCTGATCCGTTCGCGCAACGTTGCTCCGCAGGACTGACGAACCTCACGGCCGTGCCGTCAGCGGCGCTTGCGCACGCCGCGCGACGGCACGGCTTCGAGCGGATTCTCCGGCCAGTCGTGCTTCGGGTAGCGGCCGCGTAGGTCCTTGCGGACGTCCTGATACGCGTTCCGCCAGAAGCTCGCGAGATCGCGCGTGACCTGCACGGGCCGGTGCGCCGGAGAGAGCAGCGCGAACGTGATCGGCACGCGGCCGCCCGCGATCCGCGGGGTCTCTTCGAGCCCGAAGACCTCCTGCAGGCGCACGGCGACCAGCGGCGCGTTCTCGCTGCGGTAATCGATGCGGATGCTCGAGCCGCTCGGCACGACGAGCCGCGCGGGCGCGAGCTCATCCAGCCGTCGTCGCTTGTCCGGCCCGAGGCGCGCGGCGAGCGCGTCGACGAGCGGAAGCTTGGCGAGATGCTCGCGTCGCGTGACGCCCGCGAGCCAGGGTGCGAGCCACGAGTCGAGCCGGGCTGCGAGCGACGCGTCGTCGAAGGCCGGCCAGTCGGCGGTCTCGGGCAGTCCGAGGCCGCGCACGAACTCGATCCTCGCCTGCAAGTCGCGCGCTTCGTCGCTCCACGGCAGCGCGTCGAGCCCGAGCGCGGCGATGCCGTGCAGCATCGCCGCGATCGCTTCGTCGTCCGGCACTCGAGGCAACGGTTTCTCGTCGATCACGAGCGCGCCCAAACGGAGGACCCGCCGCGCGATCACGGCTTGCTCGCGCGGGCTCCATTCGACCAGGTCGGCTTCCTCGAGATCGTCGGCGAAATGGGTCTCGAGCGCGTCGCGATCGAACGGTGCGGCGAGCAGGATGCGCGCGTCCCGATCGCGGTCGTCGAGCTCGACGGCGACGATCAGCGGCTCGCGCGCGAGCGCCTCCGTGCCGGCCAATATCGCGCCGCGGCCGTTCGCGAGCGTGTAGCGGGCGTCATCGCCGGGCCGACGTCGGCCGATCCGGTCGGGATACGCGAAGGCGAGCAGCACGCCAACGAGATCGTCGTTGGCCGAGCCGCTCTTCGCCTCGGCGCCGCCGATTCGCCGTTCGAGCTCGCCGGCCATTCTTTGCGCGCGCCGGAGCGCGCCCCGATGGGCCGTGATCTCCGGGTAGGCGCCCGCGTCGTCGCCGGACAAGAGCGCGAGCCGCGTGCGCACGTCGACGTCGCGCTCGCGTTTTCCGCGCAAGAGATCGCGCTCGGACAACAACGCGGCGAGCCTTGCCGCCGTCCTGACCGCGCCGAGCCTGCGTGCGGTGAGCAGCATGTGCGCGAGCCTCGGGTGCACCGGCAGCCTCGCCATCTCGCGGCCGTGCTCGGTGATGCGGCCGCTCGGGTCGAGCGCGCCGAGCTTCCGGAGCAGCTCGCGCGCGCTCGCGAACGCCGCGGCCGGCGGCGGATCGAGCCAACGAAGCGTCGCGGGATCGGCCGTTCCCCAGCTCGCGAGCTCGAGCGCGAGCGGCACGAGATCCGCGGAGACGATCTCGGGCGGCGTCGACGGCGCGAGGCTGCGGTGCGCGGCCTCGCTCCACGCGCGATAACAGACGCCGGGCGCGATGCGTCCGGCGCGTCCTTGGCGCTGCTCGGCGGACGCGCGGGAAACGCGCTGCGTCTCGAGCCGGCTCATCCCGGTGCCGGGATCGAAGACCGCGCGGCGCACGAGCCCCGAGTCGACGACGACGCGCACGCCTTCGATCGTCAGGCTCGTCTCCGCGATATTCGTCGCGAGCACGATCTTGCGCGTCCCCGGCGGGCTCGGGGCGATCGCGCGGTCCTGGGCATCGGCGTCGAGATCGCCATAGAGCGGCGCGATGCGCACGTCGGGGTCGGCGGCTTCGATGGGCTCGAGCAGCGCGTGCACGCGGCGAATCTCGCGAACGCCGGGCAGGAAGACGAGCACGTCCCCGTCCGTCTCTTGCAGCGCTTTTTTCACGATTCGCGCCGTCGTCGGCTCCGCGGCCGCGTCGTCGTCCAAGTACGTGGCCGGCATCGGCGGCAGCCCGCGGCCGACGTAGCGCGTCTCGACAGGGAACGTGCGGCCCTCGGTGCGGACGATCGCGGCATTGCCGAGGAGGTTCGCGACCGCCTCGACGTCGAGCGTCGCGGACATCACGAGGATGCGCAGCTCGGGCACGAGCGCGTCTCTCGCGTCGAGCGTCAACGCGAGGCCGAGATCGGCGTCGACGCTTCGCTCGTGGAACTCGTCGAAGATCACGAGCGCGACGCCTTCGAGCGCGGGATCGTGCTGCAGCATGCGCGTCAGCACGCCTTCGGTCACGACCTCGATCCGCGTCGCTTTCGAGACGCGCGTGTCGAGACGCATGCGGTAGCCGACCGTCTCGCCGACCGTCTCGCCGAGCGTCGCCGCCATCCGCCGCGCGACCGCGCGGGCGGCGAGGCGCCTCGGCTCGAGCATCAGGATGCGCCGGCCTTTCGCCCACGGCTCGTCGAGCAGCTCGAGCGGCACGACCGTGCTCTTGCCCGCGCCGGGCGGCGCATGCAACACGGCCGACGCGCCGCTCTCGGCGAGCGCGGCGCGAAGCGCGGGCAGCGCGGAACGGATGGGCAGATCGGCGCGGCACATAGGGCGCCGATGATAAGGTGCGTCTCGGCGCCGAGCTAATGCGCATGCTCGGTGGGCGCTGCCTCTTCCAGAAAGGGCGCAAGGCCCTCAGCATAGGGTCACGATCGCCCTCCACGGCCGGGACTTCGTTGCAACGATGCGCCGCTTCGACCCCACGGCGCGACGAGGAGACGGAAATGACGACGAGCAAGCCGCCGCGACATTTCAATCAGCTCGCGAAGCGTTTCCCCGAATACATGAACGCGCTCGAACGGCTCGGCGAATGCGTGAAGCAGGCCGGGCCGCTCGACGTGAAGACGGCGGAGCTGATTCAGCTTGCCGGCGCCGCCGCGATGCGCTCGGAGGGCGCGGTGCACAGCCATTGCCGGCGCGCGAAGGACGCCGGCGCGACGCGCGAGGAGATCGAGCACGCGCTCGTACTGCTGACGAGCACGATCGGGTTCCCGAACGTCTCGGCCGCGCTCACTTGGGCCGACGACGTGCTCGAGTGACGCGTGCCGATCACGTCTCGTCGCGCAGGCTCGCCCACAAGTGAAAAGTCGCGAGGCTGCGGTACGGCGAGAACGGCTGCATCAGCCTCTCGACCTCGTCGGCGGCGGGGCGCTCCGAGCGTCCGATACACCGCGCGAGCGCGGCCGCGAGCGCGACGTCGCCGACCGGCGCGGCATCGGCGAATCCGACGCCCCGCATCATCACGTATCGTGCGGTCCACGTGCCGATGCCGCGAAGACTCGTGAACGTCGCTTCGACCTCGACCGCCGAGCGCTCCGACAAGCGCTCGGGGTCGAAGCGGCCGGCGGCGACGGCGGCCGCGGTATCGAGCAAGTACTCGGCCTTCGAGCGCGAGAAGCGGCGCCTTCGGAGCGTTGCGGCATCGAGCGCCGCGAGCCGCGCGGGGGTCGGATGCGCGATGAGATCGCCGATCGGTGAGCCTGCGAGCGCGAGGATCTCGCGCCGTAATGCACAGGCAAACGCCAAATTGATCTGCTGGCCGATGATCGCCCAGCACAGCGCGTCGAAGACGCTCGCGGTCAACGGCAAGTGCAAGCCGGGGCGCCGCGCGACGAGCGGCGCGAGCATCGGGTCCCGGCGCGCGCGGGCTTCGAAAGCCCGCACGTCCGCAGTCAGGCCGAGCAGGCGGACCGCGATCGCATGTGCCTCGCGCATGCGCGCCGGGCTCGGCCGCGATCGGCCGTGCACGTGACACTGCGCGTTGCGCCCGGCGAGCTCGATCTCGAGCACCGCGGGCCGGTCGCCGAACGTGATCGCCTTGAGCAGCCGCCGCTCCTGCACTCGCTCGGAAGGGCTCGCGGGATCGCGTCCGTGATACGCGAGCACGTCCTGCACGCGATAGCGGCCCGGGAGCCGCAGGCGGAATGCGTTGGACGCGCCGAGCCGCCGGTAATCCTCCGGCGGCATCCGAGTCTCGGCGAGGAACTGCTCGCGGAAGGCGGCTTCGTCGGCGAAGCCCGTCGCGGCGGCGATATCGGGAATCGAGAGGCGCGTATCGATCAGCAGCCCGGCGGCCGCGCGGCAGCGCCGGCGGCGCAGCCACGCGGGAGGCTCGAGGTGCCCGTGCCGAATGAGCAGCGCCGCGACGGCGGCGGGACTCGTTCCTTCCCCGCGGGCGAGCGCGCGGACGTGCGGGAAAGACGCCGGCTCCGACGCGACGCGGGCGGCGAGCGCCGCGTAACGGACCTCGTCAGAGGGCGCGACGACGGCGCTTCGCATGGGCATCTCGGGCTTCTCGATCATTCGACGCGGATCGGAGTGTGATCGGCCCAGTATAGGCAACCCGAACGCTCCGAATTCGCTCGACGCGAGCATCGCCGCATCCGATTTGTCTACAATTCCGGCCACGGGAGTATCCGCGTCCGAGCGGCGCGCCGCAGAGCCAGCGGGGGAGCTGACGACATGCTTTCGATCCGATATCTGCCGGTTCTCGTCTCGTCGTGTATCGTCGGCTTCGCCGCGGGCGGCGCCGCAGCGCAGCCGTCGGGGAAGGGCGCGATGCCGTCGACGCCGCCGTGGCAGGCCGCATCGCCGTGGCCGGACCGGATCGTCGTCACGGTCGAGGAGGATCCCGCGACGTCGTTCTCGGTCACGTGGCGCACGAGCGCGGACGTGCGTGAGACGCGCGCGGAGATCGTGCGCGCCGACGATCATGCGCGCTTCGATCTCGGCGCGCGTGCCGTGCCCGCGCGCACCGAGACCGTGGATCTCACGCGCAAGCGCGTCGACGGCAACGAGTACGCGCTCCGTTGGAACGATCACCTCGCTACGCCGGCCTATCACTCGGTGACGTTCCGCGATCTCGAGCCCGACACGCTCTATGCGTATCGCGTGATGGGCGCCGAGGGCCACTGGAGCGAGTGGTTTCAGACGCGCACCGCGCCGCGGCCCGGGACGCCGTTCAAGTTCCTATACTTCGGCGACGCGCAAGAAGGCCTCGCCTCGCATTGGCCGCGCGTCGTGCGCGCGGCGTTCGCGGCCGCGCCGGACGCGCGTTTCGCGGTCCACGCCGGCGACCTCGTGAATATCGGCAGCCGCGACTACGAATGGGCCGCGTGGTTCCGGTCCGTCGGCTTCATCCACGGCACGATCCCGGCGGTGCCCGTCGTCGGCAACCACGAGTATTTCGACGGCTTGAGGACGGCCGACGGCGGTCTCGTGACCGCGCTCTCGGTGCTGTGGCGCCCTCAGTTCGCGTTGCCGCAGGATCCGTCGCTGCCGGAGGACTTGCGCGAGACCGTCTATGCGCTCCGTTACGGCGACGCGGTGATCGCCGTGCTCGACTCGATGGCGGATCGCCACTACGAGACGCAGGCGCGCTGGCTCGACGGCGTGCTCGGGGCTTCCGATGCGAAGTGGAAGATCGTCACGCTGCATCATCCGATGTTCGAGCTGCTCGAGCGCCGCTATCCCGAGCCGAACGACGAGCGCCGCGCCGCGTTCCTGCCGGTCTTCGAGCGGCACGGCGTCGATATCGTGCTGCAAGGTCACGATCATGCTTACGGCCGCGGCGCGGCGCCGCGGGCGCCCGTGGCGAAGAAATCCGATCCCGGCACGGTATTCGTCACGTCGGTCTCGGGCGCGAAGATGTATCCCGTGTCGGACAACGGATGGTCCGCGTTCGCCGAGCACGGCGCGGTGCTCGAGAGGTCGGCCGAGAATACGCCGTTCTTCCAGGTCATCACGCTCGACGGGGATACGCTGACGTACGAGGCCCGCACCGCGACCGGGCGCCTCTACGATGCGTTCAGGCTCGAAAAGCCGCGCCAGGGTCCGAACCGGCTCGTCGAGCTGCCGACCGACTTCGACTCGCCGCGGCGTTTCGACAATACCCCACCCTACGAGGACAGTCGGCTCGATCAGGTGCCGCCGCGGCCGTAGCCGCGAGCCGGCGTCGCGTCGATCAATCGACGGCGGCCCCGAGCGCGTCGCGGCGCTCGGACGGCGTGCGCTCGTCGATCTCGATCCGGACGAGCTCGCGCCGCTCGCGAGACCTCACCCTCAGCACCAGCAGGACGGCGACCGCCGCGAGCCCGGCGACGAGTCCCCACCACAACCCCGGCGCGCCGAGCTCGAGAGCGAACGCGAAGAAGATGCTGAGCGGAATCGCGATGACCCAGAACGCGATCATGTGGAGCAACATCGGCACGCGCGTGTCGCCCAGCCCCCGGAGCAAGCCGACGGCGACGACCTGCAGCCCGTCGAAGATCTGAAATACGCCCGCGATCGGCAGCAGTATCGCCGCGAGCGCGAGCACGTCGCGCTCGTCGGTGTAGAGGCGCGCGAGCGGCTCGGGCAGGCCGATGAAAAGGGCCCCGGTCGCGGTCATGAAGGCCGCGCCGACGTAGAGCGCCGCGGCGGTCGCGCGGCGCACGCCGTCCGGGTCCTGACGTCCGACGGCGTGGCCGACGATCACGGCCGCGGCCGAGCCGATGCCGACCGGCACCATGAAGGCCAGAGACGCGAGATTGATCGCGACCTGGTGCGCGGCGACCTGCACTACGCCGAGGCGCCCCATCAAGAGCGCGACGAGCGCGAACGCGCCGAACTCGAACATCATCTGCGCGCCGATCGGGGCGCCGAGCCGCAGCATGCGCAGGATCGGGACGGGCTCGAGAAGCCCCGGCGCGAGCCGGCGGAGATAGGCGCCGAGGTGCGGCCAGCCGAGCGCGAGCAGCATCACCGCCATGAGCCATCGGCTGATGAGCGTCGCCCACGCGGAGCCGAATACGCCCATCGCGGGAAAGCCGAGCTTCCCGAAGATCATCGCGTAGTTCAGCGCGGCGTTGACGAGGTTCGCGACGACGATCGTCACGACGATCGGCGCGGTGCGGCGGTGCGCCTGCAGCGTCTGCCGCACGACGACGAATACGTAGAACGGCCACACTCCCGCGAGCGTGCGCTGGACGTAGCCGGCCGCGTACGGGATCACCTCCTCGGGCTGGCCCGCGAGGCGGAGCGCCGGCTCGACCGTGAGCAGCGTGAGCGAGATCGGCACCGTCAGCAGCGTCGCGAGCAGGAAGCCTCGCTGCACGCCGCGGCTCACGGCGATCTCGTCGCGTGCGCCGAGCGCCTGCGAGACGATCGGATCGAGCGCCATCAGCGCGCCCATGCCGAAGATCATGAGACCGAAGCTGTACAAGTTCGCGAGCGCGACGGCGGCGAGCGCGACCGCGGAGACGCGCCCGACCATCATCGTGTCGACGACGCCCATCAGCATCATGCCGATCTGAATCAGCACGATCGGCGCGGCGAGCCGCACGAGCTCCCGAAAGTCGGCCGCCTTGGGCTTGTGATTGCTGTGGCTGCTCATCACGACTCGTGCAGAGACACGTCGGCGCTCTCACGCGAAACAGGTCGAAGGCTGCCGAGATCCGACGTTGGATGCGGAGCCGGCGAGCGCCGAAGCGCGGGGAGTGCCCGTCGCGCTCGGCATCGGGATCGACCGCAGGAATGCGACGCGGGCCGACGGCCGAGCGGGGGCGTTAATCTACTACAAAACCGGCAGGTCTCGCCGCGGCTTCACCGGGAACGCGTCGTCGAGCGCCCGCATCTCGGCGCGCGTGAGCTCGAGATCTCCCGCGCTCGCGTTGTCGAGCACGTGCTCGATATTCGCGGCCTTGGGGATCGCGAATACCTGCCCCTGCTGCACGAGGAACGCGAGCGCGACCTGGCGCGGCGAGACGTTGCGGCGCTCGGCGATCGACGCGAGCACGCGTCCGCCGCCCGTGCGCAGCGACGGGAACCGTCCGCTGCCGAACGGGCTGTACGCGACGACGGCGACGCCGTGCTCGCGGCACCACGGGATCACGCGCGTCTCGATCGAGCGCTCGTTCAGGTGATACAGCACCTGATTGCACGCGATCCGCCCCTCGCCGACGAGATTCACGGCTTCCTCGAGATCGTCGACGTCGAAATTGCTGACGCCGAACGCGCGGATCTTGCCGGCTTCCTGCAGCGCTTCGAACGCGCGGAACGTCTCCTCGAGCGGCACGCGGCCGCGCCAGTGGAGCAGATACACGTCGAGATGATCGGTGCCGAGGCGTGCGAGCGTGCGCTCGCACGCCTCGCGCGTCCCCTCGTACGACGCATTCTGCGGAAGCACTTTCGAGACGAGAAAGATCTCGTCGCGCCGGCGGCGCACGAGCGGCGCGATCATCTCCTCGACGCGCCCGTTGCCGTAGAGCTCCGCGGTATCGATATGCGTCATGCCGGCATCGAGGCCGGCATCGAGTGCCGCGATCACCTCGTCGGGATCGTCATGCTCGAGATTCCACGTGCCTTGGCCGATCAACGGCACGTCGATTCCCGTCGGTCCGAAAACGGCGCTTCTCATGGCCCCACAGCGTAGGGGCCGTTTTCGCCGTTGGTCAAATCGGGATCGTGCCGGGTGGCGTCGCGCGTTGCGAGGGGCGGGTGGGAGAACGATGCCGCGGCGCCGCCCGGACGTCGGGCGGCGCACCGGCGAGATGCAAGACTCAGGACGGCAGCGACTCGATGAACTCGATCATCCGACGGCGCTCGGCTTCGTCGGGCAAACGGCCGTACGCCGCTTGCATGTTGTCCTCCATGTGGTGAGGACGGCTCGTCGCGGGCGTCACGACCGTGACCGCGGGATGCGAAGCGGCGAACTTCAGGAAAAACTGCGCCCACGTCTCGGCGCCGAACTCCCTGGCCCACTCCGGCACCTCGACGCCTTCGACGCGCTGCCAGAGGCGCGTGCGGCCGAACGGCATATAGACCATGACCGCGATGCCGCGATCTTGCGCGATCGGGAATATCCGTTCCTCGGCGCTCAAGTTGTCGACCGCGTAATCGATGCCGATGAAATCGAGCGGCTCCTCGAGCATGCACTGCTCGAGCGCTTCGTATTGCGGCTTGAACGTGGTCGTGGTGCCGATGTAACGGACGCGGCCTTCCTGCTTGTATTCGCGCAGGATGGAGAACTGCGTCTGCATGTCGGCGAGATTGTGCACCTGGATCAGATCGACGGGCTCACGACCCAATCGCTCGATCGAAGTCTCGACCTGACGCCGCGCGGCCGCGCGATCCGCGCTTTCGCCGCCGCGTCCGGCCACGTTGAGCTTCGTCGCCCAGAAGATGCGCTCTTGTGCGCCGATCTGGTTGACGATGCGTCCCGCGACTTCTTCCGATGCGCCGTAGCTCGGTGCCGTATCGAAGACGGTGCCGCCCTTCGCGAGCATCGCCTCGAGCACCGAGCGAAGGGTCTCGTAGTCTTCTTCGCGCGCGGCGGCGCTGAAGGTCGCAGAGCTCCCGAGCCCGATGATCGGCAATTCCTCTCCGGTCGCCGGGATCGGACGCTTGATCAGCTCGCCTTGCGGTTGTGCGCCCAGCAGGCGCGGGGCGAGCGCGAGCGCGGCGCCGGCTTGCCCCGCGAGAGCCAGGCATTCGCGTCGGGTCATCATGGACTTGTCCTCCAGAGGGGAAACGGCACCGAAGCAAAGTAGCACGAAAGAGAAACCGAACGATTGTGAAGATTTTTTGGGACCTCGGAATACATCGGCGGCGAGTACCTATGCCGTATCGCCGCGAGGGTCGCACGCTCACGCGAAAAGGTCGCGCTGCGCGTAGTCCGCACCGTTCGGTTCGCTTCGCTCGAAGGCGACGCGTAACACCCCTCCGCTGACCGGGAAATGAATCCAGCATTCGGCGACCGAAAGCCCGGCTGCATGGAGCGCGCGGCGGTAAGCGTCGAGCTGCCCCGAGTGCTCGAGGGCGTCCTCGGTCCACGCCGAGCGCGGTCGCGGCGACGATTTGTGGTCGATGACGATCCAGCCGCGCTCGGTTTCGAGCAGCGCGTCGATCGAGCCCCGCACGACCCGGCCGTCTTCGAGGCAATGAACGATCGGATACTCGACGAGCACGCGCGACGGCGCGAAGCGAGCAGCGACGAACTCGCGGAACCGCGCTGCGGAGGCGAGCACGCGCTCGGCATCGACGAAGGCGTCGACGCGGGCGGCCTCGAGCAGCCGCCGCGTGCGGTCGAGCGCGTCCCGGCGACCGGGATTGATCAGCTCGGCGGCGATCGCCGCGTGAATCGCGCTGCCGATCTCGGTCATGTCGCCGCCGCGCACCGGCACGCGGGCGTCGAGGTCGATCGTCTCCGCGATTCGCGCTGCCGCCGCTCGCGGCATCTGCGACGGGTATGCGGTCTCGCGTAAACGAACGTCGAGCGGTGCTCGCTCGGGCAGGCGCCTGGGCGAGAATGCCTCGGGCGGTGCGCCTTCGCCGGGCTCGTCGAGCTCGACGACGCGCGTCGGGATCGCAATGCCGCTCGCGAGCTCGAGCGTGTCGCCGTGCGGAACCAGGTCCGCGCATTCGATGGTCTTGATCCACGCGCCGTCCGACGCGCTCCGCGCCGGCAACGCGAGGACGAGCGCGTCGCGCGCGCGCGTCAAGCCGACGTACGCGAGGCGTTTGTTCTCGCGCTCACCGCGCTCGACGCATTCGACGCCGTCGCGCGACGCGAGGATCGCGTCGAGCACGGGAATATCCTTCGTGTGATCGCCGAAGATCGGCGGCCAATAGCGGATGAAGCGTCCGGCGAGCGGCCTCTCGACGTCGAACGTCGTGCCGTCGCGCTCGACGCGCACGTCCCATAACCGTGGCCGCCACGAATAGTGGAGATCCGCGGCGACGACGATCGGCCACTCGAGCCCTTTCGCCTTGTGATAGGTCAGCACGTGCACCGCATCGCCGGTCGTGACGACGGGCTGCAGGTCGAGCTCCGGCGAATGGGGGTTCTCCAGCCAAAGCAGAAAACCGGTGAGCGTCGCCGCGAGGTGTTGCGCTTCGCAGTGACGCTCGTATTCCACGGCGAGATCGAGCAGCGCGTCGAGATTCTTTTGCCGTTGCGCGGCCTTGATCGCGCTCCGACTGAAACCCGTGGCGATATCGCGGAGACCGGTCGTGTTGAGGACTCGCGCGACGATCTCGACCGGCGACATCGTGCCGATCGTCTCGCGGAGCGTCTCGAGCTTCGCGAGGATCGGGTGGGCGTCGCGGCCCCAAGCGAGCGCGTCGTCGCCTCGCTCGAGCGCGCGGAGCCGATCCGCGAGCCAGTGCTCGGGCGCGGTGCCCGTGCTCATCGAGACGATCTCGGCCGTCGCGAGCGTGTCGGCCGGGTCGTTCAGCCGGCGCAGCGCGGCTCTCGCGAGCGCGACCTCGGGCACGGTACGAAGCCCCGACAGCGTCATCCTCATCGGCACGTGCGCGGCGCGGAGCGCTTTCGCGATCTCCTCGACCTGCTCGTTCCTCGCGGCGAGGATCGCGATATCGCCGAAGCGCACCGACCGCGGGCGTTTCGTTTCCGGATCGACGATCGTGAATCCCGAGCGCACGAGCGAGGCGACCGCGCCGGCGATCCGCTCGGCGCGCTCCTCGGCTTTTCCGCCCTTGAGCGTCCATTTGATCACGGCCGGCTCGTCGACCTCGTCGGCCCGACTCGCTTTCAGCACGATCTGCTTCCGGTCGAGCTCGCCCGCGAACGCCTGCGTGAACACGCTGTTCACGTACTCGACGAGCGAACGGCGAGAGCGCCACGAGAGCTCGAGCACCTCGGACGATGCACCGCGCGCGACGAGCGCCGCGAGCGTGTCGCGCACGAGCTCGGGGTCGCAGCCCCTGAAGCCGTAGATCGCCTGCTTGATATCGCCGACGAAGACGACCCGATCCGCGAGTGCCGCGAGCTTCATGAAGATCGCGAGCTGCATCGGGTTCGTGTCCTGGAACTCGTCGACGAGCAAGAGCTCGAGCTCATCGCGGAGCCGCTCGCGCACGGCCGGGAGGTCGAGCGCGCGAAGGAGCAGCTGCTCCATGTCGCCGAAATCGATCAGGCCGCGCTCGGCTTTGATCCGTTGGAAGCGGGCGAGCGCCGCGCCGGCGATGCGGTAGGTCTCCTCGATGTACGCGCGGATATCGGCGTGGAAGTGCGGATGGCGATCGTAAGCTTCGGCCGCGGCCCGCACTCTCGCCGCGATCGCGTCGCTCCTCCTCGCGGCGCCGTTCTTGCTGGCGCTGATCCAGAGCGACCACGGCACGGGCGGCCGGCGAAGCTGGTAGATCGCGGCCCTGAGCCACTCGTAGTACGTGCGCGTAGCCTTGGTCGTGTCGTGCTCGAGATCGATGGAGTCGACCGCTTCCTTCACCGCGCGAAACAGCTTCGCATCCCAGTCGCCCTTCTCCGGCTTCGGGAAATGCGCGAGCAGGTCGTCGGCGCTGCGTCTTCCCATCTCGGCGAGCGCGTCCGGCGAGAGATCGTTCTCCCGCGCGCGGTCGGCGATCGTCTTGACGTCCGCGCGCCAGTCCTCGATGCCGAGCCTGAAGGCGACGCCGTTCATGCGGCGGACCGCGGCGGGATTCGGGGCGAGCACGTCGTCGAGCGCTTGATTGAAGAACGACGCGCCGTCCTCGACGCTCGCGACCGAGAGCTCGGGAGAGAGGCCGAGCTCGAACGCGAAGCGGCGGAGCAATCGCTCCGCGACGCTGTGGACCGTGCCGATCAACGCCTGCGCGGTCTGCTCCGCGAGCGCGACATGCCCGCCAGCGATCAGCCGCTGCCGCACGCGCTCGCGCAGCTCGGACGCGGCCTTGACGGTGAATGTCGTGCCGATGATCCGGCTCGGTGGAATGCGATCGTCGACGAGCGCGCGCTCGAGCTCCTGCGTGAGCCGGTACGTCTTGCCGCTGCCGGCGCCCGCGCTGATGAAGCGCACGTGCGCGAGCGAATCGGCTGGGTCGTGCGCCGTCATTCGCCGATCTCCCAGCCGACGAGGCTCTTGAAATCGTCGTACCGGTCGGGACGATCGGCTATTCGGAGGGCGTCTTCCGGCGCGATCGAGCGCTCGTCGGCCTCGGTGCCTTCGACGTTGACCTCGATCAAGCCGCGGTCGAGCTGCTCCATGCGCCAGTCGTAAGCGCGCACGACCCGTCGCCAGACCTCTTCCGCTTGCAGCGCCTCCTGAGGAGAGAAGATCACGGCCTCGGGAAAGATGCGGTCGTCGGCGGCGACGATGTTGCAGGTCTCGACGATGAAGAACGCTTGCGCGGGCCAGCGGTGCGCCGCATCCAAGCGGCTGCGCATATACGCGTAGGTCGCGAGCTGCAGCGCGCGATTCCCGGCAAGCTCCTTACCGCGGTAATCCTGGCCGCCCCACTTGACGTCGAGCACGATCTCGCGGCCTTTCGCGTCGGTGAGGAGGAGATCGATCGAGCCGCGCAGCTGCAGCGTGCGGTCTCGAACGTCGAACGGCACGTCGTGCGGCGCTTCGGTGACGACGCGGACGATTCGCGCCTGCTCGAGATGCCGAAGCAACGCGGGCAGCGCGCGCTCGATCGTCGTGATCACCCGCTCGCGCACCACGCCCATGCCCGGCTCGTCGAGGACGGCCGCCTCGCGCTCGATCAGCGGCGGCAGCTCGCGCGCGAGCCAGCGCAGCACGGCGTCGTCGGACTCGCGCGGAGCGGACGCGATTCGTCCGTCGGGGAAGCGCGCGAAGTACTGCTCGAATACTCGGTGCGCGAGCTGGCCGTAGAGGAGGACGTCTTCCGCGATGTTCGCCGCGCGCCCGGCCTCCAGCCGCGCCGCGTAGTGCAGCACCCACTGATGCGGATAGTCGACGAGCTTCTTCAAGCTCGAGTACGACTCGGCCTCGCGGCGCGGAATCCGCACATCCGCCGGGAGCTGCCACCAACGCCGTTTCTCCGGCAACGCGATGCGCGCCTGCGGCTCGAGCGGCACGCCGAGCGCGGGGATCGCGCCCTCGCCGCCGAGGAGCGCGTCCTCGACGCGCACCTCGCGGAAACCTTCGGCGAGGCTCGAAAGGCGAGTCCACAACGGATGAGATCCCTCGTCGCTCTCGTGGACGACGAGCACGAGCTGCCGCTTCGCGTTGAGCACGGGACGCGTCCACGCGCGGCTCTCGTGCCGGATCACGTCTTCGATCGCAGGCAACGCGATGCCCGCCGCGCGAAGCTCGGCGAGCTCGCCGTCGGACCACGGATAGTCGACGCGCGCCGAGCGCGGGGCGAGATCCCACCAGATCACCGTGTCCCACGGCTCGGTGATCGCCGCGGGCGACGTCGTCGCGCGCACGTGCCCGGCTTCCGCGAACGTCGACGGATCGGGCGACGCGCCGCTGACCTCGTCGACGAGCCGCTCGAGAACGAGGCGCGGGACGCGCTCGTGACCGCGTTCTGCGAGGCGTCCCAAAGCATCGATCAGCGCCTCGCATTGCGCAATGGCGGCGGCATAGAGCTCGCGCTCCCGGTCGCCCAGGCCGTTCGCGCGGCGGACGAGCCACGCGGCCGTGCGTTGTGCGCGCTCGACGAGCACGGGAATCGGCGCGCCTCGGTCGGCGGCATACCGCTCGCATTCGAGCCACCAGCGGATGTCGTCGACGAGCTTTTCGCCGCCCTCGTCGCCGTCATTCGCGTTCTCCGCAGCGCGTTCCGCGATTCGCTCGAGCGTCGCTTGCCACGCTCGCCCGCCTACGCCCGGCTCCGCGGCGACGGCATCGGCGAGCAGCGACCGCGCGTGCCGCGGCAGCGGCCCGACCGGATGCAGCAGGAACTGCAGCAGCGCGCGCGGCCCGAGCGGCTTCCACACGAGCGACAGCACGAGCTTCAGCACCTGAGTGACCGCGCGAAAACGCGAGTGGTGCTGGAAGCCGGCGCGCGGCAAGCCGACGCGCTCGAGCGCGTTGTCGACGATGATGCCGTCGCGCTCGGCGATCAGCACCGTGCGCACGGGCCGGTCGAGCGCGCGAACGTGCTCGGCGATCGTCTGCGCGGACAGATCGCGCGAGACGGCTTTGACGACGATCAGGCTGTCGTCGCCGCGAAGCCGAATCGGGCGGAGCCGATCGTTCTCGCGGATCCGCTCGAGCGCGTCGTCGTCGGTGCCGCGTTCGATCTCGAAAAGGAGCCTCTGGATCGCATGAAGATCGGTACCGGGCTCGCCCTGCGGTGTCGGCGCGACGCCCTCCGCGGTCACGCAATCGAAATGCGCGAGCACGCGGCGCCATGCGAGCGATAACGCGTCGGGCTCGTCGTGAAGCACGATCCGCTCGATCTGGGTGACGAGACCCGAGTCGAGCGCGTGGGCGATGCGCACGAGCCGCTGTCCGTCGCACGGCGGGACTCGCTCGCGCGCGAGAGCTTCCACTTCGGCGAGATCGGCGAGACGCCGCGAGACGGATCCATCGAACTCGCCGCGCCAACCCGCCTCGTACCATGCGGCGCGCCAGCCGAGCAGCGTGCGCGTGACGAACCGGTACGGCGGCTTCACGACGCGTGCCCACGCGCGCGCGAGCGGGCCCGGCCGCTCGAGCAGCGCGCGCTGGCGGGCGGTCAGCCGTTGCGGCAGGTACGTGCGTTTGTGCTTCAGGAGATGGCGAAGGTCCTCGTGCGCGAGCGCCCGGAACAGCGCGTCGCGCCGCGGGCGGAGCACGGCGACCTGGAAGTCGACGAGCGCGGCTCGGCCGTCCGGCGTGCAGAGCCAGTTCGCTTCCTTCGCGAGATCGTTGTGCGCGATGCCGCGGCGGTGGAGCGCGGCCAGGAGCC
>PKRJ01000024.1 GCA_017577365.1 Gammaproteobacteria bacterium | reverse complement strand
GCGCCGCGCCGGCCGGCACGCGATGGGCGCGGCGGGCGACATCAGACAAACTCGACTCCTTCGACGGAGTGCGCGGCGAGATAGGCCGCGGCATCCATGACCCGCGACGACGGCGGCTGCACGCGCAGAAGCCGGAGCACCCCGTCGCCGGCCTTGACGTCGATGCCGTCGCGGCTTGCCGCGACGACCTGTCCCGGCCGAAAGCGAGCGGCGTCTTCGGTGGCCGCTAGCGCCTCCGCGGCGTGCACGCGCAGCACTCGGCCGTCGCGGTCCTCGGCGAACGCGACCGGCCACGGGTGGTACGCGCGGACCTCGCGCGCGAGCCGCTCGGCGGGCTTGTGGAAATCGAGGCGCGCGTCGGCCTTCGCGATCTTCGGCGCATACGTGGCGAGCGCCTCGTCTTGCGGCACGGGCGTAAGCTCGCCGGAGAGCAGCGCGGGCAGCGACTCGGCGAGCAGCTCCGCGCCGAGCCTAGCGAGCCGGTCGTGCAGCTCGCCGGCCGTCTGCGTCGGCTCGATCGGGATACTCCGCGAGCAGTAGACCGGCCCGGTGTCGAGACCCTCGTCCATGCGCATCAGGCTGATGCCGGTCTCGGCGTCGCCGGCGAGGATCGCGTGCTGAATCGGTGCCGCGCCGCGCCAGCGCGGCAAGAGCGATGCGTGGATGTTCACGCATCCCCGCGCGGGCCAGTCGAGCACCCACCTCGGCAGGAGCAGGCCGTACGCGACGACGACGAGAAGGTCCGGCGGCCGGTCGAGCCCCCATTCACGGGCGACGGCGGCATCGGCGAGCGAGCTCGGCTGCGCGACGGGGAGCCCGTGCGCGAGCGCCGCCTCCTTGACCGGCGGCGGCGTGAGCTTGCGGCCGCGGCCCGCCGGCCGATCGGGCTGCGTGAGGACGAGCGGGACGTGCGCGCCCGCGGCGACGATCGCCTCGAGCGCCGGCACCGCGAAAGCCGGCGTGCCGGCGAACGCGATCCGGGCCGCCGTCACGCCGCCCTCCATGGATGCAGACCCCTTGGGCTCAGAGCGCCGAGCCGGCGCCGGCCGGCACCGCTTCGCGCTCGCGTCGGGCTCGTTTCAGATAGCGTTTCTTGATGCGCTCGCGCTTGAGCTGCGAGAGGTAGTCGACGAACAGCTTGCCTTCGAGATGATCCATCTCGTGCTGGATGCACTGCGCGAGCAAACCTTCCGCCTCGAGCTCGAACGGCTCGCCGTTGCGGTCGAGCGCCTTCACCTTGATGCGCTCGGCCCGCTCGACGTAGTCGTACAGCCCGGGCACGGACAGGCACCCCTCCTCGAAGCTCCCGCGGCCTTCGGCCGAGATAATTTCCGGATTGATCAGGCAATAAGGCTGATCGCGCCCTTCGGACACGTCGATCACGATGACCCGCTTGTGAACGTCGACCTGGGTCGCGGCGAGGCCGACCCCGGGCGCCGCGTACATCGTCTCGAACATGTCGTCCACGAGGCGCCGGATCTCGTCGTCGACAACTGTGACGCGCTCGGCGCGTATTCGCAGCCGCGGGTCGGGATACTCGAGAATTGGGAGTCGTGCCATTGTGGTCGGCCCTCGGTTTCGTGTATAACGCTGCGAACTTTACGTTAACCCTATGACTTTAAAGGGATAGTACGTGGCCGTAACGGGCGGGGCCGGGTGCTTCCGCGGCGCATGCCGCCCGTTCAGTATACCAGCACGCAGCAACACGGCCGGCCGCCCCGCGTGCACGCCAACGCCTCGTCAAGGGAGCTCGAGCATGTCCTACAACCATTCGCCGTTCGTCCGTCGCGTCCTTCTCGTGCTCGCGGCCGCACTCGGCACCGTCGCCGTGTCGTACGGCGTTGCCCAGGCGCAGCAGTCCGCCGGCCCTGCGCTGAACCCGCGGCACCCCGAACGCTACGTGGTGCAGCGCGGGGATACGCTGTGGGATATCGCCGCGATGTTTCTCCGCGATCCGTGGTACTGGCCGGAGATCTGGCAGATCAATCCGCAGATCGAGAATCCGCACCTCATTTATCCCGGCGACGTGCTGTCGCTGACCTACGTCGACGGCCGTCCCCTCCTTCAAGTCGAGCGGGCGGCGAACGTGGAGCGACTCTCGCCGCGCGTCCGCGTCGAGCCGCTCGAGGAAGCGATTCCCACGATCCCTTACGAGGCGGTCGGCGCGTTCCTGACGCGGTCGATGATATTGGACCCCGATGCGCTCGAAACGTTGCCGTACGTGGTCGCTCCGCGCGACGCCCTGATGGGCAGCGCGGGACGCGACGTGTACGTGCGCCGTGCGGATACGGCGCCCGTCGACTCGGTCTTCAACGTCGTCCACGTCGGCGAGCCGCTCGTGGACCCGGATGACGGCGAGACCCTCGGGTACGAGGCGATCGTCGTCGCCCAGGGGCGGCTCACGCGGGCCGGAGATCCCGCCACGCTGCGGCTGAACCAGTCGAGCCGCGAGACGCTCGTCGGGGATTATCTCGTCGAGGACGAGGCGCCGCCGAGATTGGATTTCATCCCGCGTGCGCCCGAGCAGCCTATCGACGGCCGTATCATCTCCGTCATCGACGGCGTCCGTATCATCGGGCAATACCAGGTCGTCATCATCAATCGCGGCGCGCGCGACGGGCTCGAGCCCGGGCACGTGCTGCGCGCTTTCAAGGGCGGCGAGGTGATTCGCGACCGCGTCGGCCGACGCAGCGGTTTCGGCGAGAAAGTGCGTTTGCCGGACGAGCCGGCCGGCATCATGATGGTGTTCCGCACGTTCGACCGCGTCAGCTATGCGCTCATCATGGAGGCGACGAGCGAGATCCGGGTGCTCGACCCGGTCCGCAACCCGTAAGCTCGCCCGCCGGGCCGCGAACCGGCGCGGCCCGGCTTCCCGACGCGCGCCCGCAGGCGCATCGGCGTGATCTCCGCGGCCTGGCTCCGCGTGCTCCATGCCGCACGCAGCGGCGCCGCTTGGCGCCGCGCGTTCTTTGCGTCGGATCCGCCGACGCCCGATGCGTTGCTCGCCCTGCCCGACCATACGCTCGTCGCGCGAGGCATCGACGCTGCCGGCATTGCGCGCCTGCGGAATCCCGAGCCCGGCGCGCTCGAGCACCTCGAAGCTTGGCTCGCGTCGCCCGGCCGCAAGCTCGTCGTCTGGGGATCGCCGGAATATCCGGAGCGGCTCGCCCGGATCCCGGATCCGCCGCTTGCGCTGTGGACCGCCGGCGAGCGGCTCGAGCTCTTGT
Organism: Gammaproteobacteria bacterium; assembly: GCA_017577365.1. Classification (GTDB taxonomy): domain Bacteria; phylum Pseudomonadota; class Gammaproteobacteria; order Steroidobacterales; family Rariloculaceae; genus ZC4RG20. The sequence goes on along the minus strand of PKRJ01000024.1, from coordinate 50,420 downwards.
CCACGCCGCAGATCGCGATGGTCGGCAGCCGTAACGCGACGCACGGCGGGCGCGAGACCGCGCGCGCATTCGCGGCCTATCTCAGCCGCTCGGGCCTGACGATCACGAGCGGGCTCGCGGTCGGCATCGATGCCGCGAGCCATCTCGGCGCGCTCGACGGCCCCGGCGGGACCATCGCCGTCCTCGCGCACGGTCTCGACAGGATCTATCCGGCCGAGCACGAAGCGCTCGCCGCGCGGATCGCCGAAGCCGGCCTGCTCGTCTCGGAATATCCTCCCGGCGTCGCTCCTCTGCCCCACCACTTTCCCGAGCGCAACCGGATCATCGCCGGGCTCGCGCTCGGGACGCTCGTGGTCGAGGCGGGACGGCGCAGCGGCGCGTTGCAGACGGCCCGCTGCGCGTCCGAGTACGGCCGCGAGGTCTTCGCGATCCCGGGCTCGATCCACAACCCGCTCGCGAAAGGCTGCCACGCGCTGCTGAAGCAGGGCGCAAAGCTCGTCGAGGAGGCCGCCGACGTGCTCGTCGAGCTCGCCGGGCAGCTCGAGCTCGACGTCGCGCCCCCCGAAAGTCGCGACGACGCAGCCGCCGAAAATGGGCTCACGGCCGACGAGAGCTACCGTAACTTATTGAATGTTATGGGCTTTGAGCCTGCCTCGTTCGGCGAGATCCAGGCCCGCTGCGGATTGACGACGGCGGAGCTTTCCTCCATGCTCCTGATGCTGGAACTGGAAGGGCTCGTTGAGGCGCTGCCCGGCGGCCGGTATTGCCGTGTTCAGACGAGGAGCCGATGAAGGAAAGCGTTCTCGACGTGCTGATGTATCTGTTCGAATCTTTCGCCGACGGCGAGGGGGATCCGGAACCGAGCCGCAGCGCGCTCAGGATGGAGCTCGAGCAGGCGGGGTTCGGAGAACAAGAGATCGAGCGGGCGCTCGACTGGCTCGACGGGCTGAATGCCGCGGAGGCGGCAGCCGGCGACGCGCCCCGCTCCGCAGCGATCCGGATCTACGATCCAGTCGAGCTTGACCGGCTCGACACGGCCGCGAGAGGCTATCTGTTGCATCTCGAGCAGCTGGGCATCCTGTCGCCCGCGCAACGGGAGCTTGTGATCGACCGGCTACTGGCCCTCGACACGGATGAAATCGATATCGAGCAGATCAAATGGGTCGTGATGATGGTCCTGTTCAGCCAACCGGGCCACGAACAGGCCTACGCGCATATGGAGGATCTCGTTCTCGCGGACGGTCCAGGCTGGATCCACTGACCCTTCTGACCAGCGTCTCGTCGCTCGCGCCTTTCCGTTCTTCGCCCCGCCGGGCGGAGAGACTCCGCTTCGCGGCATAGGGTCCGCGGGCACCGGCCGCCGTCCGCACTGAACGCTCATGGCCAAGAACGTCGTCATCGTCGAATCGCCGGCGAAAGCCCGCACGATCGAGAAGTACCTCGGCAAGGACTTCGAGGTGCTCGCGTCGTACGGCCACGTGCGCGATCTCGTGCCGAAGGAAGGCGCCGTGGATCCGGACAACGGGTTCGCGATGAAGTATCAGCTGATCGACAAGAACGAGAAGCACGTCGATCGGATCGCGAAGGCGGTCGCGAAGGCGGAAAGGGTCTACCTCGCGACGGACCCGGACCGCGAGGGCGAAGCGATCTCGTGGCACGTCTACGAGGTCTTGAAGGACCGTAAGGTCCTCGATTCGAAGCCCGTGCACCGGGTCGTCTTCCACGAGGTCACGAAGCGCGCGATCCGCGAAGCGATCGAGAACCCGCGCGAGCTCTCTCCGGAGCTGATCAACGCCCAGCAGGCGCGCCGCGCGCTCGACTATCTCGTCGGCTTCAATCTGTCGCCGCTCCTGTGGAAGAAGGTACGCCGCGGGCTGTCCGCGGGGCGCGTGCAGAGCCCGGCGCTTCGGCTGATCGTCGAGCGCGAGGACGAGATCGCGGCGTTCAAGCCGCAGGAGTACTGGACGATCGAGGCCGACGTCCGGCATACCGAGCAGGCATTCCGAGCGCGGCTCTCGGTCTACGAAGGCGCGAAGGTCGAGCAGTTCACGTTCACGAACGAGGCCGCGACGCGTGAGGCGGAAAACCGCATCAAGGCGCGTGCCGCCTCCCTCGGGAGTGTCCCCGCGGGCGCCGAAGGCATCCTGACCGTCGTCGCAATCGAGAAGAAGCAGCGCCGGCGCAATCCGGCCCCGCCGTTCACGACGTCGACGCTGCAGCAGGAGGCGTCGCGTAAGCTCGGCTTCAGCGCGCAGAAAACGATGACGGTCGCGCAGCGCCTCTACGAGGGCGTCGACATCGGCGAGGGCTCCGTCGGTCTGATCACGTACATGCGCACCGACTCGGTCACGCTCGCGAACGAGGCGCTCGACGAGATCCGCCGCGTCATCGCCGAGCGTTACGGTGCGGCGAATCTCCCGGAAGCACCGCGACGCTACACGACGAAAGCGAAGAACGCGCAGGAGGCCCACGAGGCGATCCGCCCGACGTCCGCCGAGCGTCTGCCGGAAGATCTACGCCCCTATCTCGACAACGATCAGTACCGGCTCTACGAGCTGATCTGGAAACGCGCCGTCGCGTCGCAGATGAATCCGGCCGTCTACGACACGGTCGCCGTGGACCTCGCGGCGGGTCCCGCCGACAGCGATATCCTTTTCCGCGCGACCGGATCGGTGCTCGTGAGCCCGGGCTTCATCAGCGTCTACCAGGAAGGGCTCGACGACGCGAAACCGGCGCCGGAGGAGCAGGAGATGGCTCTTCCCGCGGTGGCCGAGGGCGACCGCCTCGTCCTCGGACGCATCGTCAGCGAGCAGCATTTCACCGAGCCGCCGCCGCGCTACTCCGAGGCGACGCTCGTCAAGGCGCTCGAGGAATACGGCATCGGGCGGCCGTCGACGTACGCGACGATCATCTCGACGCTGCGCAATCGCGAATACGTCGAGATGGAGAACCGGCGCTTCGTGCCGACCGACGTCGGCCGCGTCGTCAACCGGTTCCTCACCGAGCACTTCGGGCCGTACGTCGACTACGAGTTCACGGCGCGGATGGAGGATTCGCTCGACGCGATCTCGCGCGGCGAGCGCGAATGGGTGCCGCTGCTCGAGGAGTTCTGGCAGCCGTTCCGCGATCTCGTCGAGCGCACGGAAACGTCCGTGACGCGCGAGCAGGCGTCGCAGGCCCGCGTGCTCGGCACGGATCCGAAGAGCGGGCGGCCGGTCAGCGTGCGCATGGGCCGTTACGGCGCCTTCGTGCAGATCGGCACGAAGGACGACGAGGAGAAGCCGAAGTTCGCCGGGCTTCGTCCGGGCCAGAAGATGGACGAGATCACGCTCGAGGAAGCGCTCGAGCTCTTCAAGCTGCCGCGCGACCTCGGCGCGACGCCGGACGGCGAGCCGGTCCAGGCGAATATCGGCCGTTTCGGCCCGTACATCCGCTACGGCAACAAGTTCGTCTCGCTGCGCGGCGACGACGACCCCTACACGATCACGCTCGAGCGCGCGCTCGAGCTGATCGAAGAGAAGAAGCAGGCGGACGCGAACCGCATCATCAAGACGTTCGACGGCTCCGAGATTCAGGTGCTGAACGGACGCTATGGCCCGTACGTCACGAACGGCGCGAAGAACGCGAAGATTCCGAAGGATCGCGAGCCGAGCTCGCTGACGCTCGAGGAATGCGAGGCGCTGCTCGCCGCGGCCCCGGAGCGCCGCGCGCGCGGCAAGAAGGCGTCGAAGAAGGCCGCCGCGGCGCCGAGCGCAGACGGCACGGCGGCATCGAGCATCGAAGGCGCGGACGGCGCCGCGACGCCGAATCGGAGCGCCGCGAAGCGCAAGACGGCCGGCAAGTCGCCCGCGAAGAAGACGACGAAGAAGAAGGCGAAGAAGACGTCCTCGAAGACGACGTCGCGCCGAACGAGCAGCGCCGCGGCCGCGAACGATTAGCATCGTTCTTGCAAGATCGCGTGCGAGCCGGGCGGCGCGCGTCTTGGGGCCCGAAACGTTGAGCGCAGCAGTCCCGCCGCTTCCTTTCTCGTTGAGGCTCCGCGTCGAGCGGGCCGCGCGCGCGATTCGCGAAGGCGGCGTCGTCGCGTATCCGACCGAGGCGGTATACGGCCTCGGCTGCCTCCCCGACGATGCGTGCGCCGTCGCGCGTCTTCTCGCGATCAAACGCCGCTCCTGGCGCAAGGGGCTGCTGCTCGTCGCCGCGACGCTCGAGCAGATCGAACGCTACGCCGACCTCGACGCGAGCCCGCTGCGCGATGAGATCCTCGCGAGCTGGCCGGGCCCTCATACCTGGGTGCTGCCGGCGCGGCGCGCCGTGCCGAAAGCCTTGACCGGAGGACGCCGTTCGATCGCCGTCAGGCTCACGGCGCATCCCGTCGCCGCCGCGCTGTGCCTCCGCGCGCGCAGCGCGCTCGTCTCGACCAGCGCGAACCTGACCCGACGACCACCGCTGCGCACGGCGCTCGCGGTCCGCCGCGCGCTCGGCGCGGCGATCGACGATGTCGTCGCCGGACCGCTCGGCGGCCTCGCCTCGCCGACGACGATCCGCGACGGCATGACCGGGCGCGTCTTGCGCGGCTGAATCGAGCTTCACGAACGCCGGTGTTTGGGGGCTCCGCGGGGACCGCGTGCGTCATGCCTGCCTTGCCGGACCGCGGTGAATACTTCCCTGTACGCTTCGGTCGCGCCATCCCTGGCGCTCACGATCCGGCAAGGCAGGCATGACGCACGCGGTCCGTTGAGCTCCTCGCGCGCGCGCAATTCGAGCCCCACCCGATCGTTTGATGCGTAGGATCGCTTGCGGTTCTAAGTTTCTTGCCGCTCGACGTCCTGTGCGGACGGTCTCGCGGGGCCCGTTGGGGAAGCCGGGCGGCTGTGCTAAGTTCCGCGAACGTTCGAAAGCGACAACCTCCCAGGATGCGGCAGTCGTTTCGTCACAGCGTTCGCACGATCGGCCTGGGCGTCGCCGCGCTGATCGGCGCGGCTTTTCACCAACCGGCGGCGGCACAAACGCTCGCTCCGGCGAATCCGGACTCGCCGCTGTCGCTCGGCGCACCGGTCCGCCCGGTCAAGGGCGAGGACTCGGTGTACATCGTCAAGCTCCGCCAGCCCGGCGCCGCCGCCGCGTACAAGACGAGCCTCGCCGCGCTCGCGGCGGTGAAATCGGCCCCGGGCGTGAAGGTCGGCGCGTCGCTGCCCGCGGTCAAGAGCTACGCCGAGGCGCTCGAGGTCACGCACGACCGCCTGCTCGCGAGCGTCGGCGCCGCCGGCAACAAGATCTACAGCTTCCGCTACGCGATGAACGGCTTCGCCGCGAAGCTCACGGCCGAGCAGGTCTCCGAGCTCGCTCGCAGCGGCGCCGTCGAGCGCATCTGGCCGGACACGGACCGGCAGCTCTCGACGCTCCACAGCGCGATCTTCCTCGGCCTCGAGAATCCGTCCGGGGGCCTGCGCGCGGACCTGGGGCTTCGGGGCGAGGACATCGTCATCGGCCTCATCGACAGCGGCATCACGCCGGACCATCCCTCGCTGCTCGACGTCGAGCGTCACGTTCCGCGCGTCTGCCAGAGCCGTTGGGCGACGGCGTCGTGGCTCGGCCTGTGGCTCTGCCGGCCGCACCGCAAGAGCCCGCGCACGACGCTCGAGTACGACCCGCCGAAAGGCTTCAGCGGCATCTGTCAGGAAGGCGAAGGTTTTCCGGCGGGCTCGTGCAACAACAAGATCGTCGGCGCGCGCTATTACATCGACGGCTTTCTCGCGCGTCACGATCTCGACCCGAACGAGTTCGTCTCGCCGCGCGACGCCGACGGCCACGGCACGCACATCGCGACGATCGTCGCCGGCAACTCGACCGCCGCGCACCTGTTCGGCACGCGCGTCGGTCGCGTCGCCGGCATCGCGCCGCGCGCGCGCATCGCGGTCTACAAGGCGTGCTGGCTCAAGCCCGGCGAGCGGCGCGCGACGTGCGCGACGTCGGATCTCGCGCGCGCGATCGACGACGCGGTCGCCGACGGCGTCGACATCATCAACTACTCGGTGGGCAGCCTCGAGACCGATCTCACGGCGCCCGACGATCTCGCGCTGCTCGACGCGTTCGATGCCGGCATTCTCACCGTCGTCGCGGCGGGCAACGACGGACCGGACTACGCGACGATCGGCTCGCCGTCGAGCGCGCCGTGGGTGCTGACCGTCGGCGCGTCGACGCAAGGCGGCACGCGCTTCGAGGAGGCGATCGAGATCACCGCGCCGTCCGATCTCGCGCGCCGCATCCCGATGCGCGAGGCGGGCTTCACGCCGAGGCTGTCGTCGACCCGCGCGATCGAAGCGGCCGTGGTCCTCGTCGACGATGGCGTCGACACGACGCCGATGGGCGGCCAAGGCAGCGTGCGCGATGCGTGCGAGCCGATCGCAAACGCGGACGATCTCGAAGGGGCGATCGCGCTGATCGAGCGCGGTCAATGCGACTTCGACGTCAAGCTCCGTCACGCCGAGGAGGCCGGGGCCGTCGCGGCCGTCGTGTACGACAACGGCAACGGGCTCGTGTCGATGCACGGCGAGCGGGGCAGCGTCGATATCCCGGCCGTGATGATCACGGCGGCCGACGGCCAGCGGATCGCGGACCGAGTCGTCGCGGGCGACGAGGTCGAAGTGCGGCTCATCGCGGGCCTTCTGCTCGAGTCGAACGCGCGCGGCAAGGTGGTCGCCGACTTCTCTTCACGCGGACCGAACTTGAGCGAAGCCGATTTCCTGAAGCCCGACCTCACCGCACCGGGCGTCGAGATCCTCGGCGGCAATACGCCCGTCGCGGCGAACGGGCTGCGCGGCGAGCTCTTTCAGTACATGTCGGGGACGTCGATGTCCGCGCCGGAAGCGGCCGGCGTCGCCGCGCTCTTGAAGGAGGCGCATCCCGACTGGTCGCCGGCGGCGATCAAATCCGCGCTCATGACGACGGCGACCCGCGACGTCGTCCGTCCCGGAGGAGAAAGCCTCGCGGATCCGTTCGAGGTCGGCGCCGGGCACATCGCGCCGAATGCCGCGATCGATCCGGGCCTCGTCTACGATAGCGATATCTTCGATCACGCGGCGTTCCTCTGCGGCCTGCGCTACTCGCCGTATCCGGAGGAAGACTGCGAGCTGCTCGCCTCGGCCGGCTACTCGCTCGAGCCGCGCGATCTCAACCTGCCGAGCATCGGCGTATCGCGCCTGATCAGCGGCGATACCGTCACGCGCCGCGTCACGAACGTCGGTCCGCCGGGAACGTATCGCGCGGAGGTCACCGCGCCGCCCGGCCTCGAGATCCGCGTCGAGCCGCCGACGCTGTCGCTCGGGACGAACGAGTCCGCGTCGTTCACGGTCACGTTCGACCGCCTCGGCGCGCCGCGCGATCTTTGGACCTTCGGCGAGCTCGTCTGGACGGACGGCGAAAGACGCGTCGCGTCGCCGATCGCGGTCGTCCCGGTCACGCTGCGCGCGCCCGAGGACGTCTATCTGACGGGCGGCGCCGGTTTCTTCGAGATGCCGATCGCGTTCGGCTACACGGGCGAGTACGCGGCCGGCGTGCACGGCCTCCGCGCGCCGCTGGTCGAGCCGGGCTTCGTCGAGGAGGACGAGACGAACCGTTTCAGCTTCCGCTTCGATTCGGGCGTCACGGCGCACACGATTGAGATGCCGCCGAACCAGATCTTCGCGCGGTTCGCGCTGTTCGACGACGAGACCGACGGCGAAGACGATCTGGACCTCTATCTATTCCACTGCCCGAACAACAACTGCGTGCAGGTCGCCGAGAGCGGCGGATTCACGTCGGAGGAACGCATCGATCTCGTGTTTCCGGAGCCCGGGCTCTACGCGGTGCTCGTGCACGGCTTCGACACGGACCCGGCCGGCGGCAGAGGCGCACACTACAACCTGTTCGCGTGGTCGCTCGGCGTCGAAGACTACGTCGGCAACCTCGATATCTCGGCCCCGCTTCACGTGACGGAAGGCGAGCACTCGGCGCTCGAGCTCGAGTGGGGCGGGCTCGCGCCGGCGACGCGCTATCTCGGCGCGATCTCGCACTATCCGGAGCTCGAGCCGTACTCGTTGACGGTCATCGAGATCACGTCGCCCTGAAGCGGCACGCCGCGCGAACGTTTCCGCGTCGGGCGGGGTCTACGAGCGGGGCGACTTCCTGCGCGAAGCGCCCCGCGTCGCGGCGAGCTTGCAGCACGGCTCGTAGCGGAAACAATCGACGAGATGATCGTTGACGAGGCCGGTCGCCTGCATGTGAGCGTATACCACCGTCGAGCCGACGAACTTGAAGCCGCGTTTCTTCAGATCCTTGCTGAGGGCATCGGATTCGCGGCTCGTCGCGGGAACGTCCGATTGCTTCCGCCACTCGTTCACGATCGGTCGACCGTCGACGAAGCGCCAGATGTAGGCGTCGAAGCTGCCGAACTCTTCCTGAACGTCGAGGAAGCGCTTCGCGTTCTCGATCGCCGACTCGATCTTCAACCGGTTACGAACGATTCCCGGATCGCGAAGCAGCTTCTCGACCGACCGCGAATTGAAGCGCGCGACGCGCGCGGGATCGAAATCCGCGAACGCGCGGCGGTAGCCTTCGCGCTTGCCGAGCACCGTGCGCCAGCTCAGGCCCGCCTGCGCGGCCTCGAGCACGAGGAACTCGAAATGCACGCGATCCTCGTGCACGGGGACGCCCCACTCGCGGTCGTGATACTCGACCATGTCCTGGTCCCCGTGCGCGCTCCACGGGCAACGAACGATTTCCGTCATCCGATATCCTCCCGGCCGAGAGCGAAGCATAGTCGAGGTTCGGCACGCAAAGACACAACGGTTGCGTTCGGCCTCGAGATTCCGCGATGATCCGCCGGATGAACGAAGCCTCCCGCCCCGACCGCTACGCGCTCATCGGTCAGCCCGTGCATCACAGCCGCTCGCCGGTCATCCACTCGCTGTTCGCGAAGCAAACCGACCAGCACCTCACGTACGAGCTGATCGAAGCCTCGCCCGAGGAATTCGAGAAGGCAGTGCGCGATTTCGCGGCGGACGGCGGGCGCGGGATGAACGTCACGGTCCCGCACAAGGAGGCGGCGTTTCGGCTCGCCGACCGACGCGGCCCCGACGCCGAGCAGGCCGGCGCCGTGAACACGCTGTCGTTCGAAGCCGACGGCGGGATCCGCGGCGACAACACCGACGGCATCGGCTTTCTGCGCGATCTCACGCGCAATCTCGGCTGGTCGCTCGAGGGCCGGCGCGTGCTCGTGCTCGGCGCCGGGGGCGCCGCGCGCGGCATCCTGCCGAAGCTCCTCCAAAGCGCGCCGCGCGAGCTCGTGCTCGCGAACCGGACCCTGCAACGCGCCGAGGAGCTCAAGGCACGGTTTCGCCCGCTCGGCAGGATCGATGCCGTGAGCTTCGATGCGCTCGACGACGTCGGCGCCTTCGATATCGTCGTGAACGCGACGTCGGCGGGGCTGAAAGGAGAGCAACCGCCGTTCCCGAGATCGATCGTCGGGAAGTCGACGCGCTGCTACGACCTCGCGTACTCGCGAGGCGGCGATACGCCGTTCGTCGCGTGGGCGCGCGCGGCCGGCGCCGCCCAAGCCGAGCAAGGGCTCGGCATGCTCGTCGAGCAGGCCGCTGAGTCCTTCTTCATATGGCGCGGCATTCGGCCGGATACGCAGTCTGTGATCCGCGCTCTCGTCGCCGGCTGACGGCGAAAACCGCTCACCGCATCGTCACGAGCTCTTCCGCGCTCGTCGGGTGGATCGCGATCGTGTCGTCGAAATCCTTCTTGCGCGCGCCCATCGTGATCGCGACCGCGAATCCCTGAGTCATCTCGTCCGCGCCGGGCCCGATCACGTGGCACCCGACGATCCGCTCGTCGTCGCCGACGACGACGAGCTTCATGGCGGTCTTCGGCTTCGCCGACGTCAGCGCGTGGAACATCGGCACGAACTCGGTCTGGTACGTGCGCACTTTCTGATCGGGGAACCGCCGCATCGCCTCGACCTCGGACAAGCCGATCGTGCCGATCGGCGGGTGCGAGAAGATGACGGTCGGAATGACCTCGTAGCTCAGCTTTCGGTCCTTCATGCCGCCGAAGACGCGGTCGGCCAGCCTACGTCCGGCCGCGATCGCGACCGGCGTGAGCTCGACGCGCCCGGTGACGTCGCCGACGGCATAGACGCCGTCGACCTCGGTGTTCTGGTAGTCGTCGACGGGAATGTGTCCTAGATCCGTCGTGCGAATGCCAGCGCGGTCGAGCCCGAGCGATGCCGTGCTCGGCGCACGGCCGACCGCCCAGATCAGCGCGTCGAACTCGCCGTGCCGGCGCCCGTCCTCGAGCTCGAGCGTCAGCGGACTCTCGCCGTGGACCGCGTGCGCAACCGCGCCGGTCACGATCTCGATGCCGGCGTCCCGCATGTGCGTCATCAGGTGATCGGACAGGAGGGTGTCGAAGCTGCGGAGCACGCGGTCGAAACGAACGAACAGCGTGACACGGCTTCCGAGCGCGCGCAGCACGCCGCCGAGCTCGACTGCGACGTAGCCGCTGCCGACGATCGCGACGCGCTCGGGGCGGGCGTCGAGCTCGAAGAAGCCGTCCGATGTGATGCCGTGCTCCGCCCCCGGGCATTTCGGCACGATCGGGTGGCCGCCGGTCGCGATCACGATATGCGGGGCCGTGTACCGCCCGCCGGAGGCGTCGACGATCTCGTGCGGGCCTTCGAATCGGCCGGCGCTGCGAACGATCTCGATGTTGCGCCGCTCGAGATTGCGCTGGTAAATCCCGTTCAGCCGCTCGACGTACGCGTCGCGGCCGGCCTTGAGCTTCGCCCAGTCGTGCCGCCCGACGCGGACGTCGAAGCCGTAATCGGCCGCGTAGGTCATCGTGTGACCGATCTCGGCCGCGTTCCACATGACCTTCTTCGGCACGCAGCCGACGTTCACGCACGTGCCGCCGAGGCGGCCCGGCTCGAATAGCGCGACCTTCGCGCCGTACTCGGCCGCGCGCTGCGCGGTCGCAAGCCCGCCGCTGCCGCCGCCGAGCACGATCAGATCGAATGACTGCACGCTTGACCTCTCCGTGTTTGATCGACCGGACCCGTTCCCTTCACGCGACGCCGGCCGCATGGCAAGTCTAGCCTGCCTCGCATCGGGCCGCCGCGGCAGCGTCGAGCGCTGGTTGATGGCCGTGCTTTCGGCTCTCGGGGTTTGCATAATGGCGAGCCTTGTCGAGATCGGAGTCAGCGATGACATCGACGACAGCCGGACCCGGGACCGGCACGGACGACCGCCGGACGGCCGAGCCCACCGACAACCCGCTCCTCGAATCTGTCGGGCTGCCGCGCTTCGACGCGATCCGGCCCGAGCACGTCGAGCCGGCGGTCCGGCACGTGCTCGCCGCGCAGCGCGCCGCGATCGCCGAGGCCGAGGCGGTCGACGCGCCCGACGTCGGCTGGCTCGAGAATCTCGAGCGCGTGCACGACGCGATCGGCCGCGTGTGGGGCCCGATCGCTCATTTGAATGCCGTCGCGTCGACGCCGGCGCTTCGCGACGCCTACAACGCGTGCCTCCCGCTCGTCACCGAGTTCCACACCGAGGTCGGGCAGAATCGCGCGCTCTACGAGCGCTTCCTCAGGCTCGACGAGACGCTGCCGGCGGAGCGGCGCGTCGAGCGCGAGCTCGTGCGGCAAACGTTGCGCGACTTCCGCCTCGGCGGCGTCGCGCTCGAAGGCGAAGACCGGGCGCGCTACCGCGAGGTCATGCAGAAGCTCGCCGCGCTCCAGGCAACGTTCGAGCAGAACCTGATGGACGCGACCGATGCGTTCGAGCATCACGAGACGCGCGCGGAGCAGCTCGCGGGTCTCCCCGAAGAGACGCTGGAGCGGGCGCGCGCGGCGGCCGCCGAGAAGGGCCTCGACGGATGGCTGTTGAAGCTCGACCCGCCGACCTATCTCGCGGTCATGACCCACGCGCGATCCGAAGCGCTACGCAAGCTCTACTACGAGGCGTGGACGACGCGCGCATCGGACCGCGGCCCTTCGGCCGGGCGATGGGATAACGGGCCTTTGATCACCGAGATCCTCGCGCTCAGGCACGAGTCGGCGAAGCTACTGGGCTTCAAGAACTACGCAGAGCTTTCGCTCGCGACGAAGATGGCGGGCTCGGTCGACGAGGTCATCGGCTTCCTGCGCGATCTCGCCCGGCGCAGCAAGCCCTACGCCGAGCGCAACCTCGCGGAGCTCGGTGAGCATGCCGGACGACGGCTCGAGCCGTGGGACATCGCGTTCTATTCCGAGCGGCTCCGCGAGCAGCGTTTCGCACTGTCGGACGAGGAGCTCAGACGCTATTTCCCGCTGCCGAAGGTGCTCGCCGGCCTCTTCTCGCTCGCCGAGAATCTCTTCGGGATCGAGATCGCGAGGAAGCCGGCCGAGTCCGTGTGGCATCCGAGCGTCGAGTATTACGAGGTTCGTCGCCGCGGCGTGGTGACGGGCGGTTTTTTCACCGATCTCTATGCGCGGCCGCAGAAGCGCGGCGGCGCGTGGATGGACGGCTGCCGCGATCGCGCGCGGCTTTCGCGCCTCCGTCAAGATCCGGTCGCGTATCTCGTCTGCAATTTCGCGCCTCCGACCGGCGATACGCCGTCTCTGCTGACGCACGGCGAGGTCGTCACGTTGTTCCACGAGTTCGGCCACGGCCTGCATCACCTGCTGACCGAGGTCGATTACCCGTCGCTCGCGGGGATCAACGGCGTCGCTTGGGACGCGGTCGAGCTGCCGAGCCAGTTCCTCGAGAACTACGCGTGGCGGCCCGAGGTGCTGAAGACGATCTCCGGCGAATATCGAACCGGAGAGCCGCTGCCGGACGAGAAGATCGAGAAGCTCAACGGATCGCGCACCTTCATGGAAGGGCTCGCGACGGTGCGCCAGCTCGAGTTCGCGCTGTTCGATTTCCTGCTTCACAGCCGCGACGCGCCGCCGGACCTCGCCGGGGTCTATGCGCTCCTCGACGACGTGCGGCGCGAGGTCGCCGTCGTCAAGCCGCCCGAGTACAACCGGTTCCCGTGCACGTTCTCGCACATCTTCGGCGGCGGCTACGCGGCCGGCTACTACAGCTACAAGTGGGCGGAAGTGCTCGCGGCGGACGCTTTCGCGGCGTTCGAGGAGACGGGCGTGCTCGACGCCGCGACGGCGGAGCGGTTCCGCCGTGAGATTCTCGCCGTGGGCGGCAGCCGGCCGGCGCTCGACGCGTTCGTCGCGTTCCGCGGGCGCGAGCCCGACATCGACGCACTGCTCCGCCAAGCGGGCATGGTGGAAACGGCAGCCGCGTGAGAATCGCGACTTGGAACGTCAATAGCCTGCGCGTCAGGCTCGAGCACGTGATCGCCTGGCTGAACGAGCATCGGCCCGACGTGCTCGCGCTTCAGGAGACGAAGCTCCCGGACGAGCAGTTCCCCGCCGACGTGTTCGCCGAGCTCGGCTACCGGTCGGTCTCGAACGGCCAACCCGCCTACAACGGCGTCGCGCTCCTCTCGCGGGAGCCGCTCGAGGATATCGTTACCGAGCTCGATACTTTCGAAGACCCGCAACGGCGCGTGCTCGGCGCGACCGTGGGCGGCGTGCGGATCTATGGGCTCTACGTGCCGAACGGTCAGAGCCTCGAGTCGGAGAAATACGTCTACAAGCTTCAATGGCTCGAGGCGCTTCGCACGCAGCTCGCGCGCGAGCTCGATCGCCACGAGCGCCTCGTCGTCGTCGGCGATTTCAACATCGCGCCCGAGGACCGGGACGTGCACGACCCGGCCGCGTGGGAGGGCAAGATCCACTGCTCGCCCGCCGAGCGAGCGGCGCTCGGCCGCATCCTCGAGCTCGGTCTCCACGACGCGTTCCGCGAGTTCGAGCAGCCGGAACGCGCTTTCAGCTGGTGGGATTACCGGGCGGCGGCCTTTCGCCGCAACCTGGGCCTCAGGATCGACCTGATCCTCTGCTCCGACGCGATGCGGTCTCTGCTTCGGTCCTGTCGCATCGACGTCGAGCCTCGAAGGCTCGACCGGCCGTCCGATCATGCGCCCGTCGTCGCAGATTTCGCATGAAGTTGCCGTTTATGTCACATGCGTCGATGCCTGGACGCTGATAATCTCGTACACTCGCGCGAGTCGCCCGGGGGGCGAGAGCTTCGATGCCGATCGACGAAGAGGCACTTCAGGAACGCCGTAACGATTACGACGTCACGAACACGGTCAACGTCAGCTCGACCGAAAGCGTAAGGCAAGCCGTCGTTTCGTTATTCTCGTCCCTCTATCCGACCAGCTCGCTCGATCCGATCTGGATCGCGTTCCACGATTTCGAGCGCATCTACAGCGGCCTCGATCCGGAGTATCACGGCGTCGATACGAGCTATCACGACATGCAGCATAGCCTCGACGTGTCGCTCGCGCTCGCGCGACTCGTCGTCGGCTTCGACGAGTCGATGCCGCCGAAGGACCGCCTCGGCCCGGACCGCGCGACGTTCGCGCTCGTCGCCGCGCTGTTCCACGACGCCGGATATCTGCGTCACAGGTTGCTCGACAACAACGCCGAGAACGGGGCGGAGTTCACCCGCACGCACGTGACGCGCAGCGGGCTCTTCCTCGAGCGGTATCTGCCGAAGATCGGTCTCGACGAGTTCGTGCCGGTGGTCTCGCGCATCGTTCACTACACCGGTTACGAGATTCCGCTCGAGCAGATCGAGCTCGACGACCCCAAGGACATCATGATCGGCCGATTGCTCGGCACGGCCGATCTCGTCGCACAGCTCGCGGATCGGTGCTACCTCGAGAAGTGCCGCGACAGGCTGTATCCGGAGTTCGTGCTCGGCGGCGTCGCGTTCGACGGCATACCGCAGGGCGACATTCGCTATCGTTCCGGCAGGCATTTGCTCGCGCAGACGCTCACGTTCTATCAAAGCTCCGTGCACTCGAGGCTCGAGCACGGGTTCCAAGCCGCGTACCGTTACTTCGAGCCCTTCTTCGGCGACGCGAATCACCCCTATCTCGCGTTCATTCGCAAGAACCTCTCGTTCCTCGTCCAGGTCCTGAAGCGCGACGAATGGCACAAGCTGCGCCGCCGGCCGCCGTGCGTTCTGCCGGATCCATACGGCGAGGCGCGGCTGATGGCGCTCGCGCTGAAGCGTCTGAGGCTACGGGCGGAAGCCGAGAGGCTTGCGCAGCGATTGTCCGCGAACGACGCGCGAAACGCCGCTTTGCACGCGGCCGCATCGTCGACGAGCCCGAGCCTCGATCTCGGCGGCACGGGCGTCGTGCAGGAAGCGGTCTGAGCCGAACCGCCGGACGCCGTCCGCCCCCACAACCCGTTATGTCCCATTATGTCGACCGCGCCTCGAGGCTCTCATCGGCTTGCACCGCCCCGGCGCGCTGATTATCGTTTGCCAAAAACGATTCATCGACGAGAACATTTCGAAGCTCGGGGGCTTCCGATCCTATGCTTTCGAAGCGCTCGTTCGCGGCGCCGGTCGGACTCGTCGCCGTCTTCGTTCTCGCAGGCGCGCGTGCGCAAACGCATGCGCTGACGATCCTCCACCACGAGCGGCTCGCGAATCTCGAATTCGTCGGCGCGAAGGACGGCACCGCCGTCCACGACGACGCGGACGCGGAATCTGTTGGAGCGCACAAGCCCGCGGCGTTACGGGAGATCGAGCTCTATCGCGGGAGGCTCGATGGCGCGCCGAGTTCGTGGATTCGGCTCTCTCGCCACGGGGCCGAAATTTCCGGCGCGATCTGGGACGGTTTCGATCTGTATGGCATCGAGCCCGCGAAGCGGGTCCGTGCGGCGCTCGTTGCGCCGGCTGCCGAGACCGGCCACGAGCCGATCATTTTCCGGTACCGCGACACTACCGGCGCGTTGACCGACAAGCTGATCGTTCGTCCAACGGACGAGAGTGAGCCCGTCGCCCTGCGGGCGTTCGCAACGCTGGGGAGCACCTTGCCCGATATCTCCCAGCTCGACATCGGGCTCGTCGCCGACTTCAAGTTCTTCGAGTACGTCGGCGGCGAAACCACCCCGGCAATGCTCGACGCGATCAATGTCGCGGACGGGATCTTCGTGGAGCAGGTCGGCCTCCACCTCAACGTCGCAGCCATCGTCGTGCACGAGGAGGAAGAGGATCCATTTTCCGGGCGTGACGGACAGGAGCTTCTGCGGGACCTCGAGGCCTACAAGGGCGGCACGCCTCCCTCGCGACACTAGGATTGGTCCATTTGTTCACGGCACGGCCGCTCACCCCGGTCGGCCGGCCGGACGGCCAAACTCTCATCGGCCTTGCGAATTTCGATGCGGTTTGCCATCCCGTTTACGGCACGTCGCTCGTCGATGGCCGGTACCAGCCTTCGGGGCTCATCACCGCGCACGAGATCGCTCATGTCCTCGGCGCGCCGCACGACGGCGAAGGCGACTGCGTCGGTACGCCGGCGACGTACTTGATGGCCCCGATCCTCAATTACTCGCACGAGTTCTCGCAATGCAGCATCCAGCAGATGTCGAACGCATTGGGGCGGGCCGCATGTCTCAAGGCTCTGTCTCCCGGCCAGACCGAGGTCGCCATACGCGACGACGGCTTGCCCAACTCCGTGCTGCTCGGCGATGACATCCTTTTCGGGTTCACTATCGAAAACCTCGGAACGGAAACCGCCTTCAACGTCACCGTCGAGCTCGACGGCGTCGGCGTAGAGCCGGAGTCGCTCGGCTGGTTGCCGGGTTTCGAGTGCGAGACGCCCCTCGCGTCTTTTCCTTGGCGCTGCTGGGCAATAGCCGTTCGGCCATCCTCTTCGGCAGGCGTGATCGGCGGAATGATCCGCGCAGTCGCCACGCAGCCCGGGACGGCGACTCTCAACGCAACCGTCTCGGCGGCCAACGACACCGATCGATCGAACAACGCTGTTCAAGTCGAGATCGAGGTCATCCCGGCGGTAGAGCTGGCATTCTCCGAGCCGGAAATCACGGCTTCGGTGCTGCGGCCCGGGCAATATGCCGAAGCCTCGATCGTGCTGACAAACCGAGGCCGTGTGGACGCGACGAACGTCGATTTACATATCACGGACATCCATGGGAACCTGGAGCTCGAGCCGCGCGTCGTCGGAGGCTCTCCTTGCACCGTGGTCGCGTGGAAGGAGTGGTCCTGCCCAATCGACATCTTGGCGGCCGGGGACCATCGATTGATCGAGCTCGGCATCCACGTCAGGGAGGATGTCGAAGTAGCGCCCGGCGAATGGTTCTGGGCATCAGTCGGCCTTTTCGCATCTGCGGAGCAGATGCACCCCGGAGTCTCGAACGGCCACTGGTTCCGCCTACCCATCGCGCGCAACGTCGCAGACATCAAGGTGTCCGTGATACCGCCGGCGGACGCGACCAAGGAGACCGAGACCGAGGCTAGCGTAGTGATCGAAAACCTCGGTCCCGATACGGCGATCGACATTCACTTGTCCTATTACGACACGTTGGCTCGAATCGACGGTGCAGACGGTATCGGCACCTGCGAATTCTTCGATCCAACACTCAACTGCAGGATCGCGAGCCTCGAGCCGGGCCAGTCAGCCACCGTCACGGTCCGAAGCCGCGCACCGGACGAAAGCTCGAGCGAAATCGAAGTCGGAGCCTG
This sequence comes from Gammaproteobacteria bacterium, assembly GCA_017577365.1. Classification (GTDB taxonomy): domain Bacteria; phylum Pseudomonadota; class Gammaproteobacteria; order Steroidobacterales; family Rariloculaceae; genus ZC4RG20. The sequence continues at coordinate 32,772 of PKRJ01000024.1, read as the reverse complement.
GACCGGTAGCTATGATCCGGAAATCGCCAACAACGAGGCGGCCGTTCAATATCCGATCAAGCCTTCGCCCTCGAAAGAGCCGCCACCAGCGCCGCCAACGCCTCCGGCGCCATCGAAGCCGCCGCAAACCTCGTCCGGAGGTGGGGGAGGCGGCGCGTTCGACGCGTTGACGCTGATGGCTCTCGCGGGACTGCTGATGAGGCACCGAGCACGACTCCGCTCCGACGACCGGCAGAAGCTGGCCCGGAAACCAGCGCAGGCTCGTTAGAAGTCGAGCTCGATGCTGAGCTTGAACGTGTGGTCGGGAGTGTATCGGTTGAGCCCTGCGAGCCAGCCGAAGCCGATCGTCAGGGTCGCCGCCTCATCGAAGTCGTCGTCGCTCGACGTCCCGAGCGCGGCGGTTCGTCGGCAGTGCGCGCAGCCGAAGCGATGAGTGCGATAGAGAACGAATCCTGCGCGATGCTGATCGGAATCTCCGAATCGTAGAGCAGACTCGGACGGATGACCCGAGTCTCCGAGCCGCTCGACCGTGCCATAGGCTTCGAGCGCGAGCGCCCAATCGTTCGAGATCGTGTAAGCGAGCTGTGTCGCGTACGCGAAGTCCCATTTGTGATCCGCGCGTTCGCCGTCATCGGCACTTCCGCCGAACGCGCGTGCGACCATCGGCACCGCCGCAACGAACCACCGCCCTGACTGAAACTCGAAGATCGCGCCCAGGAACAGCGTATCGTGCTCGCGGTTTTCTACCGGGTGCTCGAGCTCCACGACGACGCCGAATCCCGTACCGTCACCGCGACGTGGAGCGACGACCCCGACGAGCTCGACGCCGACTTCGGCAAGCTCCAGCTCTCCGAATCCGTTTGCGTGCTCGATCGCGGGCGGATCGTCTAGCCGCTCTTGCTCGAACTCGACACCGGCGCGCATCTTGATCGCGCGCGTGAAGCCGATTTCGACCTCGAGCGCGTGACGGCGACGGACCACCGCGTTGTCGTCGTAGAGGAGCTCGGCCCCATCGACGGCAACGCGACGATCGGGATAATCCCACGACCAGGCATTCTGGCTTTGCAGCTCGATCGAGCCGGCATCGCTCTCGAGCGTCTTGAGCTCGAATTGACCGATAACGGGCTCCGCGTATGCGCTCGACAGGGCGTCACCCAAGCAAAGCGCGATCAAGACTTTCCCGAGCGGTTTCGTCCGAGCGATCGAACGGTAGAACGAGCTGACGAGCACCGGCGAGCGCCCCGCAATGAGCCACCTCGAGCACTAGTGACGCGGCGCGTAACGCAAGTCAACAGGGGATCTCCCCGGTTGGAACGGCGCCGAAGCCGTCGCGAGCGACTCGAAGCCCCCCTCCGGGCGCTCCCTCTCCTTCCCGCGACGGCACGCTCGTCCCGAGACGGATGGGGCGGCGGCGCCCGCTCGGTCGTGCGCCGCGCCGAGAAAGCGGACCTCCCGGCGTCCCCACTCGACGCTTCGTGCGACAATGTCCCCGTCGTGGGCGGCCGACGGCGGCCGTCCTGCTCGTTCGGCGACGGAGGCACCGAATTGACGAACTCGAAGGCGGTCGAGAGCTATTTGATGGACATGGACGGCGTGATCGTCCGCGAGAACCAGCTGGTTCCCGGAGCGGATCGCTTCATCGCGCGCCTGCGTGAAGCCGGCAAGAGGTTCCTGATCCTCACGAACAACTCGCGGCACACGCCGCGCGATCTCGCCGCCCATCTGCGCCGTCTCGGGCTCGACGTCACCGATAACGATATCTGGACGTCGGCACTCGCGACGGCCCGTTTTCTCAGCGATCAGCGGCCGCAGGGCTCGGCGTTCGTCATCGGCGAGAGCGGCCTGACGACGGCGCTCTACGAGGCCGGCTACACGCAAACTGACCACAGGCCCGATTACGTGGTGCTCGGTGAAACGCGCACCTACAGCTTCGAGCGCATCACGCAGGCGGTGCGTCTGATCATCGGCGGTGCGCGCTTCATCGCGACGAATCCGGACGACACGAGCCCCTCGCCCGACGGACCGCTCCCGGCGACGGGCTCCGTGGCCGCGATGATCTCGCGCGCATCGGGCGTGAGGCCCTACTACGTCGGCAAACCCAATCCGCTGATGATGCGTTCCGCGTTACGGCGTATCGATGCGCACTCGGAGTCGACCGTGATGATCGGCGACCGGATGGACACCGACATCATCGCCGGCATCGAGGCCGGCATGCGCACGGTGCTCGTGCTGACCGGTATCGCCGATCGCACGACCGCGGAGACGTATCCTTATCGGCCGACCCGAATCGTCGACTCGATAGCGGATCTCATCGACGAGATCCAGTGAGCGCCGCGACGGCATCAGCGGCACGGCACCATCGGCCGTTGAAAGAGAGTAGGCCCCGCGGGCCGAGAGGGCATGGCACCACCGCGTGCGCGGCGTCGATGCCGCGCACGCTCCCGCAAAGGCCGATGGTGCCATGCCTTCTCGGCGTCAGGCTCGCCCGCGCCGTCGACCTTACGGCGCCCAGCCTAGAGTCCAGAGCAGCGTGAAGAAGCCGACGATATAGCCGAGCGGCACGAACCAACCGCGCTTGACCCACGCGACGACCGACCGCGCCTCGGGGAAGATGTTCGACAGCGCGACGCCCGCCGACGAGCCGAACCACATGATCGAGCCGCCGAAGCCGACGGTGAACGCGAGCACGCCCCAGTCGTAGCCGCCCTGCGCGATGGCGAGCTTCGTCAGAGGGATATTGTCGAAGACCGCGGACACCCAGCCGAGGCCGAAAGCGGTCTGCCACGATGCCGCCGGCAACGTTTCCACCGGCATCAGCGACGCGCACGTCACAAGGGTCAACAAGAACAGCGTGCCCTTCACCGATGCCGGCACGACCTTCCAATCCGTCGAAACGAAGAGCGCGGAGACGACGATCGCGATCCAGACGCCGACCGCCGGGAAATCGAGCAGCACGTTCGTCGCGATCGCGCCGACGAGAATCAGCGCGACGGCGACGAGCCGTCTCCAATGCACCTCGTGATGTCCCGCCATGTCGCGTTGAATGGGCTGATACGCGTGCTGCTGGATCGCCGCGAAGACGCCGATCACGAGCAGCGTCGGAACGGCCGCGACGTACGCGTGTATGACGTCGAGCGCCGGCACCCCGTCGATCCACATCATCGTCGTCGTCGTGTCGCCGACGACCGATCCCGAGCCGCCGGCATTGCTCGCCGCGACGATCGCCGCGAGATAGCCGATGTCCACGCGCCGCTTGAAGACGTGCATCGCGATCGTGCCGCCGATTATCGCCGCGGCGATATTGTCGAGGAAGCTGGACAGCACGAAGACCATCGCGAGCAGCACGAAGCCGCCTTTCCAGTCGTCGGGCAGGAAGCGAGGCAGGATCTCGGGAACCTGCGATTCCTCGAAGTGACGCGCGAGGATCGCGAAGCCGAGTAGCAGACCGAGGAGGTTGATCAGCGTCGGCGCCTCTTCGACGAGATGATGCCCGAGCGCGAACTCCGCGTCGGTCAGGAGCTTCAATGCGACGATCGCGACAAGACCCGTGAGCGCCACTTCGAACGTGCGGTCGTGGAAGATCGCGACGCCGAGCAGCGTCAGGCCGAACAGATAGAACTCGACCCGGATGCCGAGCAGCAACGGTCCGAGGTCGCCGTCGACCAAGACGCCGGCAACCAAGGCCGCGGCCATCGCGAGCACTCCGGCACCCGCGAGCCAATTCCGCGTAAGCGCGCTCATTCTCCCCTCCTCGAGGCAGCCTACCGAGCGCGATCAGCCTTCGCTTGCGCCGCGCCCTCTAACGCACGCCAACGCCTGGACCTGATGGCCGGGCCCGCGGTGGAAGGGCTTGCGCCTCGGAAGACTGGTCGTCAAGGTGCGCGAAAGCCTGAGCCCATCCGGGCGACGAATCAAGTAATAAGGGGAATTCGTACAGAGGATTTCGTACGCTTTCGGCCGCCGCGGGCGGGACCGTCTCGAGCCGATCCCGCCCCGCGGAGCAGGATTACAAGTCGAGGCGGAACGAGATGCCGAACGTGCGCGGATCTCCGAGCACCGCGCCGTAATGTCCCGCGCCGTTGCCGCCCGGCGCGGCGAGCAGCTGCTCGAAGTACTCCTCGTCGAGCAAGTTCCGCGACCAAAGCTGCACCGACCACCCGTTCTGCGAGCGGAAGCCGAGCCGCAGATTGACGAGCGCATAGCCGTCGATGTTCAGGTACTGCGACGGCGTCGGGCTCGACGAGAAATCGTCGCGATAGTAGACGTCGAGGCCCGTGTACAGCTCGCCCGGCACGCCGAGCGGCGTAACCTGCACGCGGTGCTCGCCGCCGACGGACGCCGCCCATTTCGAGAGGCCGGGCAGCCGGCCGCCCGAAGCGTCCACCGAAGGCGGACCGCCGGTCCCCTCGAGCGGCGGCGGCGCGTTCGTGAACGAGACGTACTCGCCGTCCGCGTAGACGAGCGCGGCGCGCAGCGAGACCGCATCGCCGACGTTTCCGTTCGCGTCGAGCTCGAAGCCGCGGACGCGCACTTCCTCGGCGTTCGCGAGATAGCCGCGCGGGTTCGAGAACGTGTTGCCGAAAACGACCGTCTGGTAGTCCTCGATCACCGTCTGATACAGCGTGAAGTTCACCGCCGAGGTTCTCGACGGGCTCGTCTTCACGCCGACCTCGACGTGTCTGACCTCTTCCGGCTGCACTCGCGCGATCCGGTGCACGAGCACCGGGTCCTGGAGTTCCTCCGCGGTCAGCGGCAAGCCGCCGACGTTGACGCCGACCGACTTGAAGCCGGTCGAGTACGTCGCGTAAGTGCTGACTTTGTCGGTCGCGTCGTACTTGAGCGTGAGGTTACCCGAGAGATTCGTGTCGTCGACGTCGACCGTGAACTGGCTGCTGCCGTACGAGCCCGGAGGCGCGGGATCGGGCACGTTGATCGCCCGCTGCACGTACCAGACGTCCTTCTGATCGTAGTTGTAGCGCAGGCCGGGCTGCAGATGTAGCTTGTCTGTGATCGCCCAATCGACCTGCCCGAACAGCGCGGCGCTCACGGTATTGAGCTCCGACGTGATCTCGCGCCGCTGCCCGTCGTACGCCTCGGGCGTCGCCGCGGCCGGCGTATTCGGCGCCGTCCACAGGAAGCGGTAGAGCGCGGAGCCCGTCGCCTCGGTGTGCACGGGGTCCGTGTTCAGCTTCTGGTCGAAAGCATAGAAGCCGAACACGCCGCTCAGGCGCGGACCGAGGTCACCGGCCCAACGCACCTCTTGCGACCATTGTTCGTGCTTCGACGGCGCCTGCGACAGCGTCGTCACCGGCAACCCGAGGAAATCGCGGTCATTCGACGGATCCCATACCCAGAAGCGCCACGCGGTCGTCGACGTCAACGTGCCGGGGCCGAGCTCGGCGTCGACGTTCAGCGCGACGCCGCCCATGTCGTTGCCCGATTTCCACGGCGTGTCGTGATCGACGAGCCGGTCGAAAGGATTGCGGCTCGGCGGCTCGTAGCCGAAGTGATCGATGATCGCCTCGAACTGCCGATACTCGGGGCGCAACGTCGGCACGACGCCGGCGAAGACCTGCGCATAGCCGTCCGGCGACTGCGTCGTGTAGTCGGCGGAAATGTTGATGTCGACGGCATCCGACGGCGTGATCAGCAGCTGACCTCGCACGCCGGTATTGTCGAGATTGTTCAGATGCTCACCGGTCACGACGTGATAGACATTGCCGTCGCGGCGCGTGACGGAGTACGAGATGCGGCCCGCGACCCTCTCCGAGAGCGGCCCCGTGAACGAGCCCTTCGCCTGCCAGTAGTCGTAGTCGCCGACGTTGAACTCGAGATTCGCCTCGGGCGTGAAGCTCGGCTTGCGCGTCGTGACGAGGATCGCGCCCGCGGTCGTGTTCTTGCCGAACAGCGTGCCTTGAGGACCGCGCAGCACCTCGACGCGCTCGACGTCGATGAAGTCGAACATCGTCGCTGCCGGGCGCGAGTAGAGAACGCCGTCGACGTAAAAGCCGACGCCGGGCTCGATGCCGTCGTTCGTCAAGCCGAACGGTGCGCCCAGGCCGCGGATGTTGACGCCGGTATTGCGCGGATTCGACGAATAGAGCTGCACGGTCGGAACGAGCTCTTTGACGCGGTTGACGTTGAACGAGCCGCTGTCGGTGATCAGACTCCCGTCGACGATAGAGATCGGGATCGGCACCTCCTGCACCGCTTCCTCACGGCGCCGGGCAGCGGTCGTGACTACGACCTCCTCCGTGACTCTCGCGTCGGTAGAACCGCGGCTCTGCGCCGCGGCGGGCGCGGAAGCCGCCACGGCGGCCGCAAGGGCGCCGAGGCTCAGCGTGATTCGACCTGTCATTGGACGTCTCCGATGCGCTTCCAGTCGCAAGTCTTGAATGGGATCCGGGAAGGGCTTCGCTCGCCCTTCGAGCAGAGGCGCATCCTAGGTGCAGCTCGGTCACGCCGTCGGTCTTATCTCGGTTCCAAAACGATCACATTGGCCTTCGATTCGCTCATAAGCTCAGCGCCGCGCCGCATGTCACCGATTTGTCACCGCCGCAATACCGACACTGTTACCCGTGTCGACTAGCATCTACCTGCTCCGGCCCCGAAGGACGCGGAGGACGGCGCATGTCGATCTCACTCGAACAGGTTTCGAAGCATTACGGCGGCTCGGTCGCGATCAGCGACGTCTCGGTGGAGATCGCCGACGGCGAGCTCTTCGTGCTGCTCGGGCCGTCGGGCAGCGGAAAGAGCACGCTGCTGCGCGCGATCGCGGGGCTCACGCCGATCGACCGCGGACGCATCGTTCTGCACGGACGCGACGTCACGCATGTCAGCGCACGCGAGCGCGAGGTCGGCTTCGTGTTCCAGAACTATGCGCTGTTCCGCCACATGACCGTCGCCGAGAACATCGAGTTCGCGCTCCGCGCGCGCGGCGTCGGCGCGGCCGCGCGGCGCGCGCGCGTGAACGAGCTGCTCGAGCTCGTATCGCTTCAGGGTCTCGGTAAACGTCTGCCGTCGGAGTTGTCCGGCGGCCAGCAGCAGCGCGTCGCGGTCGCGCGCGCGCTTGCGCACGAGCCGCGCGTGCTGTTGCTCGACGAGCCGTTCGGCGCGCTCGACGCGAAGATCCGCGACGAGCTGCGGCGCGCGATCCGCGACATCCAGCGCACGGTCGGCATCACGACGATCCTCGTCACGCACGACCAGGAAGAGGCCTTCACGATGGCCGATCGCATCGGCGTGATGGATCGCGGCCGGCTCCAGGAAACCGACGAGCCGCGCGTGCTCTACACGCGCCCGCGCACGCGGTTCGCGGCGACTTTCCTCGGCGCGGCGAATCTCCTGCTCGGACGTATCGAAGGCGGCGGCGTGCGAGTCGGCAACACGGTCTTCGACACGAATCCGAGCGAACGCGGCGGCCCGCCCCGCCACGGCGAGGTCACGGTGCTGATCCGGCCGGAGGATATCGTGCTCGGCCGCAGCGAGCTCTCGGCCGCGTCCGCGGGCGAGCTCGGCTACGGCACCGTGCGTCAGATCGAGTTCGTCGGCGTGCTCGAGCGCGTCCGCCTTCACGTCGAGCCTAACGAGTGGCTGACCAGCGCCCTCGCGCCGGGTGCACGATTCACGATCGAGGCCACGCGCAATTCCCGCGACGCCGAGACGACGAAGCTCGAGGTCGGCCAACGGGTTCGTATCGGAGCGAAGCACGTGCACGTGCTGCCGACGCCGATCAGCAGCCTGCGGCTCGTCGGCGCATCGGAGCCCGACGTCGAGCGTCTCGCATCGTCGAGCTTGGTCCGCGAGCTCGCGACGCGGATGCACATCGCACCGGTCCGACACTTGTCGTCGTCGGGCATTCCGCCCGAGGCGCTCGGGGGACTCGCCGTCGTCCCGTTCGACCGCGCGGGCGGATTCGACGGCATCGCTCGGCTGCTCGACGAGGGCGCGCGGCAGGTGCTCGGCATCGCCGACGGTCATCGCCGCATCGAGCGTCTCGTGATCTATATCCAGCCGACCCGCGCCGCGCGCGAAGCGGCGCTCGCGGCCGCCGGCACGCTGCTCAGGCATCTCGCCGTCGAAGGCACGCTGCTCGTTCCCGCGGCCGACCGCACCGTGCGCGGCACGAGCTATCGCGATCTGCTCGACATCCGACATGCGGCGCTTCGCGCGCACGGCGTCGACGTGCGCACCGAGACGTTCCGCGGCGACGTCGCCGACGCGATCGGCAAGCGCATTCATCCGTCCGCGCCGACGCTGCTCTTGCTCGGCGTCTCGTCGCCATCGTCGTGTTACGGCTTGATCGAGGAGCTCGGGCCACGTCTCGCCCCGCGTCCTCCGGCCGCGACGCTGATCGTCCGCGGGAACGCCGACGCCGATCGCGACGCGAACACGATCTCGTATCTACGCTCGGCGTCCGTGCTCGGCTGAGCACGAGCGTGAACGAACACGAGCCGCGGGCGCGAAACCCGCGGCGAGCATCCCAAGGAGCCGACCCATGCGAAAGCACTTTCGGATACCGATGCCGGCGCTCGCCGCGAGCGCGCTGCTCGCCGCGCTCACGCTCGCGGCGGGGTGCGGCGGCGATAGCTCCGCTTCGGGCTCGCGCGTGCGTCTGCTGAACGTCTCGTACGACCCGACGCGCGAGCTCTATCAGGAGTTCAACGCCGCGTTCGCCGCGCATTGGAAGGCGCAGACCGGGCAGGACATCATCGTGCAGCAATCGCACGCCGGCTCCGGAAGCCAGGCGCGCGCGGTGATCGACGGCCTCGATGCCGACGTCGTGACGCTCGCGCTCGCGTACGACATCGACGCGATTCACAAGAACAGCCGACGGCTCCAGGCGAACTGGCAGTCGCGCCTCCCGCACCGCAGCGCGCCGTACACGTCGACGATCGTTTTCCTCGTACGGGAGGGCAACCCCAAGCGAATCCGCGACTGGGACGACCTCGTTCGTCCGGACGTCGAGGTCATCACGCCGAATCCGAAAACCTCGGGCGGCGCGCGGTGGAACTACCTCGCCGCATGGGGCTATGCGCTCGATCGCGAGCTCGGCAGCCTCGACCGGCTCTACGACGCGGCGCCCGAGGAGCTCGAGCGCGCGGAGCGAGCGGCGCGCGACTTCGTTGCGCGGCTCTATCGCAACGTGCCGGTGCTCGATCGCGGCGCCCGAGCGTCGACGAACACGTTCATGCAACGGCGTATCGGCGACGTGCTCGTGGCGTGGGAGAACGAGGCCTTGCTCGCGCTCGAGGAGATGGGCGAAGGCGCGGCGGATATCGTCGTTCCGTCGATCAGCATCCTCGCGGAGCCGAGCGTCGCCGTCGTCGATACGGTCGTCGATCGGCGGGGCACACGCGCGGTCGCCGAAGCGTATCTGCGTTTCCTCTACACGCCCGAAGGGCAAGACATCGTCGCACGACATCATTTCCGTCCGCGCGACCCGGAGGTCGCCGAGCGTTATCGGGACCGTTACCCGACGCTCGAGCTGTTCACGATCGACGAGGTCTTCGGCGGATGGGCGAAGGCGCAAGCGAAGCACTTCGACGACGGAGGCGTCTTCGACCGGATCTACGCCGAGGCGTCGCAATGAGCGCGCGTGCCGCGGCCTATCGTTCGCGTTGGGTCGAGCCGAGCATTCTTCCCGGCTTCAACCTGACGCTCGGCATCTCGGTCGCGTTCCTCACGGCGATCGTTCTGATCCCGATCGCGGCACTCGTGCTCAAGGCGGGCAGCATGCCGCTCGACGAGCTTTGGCGGATCGCGACCGAGCCGAGGGCGCTCGCCTCGTACCGCTTGAGCTTCGGCGCTTCGCTGATCGCGGCAACGCTGAACGCGGTGTTCGGCTTCATCATCGCCTGGTCGCTCGTGCGCTATCGGTTCCCCGGTCGGCGCTTCGTCGACGCGATCATCGATCTGCCTTTCGCGCTGCCGACGGCGGTCTCCGGCATCGCGCTCGCGACGGTATTCTCGCCGCAAGGATGGATCGGCCGCTGGCTCGAGCCGCTCGGCATCCAGGTCGCGTATTCGTGGGTCGGCGTCGTCGTAGCGCTGACGCTGATCGGCCTGCCCTTCGTCGTGCGCTCCGTGCAGCCCGCGCTCGCCGAGGTCGACGCGACGCTCGAGGACGCGGCCGAGTCGCTCGGCGCCGGACGCTTCATGACGTTTCGCCGCGTGATTCTGCCGACGGTCGCGCCCGCGCTCGCGACGGGCTTCACGCTCGCGCTCGCGCGCGCGATCGGCGAGTACGGATCCGTGATCTTCATCGCCGGCAATCTGCCGATGCGCACCGAGATCACGCCGCTTCTCATCGTGATCAAGCTCGAGCAGTACGACTATCTCGGCGCCGCTGCGCTCGGCCTCGTGATGCTGTCGATCTCGTTCGTGCTGCTTCTGACCATCAACGCGCTGAACGGCTGGCGCGCCGCTCGCGCGCTCGGGAGGCGGCGATGATCGCGGCTGCGCAGGGCGTGCGCGCCGATGCCGCGAACGATGCAGGTTCGCGCGTGGTCCGCATCGCGCTCATCGGCATCTCGCTCCTGTTCTTGACCTTGATACTGATCGTGCCCGTCATCGCCGTGCTCGGTCACGCGTTCGCCGACGGGCTCGACGTCTATCTCGCGGCGATCACGTCGCCCGAGACGTTGTCCGCCGTGCGGCTCACGCTGACGACGGCCGCGATCGTCGTGCCGATCAACACGGTCTTCGGCGTCGCCGCCGCTTGGGCGATCGCGAAATTCGACTTCCGCGGCAAGCACCTCCTCGTCACGCTCATCGACCTGCCGTTCTCGGTTTCTCCGGTCATCGCGGGGCTCGTGTTCGTGCTGCTCTTCGGCGCGCAGGGCCGGCTCGGCCCGTGGCTCGACGCACACGATATCTCGATCGTGTTCGCGTTTCCCGGCATCGTGCTCGCGACGCTGCTCGTCACGTTCCCGTACGTCGCGCGCGAGCTGATCCCCGTCATGCAGATGCAGGGCCGCGAAGCCGAGGAGGCCGCAATCAGCCTCGGCGCGAACGGCTGGACGACGTTCTTCCGCGTCACGCTGCCGTCGATTCGCTGGGCACTGCTTTATGGCATCATCTTGTGCAATGCCCGCGCCATGGGCGAGTTCGGCGCCGTCGCCGTCGTGTCCGGGCATATCCGCGGCTTGACCACGACGATGCCGCTCCATGTCGAGATCCTCTACAACGAGTACGATCTCACCGGTGCCTTCGCCGTCGCCTCCCTGCTGATGCTGCTCGCGCTGCTGACGATGATCGCGAAGACGACGATCGAGCATTACGGACTGACGCGGAGGCGCCGTCTGCCGCATATCCCGCGCGGGCCGAAACGCAACGATCCCGGCATTTCCGCATGAAGCTCCGTCCGCCCGGCCTCGCCGGCCGCCTCGCTCTCGTCACGGCCTTGCTCGTGTCGCTCGCCGTCGCGGCGGTCTCGGCGTTCAGCGCCCGCACGATGAGGCGGCTGGCCGAAGCCGAGGCCGCGAGCCGCGTGGAGCTCGCGGTCGCCGGCGCGCGCGAAGCTCTGCGGCGCAGCACCGAGGACCTGCTGAGCGTCGGACGCGTCCTCGCGGAACGCCCGACCTTGGATCGTCTGCTCCGCGCGCCGCGCGCGGATGCCCTCAACCCGTACCTCGCGACGTACTGCGACAGCGCCGTGCTCCACGGCTGCGCGCTCGCTCGCGGCGACACGGTCGCCGCGACGAGCGGCGAGGAGATCGACTGGGCCGTCGTTCTCGCGGCCGCGACGACGCAAGGCGAGCGATTCCTCGTGAGCGGCGCGGCCGCAGCACCCCTCGCCGGCGCCGGCGTAAGCGTCCCGGGACATGCCGAATACACCGCGTTCGTCGTCCGGAAGATGGACGACGAGTTCGCGCAGACCTTGAGCGAGCGAATCGGCATCGAGGTCGAGATCATCGACTTCGCGTCGTTTCGTCCGGGTGTCGGGCCGTTCGCCGTGCTGCATTCCGATGCGCTCGCGAGCGGCGAGCCGGCCGCGGCGCGGATCGACGCGGCCGGCGTGTTCGCGGCGAGTCTGCCGGTCATCGTCTCGACCGGAGAAACCGTCGCGCTGCTCCAAGCGCGGCTGCCGATCCCGGTCGTCATGGATCCGGTCGACACGGCGACGCGGCGTATGCTCGTCGTCGCCGCGGTGATCGCCCTGCTCGCGACCGCGGCAGGCATCGCGATCGGGCGCCAATGGATCTCGGGCGTCTTTCGGCTCGCGGAGGCCGCGCGCCGCATCGGCGCGGGCGATCTCTCCGCGTCGATTCACGAGGAGTCGGGCAAGGAGCTCGGCGCGCTCTCGAGCACGATGGAGGAGATGCGGCGCAACCTGATCGCGCTCACCTCCGAGCTGCGCCGCCGCGAAGCGCACGCGCAAGCGGTGCTCGGCGGCATCGTCGAGGGCATCTATGCCGTCGATCAGGAACGGCGCATTCGCTTCCTGAACACGCAGGCGGAGCGCCTGCTCAAGGTGTCGGCCGACGAGGCCCTCGGCAAGTTCTGCGGCGACGTGCTGAAGCCCGTGCGCGACGCCGAAGGGCGGCGGCCTTGCGAAGTCTCGTGCCCGATCGTGAACGCGAGAAAGGCCGGCAGCGCGCAGGCCGTCGAGCGCATCGAGCCGTATGGCGGGAGCTGCCGCAGCGTCGTCATCGCGAGCTCCGAGCCGACCGACGGCATGCAGGTGCAGGTGCTCCGAGACGAGACGGAGCTCGAGGCCGTGCGGCGCACGCGGGACGCGGTGCTCGCGAACATCTCGCACGAGTTCCGCACGCCGCTCGCCGCGCAGCTCGCGTCGATCGAGCTCCTGCGCGACGGCATCGGCAAGATGTCCGAGGCCGAGCAGCGGCAGCTCGTGAAGACGCTAGAGCGCGGCGCGCAACGGCTCACGTGGCTGATCGACAACTTGCTCGAGAGCGTGCGCATCGAGTCGGGACAGCTCGCGATCCGACAGCAGACCGTCGTCTTCTCGGACATCGTCTCGGCCGCGCTCGAGCTCGTCGGACCGCTGCTCGAGCAGCGCCGTCAACGGCTCGAGGTGGCGGATCTCGACGCGCTGCCCGCGTTCCGCGGCGACTCGCAACGCCTGACTCAGGTGCTCGTGAACCTGCTCGCGAACGCAGGCAAGTTCGCGCCCGCCGAAAGCACGATCCGCATCGGCGCGAAGGCGTCGGACGATACGCTCGCGTTCTGGGTCGAGGACGAAGGCGACGGTCCTCTCGATCAGGACACGAGCCTCCTGTTCGAGCAGTTCCGCCGGTCCGCGGAGAAAGATCCCGACGAGAGCGGGCTCGGCCTCGGTCTCTATATCGTGCAATCGATCGTCGAAAGGCACGGCGGGCGCGTGTCGCTGCGCCGCACCGACGATGCGCGCACGCGCGTCACCGTCGAGCTGCCGATCGGCAAGCCGAGATCGGCCGCAGGCGGCAAGGGCGCGCGCGACGCGGTTAACACCACGCGAATCGCAACCAGCGAAGGGGCGCGGTAGCCATGAAGGTCCTCCTCGTCGACGACGATCCCGATCTGCTCTCGGTCACCGGCTTCGCGCTGCAGCAGGCCGGATTCCTCGTCGTGACCGCGACCGACGGCGTGAGCGCGATCGACGTCTTCGAGCGCGAGCAGCCGGATCTCGCGGTGCTCGACATCAACATGCCGCGCATGAGCGGATTCGACGTAGCACGGAAGCTGCGCGAGAAGAGCTCGGTGCCGGTCATCATGCTGACCGTTCGCGGCGAGGAAGACGACGTCGTCCGCGCGCTGTCGCTCGGCGCCGACGATTATCTGACGAAGCCGTTCAGCCCGAAGATCCTGATCGCGCGGATCAGAGCCGTGCTGCGGCGCGCCGGCCTCGAGGCCGAAGGGACGCTCACGCTCGGGAACCTCACGCTGAAGGTCGACGAGCTGGCGCTCGAAGGCTTGCCGCAGGGAACGATTCGGCTCACGCCGCTCGAGGCGCGGCTGCTGCAGCTCTTGTTCGCGCACGCCGGACGCACGGTGCAGACCGAGCGCATCCTCGGCCACGTCTGGGGCCGCCGCGCCGGAGGCAACCGGCAGCTCTTGAAGCAGCTCGTGCATCGGCTGCGCAACAAGATCGAGAGCGACCCCGCGTCGCCGCGATTGCTGAAGACGGTGCCGAACGCGGGCTACGCGTTCGACGCATCCGCCGTGTCGTCCGACGACGCCGAGGCGACGCGAACCTAGAATCGCGGCGTGGTCACGGCGGCGGCCGCCGCGTGCACCACGCCGCGACGAGCGCAGGTATCCCGAGCGCGATCGCGCCGACGACGTCACCGAGGCCGTCCGCAACGAGCGCGATCGTAAGGCCGAGCGCCGAGGCCGCCCCAAGCAAGATCGGTGCCGCCCACGTGCCGTCCCTCAGCGGACGCGGACGTCCTCGAATGATCGCCATCGTCAGCTCCGCTCGCGGAACGCCAAAGCCCGCGCGTCGCCGGATGCGTCGAGCGCCGCGCGTTTCGCACGCCCGCTCGCCGGCTGGCGCTTGCCGACCCATAGCACGAGCCCGCTCGCGAGCACGACGATCGCGATCACGTCGAGAACCGCCCAGACGATCTTGAGCCAGAGACCGCCGTAATCGCCGAAGTGGAGCGGCTGCGACAAAAGCAACGCGGTGACGTACCACGGCATCGTGCCCTTCGCCGTGACCTCGTTCGTCCGGGCGTCGATCAAGACGGGCTCGAGCAGGCGCGATTCAAGCGGGGTCGCGCCTTGCATGAACGCCGCGAAGTGATGCGGGCTCGCGTATTCGTTGCCGGGAAAGGCGATGAAGCTCAGCGTGGTGCCGGGAGCGGCCTCGTACGCCGCCGCGAGCGCCCGCTCGACGGAGACCTCGTCCGCCGGCGGAGGCTCGCCCTCGAAGCCCGCGGTCATCGCAGCGAGCTCGGTCGCCTGCCATTGCCCGAAGATCGGGATCGCGAGCGTGTTGACGACGCCGGTCGCGCCGACGACGAGCACCCAGACGACCGTTGCGATGCCGAGCAGATTGTGCAGATCGAGCCAATGAGCACGCGAGGAGCGATCGCGTCTCACGGTGCCGAACGGGAGCTTCGTCATGAACGGCCCATAGAGCACGACGCCCGACACCAGCGACGCGACGAGCATCAGACCCATGAGGCCGAGGAACAGGGTTCCCGGCAGGCCGGCATACATGTCGTAGTGCAGCCGGTATAGAACGTACATCAACCCCTCGTTCAGCGGATACTCGCCGAGCAGCTCGCCGGTGCGCGCATCGTACGTGTAATAGGCCGTGAGCTCCGGCGCATCGACGGTGTCGCCGAGGCCGACGTACCAGACGTCCGGCTCGTCGGGATCGGCGGCGACGTATTGCACCGCGTCGCCCGGGCGCCTCGCGCGCGCGTCCGCGACGATCGCGTCGAGGCTCGCGTTCCGCGGTGCGCGGTCGAGCTCGGGCGGCTCGACCGATGCGCCGCGCCAGTGGTCGATCTCGTGATAGAAGATCAGCGGCAACCCCGTGATGCAGAGCATCAACAGGAACACGGTCGCGATCAGGCTCGTCCACTTGTGAACGAACGACCACGCTCGGACGGCTCTCGGGCTCATCGGGATTTCCGCCGTGATCAGTATCGGAGCCGGGCGCTGATCGCCGCGGAGCGCGGCGCGGCGTAGAACGCCTGGTCCCAATAGAGGCTCGTCAGATACTTCTCGTCGGTCAGATTGTCGACGTTCAGCGCGAGCTCGAGCCGGTCGGACACGGCGTAGCGCGCATAAGCGGAGAGCACATTGAAGCTCGGCTGGCGGATCCGTCCGAGCGGCGTATCGAGATACATCCCGGAGGACCAGCGAAGCGCGCCGCCGAGCTCGAGCTTCGGAGCGATCGCGGGATTGAAGCGCGTGCCGAGCTTGAACGTCTTGCGCGGCACGAACGTGCGCGCGTCGACGCCTTGCGGATCCTCGATGTCGAGCTGCGTGTAGCCGCCGAAGAGATGCACGCGCTCGCCGATGCGGCCCGAGACCTCGAGCTCGAAGCCCTCGGACTCGACGTCGACGCCGCGATAGTAGGAAAGCCCCGACTCTTCGTCGAAGCCCGCGTACTCGGCGTAGTTGTCCTGCTCGGCGCGGAACAGCGACAGCGTGCCCAGCAAGCCGCCGTCGAAGAACTCGCCCTTGACGCCCACCTCGTAGCTCTTGCCGACCGCGGAGCCGAGCGGCGCCAGGTCCTCGCCGAGCTCCGCCTGCGGCTCGTAGATGTCGCTGTAGCTCGCGTAGGCGCGGAGGCTCTCGGTGAAGGCGTAGGTGAAACCGACGTACGGCGACACCTCGCGCTCGTCGCGATCGCGAAGCTCGTCGAAGTTGAAGCCGCGCGACTTCACGTCGATCGCGTTGAAGCCCAGGATCACGCGGAGCGCGTCGGTCGCGTCGAAGTGCGCGACGCCGTAGAAGCGCCGAACGTCGTCGGTCCATTGCGCGGCGAGCTGCGGGGGGCCGAATGGCGGGCGCGCGACCTCGCGGCCGGTCCAGCCGGGGAACGGCGGCATCGGGCCCCACGCCGGATCGTCGGCCGGCGCGTGATGTTGCAGATAGCCGTGATCGGCATCGGCCGCGTTGAAGCCGAGCAGAAGATCGTGGCGTCTCCCGCCGAGCGTGAACGAGCCCGTCACCGTCGCGTCGAGCAGGAGATGCTCGGAGTACGCGCGATACTTGCCCGGCCAGGCGAAGAGCCCTTCGCCGCTCTCGCGATCGGGATTGCCGTAGACGTAGAAGAGCTCGGAGGGCTCGTCGTACTCGTTGCGCGTGAGGATCGCGGTGAGCTCCCAGTCCGCGCCGATCTCGTGCGTGAGCTCGACGAACGCGGTCTTCGAGTGCGTCTCCCACGACGTCCAATCCATCGTCGTCGTGGTCGAGACGTCGTAATCGGTCTGCGTGCCGTCCGCGTAGAGCAGCGGCAGCGCGCCCCACAGCACGCCGGTGGATTCGTTGTCTTGATCGGTATAGCCGACGGTCACGGTCGTATTGCGGCCGATCTGTCCGTCGACGACGGCGTACAAGATCGTGCGATCGTTCGCGTACCGGTCGAGATGCGACTCGGCCGACTGCGTCGCGGCGACGATCCGCCCGGCCCATGCGCCGGAATCGGACAAGGGTCCGGAGACGTCGGCTTCGACGCGGCGTTTGTCCCACGACTCGACCCAGAGCTCGGTGGTCGCCTGAAAATCGTTCGTGGGGCGCTTGCGCACGTAGTTGATCGTGCCCGAAGGATTGCCGGTACCGGTCAGCAGTCCGTTCGCGCCGCGGATCACCTCGACCTTCTCGTAGACCGCGGTGTCGAGCGCGCCGACGACGTTCCACAGGAACGGCAGGCCGATGCCGTCGACCTGCATGCTTTTGATGTCGAAGCCGCGCGACGTGTAGTAGGTCCGGTCGGTCTCGACCTCCTCAACGTTCACGCCGGTCGTGAGCTCGAGCACGTCGTTGACGTCGTCGAAGCCCAGGCTGTCGATGAACTCGCGATCGACGACCGTCACGGCTTGCGGTGTCTCCGCGAGCGACAGCGGCAGATTCGTGGCGCCCTTGCTCGTGCGATTCAGGCGCTTGCCGACGATCAAGACCTCTTCCATCGGGCCGGCGTCCTGCGCGACAGCGTGTGCTCCGTAGGCTCCGGCAACTACCGAGCAAGCGATTGTTGTGACGGCTCTTCTCGACATTCCATCGTCTCCGGGTCCGACCCTGGGCGCGCGTCCGACGCGCTTGCCGGGCGCTATCGCCAGAGACGAATGATAATGATTCTCGTTTAGATGTAAATGAGAATGAAAGTGGTTCTTATTTGAGAGCGCCGAGCAAGCGACGCCCGGAGTCGCGACGGGCTGGGAAGCCCTGAACGCCCGGCCGCCAGGGCATCGGAACGTTATCGGCGGGCGTGCATAAACGAGGAGAAGGCGCGACGGCGTCGGAGCGGACGCCGTCGCGGCGTTTCGCCGATCGCGCTTGGCACGGGTTATCCGCGCCTCGCGCTCCTCGCGCGTTGCTGCACTGCGGCGATCTCGTCGGCGTCGAGCTCGCCGTTGCCGTCGGTATCGAGCCGATCGAAGCCCGGCAGCGCACCGCCGACGAACTCGCGCTCGCTGATGCGTCCGTCGCGGTTCGCGTCGAGCTCGGCGCGCAGCGCGTCGACGCGGTCGCCGGCGCGCCGGCCGACGGACCGGCGCCGTGCCGAGTCGCGCTCGTCGAGATAGCCGTCGCCGTTGCGATCGAGGCGCGCGAACGCGTGGGCGCGGGCCGCGCGATACTCGTCGCGCGTCACGACGCCGTCCCCGTTCGCATCCGCGGCATCGAAGAAGCGTCCGTCGGCCTGCGCATGAGCCGCGGTCGCGAGAAGCAGCAAGGCGCCCGTGACGAAGAATCGTGCCTTCATGTTCATCTCCTTCATCTCCTGTTCGTCGAAGTCGAATAGCCGTCAGTCGCGCAGCGCATCCTCGATGAGCGGCGCGAGCTCCTGGACCAGAGGGAGGCTGAAACGTCTCGCCGAGCCCGCCGGCTCCTCGAGCGCGAGGACCGCGTAGTAGCCGGCGGCGCGGTCGAGCCACGGCGTGAACCCGAACACGCCGGGCGACGACAATGCCGAGCATCCGCTCTCGGGCGTGTCGCACATGAGCCAGGCGGTCAACCCGTAGCGGGCGGAGCCGGCCGGCGAGCGGCCGACGACCGCGTCGGGGAACGGCAGCACCGCCTGCGCATCGAAAAGCGCCGGATCGATCAGCGGCGTCCCGTGCCATACGCCCTTCATGAAGACGAGACGCAGCACCCGCTCGTACTCGCTCATCGACAGCAGCAGCCCGCCGGCGAGCATCGGGTTGTCCGCCCCTTCACGGCTCAGCGGATTCGCGTAATAGACGACGTCGTCTGGCCAACCGAGCCGATCACCGAGCTGCGCGTCGACGATCGCGTTCCACGACGCGCCGGTGACGACCTCGGCCATGCGGCCCGCGACGTGCAAGTGCGTGCCGCCGTAGTCGAAGCGAGTGCCCGGCGGCGCGCGCATGTCGGCTTCGCCGATCAGATCCACGCACGCGGCGAGCGACAGGTTCGGCTGATAGATGCAACGGTGCTCGGGCGGTAGGCCCGACGTGAACGACAGCAGATGACGCAGCGTGATGGTGCCCTTCTGTCCCGTCCAGCCGAGCACCTCTCCGGTCGTCGAGTCGAGCGAAAGATAGCCCTCGTCGACGAGGCGGAAGAGCACGACGCCCGAGACGAGCTTCGACGCCGAGGCGAGCGCGACGCGCCGGTCGGCGGAGAAGTCCCCGTACATCCGCTCGAAGACCTTCTCGCCGTCGCGGTCGTAGATCGCGAGCCCCATCCCGGAGACGCCGGACCGCTCGAATGCCGCCCGCGCGACCGCGTCGACGCTCGCGAACCGATCGTCGCCGACGGCGGGGGGATCGTCATCGTCGTCGCCGCAGCCTGCGCAGAATATCGTTGCGACGAGGATCGCCGAGATCCATCGCCGCGTCAGATCGCCTTTCATATTCGCGCTCCCTCGAGATCGTGGTTCGGCTCGTCTCGCGATACGCGAGACTCGAGCTCGAAGTCTGCGGCCGCACCGTAGCCGGCGTTCGAACGAACGGCATCGAATCGTCAAGCTGTGTCGACGATGTGTATCGATTTGTAAACGCAGGGGCGCGGGCTCTTGAGCGCCGGCGCGGGCGGTCGTACAACTCGAGCATGCAAGCCGAGCCGAAGATCATTCTCGTCGTCGAGGACGATCCGGAGATCCGCGCGCTCGTAGGCGCGCTGCTCGTCCGCGAAGGCTTTCGCGTCGAGGAAGCCGAGGATGCGGTTTCGATGGATGCCGTTCTCGGCCGCGTCGGTCCCGACCTGATCATTCTCGACCTGATGCTGCCAGGCGAGGACGGGCTGTCGATCTGCCGGCGCATTCGCGCCCGGCACGACGTGCCGATCCTGATGCTGACGGCCAAAAGCGAGGAGATCGATCGCGTCGTCGGGCTCGAGATGGGCGCCGACGATTACCTCGTGAAGCCTTTCGGGCCGCGCGAGCTCGTCGCACGCGTGCGGGCCGTGCTGCGGCGCGGCAGCCGTGCGATGCAACCCCCGGATAGAAGGTTCGCGTTCGGAGATTTCGTCATCGATCTCGACGCGAGGCAGCTCGTTCGACGTCCCAGTTCGGCTGACGAGCGCGGAGTTCGACTTGCTCGCGTGCCTCGTGCAGAGGCCGCGACGCGTGCTCACGCGCGATCAGATTCTCGATTGGACGCGCGGCCGCAGCGCGGACCCGTTCGACCGCACCGTCGACATGCTGATCTCGCGGCTGCGGCGCAAGCTCGACGCGGCGAGCCCGGGATCGAATCTCATCGCGACGGTGCGTAACGGCGGCTATTTGTTGACGGCCCGCGTCAGGCCGGTCGCATGACGCCCCTCCACTCGCTCGCCGCGCGCATCGGCCTGATCGTAGTCTCGAGCCTCGTCGTCGCGCTGCTCGGCGCGATCGCGATCGCGCGGCTCGCCGCCGCCGTCGACCTCCTGGACCCTTCGGGCCCCCGAGTCGAGCTGCCGGGCCGGGGATCGAGCGTCCGCGAGATCGCCGCGCTGATCGGCGCGTTCGATCGATTGCAGAACCGCCTCGCGCATCTCTTGCGCACGCGCATCGCGATGCTCGCGGGAATCTCGCACGACATACGCACGTTCACGACGCGGCTCCGGCTGCGCGTCGATGCGATACCGGACGACGCCGAGCGGGAACGCGCCGTCGCCGACATCGAGGACATGGTGCGTCTCCTCGACGATGCGCTGCTTGCGACGCGTGCCGGCGCAGGCGAGCTCGCGGAGGAGCTCGTCGAGCGCGACGAGATCGTTCGCGCCGAGGTCGACGACCGGCGCGCCGAAGGCCGAGCGATCGAGCTCGACGCGGGATTGGCGCCCGGCGGCGCGGTCGTACTCGGCGACCGGCTCGCGCTGCGGCGCGTCGTCGCGAATCTGCTCGACAACGCGCTCCACTACGGCGGGGCCGCCCGTATCGCGCTCGAGTCGGACGATCGCGCCGTCGTTCTGACGATCGACGACCGCGGACCCGGGATTCCGGAGGCCGAGCGCGAAGCCGTGCTCGAGCCGTTCGTGCGTCTCGAGACCTCGCGCAGCCGGCGCACCGGCGGAGCCGGGCTCGGCCTCGCGGTGGCCCGAAGCCTCGTCGACGCGCATGGAGGGTCGATCGGGATCGACGATTCGCCGGACGGCGGTGCAAGGATCGTCGTGCGGCTGCCGAGGTACCGCTCGCAGCGATGACCCGCACCCGCGGCGTCGTCTAGCGGCGCCTCGACCACGCCGCGGAATCGAGGCCGGATACGGGCGCGGCGGACGAAACGGCATGAGCGCCCGCGAGCGAATGCCCGGGCATCCCTGCCCGGGCTCCACCCGCCGGAGGAATGCATCCCTCTTCTGCTTCCTCCGGCTTCGCTGGGGGGACCAGCATCAGAACTGCATGCGCAGATTCACGTAGTACCGCCGACCGAGCACGTCGTAGTACGCGGGGAAGGTCGAGCCGGACCCGTTCAGCACCCTTTGGCCGCCGCCGTTGACGGCCGCGATGTTCTGCACCTGCCCGGCGCCGACGCGTTCCGGCTCGCGATCGAACAGATTGTCGATACCGCCGGTGAGCAGCAGCCTGTCCGTGATGTTCCAGCTCGCGGTGAGACCGAAGAGGTCGTACGAGCCCGCGCCCTGGATCGGCGTGTCCGGTGCCGTCACGGATTGGGCGCTCTTGACCGAAGGCAAGTGCCGCCAGTTGAGCCCGACACCCCAGTTCGCGGTCGAGTAGCGCAACGTCGTGTACAAGCGCCAGTCGAAGAGGCCGCCGCCCGCGAGCGTCCCGGCGTTCTCCAACGGCTCGGCCGTCGCGTATTCCTGCGCCTTGAACTCGAAGAGCCGCGAGAACGTCATGCCGAGCCCGAGCCGGCCGGTCGCGCGATCGAGCCCGAGATCCGCGAGCGCCGCGCTCCAGTTGAAGCTCATGTCGAGGCCGGACGTCTCGATCGACCCGAGGTTCTGGAATTGTGAGTTCACGTAGAGCGCGGCGCCCGTGACCTCGTCGCGCACGATGTTCTGGCACACGCCGTTCGGGTCGTTGATCGAGTAAGTCGGGTTGCTTCGGCCGTCGCGGTTGAAGCACAGGTCGTAAGTGATCTGCGCGGACACGGTCGCGATCGCATCCGTGATCTCGATGGTGTGCCAATCGATCGCGAGGCTCATGTCCTCGACCGCGGGCCGAGCGAACGGCGACTGAAACACCGCGCCGAACGTCCACGTCTTGCCCTCCTCGCTGCGCAGATCGCGGTTGCCGCTGTTGACCTGCAGGATCACGCCGTCGCCGCGGCCGCCGATGTAGTTGTCCGGATCGGCCGAGAACTCCGACGTGGCGTTACCGATCAACGCCGCGCAAAGCGCCTGCGCGGCCGCTCGATTCGGGTTATCCGGATGGTTACCCGTGATCTCGCGCGTGTCGGCGCGGCAATAGTCGGGGCTGCGCATCGTCACCGCTTGGCTGCTCGCCTCGAGGAACAGCTCGTTGATATTCGGCGCGCGGTTCGCGAGCTGATAGCCGCCGCGGAAGCGCACGATATCGATCGGCCGCCAGCTGAACAGCGCCTTGTACGTCGGTACCTCGCCGCCCGTATCGCCGTAGTCGGAATAGCGATAGCCGAGCTCGAGCTCGAGGTTACGCGCGAAACGCTTGTCGCGCAGCAGCGGGATCAGGAACTCGGCATAGACCTCGCTCACGTCGATCTCGCCGAGCACGTTCGCTTGGCCGAACGTACCCACTGGAATATCGACGATCGAGTTCCTCTCGCGCGTCGCATCCGGCAGATACTCGAACTCGTTCTTGCGGTACGTCGCGCCGAACGCCATCCGGACCTCGCCCGCCGGCAAGTTGCCGATCGCCCCTTGCAGGGTTCCCTCGATGACGTCCTGCGCGAGCCGCGTCCGGTCGGTATACCGCGGCGAGAGCGCCGCGATGCAGTCCGGGCTCACTTCGAAATCCTCGAATACGGGCAGTCCGCTCGTGCAGGTCAACGACGTCTGTCCGGGCCCGTTGAGCGTCACGTTACGGCCGTAGTTCGGCGCGGAGACGATCTGCTGCCATCTCGACGTCGACACCCAGCCGATGTAATCGAGGTCGACGCGCGTCTCGCCGTGCGAGTAGTAGACGTCCCAGGTCCAGTCGCGGAACGGCAAGTCGCCGCGGAATCCGGCGAGCATCTGATAGAGGTTCGTCGTGTTCCGGATCGAGCGGGTCGGGAGCCAATCGAACGTCGCGCCAATATCCCATGGCGAGTTCCTGCCGGCGATGACGAGCGGCTCGCCGGTATTCGGATCGAACTCGGTGGTGCTCAGCACGTCGTCGCCGCGTGAGTCGAGCAGATCGCGGAGCGCGTCGGGGACCGGGAACACTTCGGAGTTCGTGCAGCCGCCCGTAGGCTGGCAGAACAAGCCGTATGTGCCGTCCGTGTACTCGGGAACGGTCGTCACGCCGTCCTCGGCGAGCGACGGCGCGTAGATGCCTTCGCCGTACGGAATCGTCGCGCCGAATCCGCCGACCGCGCCGGTCGGCTGCAGCACCTGCAGGTTCGTCGTGTTGACGAACATCACCTGCGCGTAGGCCTCGACGGAATCGGTGAACCCGTAGTGCGCCTTGCCGAACAGCGAGTAGCGATCCATCGGGCTCGAATAGCGCAGGTCGAAATTGTTCGGGACGAGCGTGCCGTTCGGCGCGATGCGGTACGCGGGGTCGTTAGCGACGTCACCGTTGAACCCCATTCCGCCGCGCTCGACCTTGTAGAGCGTGTTGTCGTCGTTGAACAGGAAAGCCGATCCGAGCAGCGGGGTGATGTCGAGGTCCGGGGGCAGATCGGGAAACAGCGCGCGGACCGCTTCCTCGGAAGGACGGTTCGTCGCGCTCGGCTGATACAGAAAGCCCGGCATGCGCGCTGCGGTGCCGGCGTTCGTGTTCGAATCCTTCAACGTCTTGCGCATGAACGGCCGGTCGTACGCCATGACCTCGTCGCGCTCCGACCATTCGACGGCGAGCATCGCGTTGCCTCGGCCGTCCTCGAGATTCGCGCCGAGCAGAAGGCTGACGCTCGTCTCCTGCCCGCCGCCGTGCTCGGTGACGCCGGTCCGCACCTGGAGATCGATGCCCTCGAAGTTGCTGCGCAGCTTGAAGTTCGTGACGCCGCCGAGCGCGTCGGCGCCGTACACCGCCGAAGCGCCGCCCGTGATGATCTCGACGCTCTCGATCGCCGCGGCCGGGATCGAATTGGTGTCGATCACGAGCGTGGAGTTCACGGGCTGACCGCGCCGGCCGTCGATGAGCACGAGCGTTCGTTGCGCGCCGAGGCCGCGCAGGCTCACCGTGGAGATGCCCGGGGTGCTCGTCGCGCTCGGAAACACGTCGGACGTGTTGAACTGGGTTCGGTCGGGCACGAACTGAGGCAGTTGGTTCAGCACGCTTTCGACCGCGAGCGTGCTCGATTCCTCGAACATTCGCGATTCGACCGTCAGGATCGGGCTCCCGGCCTCGAGATCGCGCCGCACGATTCGCGAGCCCGTCACCACCACCTCTTCCAACGCGTCTTGGGCGGACGCACGATCGGGAGCGCTCGCGGCGCCGAGCGCGAGCAGGATCGCCGCGGCCAGCGCGGTCGGACGCGGCTTCGTCGGCAGCTTCTCTTTTCTCGTCGACCTCTGCGTGTTGTCGTTCATCGGATCCCCCCTGCTGCGCTCACACTGAACAATCGCTGTCCGCCGACGGTCCCGGGCTTCCGCGCATCTCGAACGTCGCAAAATCGCGACATCCGCGGGTGTAGCGCCCCGTGACTCCGGCGATTCTTCGTGATATTTCAGTCGGTTATTCCGATACGCGACGACCGTTCCGGAGACGCGAGTCCGAGCCACAATGAGTTGCTACAATCCCGACGCACGACCCGTTCGAAGCCGGAAGTTAGATAGAGAAACTTCCGATACGCGCGTGCGCGTCGGTCGGCGGCGGGCGCGGCGCTGGCCGTCGCCGGCGCGCGTCGAGATTCGCGAACTCGATCCCGAAGCCATGCGGAACGAGCGTTCACGATCGATCCGTGTCTCGCGTCGGATCTCCTATCGAGAGCACCGGGGAGGATCGTTCCAAGCGTTCGGTGTCGGGTCCATGAATGACACTGAGGAGGGAGCTGATTTTTTCTGAACGCGGCTGAAAACGCATGAAGCCGCGGCTCGTGAAGCGGATTGCCGACGGCATCGCCGTCGGCCACCGTCACGCCGCACGACAGGGGGGAGCGACGATGACATCACTCCAGCCGACGAGCGAGTACCGCTTCGGCGGATATCGTCTGGATGCGGTCGCAAGAAAGCTGTTCGGTCCCGACGGAGAGCCCGTCCACTTGAGCTCGCGAGCTTTCGATACGTTGCTCGAGCTGATCCGGCACGCGGGCGAGACCCTGTCCAAGGACTATCTGATGCAGGCCGTCTGGCCCGATGTGATCGTCGAGCAGAACAATCTGAATCAGGCGATCTCATCGCTGCGCAGGTGTCTGGCGGACTCCCCGTCGGCGCCCCGCTTCATTCAGACCATTCCAGGCCGCGGCTACCGATTCATCGCCCCGATCGAAGACGCGCCGAGCCGCGAATCTTCGCCCCGCCCGATACGGCTGCCGCTTCCTCGCGTATGGCACGCGCTCGCGATCGTGCTGCTGCTCGCGCTCGGCGCCGCGGTGGTCGTCGAGCGGGACCCGGCGGCCCGCCGCCCGCAAGCCGATGCCGCTCGCGTCCTCGACGCGCCGCTGCCGAGCTCGCTCGCGATCCTGCCGCTCACGGAGCTCAATGCGCCGACCGACGACGGCCTCTTCGCGGCCGGACTGCACGACGAGATGATCCAACAGCTCGCCCGGATCAAGAGCCTCAAGGTCATCTCGCGGGAGAACGTGCTCGGGCTCGCGCAGCGCGGGTTGCCCCTGGACGAGATCGCGCGGCGACTACGTGCTCAAAACGTGCTTACCGGAACGATCCAATATCTCGGCGAGCGCGCGACCGTCCGCTTGCAGATGCTCACGCCCTCGAGCGGCATCGTGCTTTGGGCGTCGAGCTACGAGGTCGACATCGGCAAGATCGACGACTTGCTCGCGATCCAATCCGACATCGCGACCAACGTCGCCGCGGCGCTCGAGGCGGAGATCACCGCCGGGGAGCAGCACGATATCGGCACGCTTCCGACCCGCTCGTTCGACGCGTATCGATACCTCCTCGCGGCGAAGAACGCGTATTACTTCCAGGACTATGCACAAACTTGGCACCTGACGAGGCTGGCCATCGGGCTCGACGACGAGTTCATCGACGCGCACTACTACTTCTCGTACGTCAATGTCGTTCTGACGGCCGTGCCGCTCGAAGGGATGACCGCCGAGGACCATCTGCGGCTCGCGCTCGCGTCCGCGGAGAGGATCATCGAGCTCGCGCCGCACGACAGCCGAGGCTACTCGTTGCGCGGCGCCGCGCTCGCGACGAGGGGCGACTGGGAAGGCGTCACGCGCGAGGTGAAGCGGCTCGAAGCGATGGGCGTCCCGCTGGCCGACATGAAGTTCTACGCGCCGGTGCTCATGAGCCTCGGCAATTTCGGCGGCGCGATCGAGATTCTCGAGGCGAACCTGATGACCGAGCCCGTCAACTTGTACGGCCGCGGCTTCCTGATGGCCGCGTACGAGATGGCCGGTCAGCCGGAGCGTGCGCGGCGCGAATACCTGCTCGGAGAAGAGCTGAACCCGATCTGGTGGGGCGATACCGTCAACGTCTTTCTCGCGCTCGGGCGAAACGAGCCGTTGCGCGACATCGACCAGTTGCCGATCCCGGAAACTTTGAAATCGCTGCTCGCGAACCTCGACGACAGAGACCGGATACTGCGCGCTCTCCGCGAGTTCCGCGCACATCCGAGGAAGATGTCGGCGGAATCCGTTTATTACGCCGCGATTGCAGCCCATGTCGGCGAGCACGAGCTCGCGGTCGAGCTGATGCGCGAAGGGCTCGAGAACGTCTGGCTGAGCTTCCACTGGCTTTGGCTGCCGGTATTCGACGACATCCGACGCTTGCCGAGCTTCGTGCAGCTCTTGATCGACTCGGGCATCGTCGATCACTGGGACCGACACGGTTGGCCGACAGTTTGCCGGCGCGAGGGTCACAACGTACGATGCGATTGGCGGGCGTATGACGTCGACGTCCTAGCCGGGACCGTGCTCGATCGTCCCCGCGTCGATCGATAAGCTTCGCGGATACCACAAGGCGAAGGTCGGCGACACGCTTCGTACGACACGCACCGACGTGCGCTGCTGCCTCGAAGAACGGGAGTTTTCTAGCCGAAGGAATGAGCTGCATCGAGGAGCATCGAAGCGCATCCGAATCCACGTTCGCGGCGATCCCGCGCGTCTCGAGCGAGCGGACGGGCACCAATTTCTCGTTGCATAGGCTGTGCACCTACGAGCGCCGCGTGCGCAATCTCATGCTCCTCGTCGAAGAGGCCTACACGCTCGGAATGCTCCTCGACGAAGCCGAAGTGCCGGGAGACGTCGTAGCGACCGACATCGACTCGACTGCGCTGCCGCACAAGACGCTCGCCTTCGCACGTCCGCTCCGGTGCATCTCATGAATCGCTATCCCGATCTCAGCATCGCTCAGCGCCTGGGGATCGGTTTCGGCCTCGTCGCAACGCTCGTCGCAGTGCTGCTCCTCGTGTTCTACGGCTGGCACGAGCAGAGCGGCGACGCGCAGCGCCGCTATTCGGAGCGGATCGCGCCAATCAGAGACGGGATGCAAGCCCTCGAGCGAGACGTCTACCGCGTCGGCGTCACGCTCCGCTCGGCGTTGCTAGACCCGACGCAGGAGCGGATTCTTGCGCTGCGAAACAGCTCCATGCAGGCGCGGGCTCGACTGGATCTGCTCGAGAGATTGCCGATCGAGCCCGACACAAGCCGCCTCTTCGCGGAGATACGCGAGCTGACTCTTCGATATCTCGAGCAGGCCGACACCGCGCTTGCCGTACGATCGTCCCGTGCGCTGAGCCTCGCCGAGGAAGGAGAGCTCTCCGTTTTGCGCGAAACGCTGTTCGCGAAGACGAGCGAGTTCAGCTTCCTCCAGGAAGAGATGGCGAACGATGCGCTCGGCGTGATCGCGAGCACGCGCGACGCGGTCAACCGCGGTCTCGGCGTGCTCGCGATCACGTCGCTCGCGGCGCTCGCCGCGGTCGCGCTCGTCACGGCCCGCTCGATCAGCGGCCCGTCGCGAGAGCTGCTCGGCGTCGCCGCCGCGCTCGAGCGCGGCGACTGGCAGCCGGCGCTGCATCTCGCTCCGGACGATCGAGCCGCAACCGCTCGAGACGAGATGCGCAGAATCGCCCACGCGATAGGCAGCGCCGCAGCCGCGCTCGAGCAACGCGAGCAGCGGCTGCTCGCAGATCGCGCGGTCGCGAGAAGCATCGCATCGAGCCTGCACCGAGACGCGCTCGCGCACGCAGCACTCGAGGCGATCGTCGCGCACGTACGCGCCGAGATCGGCGTCGTGTATTCGGCGTCGCCGGACGGCTCGATGTTGCGGCCGATCGCGACGCACGGCTTGACCGTAGATCCGATCGAAATCGCAAGCGGAGACGGAATCCCTGGACAGGCGGCGCGCGAGCGCGCGACGGTCTTGCTCGAGAAGATTCCCCCCGACAGCCCGTTCCGCGTGAAGCTCGGCTGGGATCAGGCGCCGGCGCGCTCGGTTGCGGCGGTTCCGCTCGTGTTTCGCGACACGCTCCACGGCGTCCTCGTCGTCGGCTCGCTGCGCGACCTGTCGAAAGACGCGATCGCATTCCTCGAGGCGAGCGCGACGCAGCTCGGCATCGGGCTGCAGAACGTCGCGAGCTACGAGGAAACGCAGCGTCTTCTCAGCGAGCTTCACGAGAAGAACGACCGGATCCAGGCGCAGAACGAAGCGCTGCAGGTCCAGAACGAGGAGATTCAAGTCCAGAACGAGGAGCTGCAGGCACAAAGTCAGCAGCTCCAAGCGCAACACGAGGAGATTCAGGCGCAGAACGAGGAGCTCGCGCAGCAGAGTGAAGAGCTGCGCCGACACGCGGCGATGCTCGCGGAGGCGGACGAACGCAAGAACCATTTCCTCGGCGTGCTCGCGCACGAGCTCCGCAATCCGATGGGACCGATCTTGAACGGCCTCTACGTGCTGAAGCACAGCGAGCAGGGCAGCGACCAGGCGCGACGCGCCCAGGAAGTCATCGACAGGCAGGTCGGTCATATGATCCGCATCATCGACGACCTGCTCGACGTCACACGCATCTCCGAAGGCAAGATCCGCGTCGAGACGACGCCGATCGACCTCGTCGAGGTCGTTCGCAACTGCGTCGAGGATCTGTCGGGCGCACTCGAGGCGGCGGACATCGATCTCGAGCTCGATCTCCCGGATTCGCCGGTCACCGTGGACGGCGATCATACGCGGCTCTGTCAGGTGCTCGGCAATCTGCTTCACAACGCGATCAAGTTCGGCGGACGAAAGGTCGAGCTTGCGCTTCGCGTCGACCGCGACGAGCGGGTCGCCGTGCTCGCGGTCGGCGACGACGGCGTCGGCATGGACGCCTCGTTGCTGCCGAAGCTCTTTCGCCCGTTCAGCCAGGGCGATTCCAGGCTCGCGCGCGACAAGGGCGGCCTCGGGCTCGGACTCGCGCTCGTCAAGGCGCTGGTCGAGCTTCATGGCGGCAGCGTGCACGCGCATAGCGACGGCCCGGGCCGCGGCGCGGTGTTCACCGTGCGGCTGCCGATCACGGCGTCCGACTCCGTGTCCGGAACGGTGCGTTCGGATATGGAGCCCGCGCAAGGGTTGCAAGTGATCGAGGCGCCCGCTCGCGGCGCGACGCGTGTCCTTCTCATCGAGGACAACGTCGACGCGGCGCGCACGCTGCGCGAAGCGCTCGAGCTCGAGGGTTACGAGGTTCACGTGGCGCATACCGGCTGGGAAGGCGTCCGATGCGCCGACGCGTTCAGGCCTCATATCGTGCTTTGCGATATCGGCCTGCCGGGGCTCGACGGATATCAGGTCGCGCGAGAGCTCAGGAGAAATCCGGCGACCGCGTCGGCGATGCTGATCGCGCTGACCGGCTATGCGTCCGCGCGCGACAAGGAGCGGGCGCACGCCGCGGGCTTCGACATGCACTTCGCGAAGCCGCTCCGCTTATCGATGCTGAACGAGGTCGTCGCGAATCTCACGAGACACCGCCACTAAGCGTATCGGTCCGACCGCCGAGCGTGCTCCAAGTCCGGGCGCGGTCGCGTGCGGACCGCGTACACTTCAAGCGCCTCCTCTTCCTTTCATTGTCGAGGACCAAGAACGTGCACATAAGGAAAAAACTGTTCGCGGGACTCTTGCCGATGCTGGTGGCTCCCGCGGCTATTGCTCAGCTCGAGCTCGGCGGAAGCCTGACGGACAACTGCGCGGAGATCGACGCCCTCTACAAGGCCGGCAAGCTGACCGAGGCGCGCGACAAGGCGACCCTGTGTCTGCAAGGCATCGAGGAAGCGCTACAGGGGCGCGTCGGTCAGTATTTCCGCACCGAGATCGCGGGCTGGAAGCGCGTGAGCTACGACGAGGGCGTGGCGATGGGCTTCGCCAACATCACCGCCGATTACGAGAAAGGCGACGAGACGGTGACGGTCTCGCTGACTCGTGCGGGCGGAGCCGCGGGAGGCTTCGGGCAGCTGATCAGCGGCTTCGCGCGAGCCGGCATGCTCGGCGGCGGCCGGCAGATTCGAGTCGGCGGCCTGCCGGCGACGATTCAACCGGACGGCACCGTGACCGTGCCGCTCGAGGACGGATCGTTTCTGACGTTCTCGGGATCGAGCTTCACGGATCCCGATTCCGCGATCGCCGGCATGGGCGATTTGATCGACGCGTTTCCGGTCGCGGAGATCAACAGCGCGCTCTGACGAACCGAGTCGAGAAGATCTCGCTCGAACGAGGGCCGGGCGCATTGCGCCCGGCCTTTTTCGTCAGTGATGAACCAACGGCTTCCAGCCCCAGAGCCAGAGCATCACGAAGAACCCGACGACGTAGGCGAGCGGCACGAACCAGCCGCGCTTGATCCACGCGACGACCGAGCGCGCCTCCGGGAAGATATTCGAGATCGCAACGCCTGCGGACGAGCCGAACCAGACCATCGAGCCGCCGTAGCCGACCGTGAACGCGAGCACGCCCCAATCGTAGCCGCCCTGGTCGAGCGCGAGCTTGGTCAGCGGAATGTTGTCGAAGACCGAGGAAACCCACCCGAGTCCGAATGCCGTCTGCCACGACGCGGGCGGCAGCGTCTCCACCGGCATCATCGACGCGCACAGCACGAGCGTCAGCAAGAACAACGTGCCCTTCGTCGACCCCGTCACGACCTTCCAGTCCGTCGAAACGAAAAATGCCGAGATGACGATCGCGACCCACACGCCGGCCGCCGGGAAATCGAGCGTCACGTTGGTGACGATCGCGCCGATCAGGATCAGCACGACCGCTGCGAGACGTTTCCACTGCACATCGTGTTGCCCGACCGGGTCGCGCTGGATCGGCTGATACGCATGCTGCTGGACCGCGGCGAAGATGCCGAGCACGATCAGCACGGGGAAAGCCGCGATATAGGCGTGCAGCACGTCGAGAGCAGGCACCCCGTCGATCCACATCATCGTCGTCGTCGTGTCGCCGACGACCGAGCCCGAGCCGCCGGCATTGCTCGCCGCGACGATCGCCGCGAGATAGCCGATGTCGAGCCGGCGTTTGAAGACGTGCAGAGCGATCGTGCCGCCGATCATCGCCGCCGCGATGTTGTCGAGGAACGACGACAGCACGAACACCATCGCGAGCAGCACGAAGCCGCCCTTCCAGTCGTCCGGCAGGAAGCGCGGCAGGATCTCCGGCACGTGCGACTCCTCGAAATGCCGCGCGAGCACGGCGAAGCCGAGCAAGAGGCCCAGCAGATTCGCGAGCGTGCGCGCCTCCTCGACGACGTGGTGGCCCAGCGCGAAGCCGGGGTCGGTCAGGAGCTTCAGCGCGACGATCGCGACGAGGCCGGTCAGCGCGACCTCGAGCGTGCGGTCGTGGAAGAGCGCGACGCCGAGCAGCGTCAGCGCGAACAGATAGAACTCGGCGCGGATGCCGAGCAGCAGGGGCCCGAGATCGCTGTTCAGCAGGACGCCCGCAACGACGGCCGCCGCCATCGCGCACACGCCGGCGCCGGCAAGCCACTTCCGAATCGTCATCGAAAGGATTCTCCGAGAAACGATGATGAAGCCGCTCCGGCTTTCCCGATGCCGGCGTGAAGTCGGGCCACCGAAGAACCGAACCGGATGAAGGCGTCTAGCCATTTACCGAAATCGGCCGCGGCTGTCCAGGTTCTTGTTGCTCAGACGCTGTTGCGGCTAAGCTCCCCCCTCGTCATCGGCGGGAGTCAGGAAATGTCCGATCAGCGCATCCTCGTCGTCGTCGATCCGACGGCCGAGGAGCAGCCGGCGGTGCAACGCGGGGCGCGGCTCGCGCAAGCGTACGGCGCATCGCTCGAGCTCTTCGTCTGCGACTACGACCAGTCCCTCGCGAGCTTGCCGCGCTTCGACCCGAAGACGGTCGAGCAGGCCCGACTCGCGGTCCTCGAGGGGCACCTCGCGAAGCTCGATGCGCTGCGGGCGCCGCTGAAGGCGCAGGGCCTCTCCGTCGAGATCGACGCCCGGTGGG